>NZ_JAUOPN010000002.1 GCF_030547005.1 Maribacter sp. 1_MG-2023 | reverse complement strand
AATATTGAGCCTAAAACAGATGGGGCTAGCCCCATCTGTTTTAAATATTCGTGTTGCACTTATGACTTGAACTTAGAGGTTATTAAAACTGTATTAAAATAAATTATTAAGAGAACCAGAGAAGTAACTTTGTATCTAGGCTTTTAATAGGTACTTTTATAATCTGAATGTATAGTGCTTGAATCCACTCAAAAAACTTTTTAAACAAACTGCAATCTATGGCTTGGCAACTGTCTTGCCAAGGATGCTTAATGTTATATTGGTGCCTATTTATACGGGTGTAATGAAGCCAGGTTCATATGGTGAAGTCGTGGTGATTTTTGCTTATTTTGCTATTTTCAATGTCTTCTTAGCGTATGGTATGGAGACTGCCTTTTTTAGATTCTATAAGGATACAGAAAATAAAAAAAGAGTGGTTTCGACATCATTGTTGTCCATTTTGGGATCAACTTTGTTATTTATGCTTATTGGGTTTTTGTTTAAATCTTCGTTATCCGATGTTCTTGAAATATCAAATGAGTATATAGGCTATGTCTTTTGGATATTAGCTTTAGATGCGTTAGTTATTATTCCGTTTGCTTGGTTAAGAGCAAATGAAAGACCTATGCGTTATGCCATAGTAAAGTTGATAAACGTAGTCTTAAACTTAGGGTTGAATTCCTTTTTCTTAATTTTTCTGCCCAAAATTGCAGCTACAGATAGTTCAGGTTTCTTAGTTTCTATCTACAAACCAGATTTTGAGATTTCATACATCTTAATTTCTAACTTGGTTTCAAGTGCTGTCACATTAGTTTTAATGTTAAGAGTTTATCTACGAAGACCATATGTTTTTGATATGGAAATTTGGAAGAGAATGCTAAAATATGCCATGCCAGTAATGATAGCGGGTATTGCATTTACCGTAAATGAAGTATTGGATAAAATTTTACTAGAGAAGATATTACCTGTAGAAATCGCTAGTAATGAAGTGGGTAAGTATGGGGCTTGTGTAAAATTAGCAGTATTTATGACGTTATTTGCCACTGCATTTAGAATGGGTATTGAACCCTTTTTTTTTAGCCATTCAGACACTAAGCATCCACAGAAAGCTTATGCTCAGATAACAAATTATTTTGTAGTATTAGGGAGTATCATATTGTTGGCAGTAGTAGTTTTTTCTGATGTGTTGAAGGTTCTTTTTGTACGCGATGAAGCGTATTGGGAAGCGATGCCTGTAGTGCCATTAATTTTATTAGCGGCTTTTTTCTTAGGTATCTATCACAATTTATCCGTTTGGTATAAGGTGACCGATCGTACAAAATTCGGAGCTTATATATCCATGATTGGCGCGGTTTTGACTATAATCGTAAACTTAATTTTCATTCCTTATTTTGGATATATGGCATCTGCCGTTGCAACTTTATTGGCTTACGGGTCCATGATGTTGCTTTCGTTTTATTTCGGGCGTATGTATTATCCTATCCCGTATAACTTTAGAAAAATTATCTTTTATTTAGTAGTATCTATCTTGTTTTCTGCAATATCATTTTACATTTTTGATAGAAATCTTTTCGTTGGTATACCGCTATTGCTATTGTTCTTAGGCTTGGTTTATAAATTGGAATTTCAGAATCTAAAAAAATTATACTTAAATAGATGAACATAAAAATCATAAATAAATCGAATCACGACTTACCGCATTACGAAACAAATGCTTCTGCTGGTATGGACTTAAGAGCTAATCTTGCTGAAGCTGTTACTTTACAACCTTTAGGCAGAGCCATTATACCAACTGGTCTTTTCATTGAGTTGCCTGTAGGTATAGAAGCTCAAGTAAGACCTAGAAGTGGTCTTGCCGCTAAAAAAGGAGTCACAGTACTTAATGCACCTGGCACGATAGATGCTGATTATAGAGGAGAAGTCGGAGTGATATTGATAAATCTGGGTAGTGAAGATTTTGTTGTTGAAAACGGTGAACGTATTGCACAAATGGTCATTGCTAAGCATGAACGTGCTGAGTGGAACCTTGTCGATAATCTGTCTGAAACCGTAAGAGGCGAAGGCGGATTTGGTAGTACCGGCGTAAAGTAATTTCTAAATTTTACATATGAAGAAGTTGATTTTTTTGGGTTTGCTTGTTGGTGTTTGTAATACGCCCTTGCAGTCTTATGCACAAGAAAATCAAGAATTAGAAGTAGAACAAAGTGCTGAAGTATTTCTAGAAGAATATTCTGATACTTTTCAAGAGAATTTTTTCGAGGGATTAAAGCAAATGGGAATAAGAAATTATGACCGTGCCATTACCTACTTTTTAGAATGTAAACGTCTACAGCCGCAAAATACAGTTGTTACTTTTGAACTTGCTAAGTTTCATTTGTATGATAAGCAATATATACTTGCTCAAGAATATGCCTTAGAAGCATTGAACGGAGAGCCGGAAAATTACTGGTATGCTGAAACTCTCGTTAATGTCGTTGATGCTAGAAAATCTGTACTAGAAGAGGTGAAAACAGAATTACCTTGGAACAACGTTGAACTAAGAGGTAATTTGGCAGAAATCTATTTTTTAAACGCAGATTACGTTACTGCAAAGTCTGTTTTAAAAGGAATTAAAACGTCAAAAAAACAAAAGTATTTAGAGCAGAAAATTAACGACTCCATTGCTAAACAACAAAAGATAGTGGTATCTGTAGCAAATGTAGAGAGAACAGAAACTTCTGAAGATTTAAACGGTGTAGAAGGGTATAAGTCAAAAATTGAAACCTTGCTTACTGGGGGTTCTGACAATGATATTTTACTTGAAACAACCGAAGAGGCAATGGAACGTTTCCCTTCTCAGCCTTATTTCTATTATGCCAACGGAGCATCTTTAAATAAAGCGCTTAAATATGAAGATGCTATTGATATTCTAGAGACGGCATTAGACTACATAGTTGATGATGCTAACTTAGAAAATGCTATTTATAAAGAATTGGTAAATGCATATACGGCGACAAATAATACGTCTAAAGCAAATATGTACCTTAGTAAAATTAAATCAGGATTTTAAATGACGAAGTTTTTAAATATGATGAAGATAAAATATGCTTTACTAGTGGTCGCGGTAGTTTTTATGGCGTCTTGTAAAAGTACAAAGGTGATTTCTGGAGGTACAGTAGATGCAAAATTATCGTCTAAATCGGTGATAAAAGCGCATTACCAGAACGAAGCTGGATTTAAGACATTAGCAGGTAGGGTTAAAATTAATTATTCCGATGGCGAATCTTCTCAAGGTGTTTCGGTAAGCTTACGAATGGAAAAAGACAAAGCTATTTGGATGAGTGCTCCATTAGGTATTGTAAAGGCATACATCACGCCAGATAGAGTGTCGTTTTATAACAAATTACAAAACGAATATTTTGATGGTGATTTTTCATATTTAAGTGATTTGCTTGGGACCGAGGTAGATTTTTCTATTCTACAAAATTTACTAACCGGTCAGGCGATAGTAGATTTAAGAGATGAGAAGTATAATATTGGTATATCTGAAGATAATTATAGGCTTACTCCAAAGCAGCAAGGTACTTTGTACAAAACCTTATTTCAAATAGAGCCTAAAAATTTTAAAATGGCTTTGCAGCAATTATCCCAACCTGCAGACAAACGTTTGTTAGAAATTACCTATAAAAATTATCAAAGTATAGATAAAGAAGTTTTGCCTAATGAGATTATGGTAAAGGCTATAAGTAAGGATAAGATGAATACGATTGACCTGGAGTTTAAAAATTTAGAATTGAACGTAAAAGTTAACTTTCCATATTCAATACCAAAAGGGTTTAATGAAATAGAGTTGTAAGCAGATGTTATTCAAATTAAAATATGGTCTTTTCCTATTAGTGCTGTTCACTGCGGTATCTGCCTTTGCGCAAACCAGTGAGCAAAAAGCTTTAGAGGAAAAACGTGAGCAACTGCAGACTGAAATACGGGATATCAACAGATTACTTTTTGCTGAGAAAAAAGAGAAAGGTAATGTATTGGATCAGATGGAAGCATTGGATAAAAAGATTACTGTACGCCAACAATTAATTCGTGTTACCAATCAACAATCTAACTTGTTGAACAGGCAGATCAATACCAACATCAGAAATATAGGGAAATTAAAGAATGAGCTGCAAGAAGTAAAGGACGAGTATGCTAAAATGATACAGAAGTCATATCAGAACAAATCCAAGCAAAACAGGTTGATGTTCTTGTTGTCGTCAGAAAGCTTTTTTCAGGCATTTAAAAGACTTCAGTATATGAAGCAATATACTGACTATAGAAAAGAGCAAGGAGCTCAAATATTAGCTAAAACAGAAGAGCTTTCGCGGTTAAATTCAGACTTGAACGAAGAGCGTAAAGTAAAAGAGGTTTTGTTGGCTCAAAACAAAAAAGCAAAAAATCAATTATTTGCCGAAATACAGACACAAAAAGCATTATTAGGTACTATTCGTAAAAACGAGAGTAAGTATACTAGTGCTATTGATAAGAAGAAGAAGGAATCTAGAAAAATAGATCAGCAAATTGAAAAACTGATCAGAAGTGCTATTGCCGCTTCCAATAAAAAAACGGGAAGTACTACCAAAAATTCAAGCAAATTTGTGTTAACTCCCGAAGCTACGGTTATCGCAAATAACTTCTCTGCAAATAAAGGTAAATTGATTTGGCCAGTTGAAAAGGGAATAAAAAGTCAAGGATTCGGAGTATATGCCGATCCTGTTTATCCAGGAATTAAACACCAAAGCAACGGTGTAATCATTGCAACTGATGAGGGTTCTAAAGCACGTGCCATTTTTGAAGGTGAGGTAATTGCTATTTTGGCTGTACCAGGCGGTAATAAAGGTGTTCAAATTAAACATGGTAATTTCATTAGTACTTATTACAACCTTTCTGAACTATATGTCAAAAAAGGAGATAAAGTTTCTAGTAAAGAAGAGCTAGGTGTGGTTTACACCAATAAGAACAATGGACAAACCCGATTAAAATTCTACCTATACCAAGATACCTCTCGTCTTAACCCAGAAGATTGGGTGTATCGTCTTTAAAACTTTATAAGCATGAGTCAAAAACACACTATATCAGATATAAAAGGAAGCTTTGAATTAAGTAACGGGGTAAAGATGCCGTACTTAGGTTTGGGAACTTATCAATCAGATAATGACCAAGAAGTTGTAGATGCGGTAAAGAGTGCACTTCAATTAGGGTATCGGCATATTGATACTGCGGCAGCATATAAAAATGAAGAAGGTGTAGGGCAAGGTATACGCGAAAGCGGAATAGATAGAAGTGAAATATTTTTGGTTACCAAAGTTTGGAATGCTGACCAAGGATATGATGAAACACTAAAAGCTTTTGATGCGAGTTTAAAACGTTTGGGTGTCGACTACCTAGATTTATACCTTATTCATTGGCCAGTTGCAGATAAGTACAAAGATACTTGGAGAGCTGTAGAACATCTGTATGCTCAAAAGAAAATTAGGGCTATAGGAGTTAGTAATTTTCTAAAACATCACTTAGAAGATCTGATGAGCGAATGTACCGTGGTGCCTATGGTCAACCAAATGGAGTTTCATCCGTACTTGGTGCAGCAAGACCTTATCAATTTTTGTACTTCGAACGGAATTCAATACGAGTCTTGGTCTCCTTTTATGCAGGGTAAGGTGTTTGAATTAAATATTTGTGCGGACTTGGCTAAAAAGTATAATAAGAGTGTTGCACAGATTATTTTGCGTTATAATCTTCAAAAAGGTATTGTTGCTATTCCAAAATCTGTACATGCCAATCGAATAGCATCTAATGCTGATATTTTTGATTTTGAGTTGTCTATAGCTGATATTACTTTTATAGATGGCTTGGAAACAGGAGAACGTTCAGGTCCTGATCCCGATAACTTCAATTTTTAGTAGCTAATTTTATCAATACTATTTTTCTGTTATTTAAATAATATTATTTCTTTAATTCTGAGTTATCATATTGATTTTCATGCTATTATGTGAGTGGTGGTTGATTAATTTTTCCGAATTTTACTGTATTAATTAGTAAAAAGGAACTATTATGAGCAACACGATCACTTTAAATTCAGAGTCTACTCAAAATCAATTAGAGAAGAATGCTAAATCACCAAGTTTTAATTTAAACTGGTCTCTTAAACCAATTGTGGTATTTGTTGCTTTCTTAGCTATATGTTTGACTTTAGCCTACGGTGGACTAATTGCATATTCTATCTCCTTTTTCATAATAGGAAGCATTGGTCTGGCTGCACTTTATATTTGGAATAATGCAAACAAAATTGAAATGGACCTTTCTTTTGAGGTTGATTTAGAGCAGTCAGAATTGGAAAAGGATTTGTACCGAGAGGTGGTTTAACAGAAAGTAGTTGCTAGTTAAGTTTTGAATATGCAAAAATTTTTGCGTTATCTTAACCTAGCGTACTTTCCTTTTAGTGAATTTTCAATAACAAAAATTAAAGGAACATCGCCTGAGTTTAGACAATGTAATAGTGACGGTTTGGTCATTTTTGATTTCCAACCTGCACAGGCAGCTGCAAGTCCATATCTTGGGTCGCTTAACTCTTTTTTTCTAATTTAAAGATTTTGTTTTATTCTTAGGACATATTTATTATAACCAAAACTAAACAAAGCCTGGACTATCAAATTCGGTATTAATGGTATCCAAAGAAAATGTATTAATTCATCAAAATGAAATGCCGTAAAATGAGTCCAAATTTTAGTAAATACAAACATTAAAATGGAAGGTAAAAAGAAGGTTGTCAAAACAAGAATTCTGCTCTTGATTCTACCTATAAATACATAAGGTAAATACGCTATTAACCATATTCCTGCTGCAATTAATGTTAATATAATAAACATTCCAGCTTCCCCTTTAGGTTTAATTATGAATCCTAAAAGAATAAATGGCAGTATATTTATTAGTACCGCCATTAAATACATCTTAGTGGGATAAAAATATTTTTTCATTACACTTAGATTGCATTTTTATAATTAATCTCAATAGAGAACGACACCTCAAGAACAAGATAAAGCCATTTACTTCGTAAACAAAGCTTTAAGCTCGGTAGCATTATCAGGCTTCATTTTTCCTGCCAAAACAAGACTTAGCTGTTTTCTACGTAATGCACCTTCAAAACGGGTAATTTCTAGAGGAGTTTCCGGCGTTAGTTCAGGAACTTCAGTTGGTGTACCTGTTTCATCAACGGCAACAAAGGTATAGATAGCTTCATTTGCCTTAGTGCTCTTGCCGCTGTAGCGGTCTTCTATCCAAACATCTATATAGACCTCCATAGAGGTGTTGTATGCTCTAGAAACGGCTGCTTCTACAGTAACAACACTACCAAGCGGAATTGCCAAGTTAAAGGCTACATGGTTAACAGACGCTGTAACGGTAATTCTACGGCTATGTCTACCGGCCGCAATACTCGCTGCACGATCCATACGTGCCAATAGTTCGCCCCCAAATAAATTTTGAAGTGCGTTGGTCTCACTTGGGAGAACCAAATCGGTCATTGTAGTACGAGATGCTGCAGGAGTCTTTGCTTCCATTAATTAGAAATTTTGCGCAAAGATACGGGCATCAAGGGTACTAATAAAATGTGTGTAGGTTTATTTTTCGGTTAATAACCAAGCATCTTTAGACTGCGTACGTTTAATTTCACGCAATGCTTTTAAAGCATCGTTTGCATTGGTGTAACTATCAAATGTTACCATGTGAAGTCCGTAAGCATTCGTGCCATAATAGCCGGCATTAAATCCGTTTGCCTTAAGCTGTTCAATTTTTCTATCGGCATTACCTCTCACCCTAAAAGCGCCGGCAACAATAAAGTGTGTTGCCTCATCTTTGTTGATGGTTGATTTTGCTGTTGAAGTTGTAGTAGCTTCAACGGTAACCGTTGGTAATTCTAATGGCGATAAGTCAAAGAAGGTCGCTTCTTGTATTTGTTTGTTTACAAATTCTTCAGCATCTTGTCTTGCAACTTGCTCGTTTGTATTTTTTTGTTGGTATGCACGATAACCGGTTATTCCTGTAGAAAATGCTAACATTAGAATAGCAGCATATTTTAAATAAGGTCTAAAACCTCTAGTTTCTCTACGTTCAGGACTAATAACGAACGGTATTTTTTCTTCTATTTCTACAATCTCTTCTTTTAGAACTTCTCTAGTTACTGGTATAGAGTTAAAATTAGAAAGACCGAATGAAGAGGTTAAATAGTTTGTTTCATTTGCAGGTTGAAACAATATTTTATCTTCCTGGTTTCTTGCTAAAGAACCTATATTTTTAAGGTTTAAAGAAGTTTCTTGAATCAAAACTTCTTGCCAAGTTTTCACTTGTTTTTCAATTTCAACCAATGCTGTTTCATAAGAAACCTTCTCTGCACTTGATACATAAGAAACCAAAAGCCCATCATTAGAGATGAGTTGTCTATTGAAAACAATAGATTTATTTGGTGCACTAAACGTATTGGTAACCACGTTTATTTTGGCAGAATTTTTTTGGGTAAGGAATGCTCCAAATCCAGGAACAACAACACAGTTGTACCTATAAAGTAAATCGCTTATATAGTGTTCTAAAACCATCGGATCACAAATATGAAGAAAATAATGAGGTATAAAAACACCTTCGGTAACTTTTTATTAACATATTTTTTTCGCTTATTTGTGAACAAGAAATGAAAACTACACAACATACTGCTGATGAACTTGTTGCAATACTTCGGTTACAACATGTTCCAAATATCGGAGATATCCTCGCGAAGAAATTAATTTCACATTGTGGGAATCCATCCGCAATTTTCGAAGATAAAAAGCAAAATCTTTTAAAAATCGATGGTATCGGTACCCATACAATCAGACATTTATTTGACTTAGAGCATTTAGAAGCTGCCGAGTCAGAATATAACTATGTGCTAAAAAACGATATCAACTGTACCTACTTTCTAGATGAAGATTATCCTAAATATTTAAAACATTGTATAGACGGGCCTATTCTTTTATTTCAGAAAGGAAATATTGATTTGCATGATCGTAAATTGATTAGTGTTGTAGGCACTCGTAATATTACGAGCTACGGTACTGCTTTTTGTGAACAGTTTATTGAAGAAATAGCTCCATTGAACCCAGTTATAATTAGTGGTTTTGCGTACGGAGTAGATATTTGTATTCAAAAAGAAGCAACCAAGCACGGTTTGCAAACCATAGGTTGTTTGGCGCACGGATTAAATCAAATCTACCCAAAAGTACATGCCAAGTACCAAGCCGATGTTTTAATGAATGGCGGATTCTACACTGAGTTTTGGAGCACCAGTAACCCCGAACGTGAAAATTTTTTAAAACGCAACAGAATAATTGCTGGTGTGAGTGAAGCTACGGTTGTAGTTGAATCTGCTGAAAAAGGTGGTAGTCTAGTAACCGCTGATATTGCCAATAGTTATAATAGAGATGTCTTTGCGGTACCAGGTAGAACTACCGATAAATACAGTCTGGGTTGTAATAACCTAATCAAGCAGCAAAAAGCACATGTAATGACTTCGGCTGCAGATTTGATTTATTTACTAGATTGGGATATAGCAGAGAAACAAAATAAGACAATTCAGAGACAGCTTTTTATTGAATTAGATGAGATTGAACAAAATATTTACACTTATTTACAGAATAACGGGAAGCAAATTTTAGATAGTATAGCCTTAGATTGTAAACTGCCTATTTATAGAACATCGTCTACCTTGTTGACTATGGAAATGAAAGGTGTTATACGACCGTTACCTGGAAAACTGTTTGAGGCTATCTGAGATTTTACAAACCACTCGGTTTGTTTATTGATTATTAAAGGTGTAGAATGGACTAAATAATCACTTTGTCGATAAAATGCCATTACAAATCGGGAATACTACCACGGACTCAGTAGTAATTAAAACAAAAAACCGACCTAGTGGTCGGTTTATAATATTTGAGGTTTTCTGAGGCTGATAATTAATATCCTAGTTTTTCACGAACTCTTCCTAGTACTCCGTCAGCTACTTTTCTTGCTTTTTCTGCGCCTAAATCAACTGAAACTAAATATATGTAGGCTAATTCGCATTTCAATATTCAAAATTCCAACTGTTGAAATTGATACGATATTTAATTTTATAACCTTCATCTATTTTCGCAACAACAATTAACTCTTCTGTACCATAAATATTATTATTTAAGTTAAAATGATATAGTAAGTATTCATTATCTTTTATTGAAACAAGAGAAGAAAAAAAGTGTCCGAACCTTCCTTTCGAATAGGGTTCCGTAAAAAAATTCTCCTTAGAAAAATTGTTTTGGAGTGATTTTTCCTCTGGAATATTATCAATAATACACTTAACTTCTTCATCTGTAAAATATTTATTTAAGCTCTTTAAACCAAATTTAAGTGACTCTTCCAATAATTTTTTTAAGGCTGAATTTTTTGTTATTTTAAATATAATCGGAATACTATTTTTTTTGTTCTGAACATAATTTATACTATCCTGTTGGGTTAATATTCCATTTTTTATATAGTTATTTAACTTGTAAAGTTCATCAGGACCAATGATTTTTGCCTCTAAAACTACTTTTTCAATCAATGTATAGTACCCTTCATCTTTTATGCTATAATCTTGACTCGATAAATTAAGATTGAACATTATAAAGGTAGAAACTAAAAAAGGTCTAATTACATGGGGACCCGATTGCCAAAATTTCAAAACCTGTGCTTTCATCGTCAATAATATTTTTATAATTCTCTTTTACAATTTCTTCTAAAAGTGTCCAAGCGACTGAGTCTTGTAGACCAGCCCAGGCTAATGCTTCTGCGGTATTATCACTAACATTATACCCTTTTAAATTGCCATAATTTTGAATAATCTGGGCACTTTCCAAAACCAGAGCACCCATTATCTGATGTTGCTGTATTGCCAAATCCGTCAAGATTTCATCTTGAGGAACACCAGCCTGAACATGGGCAACGTGCTTAGACCATTCGTTAGCCAAAATTGAATAGTCTATGTTTGGGTTATCAATAGTTATGCCAGCGTTGGACAATTGATAGTACATCAATGCATGAATATTTTCATGAATTACTGTTGCGAATATGGAGAGATCGGTTGCATCAATTAAAAAGTCGTTGTCTAGTTCTATGTTAATTCTCACTATGTTTCCTTGACTGTTCGTAGTCGGTATTGTCCGTCCTAATACATGACCATCTGGATTGTCTTGAGGAATGTCTGTATTTGAATAAAACAAATCTGGACCGTCTTGGCTACCAAAAGAGTCCATAATCTTTTGAGCTATAGGGTTATCTGCTTTGTTTGCTTCTTCGACAACATCTGAGGGGCAAGGAAAGGTTATCGTATTTATTATCCTATCATCAACATTAACAGTTCCGCCGTTAACCAACGCATCAACAGCCATTAGAACAAAAATAATTGAATCTTCAGATTTGTTGTTGTCCAAAAGAAACCATACCAAATCTTGGGCCATAAATTTTCGTTCGGGAAAATTACTATCGTTGAACCAATTTAACTGGCCGGCATTTAGCCCACCTGGCAAGTGATAATCCAATTTTTCGATAGACCTAGCAGCGGTATTGATGGCGAAAGTGCCGTCTGGGCTTGTACAATCGCCACTTTTAGAGGTGTTCAATATAGATTATTCAACTCCTAATATTGCAGATGCTTTGTAAAATTTATTGGTTTCACTTTTTGTTGTGTCTATAAAAATAACAACATTAGAATTAAATTTATCAAATATTTTCTGATGCCTATATGATAAATGCTTTTCGTTATAAAGTCCTTTTCGTTGTAAATATCTTTTTAAATTAAGAACAGTATCGGTTTTAATAGTTCTTACTTCTTCTAATTCAAAATTTAGACTTGTATGTAAACTTGTACTATTAGTATCTTCAGTAATACAGACTAAGTTCAAATCAGGCAGAGTTTTTTTCAAATAAGCGTGATCATAATTAAAAAACAAGGTATCCTTATTAACCTTTCTTGTTTTTTCCTGAGCAAATAAATTCATTACCGATAAATAAATTAAAACTTGGAAGAATTTTACTGTTCTTTTTTCACTTATCATCTAAGAAATTGATTTTAGTTCAGATTGATATTTCCAAGACCCATCACTCAATTTTTTTGCGTAAATAATAGATGAACTTGAATTTAATCTTCTTTTGTAAAAATTCATTTCAAAAACGGCTTTTTTTCCATCTTTCGAGTAATATAAATTTCTAAAACTTATAAATCCGCCATAGTCTTCATTAAATTGAATTTTATCTTGCTTTTTAAAAAATTCCTCACTTGAAAGGAATTCTAGTTCAACACCTTTCTTTTCATCAAACTTTATTTTTTCTAAAAGAAAATTCTTAGCCGGAAATTCATTATTATCCATAAAGCTAAAATCTCTTTTCAGTTTTTGGTCATGTAGAAAATTAGAATCGAATTTAATCTCAAGGTCTATGTAAATTTTAAGTGGTACAAGGTTGCTTACAATTGAATCAGGCTTCATTCTCCCGATATGCTTTAGGCTATCTTTCCATTGCGGCGGTGGTGGTGGGTCATAAAGTCTAATATCATACTTTTGATTATTTATATAGTCCCCAATGTATACATTAATCGCATCAGGATTTATAGATTTTTCTTTAATCCTGCAACCATCAAAAACTAGAATGGATATTGACAAAATGACGAGAATTCTAATTATTCGCATGATGTTTTATGATTATCGGTTAATGGTATTTGTGCAAGTCTAGTAAATTCATTGAATTGACTCATATTTATCAGACCTCTATTACTTCCTTCATCATATAAACCTTCCCATCCGAAATACATATAGTTCTGTTTGGAATGTTTATAATTATCATATTTTCTAACTGCTTCTGCTATAGGATTTACGTATAGAACGGACATAAAATCATGTTGAGCAGTTTCAACGGGCATTACGGAATGACCTTCCCACCATTTATTTAAATCAATTAACCAGGTATACTGATCATTTGTGAGATTATATTTTACATTATTACCAGATGCAATTATTCTTTGTAATTGAGCATGAACTCCTTCATGTAGTAATATTCCGGCTATTTCCAAATCTTTAGCTTCAGCAGAAGCAGGCCTAAATGTAATTGTTATAATTCCATTTGCATCTGGTGTACTAGTTTGTGCATCCGCACCATCCCTAACAGGGCCCGTTGTAAATTTCAATTTATATTCGCTATTATTATTTGTAAAGGCATCCATCACTTCCTTAAAATAACCTGTTTGCTTTAGTAAAATATCAAGAACACAATTGGCTTTTGAATTTACGAAACTTTTATCTCTAATTATCCTATCATCAACATCTACACTTCCGCCATTAACCAACGCATCAACAGCCATTAGAACAAAAATAATTGATTCTTCAGATTTGTTGTTGTCCAAAAGAAACCATACCAAATCTTGGGCCATAAATTTTCGTTCGGGAAAATTACTATCGTTGAACCAATTTAACTGGCCGGCATTAAGCCCACCTGGCAAGTGATAATCCAATTTTTCGATAGACCTAGCAGCGGTATTGATGGCGAAAGTGCCGTCTGGGCCTGTACAATCGCCGCTTTTAGAGGTGTTGTTTGTTTTTTGTTGTGCTCCTTGGCAGGGTATATTGTCTATAGTAACATGTCCGTCACCAAAAGTGGTCACCACCAAACAGATATCTCCTGGTCCAGAAGGGCCATTGCCTTCACTGGTGACCTGAACGCTAACTGTTTGCGTTGGCACATTATGACTTAACAATGTACCTGTAGGGCCTGTGGTCGCTATTTGCACAGTACCACTAGTACCTGCCGTACTGACCGTATTCACTTGAGCATTTTGTGTTCTTATGGTTGAGGTATAGCCATAGGGTATATTGACCGCATCGTTACTAAAAATATTTGTTACTGAATGTCCACCATAGTTGTGGTTGAACGTGCCACCTGGAGGAGTTTGTGAAGAACCTCCTGTATTACCCCCAGTGGTGCCACCACCACAATCTCCAGATTTGCCAACACGATTGAATTTACTATCCTCGAAAAAAGCATCAAATTTATAATAACGATACTCGGTAATAAAATAATTATAATCTTCCCCGTTTTCAAAAAAGGTGTTTAAATCTTTAGGCTTCATTTTATAACCTACTATAACTGGATCTTGCATTGAACCATCTTCGCCCTTGGTCATTATTAGGTTATAAATATAATTTGGCGAATCTTTTACATCTAACGCAAAGGTGTAATTTCTATTACTACCTTCGTTTACAATCTCTTTTATATCTTCAAGAAAGATTGCAACATTATTATGTTTTAATTTGCCTGTATTTATGTTTTTAGAGCTTTTGCCTATTCTAGACATTAAATCGTTCATTACACTTGGTATCTCATCATAAGTTAGGGTTTTTATTCGACTTTCAGTCTCGATCGAAAAGGCGTTTTCTTCAATTTCTAAGGAGTCTATGGTTATAGATTCTATATCCTTTTCTACGCATCCTAGAAATATAATTGACGGTATCAGGCAAAAAACTAAGGATGGTACTGCTCTTTTTAAAAATTTTTTCATGAAGGTGGGTTATTAATTTTGGTCAAGTTATTTTTTTTTTTTTTGCGGAAGTCAATAGGAAAACCTTAGAATTTTTGAGGTTCTTGTATTATTTTATCTTTTCTGGTTTTAAATTCCTTAATTCTTATCTGATAAATTCCTTGCGGATTAAATTTTTACAAACTACTTGGTCTGTAATTAGTTGTATTTTAAATTGTATTCTTATTGTTTTGAACTTTCATCGATATTTCGTCATTTCAAATCGGAAAATTACAAATGGTAGTAAGTTTATTAAAACAAAAAACCGACCTAGTGGTCGGTTTTTGATATTTGTGGTATTTAAGGCTAGAAATTAATAACCCAGCTTTTCACGAACTCTTCCTAGCACTCCATCAGCTACTTTTCTTGCCTTTTCTGCACCTAAGGCCAAAGCATCATCTATCTCGTTTAGGTTGTTCATGTAATATTCAAACTTCTCACGAGGTTCTTCAAACTTATTTACTATTACTTCATAAAGTGCTTGCTTGGCATGACCGTAACCATAATTTCCCGCTAGGTAGTTGGCGCTCATTTCTTCAATTTGAGGCTGGCTAGCTAGAATTTTATATAAAGCGAATACATTATCATTGGTAGGGTCTTTTGGGTCTTCCATAGGCGTACTATCCGTCTGTATTCCCATTATCTGCTTACGTAATTTTTTATCCGTCTGAAAAAGACTGATTAAATTACCCTTGCTCTTACTCATTTTTGCACCATCTGTGCCTGGTATGTACATGGTTTCTTCTTGAACCTTGCCCTCTGGTAAAACAAAAGTTTCACCTAACTGTGCGTGAAAACGAGAAGCTACATCGCGTGTCATTTCTATGTGTTGCATTTGATCTTTTCCTACAGGTACAATATTGGCATCATACAATAGAATATCTGCAGCCATTAACATAGGGTAGGTGAAGAGTCCGGTATTTACATCCTCTAACCTATCAGCTTTGTCTTTAAAGGAATGTGCAAGCGTTAAACGTTGGTACGGAAAAAAACAGCTTAAGTACCAAGCTAGTTCTGCCGTTTGAGGCACATCACTCTGTCTATAAAAAACGGTATTTTCAATATCCAATCCAAAGGCCAGCCAAGTTGCAGCAACAGCATAGGTATTATGACGTAATTCTGCGCCATTTTTAATCTGTGTTAATGAATGCATGTCTGCAATAAAAAGAAAAGATTCGTTAGCCGGATTATTTGCCATTTCTATTGCTGGCTTAATCGCTCCTAAAATATTTCCTAAATGCGGAGTCCCTGTACTTTGTATGCCTGTTAAAATTCTTGCCATTTTCTTTATTCTAAGAAAGCAAAGGTAAAACAAATACAAAAAAACTATCCTAAATAACTACTTTTGATTTATGCTTAAATTGGTTAAACAAACCGGTCAAACGATATACCGTATTTGGTTTTATATTCTAGTGGCCATTCCTATTCTACTCTTTTTTCCATTTCTTGTCCTTTTTGCCTCAAGGGAGGCTTGGTATCCTCAGTTTTTCTGGATGGCCAGAAACCTATGGGCAAGATTTATACTATATGGTATGTTTTGCTTTCCTAGAGTGAAATATGACCAACAATTGGTTAAAAAGAAGAGTTATATGTTGGTGGCGAACCATACAAGTATGTTAGATATTATGCTGATGCTTGTGGTTAGTAGAAACCCTTTTGTATTTGTTGGCAAGAAAGAGTTGGTTAAAATTCCTTTATTTGGATTTTTCTATAAACGTGTATGTATAATGGTAGATAGAGACAATACACAAAGTAGAACAGGTGTATATAGACGGGCGCAAAGAAGACTGCAGCAGGGTTTGAGTATCTGTATTTTTCCTGAAGGTGGTGTGCCTGAAGAACATGTATTGTTAGATAAATTTAAAGATGGTGCTTTTAAAATGGCTATTGCTCATAAAATACCAGTAGTACCCATGACTTTTTATGATAATAAAAAACGATTCTCTTTTACATTTTTAAGTGGAGGACCAGGTAAGTGCAGGGCTAGAGTACATTCATTTGTTGAAACACATTCAATACGACCGGAAGATACGGCACAGCTTAGAACAAGTGTTAGAGAAACGATACTTAACGATTTAACCAAAAATAGCTAGAACCTGTAACCAAGGTTAATACCGCCTTTACCGATAATTGTAAAGTCTCTATCGTTTTTAAATAGATTGCGGCCAATACCTGCGTCTATTTCTACGATAAAACCTCTTTTAGTTAGTAGTTTAACACCTGTGCCAATGCCTAAGGCAAAATCGACAATGTTTTCTTCGTATCCAGAACTTGAATAATAAGAATCTGCTGGCTCATCATAATAAGAACCATAAGTGTAATCATCAACAGAATTCAACATACCAAAAGCTTCTACGAAGAAACCAGAAGCGTATTTTTTCCCAAAATATTGACGGTAGTAAGGCGATACATAATAGTTGACATCGAGATTCTCATCATCATAAGCATATAAGACATCAATACCGATAGCAGATTCTTCGTTTAGTAAATATTGATAATCCAACTCAATGGCGCCTAAGATTAAAAAGAGACCGTTAATTTTTAATTCTTGATGTTCTTCTGAAGTTATATACTCATCATCTATATTTTGAGCATGTATAGAAATGCTCATTAAACAAAGGCAACACAATATATAATTCTTCATATTTATAATTTAAAATTGAAAGGTTAGTCCACTGTAAACTCCCACAGAATAGGGTCTAAAAGTACCGTTTACATCAGAAAAGGTATTCAGTTGGTATTTAAAAATAGGCTCAACGTTAAACCGCACCTTTTGTGAAAAATTGTAATTAAGACCTAGCCCCATGTTGGCGCTAAAATTTAGGTCGTTAATATTATTAGCCTCTCCTATTTCAGTGGTCAGTTCACCAGAAGTCAAGGATACTGCATTGTCAATTAAAAATAAAGAACTAACACCACCAATAAGGTTAACGCCGAATTTTTTATCTATAAGCGCGTAATTTAATTCAACAGGTAATTCAAGATAACCGAACTGTTGCGACATATAGCCATCTCTTGATGGACTTTTTGCGGTGATGTCTTGGGTAGAATTCGTAGTGTTGAATTTTTCTGAAGCAACCCTATTGCTAGAAATCTTTAAGGTACTAGAGGTTTCAGCATAATCAATAGAGCTTAATTGTCCATTATTCGGTGCAAAAGCCGATGAAGATGAAAAAGCAACATCTTCAGTATCATAACCATAATCTACTTTGTTAATTCCTGAACGTATCGTCAACTTTTTGGTAACCGCGTATGCTACAGAGACTCCGTAACTCATATTTACATTCCCTGATTTTGCATTAGGACTAAAAATTGAATTTACCGGAGAGCCTTCGCCAATGGCATTAAAATATACAGGAGCTACATTTGGTCCTGCAGACCATCTATTACTAGTTACTTTTTTCTTTTTTAGCTCTTCTTGATCTTCAATCTCTTCAAAAATAGATTTCTTGTTCGATTCAAGTTCTTTGTTAACCTCTTCTACAGTACTATTTTCAGCGATTGAACTTTCTAATTCTTTAGGGCTAAAATCTAAATGTGAATTAGAATCCTTGTTTGTTGTAGCAATTGATCTGTCTGTATTTAGAATGTTATTTGATACGTTTTCTGAATCATTAATGTCAACAGCTTTTAAAGGGATATGTTCAGCAAGTAAAGCCTCGTTAGTAGAATTACTTTTCTCTGAAACATTTTTATTGTTTTCAGCTATAGCATTATTCTCAGGTTCAATATTCTTGTTGTAACTATTTTTAGTCTTGGACGCTACAATCTTATTAGATTCTTCCTGATTGTTCAATGCTTTATTTTTAGCACTATTCGCTTCGCTATCACTAACTATATTTTGTTCAACTACAGCATTAGTAGTAGTGTCTATAGAGTCAATAAAAATCCTAGTTTTGGTAGTTGGTTCAATATCATTTAGTATTTCTGATTCATTTTTAGTGTCCACCAGAATTTCATTGGTAGTGTGTTCTTCTGTAAACGGATTAAATACTAATAAACTAATCATTATAGAGGCAGCAATACCCCCAAATGACCACCAAAATGGTATGACCCTTCTCTTTTTCCTTTTGTCCAATGACGCATCAATCGCACGCCAAACTTTATTGTCTGGTGTTTGCTTGAAGTCCGAAAGTTTATCTCGGAAAAGTTCGTCTATATTCTTCTTCTGCATCTAGTACTGTTTCTGTCTATAATCACGAGGATTATAAAAAGTGTGTTGATATTATAATTAAGATACTTACAATTGATTGCGTGATCTTAGTTTCTATTTTTTCTTTTAATAATGCGCGTGCCCTAGCAAGATTAGATTTTGAGGTGCCTATAGTGGTGCCTAACAGTTCACTAATTTCTTTATGCGTGTAGCCATCCATTACATATAAATTGAATGTAGCGCGGTATTTATTAGGTAATTCTTGAATGTAGCTGAGCAACGTTTGCAAGCTTATGTCATCATAAACGTTATCTACGGTAACTTCTTCTTCGGTATTATCTGTAACTACATTAAGGTATTCTTGCTTTCTATATTTTTGTAGCGCAGTATTTACGGTAATTCTTTTCATCCAACCTTCAAAAGAACCTTTGTTTTTAAACTGACCTATTTTATCATAAATCGTCATAAAACTATCATGTAGAGTGTCTTCTGCCTGCGATTTTGATTTGGAATATTTTAGGCATATACCATAGAGGGTTGTGGCATAGGCTCTATATAATAGCTCCTGTGCTTTACGGTCTCCTTTTTTGCAATTATGTATGAGTTCTTCTAGACTCACAAATGGTTGGTTGTTTTAAGGGTTGTTTACTGGAACGACAATTTCCATATATTCTGCCTCTCCGTCACTATTATCGCCTTTGTAAAATCTAAATGTATAGGGTTCGGTATAAATTACCTGGAAGTTGAAAGACGCCGTTTCTTGAATTAATTCTTCCATACAATCATCAATATCAGTTTTTACTGCGCCAATGGCAACAACACTTCTAGTGGTCAGGGAATCTTTAACAACGTCAAAACCTTCATAGTATGTACAACTATCGGGTTTTAAATAATTTACAGAAATCTTATAAGTCTCATTAAGAATAAAAGATTCTGGTACTTCTGCATCGACAATTTCCAATGCTGTAAAATGGAAATTGGCGTCATCATCATCAATAGAACAACCATTGCATATAAATGCTATGACCAAGGTCAACAGCATCAACTTATTTCTCATCATATAACTGTTTTGTTTTAAGATGAGAATGAAGTGCAATGGTTGCGTTAATTCATTTATGTTTACTTAAATAAAACTGAATTTAAGCATTTAAGGCAGCAATGGCTTCTCTGATTTTACCATCTAATTCCTCAAATAATTCAGGGTTATCTAAAAGTAGGTTTTTAACAGCATCACGACCTTGACCTAATTTTGTGTCGCCATAGCTAAACCATGAACCACTCTTTTTTACTATTTCATATTCAACACCTAAGTCGATAACCTCACCAACTTTAGAAATACCTTCACCATACATAATATCAAATTCAGTGGTACGGAAAGGTGGAGCTACTTTATTCTTTACAACCTTAACTCTGGTCTTGTTACCTTGAACATTACCGTCTGTATCTTTAATTTGTGTAGATCTTCTAATATCTAAACGAACAGATGCGTAAAATTTAAGTGCGTTACCACCAGTAGTAGTTTCTGGGTTACCGAACATTACACCAATCTTTTCACGTAATTGGTTAATGAATATAACGGTACAGTTTGTTTTGCTGATAGAACCGGTTAATTTTCTAAGTGCTTGAGACATTAAACGAGCGTGAAGACCCATTTTAGAATCTCCCATTTCTCCTTCAATTTCACTTTTAGGTGTCAATGCCGCAACTGAATCTATTACTACAATATCGATTGCTCCAGAACGAATTAAGTTATCTGCAATCTCTAAACCTTGCTCACCGTTGTCTGGTTGAGAAATAATTAAGTTGTCTATATCTACACCTAGTTTTTGAGCGTAAAAACGGTCAAAAGCATGCTCTGCATCAATAAATGCTGCAATACCCCCATTTTTCTGCGCTTCTGCTATTGCATGTAAAGTCAAGGTTGTTTTACCTGAAGATTCTGGTCCGTAAATTTCAATTACACGACCTCTTGGGTAACCCCCTACGCCTAAGGCAATATCTAAACCTAATGAGCCAGAAGGTATCACTTCAACATCTGCAACAACACTATCCCCCATTTTCATTACAGCGCCCTTACCGTAGGTCTTATCCATTTTGTCAAGGGTCAACTTTAATGCTTTTAATTTTGCTTCTTTTTCAGAACTCATTTTCTATTTTTTTGGAAAGCTAAATTACCAATTCTTTTTTGAATTGAATAATATTGAATCGATTACGCAACCATTTTAAGCAATTACTATCTTTTATAAAATAGAAGTTACTTCATTGGTTATAAATCGCTGTTTTTAGTGTCGGCGATTATAGGTGACTATCTTCTTTTTCTATTCTTTAAGAATGCTATGAAAAAGAAAAGAATGGAATAGTCGATTAAGAGTCTTGTTCTAAACAAGGCTCTTTTTTATGTTATAACGCGGTAAACGGTAATAAAATAGGTGCATTTTTCAATATTATAACTATTTTTGTCCTTCAAAAATTTTCTATAAACCTTCTGCCAAATGGCAGACTTAAATTATTAGTATAGCATGCAACTGTACAATACGTTAAGTGCAATAGAAAGAGCAGCTTTAATTGAAGAAGCGGGTAAGGAACGCCTTACTATCTCTTTCTATACCTATGCACACATTGGTAATACCAACATTTTTAGAAACCACCTTTTTATCAACTGGAACGATATGGATGTTCTTGGGCGAATTTATGTTGCTCACGAAGGTATAAATGCCCAACTTTCCGTTCCGGCTGAAAACTTCAATGTTTTTAAAGAGCATTTGGATAGCATTTCTTTTCTAGAGAATGTGCGACTTAATATTGCTATTGAGCAAGACAACCTTTCTTTTTTAAAGTTGAAAGTTAAAGTGCGTAAGAAAATCGTTGCCGACGGATTGGAAGACAATTCTTTTGATGTTACCAACAAAGGTATTCACGTTGGCGCAGAGCAGTTCAATGAACTTATTGAAGATCCAGATACGGTTTTGGTAGATATGCGAAATCATTATGAAAGTGAAATAGGTCATTTTAAAAATGCAGTTACTCCCGATGTTGATACGTTTAGAGATTCACTTGATATTATTGAACGTGATTTAGCTGATCATAAAAAGGACAAGAAATTGGTAATGTACTGTACTGGTGGAATTCGTTGCGAAAAAGCTAGTGCTTATTATAAACACAAAGGTTTTGAACAAGTATATCAACTAGAAGGCGGAATCATTGAATACACAAGACAAGTAGAGAAAAACAATCTTGAAAATAAATTCAAGGGTAAGAATTTTGTTTTTGATCACAGAAGGGGAGAGCGTATTAGTGATGATATTATTGCCAATTGTCATCAATGTGGTGAGTCTTGCGATGAGCATGTTAATTGTGCAAATGAAGCTTGCCATTTATTATTTATTCAATGCCCATCTTGTGCAGAAAAAATGAATAATTGCTGTTCAGATACTTGTAGAGAGGTTCATGAATTGCCTTTTGAAGAACAAAAAGCGTTGAGAAAAGGTAAGGTTGTAAGTAATAAGATATTTAAAAAAGGTCGCTCAGAAGTGCTGAAGTTTAAAAAGTAGCTTTCTGTTTAAATAAGGCTTACGTCATTAAACAATACGATATATTATAAAAAGGCAGCGTTTTTCGCAGTCTTTTTGTGTTTTAAAAAAGGGCTTGAGTTATTGGTAAAGTCACTATTTAAAACCCACTCCGCTAATTTCACTTTTATTTCACATTAAAAAAACTGTATCTTTACCTATAAGTTTTTTATGAACCTTTTTTGGTGAATTTTATAAAATTCGACCAAACCAATATATATATAATATGAGTTGTAGTAGTTGTTCTACCGGTAAGGATGGACAACCAAAGGGATGCAAGAATAACGGTACTTGCGGTACAGATGGTTGCAATAAACTGACAGTCTTTGACTGGCTTTCAAATATGTCGCTCCCTAATGGGGAACGACCATTCGATTTTGTTGAAGTAAGATTTAAAAATAGTAGAAAAGAGTTTTTTAGAAATACAGAGAATCTCTCACTTTCCATTGGCGATATAGTTGCCACACAAGCACAATCTGGTCATGACATTGGTATGGTTACCTTAACTGGTGAACTAGTACGTGTGCAAATGAAACGGAAAAAAGTGTCTTTTACTGATGAAGAGGCACCGAAAGTGTATAGAAAGGCGAGCCAGAAAGACATTGATATTTGGCAAAAATGTAGAGATAGAGAAGAAGAAATTAAGAAAAGAGCACGTGAAATCGCTATTATCTTAAAGCTTCAAATGAAAATTTCTGATGTTGAGTTTCAGGGTGATGGCTCTAAAGCTACTTTTTATTACACGGCAGATGAACGTGTAGATTTTCGTCAGTTGATAAAAGATATGGCAAAGGCGTTCGGTATTCGTATCGAGATGCGTCAAATCGGGTATCGTCAAGAGGCACAAAGACTTGGTGGTATCGGGTCTTGTGGTAGAGAGTTATGTTGCTCAACATGGTTAACAGATTTTAGGTCTGTAAGTACTTCTGCAGCACGTTACCAACAACTATCATTGAATCCGCAAAAGCTTGCTGGTCAATGTGGTAAATTGAAGTGTTGTTTAAATTATGAGCTAGACGTGTATGTAGACGCTCTTAAAGATTTTCCTGCTCAAGACACAAAATTGTTTACTGAAAAAGGACTAGCTTTTTGCCAGAAAACTGACATTTTTAAAGAGATGTTGTGGTTTTCATATAGAGAAGATCCAGGTAGTTGGCATGTGCTTTCTAAAGATCAGGTAAATGAAATTTTAGAAAAGAATAAAAAGAAAGAGAAAGTAGCTAGTTTGGAGATGTATGCAATGGAAATTGCCGTTGAAGAAAAAGTAGTTTTCGAAAATGTAGTAGGGCAAGACAGTCTTACACGTTTTGATAGACCAAAAGGTGGCGGAAACAATAATAAAAACAGGAATAAAAACAAAAATCGCAACCGAAATAAGAACAAGAACAGAAATCGTAATAGAAATCAAAAGAAGGATGCGTAGTATATCTTGTTGTTTTTTAGCATTAGTGCTATTTGCTTCTTGTGACAGCAATATTATTAAGACTGAATACCGAACATTAGAAGATGGTGTTTGGAACAAAGATAATGTTCTTGAATTTTCATTATCTAAAATGGATACTATTGCGGCTCATGATATCTTTATCAATGTTCGCAATGACAATACTTTCCCATATAGCAATCTATTTATAATTGCATCTTTGACTACACCTGAAGGCGAAGTAACCAAAGACACTTTAGAATATGCGATGTCCTTACCAGATGGCACATGGCTTGGCAAGGGTAGTGGTAGCATCAAAGAAAATAAATTATGGTATAAAGAAAACATCGTTTTTTCATCTTCTGGCGTATATACTATTGAGGTATCACAGGCGATGCGTAAAAATGGTAATGTTTCTGGTATAATTGGGCTAGAAGGCATTACCGATGTAGGAATAGAAGTAACAAAAAGCACCCCGTAAACAATGGCAAAAGAGGTAAAGAAAAAAACAACGAATAGTTTTTCGAAATTCATATTATGGTTTTGGATTTTGTTTGGGTCGGGTATTGCTATTGTTGCATTAATTTTCCTATCTGCTTCTTGGGGACTTTTTGGTGAATTGCCTCCTTATGAGTATTTAGAAAATCCGCAGACCAATTTAGCCTCACAAATCATCTCTTCTGATGGTAATTTGTTAGGTAAATTCTATTTAGATGATAACCGTACCGATGTAAACTTTGAAGAGCTACCAGAAAATTTGGTAAATACTCTTATGGCGAGTGAGGATATACGTTTTATGGACCACTCTGGTATTGATTCTCGCGGTACATTGAGAGCATTTTTCTATTTAGGAAAAAGGGGTGGAGCAAGTACTATAACTCAACAATTGGCTCGTCAACTTTTTGTTGGAAGGGCAGCAAGAGGATGGAAGCGATATACACAAAAAATTAAAGAATGGGTTTTAGCTATTAGGTTAGAGCGCAGTTATACCAAAGAAGAAATCATTAGTATGTATTTGAATATCTATGATTTTGGTAATAATGCCGATGGTATACGTTCTGCAGCTCGTATTTATTTTGGTAAAGAACCGAAAGACCTTAAAATCGAAGAATCTGCCATGTTGGTTGGTATGTTGCAAAACTCATCTCTTTTTAATCCATTAAGACGAGAGGAAATTACTTTTAAGAAAAGAAACATTGTTCTCGGACAGTTAGCAAGGTACGAGTACATCACAGAGGTAGAAAAAGACTCGCTACAGGCTATGAAAATGGATATTAATTATAATCCAGAAACGCATAGCGTAGGTTTGGCAACTTACTTTAGAATGTATTTGCAACGTTTCATGAAAGATTGGATAAATAAGAATCCAAAACCAGCAATCGGTGATGAGCCAGATAAGTACAATCTGTATTTAGACGGACTCAAAATCTACACGACCATTGATTCTAAAATGCAGGCTAATGCAGAAGAGGCGGTCAATGAGCATATGACAAAATTACAAGCGGAGTTTTTTCATCAAAATACACCAGATAGAAATAAGACAGCACCTTTCTTAGATATTACTCCAGAGGAAACGAAGGGTATTATGGAACGTGCCATGAAGAATTCTGATCGATGGAAAATTATGAAAAGCGCTGGCAAATCTGAAAAAGAGATTCGTGAGTCTTTTGATAAGAAAACAGAAATGACTGTTTTCGATTGGAAAAGTCCGACTAAAGAAAAAGATACCATACTTACACCAAGAGATTCCATTCGTTATTATAAAACTTTTTTAAGAACGGCAATGATGTCTATGGAGCCACAAACCGGTCATGTTAAAGCATGGGTAGGCGGCATCAATTACAAGCATTTTCAATATGACAATGTTATACAAGGTGCAAGGCAGGCAGGTTCTACTTTTAAACCTTTTGTGTATGCAGCTGCAATAGATCAATTACGATTATCACCTTGTGAAACTCGCCCAGATACACAATATTGTATAGAAGCTGGTAAGCATGGTAATGTGGAGCCTTGGTGCCCAAGAAATTCTAATCTTAAGTATTCAGGTAATAGCTATACCTTGAAAAAGGCATTGGCAAATTCTGTAAACACAGTTACAGCGCAATTAATAGATGAGGTAGGTCCGAAATCTGTTGTTAGTATGGTACGTAATTTAGGCTTGAGCGGAGATATTTTGGAAGTACCTGCAATTGCTTTAGGTACTGTAGATGTAAATGTATATGAAATGGTTGGTGCATATGGTGCCTTTGCCAATCAAGGGGTATATGTAAAGCCAGTTATGGTAACCCGTATAGAAAATAAAGATGGTACCGTTTTATATGAATACGTTCCTGAAACTAAAGATGTGTTGAGTAAAGATGTTTCATACGCTATATTAGATTTAATGAAAGGTGTTACTCAAGGTGGTTCAGGTACACGATTACGTACTACCGGCTATAATAAGTGGAGACCAGAGTATGATGAAATAATTACTGGGTACCCTTATAAATTGACAAATCCTATCGCAGGTAAAACGGGTACAACACAAAACAATAGTGATGGTTGGTTTATGGGTATGGTTCCCAATCTAGTTACCGGTGTTTGGGTAGGTGGTGAAGAAAGAGCTGTTCACTTTAAAAGTATTACATACGGTCAAGGTGCTTCAATGGCGCTGCCAATATGGGGATTGTATATGACCAAGAATTATGCAGACGAAGAGCTAGGTATTTCTAAAGAAGATTTTGAGAAGCCAAGTAATATGTCGATAGAAATTAATTGCGATGAGTTTGCAGCTGATATTAAAGAAGATAATGATATTGAAGATGACCTAGAAGATTTAGATTTCTAGGCATATTCTATTGTAATAATGAAAAGGTCTTGGTGTAAACCAAGACCTTTTTTTATTTAATCCATTTTAATTGGGTAATTTAGTGACTAGTTAATTTAATAAAAAATGATACGTAAAACAGTAGCAAACGTAACCGATGCATTAGCAGAAGTAAAAGACGGAATGACCTTTATGTTAGGTGGTTTTGGTCTTTGTGGAATACCTGAAAATGCGATAAGTGAATTGGTTAATTTAGGTGTAAAGGATATCACTTGTATTTCTAATAATGCGGGAGTTGATGATTTTGGTTTGGGATTATTGTTGCAGCAACATCAAATTAAAAAAATGATATCTTCTTATGTTGGCGAGAATGATGAATTTGAGCGACAGATGTTAAGTGGAGAGTTAGAAGTTGAACTAACACCACAAGGTACATTAGCTGAAAAATGTAGAGCTGCACAAGCCGGTTTTCCTGCTTTTTTCACTCCGGCTGGGTATGGAACCGAAGTGGCAGAAGGAAAAGAGGTGCGTGAATTTGATGGGAAAATGTACATATTAGAAGAAGCATTTAAGGCAGATTTTGCTTTTGTTAAAGCTTGGAAAGGAGATGCTGCGGGTAACTTAATATTTAAGGGTACTGCTAGAAATTTTAATCCGTGTATGTGTGGTGCGGCAACAATTACTGTGGCTGAGGTTGAAGAATTAGTTCCTGAAGGAGAACTAGATCCAAACCAAATACATATTCCAGGAATATTCGTGCAACGCATTTTTCAAGGAAAAGATTACGAGAAAAGAATAGAACAAAGAACGGTACGTCAAAAATAAGAGCATGTTAGATAAAAACGGAATTGCAAAGAGAATTGCACAAGAAGTGGAAGACGGTTATTATGTAAACTTAGGTATTGGTATTCCTACCCTAGTTGCTAATTATGTTCGTGAAGATATTAGTGTAGAGTTTCAAAGTGAAAACGGAATACTTGGTATGGGTCCATTTCCTTTTGAAGGGGAAGAAGACGCAGATTTAATAAATGCCGGTAAGCAAACTATTACCGCGCTACCTGGTGCATCTTATTTTGACTCTGCAACGAGTTTTGCTATGATTAGAGGTAAACATGTTGACCTTACCATTCTTGGTGCTATGGAGGTCGCTGAGAACGGTGATATAGCCAACTGGAAAATTCCAGGTAAAATGGTTAAGGGTATGGGTGGTGCTATGGACCTTGTAGCATCTGCAGAGAATATCATAGTTGCTATGATGCATACCAATAGAGCAGGTGAGTCTAAACTATTAAAGAAGTGTAGTCTTCCTTTAACAGGGGTTGGTTGTGTTAAGAAGATAGTAACTAATTTGGCAGTACTTGAGGTTATAGAAGATGGCTTTTTGCTATTAGAAAGAGCGCCAGGTGTATCTGTAGATGATATTAAAGCTGCTACTGAAGGTAATCTAATAATTAGAGGAGAAGTTATAGAGATGAATGTTTAGTAGGGTTGGGTAAATCATCGATGAAATAAGCTTTTTTTATTTTTTACAACAGGTTATATTCAGTACACAACATTTATTGTCATGTTTAAGAACAACAGATGTATCTTTAGACCTCAATGAAACCCATAACCTATTAATTGCTTAACCGTCATGAATTCTCGAATTAATCACACAGCAAACGAACATAAAATTCAAGTTTATAGAAACGACTTTTTTAGTGGATTTCTAAGACTTACTAAAAAGTTATTTATGTTATAAATTACTTTTATAAAATTAAAAAAGAGCGACTTAATAGGTCGCTCTTTTTTTTTGCCTTTTTTTTAAACGTTGAAAATTTTAATAACCTATAATTAAACTTTTAGTCATAGTTGATTAACTAACTCGTCTAGGTTCACCACAATTTTAATAAGTTTTACCACAAATATTTTATTGTAAGAAAAAGACTACATATATTTGAAATGTAATAAAAAGTGAACCCCAAATCGCTTTGAAAAACTTAACCTAAAATGAAGTATGTATTTAGTTGCCTAATCTTGTTGGTACTTGTTGCCTCTTGTTCAAAAATTGAAGAAAATAACGATCCTATAATTGGTATATGGAATCACACCGTGAAAACGGCTGCCAATACAAATAAGATGGTTATTGATAATGAAGAATGGATTTTCAATGATGTTTATTTAGGTCGCTTTCACGGTTATAAAGATGGTCAGGTAGTTTATCTAACAGATTTTAACTGGAGTGTTAATGATGATGTATATATCGTTAGTTACCCAGGTACAGATTTCCCCAATGATTTCGTTAAAATGCAAAAGACAGATGAAGGAACAATACTTATGAGAACAGAAGGTAAATTGTTTGCCGAAAAACAATAAAAGTTCGCAAATGAAAAATGCCTACGAGCTATTGCATGTTATAAACATGCATTATTAGAAACAGAAAAGTTACCAAATCAACCATTTTATAAAATTTCCCCCGGTTAGGAGCAAAGTAATTTGCTCCTTTTTTTATTTTAGGGGTATGGTACTTACTTACACTTTATGTTCTTTCGAAGAACTAGATCAATTAAGGTCAATTTCAGAACAAACTTTTGTTTCTGCCTTTGCTAAAGACAACGACCCTAAAGATTTTGAAATCTACATTAAAAAAGCGTTTGCATTAGAAACTATTAAAAAGGAACTTCTTAATCCTAACAGCGATTTTTACTTCGTATACACTAACAATGAAGTTGTTGGTTACTTTAAGTTAAATGTAAAGGAAGCACAGTCAGAACTTAAGCAAGATGATAGTATTGAATTGGAACGTATATATGTATTACAGAAACATCAAGGTTTAGGTTTAGGCGAGCAATTTCTTCATCACATTAAAACTATTGCTAAAGAACGAAATAAGAAAATGTTATGGTTAGGTGTTTGGCAAGAGAATAAACGCGCCATAAAATTTTATGAACGATACGGATTCCAAAAATTTGATACGCACCCATATTTTATAGGTTCAGATGAACAGACAGATTGGTTAATGCGTTTCAATTTAAGTACCTTGTAGTTTCAAATTAACTTTCATGAAATTACATTTTATCACCTTCGTAGCGCTCCTTGGTTTTTTTAATTTACAGGGGCAAGAATATTACTTTCCAGAACGAAATGCAGACTGGGAAATAAAAGCACCAAAAGACTTTAAAATCAAAGATGCTAAGCTAAATGAAGCGGTAGATTTTGCAGAGGCAAATGAATATTCAGGCTCTAGAGATTTGCGTATTGCAATCGTAAAAGGTTTTGAAAAAGAACCTTTTCATAAAATATTAGGTCCGACTAAGAAACGTGGCGGTCCTGCAGGCATGATTCTTAAAAATGGATATGTAGTTGCTCAATGGGGAGATACCAAAAGAGTTGATATGACTTTCAGTGTAACTAAGAGTTTTTTGAGCACAATGGCTGGTCTTGCCGAAGACGAAAAGCTAATTACGGATACTAAGAATTTGGTAGGTGACTACATTTGGGACGGCACTTTTGATGGTACCCATAATTCTAAAATTACTTGGGAACATTTATTGCAGCAGAATTCGGCTTGGTCTGGTGAGTTGTGGGGAGTAAAAGATTGGGCAGATAGGCCACCAAGTGAAGGCGATATTGATGATTGGAAAATGGCTCAGCCAAAAGAACCAGGCACTGTTATGGAATATAATGATGTTCGTGTAAATGTGCTTGCATATTCGCTTACACATGTATGGCGCAAACCAATGCCTTTAGTATTAAAGGAGAAAATTATGGATAGAATTGAAGCATCTTCTACATGGCGCTGGTTTGGTTATGATGATGCTTGGACAGAAATTGACGGACTTCAAATGAAATCTGTAACCGGTGGCGGACACTCAGGGGCAGGAATATTCATTAGCACAGAAGATATGGCTCGTTTTGGTATGTTATTCTTAAATAATGGTAAATGGAAGAATGAACGATTGATTTCAGAAAATTGGATAAAGAAAGCAACAACTCCTTCAATCCCAAATGCGAATTACGGCTATATGTGGTGGTTAAATAAAAAGGGTGCTAGACATTGGGAAGGATTATCTGAAAACATCTATTATGCTGCTGGTTTTGGTGGTAACTTTATTGTTATAGATAAAGAGAATGATGTGGTTGTAGTAACACGTTGGTTAGAGCCTAGTAAAATTGGTGAATTTATGTCTAAGGTAAATGCTGCTTTTTAATAAGTAGGTGTTAGAGCTTGCATAGAATTTCAACTGCTTTTTCTAAAGTTTTCTGTTTTTTGGCGAAGCAGAATCTCAACATATGATCATTTCTGTTATCGACATTGAAAGATGAAATTGGTATAGATGCTATTCGGTTTTTAGTAATTAATCGTTTTCCTATAGCTTCATCTTCTTCATTTGAAATATGGGTATAATCCAATAGTTGAAAATATGTGCCTTTGGATGGTTTAAACTTAAATTTGGACGATTTTATTCCTTCAAGAAAGAAATCTCGTTTTTGCTGGTAAAAATTGTTCAAATCTAAATAGTGTGATGGATTCTTCAAATATATAGCCAATGCCCGTTGCACCGGATGGTCTACACAGAAAACCGCAAATTGATGCACTTTTCTAAACTCAGCCATTAATTCAGCAGGCGCTGCACAATAGCCCATTTTCCAACCGGTTACATGAAATGTTTTTCCGAATGATGCGCAGACAAAACTCCTGTTGGCTAGATCTGTAAATCGCGAAGCACTTTCATGCACTTGTCCGTCGAAAATGATATGCTCATAAACCTCGTCGCTCAAAAGAATAATATTGGTTGGTTTTAATATATTCTCTAGCTGCTCCATATCCCATTTGGTTAACATTGTTCCGCTAGGGTTGTGAGGCGTATTTATGATGACCATTTTAGTCTTATCACTAATTTTACTACGAAAAATGTTCCAATCAATTTTATAATCTGGTGCATTTAATTGAACGAAAACCGGTATGCCTCCATTTAATATGATTGCAGGTTCATAACAGTCGTATGCAGGTTTTATGACAATAACCTCGTCGCCTTTGTTAACGAAGGCTGTAATAGCGGTAAAAATAGCTTGTGTGGCGCCAACGGTTACCGTTATTTCACTTTCAGGATTATACTCGCGGTTATGTAGCGTTTCTATTTTGTCTGATATAACTTCTCTAAGTCCGTAATAGCCTTGCATGGGTGCATATTGATTATAACCAATATTAATTGCCTCGCTTACCAATGACTTTAATTTGCTGTCAGCCTGAAAATTTGGAAAACCTTGAGATAGATCAATAGCCTTATGTTTACGTGCTAGATTGCCAACGGTTGTAAAAATTGTTGTCTTTACTTCTGTTAATTTAGAGGCTTTGGTAAGTGGTGTATAATCCATAGTAGTAAATGTATGAATTTTAAATACGGATATAAAAAAAGCCCAACCTGTTGGTTGGGCTTTTCATTTCCATTAAAATGAATTATGCATGTTGCATTTCATGCTTACCTTCTTTTATTTCCTCAATTAATTTGGAATTAAATGCTGGTAAATCATCCGGATTTCTACTTGTTACAAATCCTTCATCAACTACTACCTCTTGGTCTACCCAATTGGCTCCTGCATTTACTAAATCATCGTTAATGGAATTAAATGATGTCATTTTTCTCCCTTTGACTACGCCTGCACTAATTAATGTCCACGGTGCATGGCAAATTGCTGCTACTGGCTTTTTCAGTTTAAAGAAGTCACGTACAAAATTCAAAGCCGTTTCTTCTCTTCTTAATAAATCTGGATTAATTACTCCACCAGGCAATATTAATGCATTATAATCTTCCGCTTTTACTTCACTTAGTGTTTTATCTACTTTATAGCTGTTAGACCATTTTCCGTTTGCCCAACCTTTTATTTCTCCTTTTTCTAAACTTACAATTTCCACATTGAAGCCTTCTTTTTCCATGGCTTCTTTTGGAGATTTTAATTCACTTTCTTCAAATCCATTTGTAGCTAAAATTGCTATCCTCTTCATAATATTTAGTTTTTAGATTAATAATTTTGTTCTTCACTAAGTTACTAATCATACATGCTCATACCCGTTAAGGCTGTATTAAATAGGGGTTTTCAAGGGTTAAATATTTATAAAACTCATTTTGTGCTCATTTGCACAGTATTTAAATGATTTAGGGTAATCGCTAAGCATTCGTCTAGATTTTTTTTGATTTCAGATTCCCAAAACCTGAATATGGTATAGCCTAAATGATTAAGTTCTTTGTTTACTTCATTATCACGCTGCATATTGCGCTCTATTTTAGCAATCCAAAATTCGCGATTTGTTTTAACCTTTGGTTTTCGTTCTGACCAATTTTTGCCATGCCAGTATTCCCCATCTATAAATATGACTGTTTTGTATTTAGGTAAGGCAATGTCTGGTTTACCAATCAATTTTTTGTAATCTATTCGATATCTATATCCGGCACTGTATAATGCTTTTCTAAAAGCTAGTTCAGGTTTGGTATTCTTACCCTTGATCTTACTCATGATTTTAGATCGCTGAGGTGTAGTGTAATATCCTGATGCTTCGTTGAACCTAGGTACTTTAATTCTTTCTTTAGGATAGTCTTTTGACATATCTTAAAAATAAAAAATCCCGAGCCTTTACGGTCGAGATTTTTTAAAACTTTATGATTGTTATGTCTAACTTTTAACGTTAGCACTTAAGAATTCGCGGTTCATTCTTGCAATGTTTTCCAATGAAATACCCTTAGGGCATTCTACTTCACATGCTCCGGTATTGGTACAATTACCAAATCCTTCTAAATCCATTTGTGCAACCATGTTTTGAACACGGTCTACAGCTTCTACTTGACCTTGTGGCAATAATGCATATTGAGATACTTTTGCACCTACAAACAACATTGCTGAAGCATTTTTACAACTTGCAACACAAGCACCACAACCAATACATGTAGCGGCATCCATTGCCTCATCTGCAGCGTGCTTGGATATTGGAATACCATTAGCATCTTGAGTGTTACCTGAAGTGTTTACAGAAATGTACCCACCTGCATGTTGTATACGGTCAAATGAACTTCTGTCAACAACTAAATCTTTAATTACAGGAAATGCTTTTGCTCTAAATGGCTCTATTGTAATAGTATCGCCATCTTTGAACATACGCATGTGCAATTGACAAGTAGTTACACCTCTATCTGGTCCATGTGCTTCTCCGTTAATAAACATAGAGCACATACCACATATACCTTCTCTACAATCGTGGTCAAAAGCTACAGGCTCTTCACCCTTGTTAATCAACTGTTCGTTAAGAACATCCATCATTTCTAAGAACGACATATGTTCAGAAATCTCTGTCACTTTATAATCGACCATTTTACCCTTATCTTGGGCATTTGATTGTCTCCAAATTTTTAATGTCAGATTCATATTTTAAGTATTGAGTAATGAGTATTATTTTATGAAGTAAATCATATGTAATAGCTCAATACTATTTATTTATAACTTCTTTGTTTTAATTCGATCTCGTTGAACTCTAGCTCTTCTTTATGTAAAACTGCATCACCAGGTTCTCCTTTGTATTCCCATGCAGAAACGAATGCGAAATCAACATCGTTACGTTTTGCTTCACCTGCTTGTTCTCCACCAATCTCAACCGACTCTTCTCTAAAGTGACCACCACAAGATTCTTCTCTTTCTAAGGCATCTTTAGCGAATAGCTCACCAAGTTCCAAGAAATCTGCTACACGACCAGCTTTTTCCAATTCTGCATTAAGTTCGGTTGCAGTACCAGGTACGCTAACGTTTTTGTAGAAATCTTCACGAAGAGCCTTAATTTCTGCCATAGCTTCTTTTAAGCCTTCAGCGTTACGAGACATTCCACATTTCTCCCACATAATATTACCTAATTTTTTATGGTAATAATCTACAGAGTGAGACCCTTTGTTATTCACAAAGAAATTAATTTTATCTGTTACTTCTTTTTCAGCAGCATCAAATTCTGGAGTATCGGTTGCTATCTTACCGGTACGAATTTCGTGAGATAGATAATCACCAATTGTATATGGCAATACAAAATAACCATCAGCTAAACCTTGCATTAACGCAGAAGCACCAAGTCTGTTTGCACCGTGATCAGAGAAGTTTGCTTCACCTATACAGTAAAGACCTTCTACAGTAGTCATTAAGTTATAATCAACCCAAACACCACCCATAGTATAGTGTACCGCTGGGTAAATCATCATTGGTGTTTTGTATGGATCTTGATCAACAATCTTCTCATACATTTGAAATAAGTTACCATACTTCGCTTTTACGATAGCGGCACCTAATTCATAAATTTTATCGGCAGAAGCATTTGAGATATTATGAATCTTAGCTTGTTCAACACCGTAACGTTGAATTGCAGATGCAAAATCTAAATACACAGCTTCACCAGTTGCATTTACTCCGTAACCGGCATCACAACGTTCTTTTGCAGCTCTCGATGCAACATCTCGTGGAACCAAGTTACCAAATGCAGGGTATCTTCTTTCTAAGTAATAATCTCTTTCATCTTCAGACAAATCGGTCGGCTTTTTCTTGCCTTCACGTATTGCCATTACATCATCCATATTCTTTGGCACCCAAATACGACCATCATTACGTAAAGATTCAGACATCAACGTAAGTTTAGACTGATAATCTCCTGAACGAGGAATACACGTTGGGTGAATTTGAGTATAACAAGGGTTTGCGAAAAATGCTCCTTTTTTGTGTATTTTCCAAGCAGCGGTAGCGTTCGATCCCATTGCATTTGTTGAAAGGAAATAAACATTTCCGTATCCACCAGAAGCAATAACTACGGCATGTGCTGAGTGACGTTCTATTTCACCAGTAACCAAGTCACGAGCGATAATACCACGAGCCTTACCATCAACCTTTACTACATCTAACATTTCATGACGATTGAACGGGGTAATTTTACCACGTGCAATTTGTCTGTTCATTGCAGAATAAGCGCCTAACAATAATTGTTGGCCAGTTTGTCCTTTAGCATAGAAAGTACGAGAAACTAATACACCACCGAAAGAACGGTTGTCTAAAAGTCCGCCATAATCACGTGCAAATGGTACACCTTGGGCAACACATTGGTCAATAATATTTGCAGAAACTTCTGCTAATCTATATACGTTTGCTTCTCTAGAACGATAATCACCACCTTTTACGGTATCGTAAAATAAACGGTAAGTTGAATCACCATCACCTTGATAGTTTTTTGCAGCATTAATACCACCTTGTGCAGCAATAGAGTGAGCTCTTCTTGGAGAATCTTGGTAGCAAAATGTTTTTACATTATAGCCTAATTCTGCTAAAGTTGCAGCAGCAGAACCACCTGCCAATCCTGTTCCAACAACGATTACATCAATATTACGTTTGTTAGCAGGGTTAACTAAATCTATATGGTTCTTATAATCGGTCCACTTCGTTTTCAACGGACCTTTAGGTACTTTTGAGTCTAATACAGACATAAGTAATAGGTGTTAATGATGATTAAAATGATGAAAAAGTGCAATGAATATAAATCCTAACGGGATAAAGATTGAATACACTTTAGCAAACAATTGTAGTTTTTCTTTTCTCATGCTCGATGCACCGGCAGACTGAAATGCAGAACTGAAACCATGCATAAGGTGTAGCGATAAGAAAATGAAGGCAATAACATAAGCACCTACACGTAATGGGTTTTCAAATTTATGAGCTAATTCCTCATAGTATCTGAATCCTTCTCCATTTGGCAGTAAGCCAGTCATGTCTCCTGCAATAAACTTGGTGTTAATTTCTGGTATCCAGAAATCTATAAAGTGAAGTACTAAGAAGGCCAAAATAGCTAATCCGCTGTAAATCATATTACGGCTCATCCAAGATGAATTGGCAGCACCATTGTTTTTTGCGTATGTTTTAACTCTTGCACTTCTGTTTTTAGCTTCTAAAATGAAACCCATCACAAAGTGATAAATAACACCGAAAATTAAAACAGGCTGCAAAACATATTGTACGGCCCAAAAAGTGCCCATAAAATGCGAAGCTTCATTAAACGCATCGGGACTTATAACCGATAAGATGTTTATTGCAAAATGCTGAAGTAGAAAAAACATTAAAAAGAAAGCAGAAAGCGCCATTGCGTACTTTCTACCAATCGAAGATTTAAAAAATCCGCTCATTAGTCGTTAATTTTATATGCGAATGTACATCACAAGCTAGTTATTAACAAGAATTAAGCAGTTTTAGTATGTCTATTTAGATTGATTTTAAAATGTATTTTTCGTGTGTTTAAGAATTTTCTCGAATTAGTTCATTTAAAATGCGAATTCTTGAACAAAATTCGATTTAGGATACAGCTAGCTAATGTGCTTTTTTTGAGATTTGTAGCGCCCAGTTTACAGCTTCGTCTAAATCTGTAAATGTTTGAATTCTTTTTGGAAAAATCAATTGCTTCAATATTGAGCTGAGTATATTGTTTTTTAATGCACCGACTGAAGCAATATACTGCATGTCAAAACGATTTTTGTGAAACTTGAACCACTCAAAAGGTGATACACGATATTTGTTTACTCTATTGGCAATATAAATTAATGGAATACCCTTTTCATAGATTTCTTGTGCTGCGTAGACTGCTTTTTTTGCATTCTCCCACTTGAATTTAGCACCTTCATTCATTTCAGATATAACAATACCTCCTTTGAAGAAATAGAATACCCCAAATTCGAATTCTCTTATTTCCCTTATCTGATTTATCAATTCGAGTTCTCGAACTCTTTTCATGCCTATTTTTGTCAGATGGCAAAGATACCGGATATTAACCTAATAGCTAATAAAAACATCGACGAACGGTAAGGTTATTAGTTAGGCTTCTTTAATTGATCTCAGGTAATTATTTCTCCATATCCTTTAACTGAATTTCTAATGCTTTAGTCGATAATTGAACTTCAATCAACGATAATACTAGAGAGATCATAAGTGCAAATAAACTTATACTAAATACCAAATTAGCCCAAAAGGTAAATTTTACATAAATTAAGGTCATGGTAATTACGGCCAAAAGGAAGCTTACAATAGCAGTTGCCTGCATATTTTTTATAATAGTAAGTCGCTTTCTTAATTTTTGTACCTGTAAACCAACGGACTGCGATGCTGTTTCTTGATATTTTTGATGTAACTGTCGAATTAAAGCTGCAATGGCTAAATAACGTGCATTATAGGCTAGCATAGTCAATGAAATAGCTGGAAAAAGTAGTGCCGGTATTCCTAATGTTAATTCCATAATTAATTCTTCTTAATCTGTGGCTATGCCAAAATAGGTCCAAGTGACTTCTGTGTCAAAAGGATTGTGTTGTCCATGTATTTCGCCTGGTTCAATAGTTATACAATTTCCTGGACCTACTTTATACTCTTTACCTGAAATAGTAAAAACAGCTTGACCTGTTTGTATATGAAATACTTCGAACATCGTATCATGTTTGTGTAAATCTACTTGTTGACCAGGTTTAAAAACGGCAGTGCCATACATCATTAATTGCGGAATTTCTCCACGGTTGATTAATGTTCTTTTTTTAATATCCGCATTATGGCTAACTCCTAAATCTGCCAGTGTATTCCAATCTACTATCTTCATTTATTACTCTATTTCGAAAGTGATGTTTTCACTGGTACCGTTTCCTTTAATTTCAACAACGTATGATCCTTTAGGTAAATAAGTACTTCCGTTATCAGCTTGCTTTAATACGGTTTTGTGCTTTTTAAGGTAATTGAGTTTGCCAATTTTTGAAAAAGCTAAGTCATATGACAAAATATTCAATCCTTTATTCGCTATAATTTCTGTTTCACTAACTACAATGTCATCAGATGATTTAATCTTAGTTTGGTACACATCATCTCTATCAGAATAGAAAGTGATGTCTAAACCAGGTGTACTTGCCTTCGACCACGAACTCCATGAATTCCCCCAACGACTAGAGTGCTTTATGTTTTCTAACGGATAAGTATGCAATGCTTTCTCTAGTACTTCAGTTGTCATACTTTGCAATGCTGAAATATCTGCTTTATAAATGCTTCTGCCATGTGTACCTATTAACAAATGTTTGGCTTCTTTTTGAATTACCAAATCGTGTACCGCTACATTGGGCATTCCGTTTTGAAAAGATTCCCAAGATGTACCACCATTTAAGCTTACATATAAACCATTGTCAGTACCTACGAATAATACCTTCTCATTTTCGGTATCTTCAAAAATAACATTTACTGCAGCAGTAGGTATGTTTGCTGCAATGTTCTTCCAAGTAGCGCCTTTGTCTTCACTTACATATATATAAGGTGTAAAATCATCTGAGCGGTAACCGTTTAATGTAGCATACACTCTATTTTTTTGATGTGTTGAAGCAACTACTCGACTTACCCATAAATTTTGAGGTAGGTTTTTAGAAATGACCTCCCAGTTTCCGCCACCATTTTCTGTGCGTTGTATGAGTCCGTCATCACTACCGGTGTACATCAATCCGAATTTGAAGGTTGATTCTGATATGGTTGCTAAGGTTCCGAATGCTACGTTACCCTCTTTGCCGCCTTGGGTTAAATCACCTGATATGGTTTCCCAAGTATCACCTTGGTTTAATGAACGATGCAGCTTATTGCTTCCCATATATAAAATATCTTGATTATGGGGTGATAATAGGATAGGAGATTGCCAATTAAAACGATACGGAGTCTCACCTAATTCATGTTTAGGTTGAATATAAGTGCGGTGGTCATTTTCTAAATCAATTCTGAAATAATTGCCGAATTGATATCCTGTGTAAACGATTTTTGAATTGCGACTATCTACTTGTACTTGCATTCCATCGCCACCTAAAATAGATTTCCAAGGGTATTGACCTGTTTGTTGCCACCTCGTATTTTCTTCTGCGTTATTTGGACCCATCCATACTCCGTTATCTTGAAGACCGCCATATACGTTATATGGTTTTTCGTTATCTACAGTAATTGCGTAAAATTGACCTACTGTAGGTGAGTTGTTCTTAAACCAATTTTTGCCGTCATCATAACTAGTATTTACTCCGCCATCATTTCCGTTGATTAAATGTCCAGGTAAATTTGGATTTACCCATACTGCATGGTGATCAGAATGTACATTATCGCCATTTATAGAAGTATATGTTTTACCACCGTCTTTTGATGAAATAATAGGAACGCCAGACAAATAGATGGCATCTACATTATTTGGGTCTACCGTAATTTGCGCAAAATAATAACCGTAGCTGTAGAATAAATCATCTATATAGTCTTCGCTTTGCTTTACCCAAGTGGTGCCGCCATCATTACTACGATATACTTCTGCGCCAATTACTGGCGTATCGAATAACATAGAATTCGCATCTTCTAAATACAATGCGATGTCTGCTGGTTGTACAGCATTACTACGTACCATTTGCTTTACGTTGGCAGCTCTATATTTTTCTTGAAAGTTGTTGGTTTTGAGAAACTCATTTAGATCTTTATCGTTTAGGTCTAAGAATTGTTCTTTCGACAGCGACTTAAAGTCATTTTTCGTTAAACCATTTTGATTCTCTTTCTTTTCGTTGGAGTTTTCTCTTCTAAACTGACTGTCATGAACAGCATAAACAGTATTATCATTAAAGACAGCTAAACCTATTCTACCTACTCCTTCACCAGTAGGAAAACTACTTGCGGGAGTTGATATTTTTGTCCAGCTTGATCCTGAATCTGTACTTTTGTAAATACCAGATCCTTCTCCATTACCAATAAAATCCCAAGCTTTTCTATCTTTTTGCCATGCAGCGGCATATTGAATGTTAAAATTATTAGGTGAAACGGCTACGTCAATAATACCTGTTTTGTCATCTATGAATAAGGTGTTTTTCCAAGTTGTACCACCGTCTGTAGTTTTGTAGATACCACGTTCCTTATTATTCGAGTATAAATGTCCGGTTACACCAACGGTGACTTCATTTGCATTATCCGGATTTACGACTATACGCCCAATATGATGCGAATCGCTTAAACCCATGTGTTGCCAAGTTTTACCTTTGTCGGTAGATTTTAAAATTCCGATACCTGCATACGATGAACGCGATGAATTATTTTCGCCAGTACCTGCCCAAATAGTGCCGCTTTGCCAGTGAACGGCTATATCACCAAGATTTTGTGTTTGAGTTTCATCCATCACTGGGGTAAAAGTATTACCGTTGTTATTGGTATACCATAAACCGCCAGACGCATATGCGACATAGTATTCTGTAGGGTTATTTTCATTGACCGCCAAATCAACAACACGACCACTCATTACAGACGGACCAATATTTTTTAATGGAATATTTTTAACCAGAGAATTGGTTTCCATCACTTTTTTTACAGCTAAAGATTCATCAACTTTTTGTGAAGAAGTGGGTTGAATTTGTGCCGATGCAATAGTAATACTGGCTAAACATAGAAGGAAAAATTGCTTCATTTTGATAAGTTATTTGTAAAGTGAAAGTTAATAATAAGTTTTACCGAGTACAAATAATCGTTTTATGACTTTGTTAGCGGGAATAAAGTTGTCATTTAGGCGAAAAAATTTGATTAAATTATAAAAATCACAAATAAAATGTTAAATTATTGCCAAATAACAAATTAATATTTTAAACATGGAAGAGTACTTACCTTTAATTATTCAATTAGTATCAGGCGCAATAGGTGGAAACGTTGCGGGAAAGTTATTGCCAAAACTTAATCTAGGAACGCTGGGAAATAGTGTAGCTGGAATTTTAGGTGGTGGTCTAGGTGGGACATTACTTGGTATGTTGGGACTGGCAACCGATGGTGGAATGGACGTTTCTGGAATAGTATCAAGTCTTGCCGGTGGTGGTGTAGGTGGTGGTGTAATTATGGCTATTATAGGTGTAATAAAAAATGCTATGGCTAAAAGCTAAACTGAAAATATGTTAATAAAAAAAGGACCTTAGAATGAGGTCCTTTTTTTATTCTTTATATCGAGGTTAATTTTATCTATTTAAAGACATTTAGGATTGTTGATTTATAATTTCAAAATTTCCATTTAAATACATCATCGTTAAGGGATTGTCCTAATTTATTCAGTTCTGACCTTAATTCAACTTGAGCTTCTTCAATAGCTTGTTTGGTATTTTTGTTTGGGATGATGTCATTTAAAGAGTTTAGAGATCCGGTATACCAATTAAACCAAGCCATAATTATAAGCGATTCTTCAGACATTGATCCTCCGTTTTCTTTTACTTTTTTAGTTAATTCAATTTCATCCATTAAACGCTTAATAGCCTGTTCTTTTAGAATTTGAATCTGTGCATGTACAAATACATCTGATGCATTCACTAATTGCAACCCACTAACCAACGCTGCCGTGCCTACATTTTTCAAGGTTTCTTGAGATACCTTGTCAATTCGGTCATTATCGGTATGGTAAAATTGATCTGTAAAGTGCCACAATAACAGACCGGGAATATTTGCTTTTAAAAACGGAGTATGATCACTACCACCTTCAAACGGATTGGTTTCAACTACCCAATTGGCATATTCACCTTGTTCTTTAAACGTAGAAATTATAAAATCATTCAGGTAATGCGGTTTCATATCTTCTAATTTCAAAACCTCACCGCCCCATTCGCTGTGTTTGTCTTTACCACGTGTCCAAATAGCACTAGGGTCTGGCATTTTTTCAATCAAGAAAGTGCCCCCAGTTATCGCGGTGTTTTCACCGACCATATCTAAACTAATTCCCCACTTAATGCCTTTAGCTCGTTCTTGGTCTTCTTGAATATACCGGTTGGTAGAAACAATTTCATCGCCCCATAAAAAGGTCATGCTACGCTTAAAATCTATTTTGTTATCCGTAAATAATTTAGAGGCTATTCTAGCCATTTCTAATTGCGTGCCAACGCCAGTTGCATTATCATTTGCACCCGGTTCTTGTATATGTGCGCTGTACACCAAACGCTCATTTGGTAAATCATTACCTCTAATATTGGCAACTATAGTTAGTTCTTCTGATGGATATCTTTTGGTCTGAATATTCACTAGAACTTCGGTTTTACCTTTTTGAAGCTGAGTTTTTAGTTTTTCTTTTGCTTCGAAGGATAAAGCAATGCCCCAGAAATCAGCATCATCTTGAGAAGGAAGACTTCTAAATTGTATGGAAGTAGTGTTCTTTTCTGGTTGTAAATATGCTGGATTGTCATAAGTGAGAATCCCCAAAGCGCCATTTCTTATGGCTGATTTGTAAAGCTTTCGAACATTTATTTCTGCAAATACCACTTTGTCTTTAACAGAAACTGACTCTAGTTCATCAACGGATTTAATCCAAACTACTGTTGCCTTTAAATCATCTTTAGGGGTTGAAACCGAATTTAAATAGGTCATGTTTCGGTTCGTTTCTGATAATAATAAAGGTTTTTCGTTACCAACGATTTGTAACGATGCAGATAAGGGCTCCCATGTTTGGTGGGTCATTGCCCGTTTTTCAATACGGTAGGTAAATCGGTCACCTTCCTTAGCTTTTTCTTCTAAAACGTAACCTGCCGCTTTTAAACTATCTGCAATAAGGTATATGGTTTTATTAAAACCGGTATTGCCAACTACGCGCCAATAATCTTCTACAAAATCCGTGGTCTCGTATGCTAGTTGACCTGTAAATTCTGGACGTACAAGTTTAAAATAATCAACCTGTTTTTCTTCAACATGCTGTGAGCATCCTGTTAAAAAAGAAAGGCAGAGTAGTGCAGGTACAATTCCCTGCCTAATGATAATTTTTTTAATTTCGGTTATTCTTCCCATTTCCACTCGTTACCAATGATCAATTTTTCCTTTAGGTCATTTTTAATCATGAACTCTTTTGTGGTTTCGCTATCCATTTTGGTAGCAGGTAATGTATCTGCATTTGCAACGGCATAAAGCATCATGGTGCCAAAACGTGCCGTGTTTTTCATATGGTCTTCATTTACCAAATTAAAATCATCACAATCAGAATGGTAGCAGCCATAAATAGAACGGTCTAAATTGCTGTGTACAGATAAAATTGGCACACCTTCTAACATAAAAGGTTGGTGATCACTATGTAAACCAGATTTGTTAGAAAACTTATTTTGGTAGATGGTATCTTGTTGTTGAATAGCAGCACCTAAATCTGTAAAGAATTTTTCGTCATCTAATTTTCCGCCAGCATTCATACCTATTGGGTTACCAGACATATCTAAGTTCATCATGTATTTAATGTTCTCGATAGTATTATTTTCAATAGCTTGTTCCACTAAATATTTAGAACCAAGTAATCCTTGTTCTTCACCCATGAACATCACGAATTTCACCGTACGTTTTGGGTGCAGGTTATTTGCTTTAAATGCTCGTGCAATGTCTAGAACTGCAAAAGAACCAATACCATTATCAATAGCACCTGTAGCTAGATCCCAAGAATCTAAATGACCGCCAATAACAATCTCTTCTTGCGGAATTTCTGTACCAGGTAATGTTGCGACTACGTTTCTTGCTTTGATGACATCACTTGTATTGGTCATATCAATTTTAGCAGTTGCCTTTTTAGTTTTCAAGGTTTCTTTCAAAGCCATACCATCTTCCTTGCCAATGCATACAGCAGGGATTGGTATCAACTCTCCGGTTACAGAAGCAGTACCCGTTAATAAAACACCATTATCAACTTGGTTAATTATAATTATACCAATAGCACCGTATTTAATTGCTAAAGCCGTTTTCTCACTTCTGTGTAAATTGGTAAGTCCCTCTTCACTTTCTGGAAGAATATTAATGTATACCAATGAAATTTTTCCTTTTACTGCATCTGGGTTAGCTGTGTAATCTGCATCTAGTCCATTACCCATATCTACAATTTCGCCGGTAACGTGTGCTTCTACAGGTGCGTGACCTAAAGTCACTACTTTAACGTCTTCATCGTTAATTTTTAAAGAAACCTCGCCCCTTGCCCAAGCTTCCACTTCAAAAGTTTGGTATTCAACATCGTCAAAACCATATTCCTTAAATTTATTATAGGTGTATTCTTCTGCCTTAGCACCATTTGTAGACCCTGTAAGTCGGTGTCCGATAGTTTCGGTAGCTTCTTTTAAAGCACTATAACCTTTTGAGTTTGCTTTGATCTCGGTATCGATACGTGCAAAAAGTTCAGATTGCGTTTCCTCTTTTTTAGTTTCTGAACAAGCCTGTAGGCACAAAGCACCTATGAATAGGTAAGCGATTTTTTTCATGAGTTGTTTGAGTTTGGTTTAGGTATACAAGTTAGTTAAATTGTATTGAAATAGTAGGGTAGTGGTTTATGTTAATCTTGTAATTCCATGCCCTATTTTTTAAGGAAACAACACATAATGCTTAATTTTATAACAAAATAAGAATTCATGAAATACGATCAAATACCTAACTCCCTATTTATAAAGAATCGCAAGAAGTTTATGGACCGCATGCAGCCTAAAAGCATAGCTGTTTTTAACTCTAACGATATCTATCCTATTGCTGCTGATAGTGTTTTGCCTTTTGAGCAGCATAGAGATATTTTTTACCTATCTGGGGCTGATCAAGAAGAAACTATTTTAGTGTTGTTTCCTGATGCGATTAATAAAAATCATCGCGAGGTGCTGTTCGTTCGCGAAACAAACGAACATATTGCTATTTGGGAAGGTGAAAAATTAACGAAAGAGAAGGCTACAGAAGTTTCAGGTATTGAAACAGTTTGTTGGTTACAAGATTTCGAGAAAATATTCTTTGATTTAATGACCGAGGCTGAAACTATTTATTTCAATACTAACGAGCATTATAGACAAGCAGTAGAAACGCAAACGCGTGAAGACCGATTTATTGAAAAATACAAGCATCAATATCCAGCTCATAAGGTTGCTAAGAGTAACCCTATTCTTCAAGAAATTAGAGGGGTGAAGGAACCAGAAGAAATTGCTATTATGCAAACTGCATGTAATATCACCGAAAAAGGATTTCGTAGGCTGCTAAGTTTCGTGAAACCGGGGGTGATGGAATATGAGATCGAAGCAGAACTATTGCATGAATTCGTAAGAAATAAATCTAAAGGTTTTGCTTATCAGCCAATTATTGCTTCTGGAAATAATGCCAATGTACTTCATTACTTAGAGAATAATAAACCATGTAACGATGGTGATTTAATTCTGATGGATGTTGCTGCAGAGTATGCTAATTATTCTAGCGATTTAACTAGAACTATTCCTGCAAACGGGAAATTTACCAAACGCCAAAAAGAGGTGTATAATGCCGTCTTACGAGTTAAAGACGATGCTACTAAAATGTTGGTGCCAGGTACGCTTTGGGCAGAATATCATAAAGAATGTGGTAAACTAATGACTTCTGAACTTTTAGGTTTAGGTTTATTGGATAAGGCAGATGTTCAGAATGAAAACCCTGAATGGCCTGCGTATAAGAAGTACTTTATGCATGGAACTAGTCACCATATTGGTTTAAATACGCATGATTATGGCGCATTGAAAACGCCTATGAAAGCAAATATGGTATTTACCGTAGAGCCAGGTATTTATATTCCTGCTGAGAATATGGGTATTCGTTTAGAAGATGATGTGGTTATTCAAGAAAAGGGAGAACCTTTTAACTTGATGGCTAATATTCCTATTAAGGCAGATGAGATTGAGGAATTAATGAATAAATAAGACCAAAGAATGAAATTAGTATCGTGGAATGTTAATGGAATAAGAGCTTCTGTAAAAAAGGGCTTTGAAGATATCGTGAAAGATTTTGATGCCGATGTTTTCTGCGTTCAAGAAACAAAGGCGCAAGATGACCAGGTTGAAGGAGCACTGAAAAATATTTCTGATTATGTGCTATTTAGTAATAGTGCAGAACGAAAAGGATATTCCGGAACTGGAATTTTATCTAAACAAGCACCTGTGAAGTTTGATAAGGACATGGGTATTGAAGAACATGATTTAGAAGGAAGGATTACACATTCTGAATTTGAACATTTTCATTTAATCAATGTATATATACCTAATAGTGGTAGTGGATTAAAACGTTTGGATTACCGTGCCGGATGGGATAAAGATTTTACCAATTACCTAAAAGAACTGTCTAAATCGAAGCCTTTGATTATTACGGGCGATTTTAATGTAGCACATACCGAGAACGATTTGGCAAACCCGAAGAGTAATTACAATAAAACATCAGGATTTACACAAGTTGAAATTGACGGATTTGAGCATATGCTGAAAGAAGTGAACTTAGTAGATAGCTTTAGAAAATTGCACCCTACAACGTTCGATAAATATACATTTTGGAGTGCAAGAGGTGGTGCGCGTGGTAGAAATGTGGGTTGGCGTTTAGATTACTTTTTGGTTAGTGAATCTATTTGGGATAAGGTAACATCTGCCGAAATTCATGATCAGGTAATGGGTAGTGATCATTGCCCTATTAGTTTAGAAATAGAATTTTAGAATATGAGATTATTAGTTTTGATACAAGATGCTTCTGAAATTGAAGAGAAGATTCAGAATGCACCTAGCAACGCATATGAAATAGGTGTAGCTATTGGAACTTATCTGCCTTTTGTGGTGATGGTTTTAATAGCTTATGCTTTTTATTATTATTCTAAGAAGAGAAAGAATCGATAATAGGTATTTCAAAATTTATTGAGGTTTTCTGCTACCTATCAGATTGATTGCCAAAAAGACAACGAAAGAAGGTAAAACCCACCCTAAGCTATACTGTTGCAGCGGAATCCAAGAGAAAGTTTCTGCAGCAGGAGCTAATGCGCTTATGCTGCCTAAGAAATCTGGAATACTAAATAGGATGGTGGTAATCGTAACCGCTCTGAAAACAAAAACTGTTGCATATTTATCTGGCACTACATTCAATAATATTAGAATTATGGTTATCGGATAAATAAACATTAAAGACGGTATTGCTACGGCAATAATATAGGCTACATTAAATTGCCCCACTAAAACACCGAGTACACTACCTAGAATTGCTGTTATCGTATAAATAGATTTGGAGTCATTAAATCTAGACGCCACAAAATCTGCTGTCCCCGTCACAATACCTACTGCAGTAGTAAAGCAAGCTAAACCCACTAGAATGCTCAAAAACAAATTGCCAATATTGCCCAAACTCTGTATTGCTAAGCCAGATAAAATTTCAGTTCTACTGGTATCTGCATCAAAGACAGAATGTACTAACGCCCCGGAGAGAATTAGTCCCATATAAATTAAAAACAGCGATAAACCTGCAAACCAAGCGGCGTTGCGTATCAATAGTTTTTTATCTTCATAAGAAGCATGGGTGTATTTTAAATTGATCGATATAATAATTACCCCACCAACAACAACAGCACCAATGGCATCGAATGTTTGGTAACCTTCTAGTATTCCATTTGTGAATGGACTTGCAATAGCCGCGCTTCCAAATTCGAAAGGGAAAGAAAAAACGGTTATTCCAATCACTAAAAGTAGAATTAGAATTATGGCAGGCGTTAATATTTTACCTAATATGTTTAAAATTTTAGAACGGTTCAATGCAAAGACTAAAACTAACCCGAAATAAATACTACTTGTAAACCAAGATGAGATATCCCAATAAGGCTGAATGGCCATTTCATGTGTTACCGAAGCTGTTCTAGGGCTAGGCAGTGCAATAGCAATAGCATAAATGAAAAAGGCATAGATTAAACTGAACGTTGGCGAAACTTTATTACCAAAATCTATTAATGTACCCTGCAGTTTTGCATGGGCCAAAATACCAAGTACCGGAATTGCTACTGCAGATAGGCCAAAACCTATTGTAACTATGAGCCATTGATCGCCAGAATTAAAGCCTAATAATGGAGGTAAAATAAGATTGCCCGCTCCAAAAAAAAGAGAGAATAATGCAAAGGCTGTAACTAGGGTTTCCTTTTTTTTAAACATGGTTGCAAATTAAGTGAAAGATTATTAAATAACAGGTAGGGTAAGGTTTTTCATTTTCTGAAACAGCAAAAAAAAGGGTGTTGACAACAGGTTAGGTAAAATTCACAACAATTACTGGTACAGGCCTTTAATATGCTGTACTTTAACCAAAGGAAACAAAACGCATGTTAATTTCCTTGAAATTCAATCTAATTTATAATCGCATTTTCTCGATTACCCAAATCGAAATTTTTGCATAAAATCCTACAGCATGAAAAAAATATTCTGCAGCATCTTCGGCCATCACTATTCAATTTCTAAAAAAGTGACATCTCATATTAAAGAGTACAAATGCATTCACTGTCAAAAAGAAGTAACTACAGATGTGAGTGGTAATCTTTCTGCTTTGACACCTGAATTACAAGATATCAATAGAACTTTAGAGCATATTTATCAAAGAAGACATACAGCTTCGCATGCACAAACACCTACACAACAGGTAGCATAATGTATTGCCTTTAGTTAAATGAATTCCAACCCTGTGCGGTTAATGGAATCTTTGTATTACTCCTTGAAATTAAGAATGCACCTTCGTCTTTTCCTGTGGTATGACCAATAATGGTCAAATTTGGATTGCCCTTGATTTTCGGGAATTCTTTTTGGTCTATATTTTTTTAATTTTGTTCTTTCTCCAAAAAAAGATAATAAATCCTATTGCCAAGAGAGTTCCAAATATAGAAGGTAAAAATTGGCTGTAAGGTTTGTATTCTGGTAAAACTGTACCAATAAAAGCCGCCAAAAGAGCTGTAAATGAAGCTACCATCTTATAGATATGTTCATATAGCCATCTATTCTTATACTTGTTTTTTGGGAGCAAGTATCTAAGGAAATCATAAGTGATTATTAAAAATAATGCTGCAACTGTACTATAAATAATTCCTGGTGCCCATATAAAGCCTATAGTTTCAATATAGTACATAAAATATATTCCAGCTCCCAAAGTTATTACTGCTACAATAATATCTAATAGTTTTGGTAAGCTTTTTTTATTTCCTAAAATTCTATAGCCAGAAAATGCTTGATATCCACTTAGTAATGTAAGTACTAAAAGAAACGTATTTACTTTAAAAATCAAAATACCAATAAGTCCTGTTGCTATTACAACTGCTATCAAATAAACAAATAGTAAACCGCTTTTTTTATGTATTGTTTTTCCTTTTGAGGATATCATGGCAATGATTGCCATTATCATTGCTAAACAACCTGAAATAATATGTAACCAAATATTTAATTGATGTGAAAAAGTATAGTCGCTCATAACTTTAAAGTTTTAAGCAATATTACTTTTTGATATTATTTTTCACGACCCAATCCATTGGTTGACACTTGTAAAGTAAGAATCAAGTGTTAAACTGGGAGGGAGTTTTGCCTGTATTTTTTTTAAAATATCGATTGAAAGAAGATTTTGATTTAAAACCACATTCAAATGCAATTCCTAAAATTGAAAGATGGTCATAATCATTAGACTCAATCATAGTCTTAGCCATTTCAACACGATATTGATTAATGTAATCATAAAAGTTAATTTTATAATATTGGTTAATGACTTGTGATAAGTGAGCGGGAGAAATATTTAAATTATCTGCAAGTAGCGCTAAATTAAGATTCTCGTTCATAAATGGTTTTTCCTGAATCATAAAAATTGCTAATCGTTGCGCTAATACTTGAATTTTATCATCTGTTAATCCTGATTTTGAATAAGGGGATTTTAGCTTTTCAGGAGAGTTATGTATTGGTGAATTGTTTTGAGAAAAATCAATGCTGGAAAACACAGCAGTTTGTTTGAATCCGTAAAATCCAAAAGCAATTAGCATTAAGCTTAATGAAATTCCGACCAATGCAAATGCATTTTTTAATGGGAATAATTGAAACTGAGTAGCTCCAAAAATCCAAATTGAAGTTATTACGAAAAGTATTAAAAATGAATTGACAACGTAGGTCAACCATTTTAAATCTATTTTTTTCTGAAATGAAAATAGAGTGTTAATTGAGGTTCTATGTTCTTTAAGTATTAGTAAATCCAAAACACAATACAAAAGCCCAGAAATTGCTAAAGGGACTGCATAAAATCGGGACCAAAATGTATCACTTTTTGGAATAATTAAATAGCCGTCTTTTGCTATTATTAACGTATCCCAATATTGTTGTGCAACGTATAGAATAATAACATAAAGAACATATATGCTCGAATGGACGAGTATAGTTCGAGCTGATACTTTGTGTCCTGTAAGATGTAAAATATAAAGGTAAAGGACTGGCGCACCCAATAAAGGAAGGCTAAAAAAAGAGATAGCCCAAAACCCTGTCATTTCAAATTGATAGATGGTAATTTGGTAAAAAGCGACCTGGCAAAGCATAATGCCAATCCAGCTAAGAAAGAAGTAATCTCCTTGTTGTTTTGCTTTTTTAAACAATAGTAAAAAAAACATCAAGATACCAATACCAAAACCAATATTCAGAACAGTTTCCATTTATACACTATAACTCTCCATGCCCCAAACTACGAATTTATATCATAATCAATCCTTTTTAGTCAAATGAATTCCAACCCTGTGCGGTTAATGGAATCTTTGTATTACTCCTTGAAATTAAGAATGCACCTTCGTCTTTTCCTGTGGTATGACCAATAATGGTCAAGTTTGGATTACCCTTAATTTTCGGGAATTCTTTTTGGTCTATCGTGAACAATAATTCATAGTCCTCGCCGCCACTAAGTGCCACAAGGGTACTATCCATTTTAAACTCTTCGCAAGCTGAAATAACAGTAGGGTCTAAAGGAATTTTGTCTTCGTACAAGTCAATCCCTAATCCGCTACTCTTGCTTAAATGTAGAATCTCAGATGAAAGTCCGTCACTAATATCGATCATTGATGTTGGGTGAACATCTAATTTTTTCAATAGTTCAGGAATGTCTTTACGAGCCTCTGGCTTTAATTGTCTTTCAACGATATAAGAATACGGCTCTAGATCTGGCTGACTATTTGGGTTTACTTTAAAAACTTCGTTTTCACGCTCTAATACTTGTAGCCCCATATATGCGGCACCTAAATCTCCGCTAATAACCAAAAGATTGTTTGGTTGAGCACCTGAGCGGTAAGCGATATCTTCTTCATTTGCGATACCAATTGCGGTAACGCTAATCATTAACCCTGTTTTTGATGAGGTGGTGTCACCACCAACTAAATCAACATTATATGCTTTACATGCCGTTGCCACACCTGCGTAAAATTCTTCAAGGGCTTCTAACGGAAACCTATTTGAAACAGCAATAGAAACTGTGACTTGAGTTGCAGTAGCGTTCATGGCGTAAATATCAGAAAGGTTGACCATAATAGATTTGTAACCTAAATGCTTTAGTGGCATGTAGGCAAGGTCGAAATGTACCCCTTCTATTAAAAGATCTGTACTGATAACCGTTTTTTTGTTTTCAAAATCTAAAACTGCAGCATCATCACCAATACCTTTTACAGTAGATTTCTGTTCGATTTTAAAATCTTTGGTCAGGTGTTCTATAAGTCCGAATTCACCTAATTTCTCTAACGATGTTCTTTCTTGTTCTTTATCTTCTAGCATGTTGCAAAAATAAGAAGTAAAACTAGATGAATGGTATAAAAAAATCCGAAGCTTTTTAGCTTCGGATTTACTATTAAAATTGTGAATATGTTTTGGTCTTATCCTGCCGAATACCCATCTCTGTATGTGCGTTTTACGTATTTGTTTGCGGGTTCGAAGTTGGTAATTTTCATATTTGCTGCATCCCACTGTAGGCGCTTTCTGCCGTGGTATTGTTTTCCGCCACCCCAGAAACTTTGATTTTCAACAGTTGGGTCTACTTCAAAATATGATTTCAATGCCAAGTTTCCTATTAGTATACTTTCTGTAAACGGACCAGCATAATCAAAAGAAGAACTAGTTTCTGCATTTCTGTAGCCTGCCATACATGCATTTACCCATTGTAAATAATGACCTTCTGGTACACGTGCAATAGTTTGTTCTACTTCAAATTGTTCGTTAAGGGTTAATGGCAGTAACCTTGGGTTTGCACCGTAGCAATCTGCCATTAATTTTCCTTTTGTACCTATGAATAGTACGCCACCATCCCAGTTTCCTAAAGCTTCGTCATCGCCTAGTTCTTCTGGTCTTTCAGGTAGCAATCCGCCATCCATCCAAGTAACTTTTATTTTTCCTTTACCATCCGTTCTTGGATAGCTTAAGTGTATTTTACTAGAGTTGGGGAAACTTTTTGGGTAGTCTTTGTACTGAAAATTACCACTGAAAGAATCAGAAACACTGCATTCTACAGTATCAGGATATAAAATAGGTAGTATTCTATAGACAGGATCCATAATATGGCAAGCCATGTCACCTAAAGCTCCTGTTCCAAAATCTGACCAACCTCTCCAATCAAAAGGTAGATAGGCATTATTATAATCTCGCATTGCTGCTGTACCTAACCAAAGATCCCAATTCAATCCTTTTGGGACCTTGTCTTTTTTAGTTGGTGTTTGTAATGCTTGCGGCCAGATGGCTCTATTTGTCCAACATTTTACGGTGTGTACTTCACCAATAATTCCCGTATCGTAAATTTCTTTCATGGTACGTACACCATCGCCAGAACCACCTTGGTTGCCCATTTGTGTAACTACCTTGAATTTTTTCGCTGCTTCGGTCAGCATTCTTGCTTCCCAAATATCATGCGTCAATGGCTTTTGAACGTAAACATGTTTACCCATAGACATTGCTTGGTAAGCAGCAACGGCATGGTTGTGATCTGGTGTAGATACAGATACGGCATCAATATTTTTGCCTTCTTTATCTAGCATTTCCCTAAAGTCATTGAAATAACTTGCTTTTGGGAATGCCTCTCTAGATGCAATTGCTTGTCTATTATCTACATCGGCAAGTGATACGATATTTACATTTGGGCTCTCGGCAAAAGAAGCAATATCGCTTTGGCCTTTTCCGCCAACTCCTATACCAGCAATGTTTAGTTTATCGCTAGGTGCAATATAACCTGTTCCCCCAAGAACGTGTCTTGGTACAATCATAAAACCGGCTGCCGCCATACCGGTATTTTTCATGAATTTTCGGCGAGTGTTGTTTTTGTCGTTTGATTTGTTGTTTGACATAAGTTGTTGTTGTTTGATTTCGTATTGAAGATACTTGAATTCTAGCAAATTGCAGGTGAACATTAGGTTTTATAAAATTTTTTCTAATAGCAATTTGCTGTTTTAACTGTTGACTATAAATTAATTTCGATTTAGTTGTGATTAGTATTTAATATTCACTTTGTTTTATTACGAACTTCAGACTGATTTAATTTTTTTTTAATAGTGCGAATTAGAACTCGATTGCCAAGGGTGAAAATTGATGAAAGGTGGCTTAAAATTTACCGTTCTTACAGCCATAGGCAGTCGCAGCTATAATAGATTTTTAAAGATGATATAGGTAAATTTTAGGAGAAAAACTTGTAAAGTAAACTTGTATTTAATCGATCATAAATTTAAATAACTGCTTTACATTTTCTTGATAGTATTTCTCTATGAACTTATACTTTATAATAATGTTAGGTTCTATGGAAAAAACCTACTTATAACGTATATTTGTAAACTATTTAGATTAAATCTAGTTAATTATGATTCAAGTATCAGAAACGGCTAAACAGAAAGTAATCAACCTAATGACAGAAGAGGGTTTTGATGCTACGACGGATTATGTACGTGTAGGTGTAAAGAGCGGCGGATGCAGTGGCTTATCATATGAGTTAAACTTCGATGATAAGAAAGACGATGCTGATAAAGTATTCGAAGACAATAACGTACGTATTATCGTAGACAAAAAAAGCTTTTTATATTTAGTAGGAACGGTGTTGGAATACTCTGGTGGATTAAACGGAAAAGGTTTTGTTTTTAACAATCCTAACGCTCAAAGAACGTGTGGTTGTGGCGAGAGTTTTTCATTGTAAAAAATAAGTTTTGAATATGTAAAATGATAGGTGAGTAAGTTTTTAACTCATTTTCTTTTTACTTATTACATAGAATATATGGCATATACAGAAGAAGAATTAAAGAAAGAATTAGAAACCAAAGAGTATGAGTATGGTTTCTACACAGATATTGAATCTGATACATTTCCTGTTGGTTTAAACGAAGAAATCGTTATTGCAATTTCAAAGAAAAAGGAAGAACCAGAATGGATGACCCAATGGCGTTTAGAAGCTTTTCGCATTTGGGAAAGTATGGAAGAGCCTACATGGGCAAATGTGCATTATGAAAAACCAGATTTTCAAAAAATCAGTTATTATTCTGCGCCTAAATCTGCTGACCCTAATAAAACGTTAGATGATGTAGATCCAGATTTGTTAGAAATGTATCGTAAGCTTGGTATTTCTGTTGATGAGCAAAAGAAATTACAAAATGTAGCTGTTGATATTGTTGTTGATTCTGTTTCTGTAGCAACGACTTTTAAAAAGACACTTGCAGAAAAGGGAATTATTTTTATGCCTATTTCAGAGGCTATAAAAGAGCACCCAGAGTTAGTGAAAAAGTACATTGGTTCTGTAGTGCCACAAAAAGATAATTTTTATGCAGCTTTAAATTCTGCTGTATTTACAGATGGTTCTTTCTGTTACATTCCAAAAGGGGTAAGATGCCCAATGGAGCTTTCTACGTATTTTAGGATTAATCAAGCAGGTACAGGTCAATTTGAGCGTACGTTGCTAATTGCAGATGAAGATAGTTATGTAAGTTACCTTGAAGGTTGTACAGCTCCTTCAAGAGATGAAAATCAATTGCATGCTGCCGTAGTAGAGCTAATTGCTCTAGATGGTGCCGAGATAAAATATTCAACCGTTCAAAACTGGTTCCCTGGTAATAGTGAGGGTAAAGGTGGTGTTTTTAACTTCGTTACGAAAAGAGCTATTTGCGAGAAAAATGCTAAAGTTTCTTGGACACAAGTTGAAACAGGTTCGGCAGTAACATGGAAATATCCTTCTTGTATTTTGAAAGGAGATAATTCTATCGGTGAATTTTATTCTATTGCTGTAACTAACAATTACCAACAGGCAGATACAGGTACAAAAATGATTCACCTTGGTAAAAATACCAAGAGTACTATTATATCTAAAGGTATTTCTGCAGGTAAATCACAAAACAGTTATAGAGGTTTGGTACAGATTAATAGCCGTGCCGATGGAGCGCGTAACTTCTCTCAATGCGATTCTTTATTAATGGGTAACGAGTGTGGTGCACATACCTTCCCGTATATTGAAGCAAAGAATAAAACGGCAATGATAGAACATGAGGCTACAACTAGTAAAATTGGTGAAGACCAAATTTTCTATTGTAACCAAAGAGGTATCGATACCGAGAAAGCAATTGCATTAATTGTAAATGGTTTTAGTAAAGAAGTATTAAATAAATTACCAATGGAATTTGCTGTTGAAGCTCAAAAATTATTGGAAATTAGTTTAGAAGGTTCTGTAGGATAAAAAGTAATTAAGATTTTAGTAAAACGCCATTGGCGCCACAATATTTAAAGTAACACATTATGTTGAAAATTAAAGATCTACATGCTAGCGTAGACGATAAGGAGATATTAAGAGGAATAAACTTAGAGGTTAAAGCAGGTGAAGTACATGCTATCATGGGTCCTAACGGTTCTGGTAAAAGTACATTAGCTTCTGTAATTGCCGGAAATGAGCGTTTTGAGGTTACTCAAGGTTCAATTGAATTAAGTGGTGAAGATTTAGAAGAAGTTTCTCCAGAAGAAAGAGCACACAAGGGTGTTTTTCTTTCTTTTCAATATCCAGTTGAGATTCCGGGTGTTTCTGTAACCAACTTTATGAAAACTGCTATTAACGAATCTCGTAAGGCTAAAGGTCTTGAAGATATGCCTGCAAAGGATATGTTGAAGCTGATTCGTGAAAAATCTGAGTTATTAGAAATTGACCGTAAGTTCTTATCTAGATCATTAAACGAAGGTTTTTCTGGTGGTGAGAAAAAGAGAAACGAGATTTTTCAAATGGCAATGTTAGAGCCAAAGGTTGCTATATTGGATGAAACCGATTCTGGATTAGATATCGATGCTTTACGTATTGTTGCTAGCGGAGTTAACAAGCTAAAAAGTAAGGATAACGCTGTAATATTAATTACACACTACCAACGTTTATTGGAGTATATCGTACCTGATTTTGTTCACGTTTTACATAATGGTAAAATTGTAAAATCTGGTGGTAAAGAACTTGCTCTAGAGCTTGAAGAAAAAGGATACGACTGGTTAAAGCAAGAAACGGCGGTGTAATTAAGTATACAGTATTCATTGGTAGTAATCAGAGATTGCGAACTGCCAACTGCTACTGTAAACTGGCAACTGAAAAAATATGGATTTAAAAGATAAATTGATTTCCTCTTTTATGGCGTTTGAGAACAACGTGGATGTTGAACATCCGGTACACGATGTTCGTATGGCAGCCATAAAAAACTTTGAGGAAAAAGGATTTCCTTCTAAAAAGGAAGAAGCTTGGAAATATACTTCATTAAATAGTTTACAAAAAATAGATTTCAGCATCTTTCCAAAAGAACAGAATGCGTTGGAATATAAAGATGTAAAACGCTATTTCATTCACGAAATTGATACCTACAAAATTGTTTTTGTTGACGGTATTTATAGTTCTTACCTTTCAGAAACTACGCATGATGGGGTAGATATCTGTTTAATGAGTGCAGCGCTTACTAAGCCAATGTACAAGCAGATAATTGATGTATATTTTAATAAAATTGCATCTAAAGATGAGTCGTTAACTACTTTAAACACGGCGTTTAGTAGAGAAGGAGCTTACATTTACATTCCGAAGAATAAAATGCCTAAAAAACCAATTGAGATATTACATTTCTCTACTGGTAATGAGGCTTCTCTTTTATTACAACCAAGAAATTTAATTGTCGTAGAAGAAAATGCTGAGGTTCAAATTATTGAGCGTCACCAGAGTTTAACATCAAACGACACACTTACTAATGCAGTAACCGAAATATTCGCTGCAAAAAGTGCTATTGTTGACTTTTATAAAATTCAGAATGATGCGGCTACGGCTTCATTAATCGATAACACCTATGTTGACCAAAAAGATAAAAGTGTTGTTAACGTTCATACTTTCTCTTTCGGTGGTAAATTAACGCGTAACAATCTTAACTTTTATCAGAACGGTGAGTATATAGATTCTACTATGAATGGTGTTACTATTCTAGGGGAAAAACAACACGTTGACCATTACACATTAGTGCATCATATGCAACCGAATTGTGAAAGTCATCAAGATTATAAGGGAATTTATAGCGACAGCTCTACAGGTGTTTTTAACGGTAAAATTATCGTAGATAAAATTGCCCAAAAGACAAATGCTTTCCAAAAGAATAATAATATTCTTATTAGCGATAAAGCAAGCATCAATTCAAAACCTCAGTTAGAGATTTTTGCCGATGATGTAAAATGTTCTCATGGTTGTACTATTGGTCAGTTAGATGAAGATGCCTTATTCTATTTACAGTCTAGAGGTATACCAAAAAAAGAAGCAAGAGCATTATTGATGTATGCATTTGCTAATAATGTATTATCTACAGTTCGTATTCCTGAACTAAAAGCTAGAATAAATAAATTGATTGCTAAGAAGCTAGGGGTAAACCTTGGGTTTGATTTGTAAGATGTTTTAAGTAAAAAGTATATAATAAGGATAGTTAATTATTTAGCTATCCTTTTTTATTTTAAACTGACCTAGAACTAAATCAGTATTCAATAATATATATGTTTTCATTATCGGGTATCTTTGTATATAAGAAGATTGACTATGTTAGATATTAAAAAAATAAGAGAAGATTTTCCAATTCTTAAGCGTCAGGTGAATGGTAAGCCATTGGTCTATTTAGACAATGCCGCTACTTCGCAAACTCCGCAACAGGTTTTGGATGCTATTGTAGATTACTATCAAAACTACAATGCCAATATACATCGTGGTGTTCATACGCTTTCACAAGAAGCTACCGATAAATACGAACAAGCTAGAATAAAGATTCAAAAGCATTTTAATGCGGCTAATTCTTACGAGATAATTTTTACTTCAGGTACAACGCATAGTATTAATCTAGTAGCAAACGGATTCGCTTCTTTGATCAAAAAAGGAGATGAGGTATTAGTTTCTGCTATGGAGCATCATTCAAATATTGTACCATGGCAAATGTTATGTGAACGTACGGGTGCTGTTTTAAAAGTAATTCCTATGAATCAAGAAGGGGAATTACTGATGGATGTTTATGAGGAACTTCTAAACTACAAAACGAAACTGGTTTTTTGTAACCATATTTCAAACGCGTTAGGTACTATTAATCCTATAGAAGAAATTATTGAAAAGGCTCATAAAGTAGGTGCGGCTGTTTTAATTGATGGCGCACAGGCTGCTCCTCATTTAATAGCAGATGTTCAAGCTTTAGATGTTGATTTTTATACCTGTTCTGCACATAAAATTTGTGGTCCTACAGGTGAAGGTATGTTATATGGCAAAGAAGAGTGGTTAAATAAATTACCACCATATCAAGGTGGTGGTGAAATGATTGCAGAGGTTACTTTCGAAAAAACTACTTATGCCGATTTACCACATAAATTTGAAGCTGGCACCCCTAATATTTGCGGTGGTATCGCTTTTGGTGCCGCATTAGATTATATGAATGCTATTGGCTTTGATGAAATTGCCAAATATGAGCATGAGTTGTTAGAATACGCTACGGAGGAATTACTGAAGATAGACGGACTCAAAATTTACGGTACGGCTAAAAACAAGACTTCTGTTATTTCATTTAATATAGAAGGTATTCACCCGTATGATATAGGTAGTATTTTAGATAAGTTGGGAATTGCCGTTCGTACAGGGCACCATTGTGCACAACCTATTATGGATTTTTACAAGATACCAGGTACTGTACGTGCTAGTTTTGCTTTCTATAACACCAAAGAAGAAGTAGATGTACTGGTGGCAGGTGTATTGAAAGCTAAAAGTATGTTGTTGTAATACAAAGTTTAACAGGTAATGTTTAGGTTTGAAATCCTTCAATTGTTATTGTATTTTTGCATAAAATAAAGCAATGGAAATTAAAGAGATACAGGAAGAGATTATAGATGAATTTTCTATGTTCGATGATTGGATGCAGCGCTATGAGTACATGATCGATCTTGGTAAGTCACTTCCATTAATTAACGAAGAGTTTAAGACTGACGATAACATTATTAAAGGTTGTCAAAGTAAGGTTTGGGTACATGCCGAATTAGAAGATAATAAATTGGTCTTCACTGCAGATAGTGACGCTATAATTACTAAGGGTATTATTGCCATTCTAATACGTGCATTTAGCAACCAAAAACCGCAAGATATTTTAGATGCCGATACGCAGTTTATTGATGAAATTGGGTTAAAAGAGCATTTATCGCCTACAAGGGCAAACGGTTTGGTAAGTATGATCAAACAATTAAAGTTATACGCAGTAGCGTATCAAACACAAATTGAAGACTAGAAGATTATGAGTGATGAAAATATAGCTGAAGACAGCGCAGAGTTAGGAGAGAAAATCGTTAAGATTTTAAAGAGCATATACGATCCAGAAATTCCTGTAGATATCTATGAACTTGGATTAATCTATGATGTTTTGGTAAATGAAGATAATGAAGTTAAGATTTTAATGACACTTACATCTCCAAACTGTCCGGTTGCAGAAAGCTTGCCGGCAGAAGTTGAGGAAAAAGTAAAATCATTAGACGCTATTAAAGATGCTGAGGTTGAAATTACTTTTGATCCACCTTGGACACAAGATTTAATGAGCGAAGAAGCAAAATTAGAATTAGGACTTCTTTAATTAGATTGTTTCCTCAATTTAAAAGATGCCTTTATGCAAGATGAAATTGTAAATAAAGTTGCCCAGAGCAAACTGATTACTTTTAACCTAGAAGATTACTATCCGAAAGGGAATAGAGTAGTGTTAGATATTAAAGACTGGCTATATGAAGGTTTTATTCTTAAGGAAAAGGAATTCAGAAGTTTTGTAGAAGCGCATGATTGGTCTCAATATGAGGGCGCTTATGTAGCTATGCTATGTTCTACCGATGCTATCGTACCAGGTTGGGCGTATTTATTATTAAGTGTAAAGCTTAGTGGTATAGCAAAAAAGGCAATTCAAGGTACTTTGGTAGATTTAGAAACGAGTATTTACCAATCTATAATTGAGGGTATTGACGTTTCTGAATATCAAGATAAGTTAATTATTATAAAGGGATGTAGTAAAAAACCTGTGCCTGTTAACGCATATCTGTTTCTTGCAGAGCGTTTAAAACCGGTTGCAAAGTCTATTATGTATGGTGAAGCTTGCTCTTCTGTGCCATTATATAAAAGAAAATAACATAATCGTGCTTAAAGAAGTTCTCAAGTATTATTACCTTTGCGCCACTATAAATTATAAACATTAATTATTATGAAGAAAATTGTATTAACACTAGCTCTTGCATTTGTTGCAACTGTTGGTTTTTCTCAGACAGAAGAAGAACTAAAAGGTCAATTAGGTGCAGCGAAAGATTCTATTGCAGATATTCAAGGAAGAGCGGACGCTATTCAAGGTGAAATAGATGCATTACCAGGTTGGAAAAAAGGTGCATTCGGTACTATTGGTGCTAACTTAAGTAGCTTCAACAACTGGTACGGTCAAGGTACTCCAGATTTATCTTCTGGTAGCATCGGTGTAACAGTAAATGCTTTTGCTAATTTGAACCAAGAGAAATTCTTTTGGAGAAACTCTGCCAACGTCAACTTAAGTTGGTTAAAGTTCGACGATAAGAACGATGAAACTGATGAAGATGGTTTTAAGCAAGGAACAGATGTTTTTAACATCTCTTCTCTTTATGGAAGAAAACTAAATGAAAAATGGGCTATTTCTGGTTTAGCGGAATATAGAACTACTATTCTTAATAACTTCAACGATCCAGGATATCTTGATTTAGGTGTTGGTGCTACTTGGACTCCTATCGCTGATTTAGTTGTTGTAATTCACCCATTAAACTACAACTTTGTTTTTAGTAACAACGATGCAGTTTTTGAATCATCTTTAGGTGCTAAAATTGTTGCTGATTATACTAAGAAATTTGGAGCAGTTAATTTTAAGACAAATCTTTCTATGTTTCAAAGTTATAAGAGCGGTAACCTTTCTAATTTAACATGGATCAACTCCTTTGGTTACACGTTATGGAATGGTATTGGTTTAGGTTTTGATTTTGGTTTACGTAGTAACAAGCAAGAAGCATTAAACTACGCTATAACAGGGCCTGATTTAGATACAGATGCTACATTTGATACTGTTGACAATAAGTTACAAACATATTTCTTAGTTGGTCTTAACTATGCTTTCTAAGTATTAAGTCAATTTATACAAATTTTACAAATAAAAAAAGCCCTCTAATTAGAGGGCTTTTTTCGGTTAAGTATTATCGTAAAATTTGGGATTTTACTTTTAATTTTTATAAGTTAAATATCGATTTGGGGTCAAGACTTTTCTTAAGTACACTGTAAAATTAACTCATATGGTCTTGTTACAAACAATTTATGTTGTGAACTGATCTCAAATTGTGGTGAGATTTACCATCGGTTTAATTTCATCGATGAACTACATAAATTTGATTATAATCGGTGTCTAATATTCGTCTAAATGCTCTGGATATAGAAAATTATTATAAGGAAAACGCGTAACATGTATGTCTCTGACCTCGTCATAAACACGTTTTCTAAATTCATCTAGATTTTCTTTGTTTAATGCAGATATAAAAATTGCGCGGTCGCCCACTTTTTCCATCCAAGTTTGTTTCCAGTCATTAATGGTGAAATGTCTTCCGGTACGTTCTGTAATTAAATCATCATCATCTATGGTATCATGCTCATACTGATCAATTTTATTGAAGACCATGATTATTTTCTTATCTGAACTTTTGATTTCAGATAATATATGGTTTACAGACTCTATATGCTCTTCAAACTGAGGGTGAGATATATCTACAACGTGTAATAACAAATCAGCCTCCCGTACTTCATCTAATGTACTTTTAAAGCTTTCTACGAGCTGTGTGGGTAGTTTTCTAATAAATCCTACCGTATCACTTAATAAAAATGGTAGATTCCCTATAACAACCTTTCTTACGGTTGTGTCTAGTGTAGCAAATAATTTGTTCTCTGCGAACACATCACTTTTGCTAATTACATTCATTAAGGTAGACTTTCCAACATTTGTATAACCTACCAATGCAACTCTAACCAAAGCACCACGGTTACCTCTTTGGGTTTCCATTTGGCGATCTATCTTTAGAAGCTTCTTTTTTAATAAGGTAATACGGTCACGAACAATACGTCTATCAGTTTCAATTTCGGTTTCCCCTGGTCCACGCATTCCAATACCCCCTTTTTGTCGCTCAAGGTGCGTCCATAATCCGGTTAGTCTTGGTAGCAAGTATTCATACTGTGCAAGTTCTACCTGTGTTCTAGCATAACTTGTCTGTGCACGCTGGGCAAATATGTCTAAGATTAAACTGGTACGGTCAATAATCTTGCAGCGTAATTGTTTTTCAATATTACGTTGTTGACCAGGCGTAAGTTCATCATCGAAGATTACCGATCCAATTTTATGCTCATCAACGTATTTTTCGATTTCTTCCATTTTCCCAGTTCCAATCATGGTTTTTGGGTTGGGTACGTCCATTCGTTGAGTAAAACGTTTGTATACTTCTCCACCAGCGGTATACGTTAGAAATTCTAGTTCATCTAAATATTCCTTAACCTTTTCCTCATTTTGATCTTTATTGATTATACCAATAAGAACCGCTTTTTCATAATCTATACTCTTCTTTTCTATCATAAATTCCGTAAAGTGTAAAATTAAGCATTTACCGATAAGCTATTTCGTATTTTTATTGACTAGATAATCGAGATTATGTGCTCTGGAGCTTTCTAAGGAATATTAAATTAATTTTCTCCGAATGTCTTTTGCTTCTCTAGAGTTAGTTTCTCCTTAAAATAATACATGCGATTTCCATTCTTTAAGAAAAAGACAAAAAAACAGCGTTATACGATTGCATTCTACAATTTAGAGAATCTATTTGATCCAGAGCGCAATACCAAAATATTAGACAAAGATTATACACCTAATGGTGCAAAAAAGTGGACTGTAGAGCGTTATCAACGTAAATTAGAGAAACTCTCGAAGTCGATAGTTAAGATAGGTGAAGAAGACCACCCTTACCCACCGGCATTAATAGGTGTTGCCGAAGCTGAAAATAATAGTGTTTTTAAAGCATTGTTAGATACCGATGCTATGGATAATTTGGATTATGGATTTGTACACTATGATTCACCAGATGAACGCGGTATAGATACGGGTCTTATTTACAGAAAGCGTTTTTTTAAGGTTTTACATTCAGAACCATTTACCTTAATGGTTGATAATGCCGGCGGAGTTAGAGACACCACTAGAGATATACTATATGTAAAGGGTGAATTAAATAAAGAAGTGGTGCACGTATTTGTAAACCACTGGCCGTCTAGAAGGGATGGTGGAGTAGAGACGGAATATAAGCGGGTTATTGCCGCAAATGAAATCGTTCAGAAAATTAAGATTCTAAAGGAAACCGAATTGGACCCCAATATTATTGTTATGGGCGATTTTAACGACGATCCTTCTTCAAAGAGTATGCAGATTTTAAAACAAGAAGCATCTTTGTTCAATCCTTTTGAGACTTTACATATACCTGACACTACAGGTTCATCTGTTTATGGTAACAAATGGAATATGTTCGATCAAATATTGCTATCCAACTCTTTTTTCAATTATGAAAAGAATACCCACAGTTTTGATAGTGCAGCTATTTTTGATCATAAATCTTTAAAAGAAAAGAAGGGTAAATATAAAGGTATGCCTTACAGAACATTTGTGTCTGATCGTTATATGGGTGGTTATAGCGACCATTTTCCGGTTTATGCGATGTTCACCTTTAATTCTTAAAGTACCGTATATCGAGAGAAAAGTCTTACACATCATAAATTGATGTTTTCACAACAAGTTCAACATTATGTTTAAGTATTTCATCGAATAAAAGAGGTCATTCACCGAACCCTCCATTAGGTTTATATATTTGTAGTCCAAATCTTACAAAAACAATCTAAGGATGAATACGTACAATACCACCTACCGTACATATAGTTTTTTAATAATGCTATTTTTTGTGTTCTCAGCAGTAAATAAAGTTAACGCTCAAACTTCTCAAGAACGTTTAAAAATTGCTGCTAATAATAAGAAGACTGAATTGGCAAATTTCAAGTCGAATTTGGTTTCTGAATATGCTCTTGAAAGAACTCACCTTAAAGAGGTAGCAAAACTAAACAATTGGAAAATCAAGGAAACCTTAGCAAACGGTAAAAAAATTGAATTGCAAGGTATTGGTACAGATGGAAGTCCTTTATATTATGAGACCTATTCTGATCAAGCTGGGGTAGCTTCTAGAGCAAGCACTTTGAACACAAATGGTTTATTGGGGCTACATTTAGATGGTGATGGTATGAAAGTTGGTGTTTGGGATGCTGGTGTTGCCTTAAAGAATCATATAGAATATACTTCTAGGGTTACTATTGGTGATGATAATGCAGAGGTTGGTACCCATGCTACTCACGTTACAGGAAGTATAATTTCTACGGGACTTAAAAGAGATGCTAAAGGTGTAGCTAATATGGCTCAGGTAATATCTCATGATTGGACAAGAGATAAAATTGAAGTAACCGAAGCAGCTGCAGGCGGACTTCTACTTTCTAACCACTCATATGGTATTAAAGCTGATCGAGTGCCAGACTGGTATTTTGGTGCTTACACGAAAGTAGCTCAAGATTGGGATAAGATCATGTACAATGCTCCTTACTATTTAATGGTAACAGCTGCTGGTAATGCACAAAAGAGCAGAGATAACTTAGAACCTACATACGGTAACACTGCTGATGGTTTTGATGTATTGTTAGGTTTTACCATTTCAAAAAATAATATTACTGTTGCTGGTGCAAATTCTGAAATTGACGGAAACGGAAATTTGAAAAATGCACATGTTTGTACCTATAGTAGCTTCGGTCCGGTTGATGATGGTAGAATTAAGCCAGACATTGCAGGTAACGGTGGTGCTATTCTTTCTACAGATGCCGCCAGCAGTACTAGCTATGAAACTTCTTCTGGTACTTCAATGGCAACACCAGGTGTTACCGGCTCATTATTACTATTACAACAATACAACAAAGAATTATATGGTGAGTATATGAAAGCAGCTACCTTAAAAGGTTTGGCTTTACATACTGCAGATGATATTGACGATTTAGGTCCAGATTATAAAATGGGATGGGGCATTATGAATTCAAAAATTGCCGCTCAGGTATTGAACAATAAAGATTTTTCTAGCCATATTGCTGAAGAAACACTAGAAAACGGAAACTCATTTTCATTTGATGTAACTGCAGAAGGTAACGAAACATTGATCGCTTCAATTTCTTGGACAGATGTAGAATCTAGTTTTATTAATTCAGGTCAATTAAATAATACTACTGCCGCTTTGGTAAATGATCTTGATATCAGAATCTCTAAAAAAGGACAAACTTTTTTACCTTGGAAATTGAATCCTGCCCAGGCAAATAGCCCTGCAACTAAAGGCGATAATTTAGTGGATCCTTTTGAAAGAGTTGAAATACCTAATGCAAATGGAACCTATACAATTACCGTTACCCATAAAGGTGAACTAGTAAACGCTATGCAAGATTTTTCATTGATCGTTTCAGGTGTTGCTATGACCACATGTTCTATAAATGCCCCAGAAGTTAACCTTGATGAAGCTGAAATGTCTACTGTAAAATTAGCTTGGAATGCTTCTGAAGATGCACTTTATGAAATTCAGTATAAAGAAGTTCATCAACAAGAATGGTCTACAGAGTATATTTCTGTAAATAACTTCAGCTGGAAGGGATTGTTAATCGATACTACCTATTCTTTTAGATTAAGAACATTCTGCTCACAAAACATCGCTTCTGAATTTAGCGAAGTGGCAACATTTACTTTTAATAGTGAAGATACCGAGTTAGAAACTTTACATCCTTTAAGTGCAGATTCTGATATTCCGTTTAGGGTATACCCTAACCCTGCCGTAGATGAAATACAATTGAATGTAAAAACGTCCGATACTGCTACCTATAGAATAATGAGTACAGGTGGTGTAGCATTGAAAATGGATAAAGCATCAGATGCTAGAATCAACGTTTCAGATTTACCTTCAGGTTTGTACATATTACAAATTCAAGATGCTGAGGTAAGTAAAAGCACAAAATTCTATAAGTACTAGAAAGCTATTTTATTCTTCTAGATTGTGTAGTAAATGAAAGCCCTTGTTGACCAACGGTAGAATTCATGATGCCTTCGAATAATGGCTCTGGGCAATCTTTTGGTGCTTGCCATTCAAAAATAAAGTTAGAACCCGTACCACCTTCAACGTCTATCTCATCGATAATAATTTCAGCTGTCTCTAAAGGGGCTAAATAAATAGGGTGGCTAAAGTAATTTCTTAACGATACCCCATGAGTATCAAAATACTCAGCTTTAGATAAATAAATAGTATCGATATCGCTTGTATTTCGTAAACTGACCATAGCGGTTAAATTATGGGTCTTATGCTCAGAGCTACTATAAATTTGAGAATAGATAGATAAATAAGACTTACCATACTCTAAAGAATCTTGAACCTTAATGGTAACTTTTCTCTTCGACCAGTTCTCTGGGTGTATAGAACTTATTTCCTTTTCTTGTAAACAGCTTGCCAGTACTAAAACTACAGAGAATAATAAGATGATTTTTTTCATAGGTTTGGCTCGTTTTTGAACAAATGTTGTTACTAACAAAATTACATCATTAGTGCTATTTTTATATGAATGGATGCTAATTTTAACGCGATTCTATCAATTAGCTACTTTCTTTACTTCGTTATCTATTAAAAGATCTTGATTTCTTAATCTTAAATACACTTGCGCAGTAGTAAGCACATCTAATTCGCAATAGGTAACAATACGCTTTAAATCGTTTTGTTCATAGTATACCACACGTACCATACTGCCATCTATATCTTCTTTTGGTGAAGGTATGCCCAGCACATGTGCCATAAGTTTTAACGAAGTAAAATGTTTGTAGTCACCAAATTTCCACAGCTCCATGGTGTCTATATGTGGAATTTCCCATGGTTTTTTGCCAAATAAGTCTAGTTTTTGAGGAAGCGATATACCGTGAATAATCATTCTTCTAGCGATATACGGAAAATCGAACTCCTTACCGTTATGTGCACAGAGTACATGCTTTACATGATTAAAATGTTCGTCTAATAAACCTTTGAAATCTTGTAAAAGTGTAGCTTCTTCGCCATGAAACGTGGTAATTCTAAAACTGCGCACCTCTTTTTGAAAGGTAAAGTAGCCTACAGAAATACAGATGATTTTACCGAACTCTGCCCATATGCCGGCACGTTCATAGAATTCTTCTGCCGTTACATCATCTTTTCGTTGGTATTGAGATTTATGTGCCCAAAGCTCTTGTGTGGTTTCATCTAGCTGGTCAAAAGAACTTTTTTCAGGTACGGTTTCTATATCTAAAAACAAGATATTTTCAAGATGTATTTTATTAGGCATAGAAAGGTAAGATACTAATAAGTAGGAAATTAACACAATTTCGCTTTTGACTTACTCAATGATATAGGAAATTTTAATTTCCTATATCTGATAAAAGCAGACAATTTTAATTGATGTTGTGAGGGATTTATTGTGTTTTAAATTTTTAAGCATATTAGGGTATACTTAGTTATGAAATAAAGCACATCATCCAACAAACTAAAAACGAGGCAATTAACTATTCATGCCGTGGTCATTGTTTTTTTGATAAAATCTGTTCCCCAAAAATATAAATGGTATTATTAATAGAAGGAAATACCAATTACCTGATTCCATTTTTTGATTTACATTAAAATGATTTGTTGCTTTTGAGGTTTTATACGTTTTTGAACTGATTGCTAATTTGTTGTAATTGACTTGATTGTCATAAACGTTAAACATAATTGTATTGGTAACTTCAAATAAATCACTACCGTTAAAGACTATTAAATAACTGTTTTGCTTAGAATGTCCGTTATTATCTAACTCCTTATAATTTTGAAATTGAAGTAGCTCTCCAGATTTATTTTTTAGAATGAGATTTGCTTTAATGTATTCTATAAAAGTATGCTCAAAATCTTTTTTGCTTGCCGTATTTTTAAGGGAAGGATTGTATGCTATCAGAGCATTTCTCATTGTCCAAGGAAATTCAGCTTTAATTTCAATGGTGCTCTCTTTTTGAGTAATTATGAAAAAGGCTTCATTTGTTTCATGTGCTACTACAAAACTACAGTACAGACACACAAAACAGCATATCAATAAATTTTTCATTTATGCACCAATTTTAAAATCATTAGAAGGTGTTCCTCTAAAATATCTTGGGATGCTAGGGAATTCATCAGTAATTACATAGTAATAGGTTCCTAACGGGTATTCTGGCGTAACACCAGTTCTACCATTGGCTTCATCTAAAGTCCCTAAACCTGTACTGTATTCATAATCATTAGAATAAACTCCATTGTACGTATCGCAAGGTGCAGTTATTCCATCTCCTGTTCTGTCGCCCGTTTTTAGTTGGTAACTTGATGTCATTTCAATTATAGAAGATGAATTATCCGAAACGTCTGTAAATGCATATTTATAGTAAATAGGAAATCCGTCTGCCGCATATCCAACTAAAGTCATTTGATCATTTGGAATATTTAAATTCTGCAAATAAAGGGTTGGTGAACCATGATAATGATATTTTCCTGTGGGTTGTACATGTGCATTGTTACAGTCTAAACCTAAGTTAACATTTAAAGCCTCTAAATTCCACTCCCAATTTACATTAGCACTCATAATTCCTTCGTGCGGGAATGGTTCGGCAGCTACAGGATCTAATTCCACCCCGTTTAATAAAACGCCAAAAGAATATTGTGGACCTACATTTGTACCTACGCCAGTTGTAGAAAGTAAAGGAGTAAAGCTTGAAGCGGTAGTTGGGTTTAGAGTGATATTATACGTCTCAGATTGTTCTGAAATAGCATTGGGATTTAGTGATCCAGGACCTCCACCAAAAATCCCCACCAAGTGTTCAGGAATATTATTTGCCGTGATTGTTCTTATACCTCCTGACATGGACTCATCAAACTCAGAATTAAAAGCCAAAGTTGTGTTACAGTCGCCTCTTGTATCGTCTAAGACTTGATCTGAAAAACAAGTTGTTGTTGCTGTTGTTGTGTTTTGGTCATCACTACTACAGCTAATTATAGATGTAAAAGAAAAGATAACTGATACTGATTTCAGAAAATTCATGGGAAAATGGTTATAAGTTATTACTTAGACTTCCTATTTGTTAAAAGGTTTAAGTATACTGGTATAGATTAAAATCTTAACCAACTATTAATTAAACGTAAATAAGTGCGTTAAAATATATTTTTAGAAGAAATATGGTAATCCACGAATAAATTTAAGTGTGACTTACGGTTCGGCTGATATTTTCTAAGGATACTACTAATCTAAAATTAGGTTTAATTAGTAACGAAGTACATTATAAAGATTATTACCTTATAATTAACGAACCGACCAACTGGTCTGTTTTTTATAATCAAAATGTCCCCAAAATTCTTGAGACAAAAGATAGCCTTCACCATTTTATCGATAAAATGCAAAGAGTAGGAAGTTAAATGAGTGTTTCAGGAACCAAACAAACTAAGTGGTTTGTTTTTTGGTATTAAAATGCGAGGTTAAAATGATCTATTTCTTACTATCCGTTATGAATTTAAGAAGATTTGCGTTTTATGTTTTTGCTCGCAGACACGAAAAACGCAAATCTTTCATTATGAACCTATATCCGTTGTTGTTAGGGTTACTGTTTTATTTTTATGAAATAAGATGCACAGTGAATATCTAATCAGGGTAGGTGATGATGTAACTAGTGTTTCCAGTTATTATTATGCCAATCCGTAGTAAATACAAATCAACGATATGGTATCAAAAAAACCATGTATGGCAATTACAAACCATAAATCGTATTTACGTAGGTAGAATATCAGCGCTATGAGCCCTCCGACGGTACCTGCAACTATTTGTCCGGTAATTCCTTGGTAACTATGCATAAAGCCGAAAAAACAAGCTAATAAGACAATATTAAGAACTATGCTGAATTTGCTTTCTCCAAAGAATTTTACAAATTGTCTCATAAAATAACCACGAAAAATAATTTCTTCTCCAAACCCAGCAGTAGCCCACACGACTACTACAGCAATCAAGCAAGCGGTGAGATTTCCTTCTAATTCTTTAAAACTAGAATAATCTATGGGAACTCCTGTGAGTTTTGTAACTCCAGGAACTAGTAAAAAGACATAAAAAATAAAGAGACCTAAAGCAAGTAAAGGTGCTAGTACGAAGATGTTTTTTACTGTGAATTTTTCTCGTTGAAATCCTAACGCTGAAAATGGTTTTCCTTTGTATTCTATATAATTTGATAAGATGATTATTATAGAAACAACGATGTTTTCTATATAACTTAATTGTAGTGGTCCAAACCATATAAAGCAGATAACTGCAATGGTAATTAATGGAATTACTATTTGGCGTAAGGTAACTTTGTTCATTATTGTTGGTTTTAAATTCTAAGCGAATTAATGAACAAAAACGCTGAAACCCCTTTTAATTATTGATGCTCTTACTGAATGGTAGTAAATTAATAACTGAATAGTCGGTGTTTATTATTGAAACCAATTCATAAATTCTTTTCGCTTGTACCGACTGATATTTATTTCTTTAATAGTATCGTTTTCAATGGTAGCTTTTAATTGAATACGTAATTTACCATTTTCAATTTTTTCTATTTCTTCTACAGCATCTTTGTGAACGATAATTTGCCGATTTGCTCTATAAAACAATTGATTATTTATTTTTTCTTCCAGCTCATTCAATATGAAATCTGTACTAATAGTTGTGCCATCATTTTTAACAGCAAATACAATTTTGTTTTCACTATAAAAGCATGCAATGTTTTCATAAGCGAGTTTTGTAGTTTTTGCTCCGCTTTCTATGGTTACAACAGCATCTTTTAAAGATGACTTATATAAATTGTACACGTCTTGGGCATACGATAAGCCTATAAGAATAAAACTCAATAGTAAGGTAATCAGTAAACCTATTAGTAAATAATAGAACTCTATCTCTCCATCTACGACTAGACTAAAAATAAAATTTACAGGAATATACATGAGTGTAATATATCCTAAGGTTGAGGCCATAAACCATACAATAGTTGTCATTTCAACTTTTTTAGAGAAATGCTTCTTCTTGTAATATTGAAAATTAACCTCGGTTATGATGCCTATAAGAATACACAAAACAATAGATGCCAAAAAACCTTCAATAGGAAATCTATAAGAATCACCATCAGGAAAACTTTCGCGCTCTGCTAAATGATTTAGTATTAAAGAGAAAATAATCAATACTACTACTTTCTTAAACCAACGCCATGTAGAACTATTCATAAAAGTGTGCCAGTAGGTTTTTAGGTTATTCTTGGTTGTTGGTATGGTGCTCATTAATTGGAAGCTCTATATTTTGGCATTGAATCTATGTTTAGAATGTTTTTATACCGTTTAGTATAAAAAGTTATGGACTAATAGACGCTAGCATTTCAGTTAAACACAGGTCTTTATTATACTTACTTTATTCTAAGATATACATTCGGGTTATGTTTCTCCATATAAATTTCAGGATGAGGTATCTCCGTAAACCCAAACTTTTTATAAAGCCATTCAGCGGTGTCGGTCAATAAAATCCAGCGTCTTAATCCTTGAAGATTTGGGTGTTCCATTATTTCGTTGATTAGCCATTTACTTAACCCCTTTCTTCTATGTTCTTTTAGAATATAAACATCTCCTAAATATGCAATAGTTGAATAGTCAGAAATTATTCTAGCAAAGCCAATTTGTTGGTCTTTGTAATAAAGTCCAAAATTTAAAGAGTTTTCAATTGATGTTTTTACTGAATTGAGTGGAATTCCATTAGCCCAATCAGTTTCGTTTGAGAGGAATTTGTGAATGCTCGGGATATCTAATTTATCCCTGTCAGTTGAAATGGTGTACTCATTTCTATATGTTTCTCTAATTTCCAACTCAGTTTTTTTAATTATTGTCTTTGGCTAAACACGAAGCTAAAGCTTTTAGTTTTTAAACCTAAAGTCCGTATCGTGTTTAGGCTGCGTTAGGGCAAGTTTTTTTTTTCCGCTGATATCATCTTCACTCCCTAAAATCCCATCCTTACCTTTTGATTTTAGCACATAATTTAGTCCATAGTCCAATTGCTCATAATGAAATTCATTTTTCCAATAGTCCAGCGTTATATTTTGTCGTAGCGGATTGTTTCTAATAATTATTTTGAGTTCTTCAGGATAAATACCCAAGTCCTTTTTTTCTTCATTCAGTATCGTAGTAATTTGAGCAATTTTTTCCTCTGTTTCATCCGTGCCTTTATCACTAAAGTAAAAAAAACCTATTATTCGGGCAACTATTATAAATCCCATCGCAAACAATAATATGAGAGTTGAAGTTCGAAACATTAACTTTTTAGGTAAATTATTCTCTTCTTCAAATTTCCGTCTTTCTTTTTTCTTTTTCCAGAATTTTAGTTCCTCCCAAATTAAAAGAAGTTCTGCAATGATTTCTCCCATTCGAAATTTTGATTTTTAAATTTGCCCTAACGTATATAAACTGACTACGGTACGTTTATTTCCTGTCTCGTTGTTAAATGGTATTTAGCCAATATACTATTTAAGAATAAACCTACAATTTACATCTTACGTTCTATTATGAAAACCTATTATAGCTATTAATTAGATGGAAATAATTTGTCATTAGTAGAACTCAAAAGAAAATTACCTTAAAAATAAAAAACCGACCAAGTAGTCGGTTTTTTGCTGCTAAAATGTGTTGAGCATTCTTTAAAATAACGATAGCAATCGCAATTGTATCGACAAAATGCAAGGTGTGTTAGGGTAAAAGGCTGTTTTAGGTACTAAACAAACCAAGTAGTTTGTTTTTTGGTTGGGTAAAGCGGCTGTTTTAGAACAAATTTTACTGTTTAAACAGACTCTCATGGTTCAATAACCACTGTTTGCTGTGTAGTTTTATAATCCTCAATGCCAAGTACTAGATGACATCATAGTTTTAAATAAGGAACAAACATGCATTAGTCTTCAGTGAGCGTTTTAAAGCCTTCCATCACATAGATTAACTTACGTTTATCTTCGAATCCTGGATATTCTTCATCCGTGAACATTGATGGTAAAAAACTCTTATATTCTGTATAATTTTCGCCTTGGTATAAACCTAAAGTATAGGTTTGTCCACCACTTATGGCTTTTTTCCATGAGTTCGCTTTTTCTCCTAAGGTCGCTAATTGACGTTGATCTATATTGAATTTTCCTTCGCTAGCACAGAGATTCAAAAATGCCCAATACTCTGAATACTTTTTTTTCTTAACACGTATTCTCTTTATTTTAGGGGAAGCCATTGGTTGTGCGGACTCATTAATTCTGTAGCGCCTTACCTTACCGTTGTTGAAGTAAACGATATAATCTGATTCTGGTTCTATATCTGGCAGTATGGAGTAGGCGAGGCGAACCACCAATGCGTCTGCATCTTTCAAGACAAATAACTCAACATACCTGTGTACTTCTTCTGCATTCGTTTTAAAGTCGATTTTTGGTATTTCAGGTGCTTGCGAAAATGCTAGAATGGGCAAAAGAATTAAAAGATAGTATTGAAATTTTCTCATTGTAAAGTTATAAAACACGGTTATGGGCGCATTGTGTTTATTGATTTGGTCTCAAGGAACTTGATTTTAGAATCTATGTGCCTAGAATAATAATGTCTCAGATTAAAGAAGAATTTGTTTGTTTTTTACCTCAGTTCTTCCTAAGAAGGGGAAGCCTACATACCAATAACCATCTTCCTTGCCAAGGTCTAGGCAAACTTCCCGAATTCCCCCTTATCTACAAATCCCGGATCAGTCAACAAGTCATATAGCGCTAGCCGATCGGCGCGCCATATGCTTAGTTATTGTAAACAGTTTTTTTATTCCGTTAATTCTTTTGCAATATTTTCTGGCCAAATAACAAATTTACCATATTGTCCACTTTTTTCAATTCCGCCAACTTCTTTTCCACGCTTTGTAGTTATCCAATCTTCATCTTTCTTATACATCAGTTTGTTGTCGGTAAACCAACTATTTACTTTTCGACTGCTCAAACCTGTCAATTGTGATAATTCTTTGGTGGTCAAAAGTTTTGATTTAGAATAATCTTTTTTTGCTTCTGTTTTTGGAGTTTCTTTTTCTATTTTAGGTTCAGGGATTATATTTTCAACTTTTTTAACCGAAATTGTTCTATGCTCACTTCCTCGTTTAATCCTGTCAACTTCTTTTGCAATTTGATTGTATAGTTTTTCATCATCTTTTTTTGACACATAAATACCCATCTCTACATTATTTTGTTGAGAGAACATATACAAATTCATTGAAGTAATTATTGCTTCTTTGCCATTAAAATAACATTTAGCGTGTAGGTCTTTATGAAACATAAGTTTAATTCCTGGCATAGATGTTAGCCATTCACTATCTGCTGGATTTATTTCTGAAACTTTACCATAAATCATAACAATGTCTATTGAGAACTTATGTCTATCTTCTAACGAGAGTTTTAGTTGATTGTTAAGTTGTAAGTATGGACTTATTAGATATAATTTGTCATCAGAATTATCAATTAACTTTTTTAAATAATATGATACACCTTGTGTGTCTAGAAATTCAGCCATTTTTAATATTTTTTATCGTGATCGCTTTGTTTTTTAATTGGTTATAACGTACATATAAACGTACCGGGTACGTTTATTTCTTGTTTTGGTGGTTAAAGCGTACCTAGCTAATATACTATTAAAGAATAAACCTACAATTAACATCTTACATTCCATTACGGAAAACCATAATCATCATAAATTTTATAGAATTAATGTGTCATAAATAGCTCTAAGAAGAGAATCACCCTAAAAACAGCGAACCGACCAAGTAGTCGGTTTTTTACTTATAGCATGTGTTTATAATTGTTGATTGTAACGACAGCAATCGCAATTGTATCGATAAAATGCAAGGTGTACGAAGTATAAAGGGGAATTTTGAAAGGAAACAAACCTAGTAGTTTGTTTTTTGGCTGGGTAAAGCAGTTGTTTTAGAACAAACTTTGCTGTTTAACTAAGCTCTAATGATTCAAGGTTCACTTTTTTATGCGATTTGCCAGCGTAGCCGGTAAGTAATTCGTCTTTATTTAAGAATCAACCTGGGTTGTTTAATTTATTCATTACAACAATCGATGCTGCCAGATCTTGGATTCCTACACCAACCAGTTTTGCTATTGTAATTTTATTATCAGAATTTTGAAATCCTGTATTCTGAAAAGCATTACCAAACTCTACGGTCTTATCAATTAGACGCGGTGAAGATTTTATTGCATGAGCATATTCCCCATATTTTTTGTTTAGTTCTAGACTATCAATAAAAATAGTATCGGCAACATGAAGACAATCGCTATCCATTTCATTTTTATAAATATCGTCAGAGCCAACTGCAGTTATGTGTTGTTCTTTCTGCAACCATTTACCCTTTATAAGAGGTGTTTTACTTGACGTAGTAGTAATGATTATTTCAGATTCTTTTACTGCTTTCTCTACGCTGTCAACTAAGTCTACTTTCAAGTCAGGATAAGAATGAGTCAGTTTTTCTTTTAATGAAAGTGCTTTTTCCTTGCTACGACCATAAATGGCGAGTGTATTGATCCGTCTTAGTTTCGCCAAAGCAAATACTTGATGGTATGCTTGTATACCAGTACCAATAACAGCAACCGATTTTGAAGATTTTGAAGCTACAAAATCGGTAATTACAGCACCTGCAGCTGCAGTTCTTAAATCTGTAATAATGCCTTTATCGTTTAAAATGGCAGTAGGAAAACCTGTTTTAGCATCAAACAGAAAAATAGCGCCACTAAAAGGAGATAGGTTTTGCTTTGCATTGTCAGGAAACATGGAAACTACTTTTATAGAAAAGTAATCATATCCTTTTATAGCAGCGGTTTTTATATGTGTATCCGCATTATTTGGAAAGTGGAGTAAACTTACAGGAATCCCAATAAGCGATGATGGGTTATAGTCAATAAATGCCTGTTTTACCGGTTCAAATAAATCCTCTATTTTCAATAGTTCATTTATTTGTTCGTAGTTTATATTTATCATTTGCCCATTAAATTTTCTAAAACAAAAGATTCAAATTGTTCTAATGCTTCCGGTGTTTTTTGTCTACCAAAACCTATTCTAAAATAGCCGTTAAAATCATACACGCCACTAGGAAGTATTAATACACTCTTTTCTTTAAGCACTTGTTCGGCAAAATCCATGTCATTGGTATCAAAATGCATTTTTACAAAAGCTATTGGTCCGGCATTTGGTTTATACCAAGAAAACAAGTCTGCGTATTTTGTAAAAAAGGTATCATAAAGCGGAAGATTATCTTGTATTATTTTTAGATTTTTATCTAAAATAGCATGCCTGTTTCGTAATGCAACACCTGCTAAAAATTCACTTGGTCCGGCATTACAAATGGTTGTATACTCTTTAAGAATAGCTACTTTTTCTAAAATGGATTGGTTTTTTGTTGCTAGCCAGCCTATTCTTAATCCGGGTAAACCATATGCTTTAGACATAACACCTATAGAAACACCATTTTCATAAGCATCGGCAAAAGCAGGAATTGCAAATGAAGGTTTGTGTTCTAATTCTCTGTAAACTTCATCGCAAAAAATGATGATATTGTTAATTCTTGCGAGTTCTATAATTGCTTGTTGTTCTTCTTTTGTAAAAAGAAACCCAGTAGGGTTATGTGGCGCATTTAAATAAATAACTTTGGTTTTGTTAGTTATTATTTTTTTTAACGCTTCAATATCAAAACAAGGAACGTTTTTTTCGTAACGTACATGCCAACTCAACACCTTGCAGCCTATACTTTCTGGTACAGATTGTAAAGATTGGTAGCAAGGTGTTTGCACTATAACTTCATCGTCTGAGTTTAGCATAGCATGAGAAAACAAGAAAATTGGTTCTTGTGCCCCTGTACAAACAATGACATCCTCTGCCGTTATTTTGCTGTAAATTGTAGTAATATCTCTTCTTAATTCTGGACTACCTTGCGTATGAGTATAACCCAACCATGTGTTGTCAAACGCTTCTTTTGCTCCATTTTCTAATGAAAGTAAATCGGCTATTGTCATAGCTTCACAATCAGAATTGCACAACGAATATTTAGCACTATGTTCGTGTAAGGTATAATACCTTTCTAACTTAAATGGTTTTATTTTCATAGCGGTTTTTAGATGATAGTTAACATTTAGATTAAGCTAAGAACTTAGTAGTAAAGTAATAATTTTATTTCTGCGCACGAAGCTAAAGCTTGATGTTTAGTATTATTTTTTCTTGCTCAAAGATAAATCCATTCCCGATAGCTATCGGGAATAGCGAGCTCTTAAAACTGCCTGCCGGCAGGCAGGTATACGCAGACCTTTCGGTTTTGACCTGAAGTCCGTATTAATCATAGCAATTATTGCCCAGCGTTTTTTTTCCGTTTAAGTTATTTTTCATCCAAGTTAGAAGTCTGGCGTAACACTTGCGACTGAGTGGGAAGTTCATCTTCCGGTTTATTATTAATTTTAGATTTTTGAATATGCCTTCATCACAGCATCTTCACCATATTTACGCTCCAACCTTCTTAGTGTAAAGTGTGAAGTAGCCATTTTCTGAAAATGATTGATAAAAATAAAGTTCATAGAACCACCACCTAGTGCTCCGGCAATTGGTACAGCTTGTGCCATAAACTTCTCGCTAATTAATACACTAAATCTCGCTGCTATTTGGGTGATGAATTTATTCATAGCATTAGAACCAAAAACAACAGAACTATTTGCAGCAGTCTTAATAGCCGCTTGTAAACTAGCCGAAGTAAGATTCTTTAAAGTTGATGACAAAGCAGCGCGTGCTACATAATAGCTTGTATCAATACTATCATCATCTTTTGACTTGCCTCCTAACGCAAATACTTCCATACATTGCATTTGCCCTTCAAGAGAATAAATATCCTCACCCTGGCTTCTAGCTATATCCATAATACTGCGTAAAATATACTTCGTGGTAATGGTCATTTCAGAAGCGAAAATGGCTGTTCCAATGCCCGTAGTCGAACCGAAAAAACCACCAACTGTTCCTGAGCCAATAACTATAGCTTTATACGTAATACTAGAAGGTTCTTTTAACTGTTTGTTTTTTGAAATGGTAAGGAGATTAGCCTTTAATAATCCCAACAATATTTTTTCTGTAGATTTTTGAAGGATGTTTAACGCTTTTTCAGGAATAAATCTAGCCCCTGTTTCTAAAGAGTTTCCAATAACATTAACTCCTTTTATAGCCCAACCTATATTCTCCATTGAAGCTTTACACTTTTTAATGGTTTCAAGGTCTTCTCTAGAAAGGGCATTTTTAACCAGCATATTATTTATTGTTTATTTGAACTTAGGGGTGTTGACATGTTAACAGCTCTTACCTCTCCTTCAGGCACGCAAACAGGTCCATTTTGACCTGGTAATTCTATAAACCCATCTTCACAAGGTAGCGACTCAGTTTCGCAACCTAAGAATACCACTCCAAAAATAGCTATCAATAAAATTCTTTTTAATATCATCTTTTATTTGAACTTTGATAGCGTTTAAGCTATGAACAGTACGGGAGCAAACTTGCGTTTGCTTTCCGCTACGCACATAGCAAAATCTTTTTTTTTGTTTTTTCTTTTTTTGTTCGAAAGCAAAATTCCAAAGATTTTGCGACCTCATAAATATACCCAGACCTTAGCGTTTAAGCCCTAAGCCCGTATTGATTGTAGGTTCTGTGTGTGCCCAGTATGGGCATCTTTTTAACTACAGAAATGTAGTTAATTAATTTAGAGGGTGCAAGTCCCTTATGGGCAGGGGTAACGCCTTGAACCATTAGTAAGCTGCAAGGTTGCTAGTTGTGAAGCTAGGACTGAAGAAAGCAGGATTACAAATCTCGGTACTGACCCTTCGGCTATGCTCAGGATAAACCAAGCAGGAACCGTATATGAGGCATAATTACTCGGGTAAGCAAGCACATCATTGTTACGCCCCAAAGATTACCAAAAGGGTAATTATGTAGATACGGCAGGGATCGAGAGAAAGAAGATGTTCTTACCTGGGGAGGTCTCTATAACCACGAGTTGGTCTAGTAGAGAAGTCAGCAGAAGTCATAGTAGCTAAAGCCTGATATTTTAGTGAAGGACAGAACGATAATTGTCTTTAATAAACTAAGGAATTGTTTTATGTTACGGATAGTTTTCTAGTAGAATAATAGCCTTTGATTAAGCGAGACGGCAATTCAAATTATGAGTATTGATTAAACATGTAACAAGTAAAAAGAATCTAAACGAAGCCTATGCGCGAGTGTATCGCAACAAGGGATCTGCAGGTGTGGATAAAGTTCACATTAATGAGTTAAAATCTACACTACAGGGCTACGCAAAGCAGTATATCTCACAAATAGAAAGAAAGACCTATCAGGTGTCTCCTATACTAGGCGTTGAAATCCCCAAGAGCAATGGTAAGAAACGATTACTCGGTATTCCTACGGTTGTTGACAGAGTGTTTCAACAAGCAATACATCAAGTATTGCAACCTTTATTTGAGCCAGACTTTCAAAAGCATAGTTACGGGTTCAGACCACAACGTAATGCCCATCAGGCCACCGCACAAAGTCTTTTAAATATCAATGCTGGTTTTCAACATATAGTAGATATTGATTTAAAGAGTTTCTTTGATGAAGTATCACATTATATACTTCTAGAGTTGATTTACAAAAAGGTACAGTGCAAAGCCACGATGCGGTTATTGCGTTCATTTCTTAGAGCGCCTATACTGATTAACGGTAGATTACAAAAACGCAGAAAAGGCGTTCCTCAGGGTTCGCCATTAAGTCCATTGCTCTCTAATATCCTGCTCAATGAGCTGGATAAAGAATTAGAACAACGAGGACATCGTTATGTAAGATATGCTGATGATTTTAGTATTTACGTTAAAAGTAAAGTGGCTGCAAAACGTGTAGGTAATAACTAAGCATATGGCGCGCCGATAGGCTAGCGCTATATGACTTGTTGACTGATCCGGGATTTGTAGATAAGGGGGAATTCGGGAAGTTTGCCTAGACCTTGGCAAGGAAGATGGTTATTGGTATACCGTTTTATAGCTTCTTTTTTTGTAGAAAACCACATTAAGGCTACTATTTTGTTGTAAACCCTTTACTGCTTTTTAGTATTTAAGCGGCTTTACACACTTTTCCTTCGTTTTTAGGCAGTAGTATGCCAGGCCTCTTTTTTAGGCGGTTCTTATATTTTGAATTTCAGTAGTTTACGTTTTATGGTCTGTTGGTAATTCTTTGGTGGACCACGGCTGTCAAAGGTAAAAAGGGTAATCAATGCCCCTTTTTTACAACTAGGGCAAATGCGGTGTAGTGATTTCTCTTGTATGACAACCGTTTCAATGGCTAACAAATCCTTGTCCGCTAATTGCCTTTGCAACAGCGGTAATTTGTCTTTTTTCCAACTGCTACTTAAAAATCCGTAATGGCGTATTCGTGTAAAGCCTTTAGGAAGAATATGGAGCTGAAAACGCCGTATAAATTCCTTGCTCGTAAGGGTTAATCTTGTTTTTTGACCACCCTTTTTGTAGTCTTTTAAACTAAAGTCAACCTCTCTTTTTGCTTTGTCGATTGCAAGAATACGGTGGTTACTAATGGCTATTTTATGGGTATATCTCCCCAAATATTCGATGACATGCTCCGGTTTCCCAAAAGGAGGTTTGGCATAAACTACCCACTTTTTTTTGAACAGACCGTCATATAAAGATTGTGGTAGTTCGGGAAGTGCCTTGCGTAATTTTGCTACAAAAAGCCCTCGGTATTTATCACTCATCGCTTTTACAGAAAATAGAAAATCATCCTTTCCCTTTCCCTTTTTCCAAAACCCCGCCTTGGAGACTCCTCCTTTGGGAACAATGCAATGCAAATGTGGATGCAGACTTAAATTCTGACCCCAGGTATGTAACACGGCAATCATTCCGAGTTTTGCCCCCAAATGTTTGGGATTATTCCCAAAGGCAGTGAGTGTTTCCCAAACGCTATCAAACAAAATCTTATAAAGCACTTGGGGGTAGCGTAGCGCAATAGAATTAAGGGTGTCGGGCAATGTGAAAACCACATGGAAATAAGGAACAGAAAGAAGCTCCTGCGACCTGGCTGCTATCCACAGGTGTTGCTTGTGTCCTTGGCAGGTAGTACAATGTCGATTCCGGCATGAATTGAATTGCAAATGCAGCTTCTTACACGCTATAGACCAATCTAAATGACCGCCAAGTGCTTTGGTGCGGCATTTTCGTATGGCGTGCAGGGCACGTGCATTCCAACTGGCATGGGCTATCTCTTGCAAATGGTCTACTTCTAAATTCAACACATCTGCCACAGTATGTTTGGGCTGCACTACTTGGCTAACAATGTATCCAACGGACTGAATTTCAACGAACTCCCAGCATTGGACACCTGTAAATACACAATGGTAATTTCTATATGAGCGTGCCCTAGCAGTTCTTTTAGGCTCATGATATTCAATCCATCTTCCAGTAAGTGGGTGGCATAAGAATGGCGCAGGGTATGGGCGGTAAACTTCTTTTGGGTGTTTACTTTACAGCGACATTCCTTAATAACCCATTGGATTCCCCTTGTGGTAAGAGGTCCTACCACACCGTCTTTGGTAATCTGACTATTAAAAACATGTTTTACGGGGTTTTCTGTCCTGAAATAAGTTCTAAGGCCGCGGGCAAGATGGGGGCTCAAGGGAACATAGCGGTCTACCTTTCCTTTTTGTTTTTTTACAAACACCGTCTTTCGTTCAAAATCAATATCCGATTGCAGTAAATTACAAAGTTCATAGCTGCGCAGACCACAGCCGTAAAGCATCGCTAATATCAAACGATGTTTTAGGTATTTGGGAGCTTTTAATAATTCTCGAACCTCTTGTTTGTTCAAGATAATAGGAAGGTCTTTCTGTCTTTTTATTTGAGGAAGTCCAATCCGTTTTTTATCCATTCCCAGAACCTTATAAACAGCACGAAGTCCATAGATGGTGTGTTTAAAAAAGCTCTCCGAAGGAGTTTTATGCAAATTCTGGCAATGGTAGAGATAGTCGTTTATTTGCTCTTCATTAAGCCGTTCTGGACTACATTTATAATAGATAGACAAGTGTGCAAGACACCGAAGGTAATTTCTTAAAGTACTGGTTGCCTTACCATTAATAGCAAAACTCTTTGCTAAGCTAAGGGATAGTTCTTTAAATTCAGGTACTTCTTCTAACTCCGTCTCTAAAATCGTCCTTGACTTTTTTTATATATCATTCTAAGGTTTTTTAATACCTCAATAAGATAATGTATTTTTATATCAGACTAAAAGCTTCCGAGGTACGAGGATTAGTTCAACAGTATCTATAAGTATTTGCGAGACCACCTCCAACTTCCCATAAATAGGGTAAAAAGCGGTGTGCGGAGACCTTTAGATTTCCAAGTATTAGGCTTTGGCTTTGTGCCAAGGTATAAGAAAGGGGAAAAAGGGAAGTATCAACTTGTGGTAAAAGCGTCCAAATGGAAAGATCTTAAGTCAAAACTTAAATACCTGACCAAAAAGACGATCCCTGCAAGTTTTGACGAGCGTATCAAACGTACCAACCTATTAATACGTGGTTGGATAAATTACTTTAAACCTGCATCCATTCAGTCGAAGCTTAAGAAGCTAGAAGAATGGCTAAGAAACCGATTGAGGTACGGCATATGGCATCATTGGAAGAAACCAGAACGGAAACGGAAAAACCTAATCCGTTTAGGAGTAAACCAAGACAACGCCTATGCTTGGAGTCGCACAAGAATGGGAGGATGGGCAGTCGCTCAAAGTCCTATACTAGGTACTACAATTACTATTAAACGGTTAAAAATGAGAGGTTATGTCAGTTTAATCGAGTACTACAAGCGAGCTGTATAATTATTGAACCGCCGTATACGAGACCCGTACGTACGGTGGTGTGAGAGGCGCACTCTGCTAATTGCTAGCAGAGCCGTCTACTCGATTATCTCTTGTTTTTAGTTTTTTTTTAATTTTATATTAAACCTTTAAAGTAAAGTAAAGTCAAAAGTGATATAATTCAAATAAAAAAATATGATTCATAAAACTTTAATTTTCGCATGTTTTCTAGTACTGTTTTTAAGCTGTAGTAGTGATAATGACACAGTACCAAATGAAGAAATAGTTGATGAAAATGAATTGCCTTATCAAGCTGAAGGATTTGTGAAAATTGAAAATGGTTCCGGAGGTTTTTCTGCAAATTTAGAAAGTGGAGATAGATTTAGTAGAGATCACGATAAAATAGGAGATGTTAATGGAGATGGTGTTATAGATTTTGTTATTGGTGCACGATCAGACGATGATGGTGGTGTTGATGCAGGAGCTGTTTATATTTTATTTATGAATAATGACGGAACTGTGCAAAGCAACCAAAAAATATCGATGCTTGAAGGGGGGTTTAATGAAACGTTAAATGCTGGAAATTTCTTTGGTTATGGTGTTGCAGGTATTGGTGATTATGATAATGATGGAATTCCTGATATTGCAGTATCTTCTCCAGTACCACCAAATAATTCATTATATATTATTCACCTTAATGTTGATGGAACTGTTAAAGATTATGTAAAAAATGAAAATATTATAGCAAATGGTTTAACGGCTATTGGTGATATTAATGGAGATAATCGAGTAGATTTAGTAGCTTGTAATCCAGGATCTGATGCTGGTGGAACTAATCGTGGCGCTATTGATATTTTATTTTTAAATGAAGCGTCGCAAATAATGTATACAAATACGGTTACTATAAATTCTATACAAGGAGGTTTGGGAGTAGGACTTGAAGATGGTGATCAATTTGGAGGTAGAGAAGTAGCTATGCTTGGAGATATTGATAACGATGGAACAAAAGAATTGGCAGTTGGAGCTTTTATGTCTGATGGAGGGAAAGGTGCCATTTGGATTTTATCTTTAAACAGCACAACTTTCAATGTAGAATCTAAAGTCAAAATTACTGAAGGTACGAACGGATTTACCGATGAGCTAGTAACCGATTTAAACCCTAACGGAACTTTTGGTGGGCAGTTTGGTCATGCAATGTGTGCTGCCGGAGATATAGATGGAGATGGAATTAACGAGTTAATTACAGGAGCAAATCAGCAAAATGAAGGTTTGGCTTATGTATTGTATTTAAATGCCGATAAGACAGTTAAATCATTTACAAGAATAAATAATACTGATGGAGGTTTTAATTTGACTTTAGATTCAGAAGAGCGATTTTCTCGTTCAATATCATATGTTGGAGATTTAAGAGGTGATGGCTCAATTGCTATCAATATTGGAGGAGGTGCAGGAGGAACTGGAACACTATATACGCTGTTTTTTAGACCACAGTAATCTTTAAAGTATATTCAATAATTTTGATTAAGAAAATGTATTTTTTGTATTGACTATATTTTTTGTTCAAATTAGAGATAACGACCCGGCTATGCGTAGTGCGGGATTTGAAAAGTGGAGTTTTCAAATCTGCACGTAGCCAAGAGTTTATATTTTGTTTTTAATTTATTCACTTTAAACACCAAATTAAAGTATTGGCGGACTTCATTAAATGCACTGACCATTCGTTTAGCAGAAAACCCGCATTACGTATAGCCCTTGTTAGCTGCTTTTATTCTTTTACTTTTTTAAAAATGTATCCTGAGGGACTTTTCGTGTATGCTATTCCCCTCATTGTTCTTAATAACTTTTCTTTTGTTGGTTGATTTCCGCTTTTGGGTTTTAGGTAATCATCCAAGTTTTTGCTTGAAATAGTGAATTTGTCATCAGCATATCGTCTGTAAACAGCAATTAATTCATAGTCTTCATCTAAAGAAGCCATAGATGCATCACCATGTGAATTGTTGCAGACCAATATTCCTCCTTTTTTTAAATAAGGCTTTGTGGCTTGCCCAACGAATCCAGCATATTGAGAAATTACCATATCAAACTCTTTTTCTAATTCTTCAAAAGGTTTGTTGTAGTCTTGTTGGTAAAACCTAAAATTAGTCTCCTCTGGATACTCCCTTTCATTTCTTATAAATTCATCAGTATCTTTTTCTTCAAAAAATTTATATGTATTTCTAAATGAATCAGCATATGTAACATTCGAGAAAATCAAAGAAGGAGTTATATGAACGTGTGAACCTGGATAAAAGACATTTTTTATGTCGAAATAGTCCTTTATTACCCTGAAAAGTCCAATAGAAGTGTGCTCCTTGTCTACGTGATGCTTTTTATATAGTACTGGTATCTTCATTTTTCTAATTGCAGCTAACGTACGTATAAACGTACCAGGGTACGTTTATTTCTTGTTTTGGTGGTTAAAGCGTACCTAGCTAATATACTATTAAAGAATAAACCTACAATTAACCTATTACATTCTTTGACGGGAAACCATAATCACTATAAATAAATGGCGCTTGTGAGTAATTAATTGAATTCAGAAGAGAATGGTCCTAAAAAATAACGAACCGACTAGTTAGTTGGTTTTTGCTGCTAAAATGTGTTGAGCATTCTTTAAAATAGCGTCAGCAATTACATTTGTATCGATAAAATGCAAAGAGTATGAAGGTAAATATGCGTTTTGAGCACTAAACAAACCAAGTGGTTTGTTTTTTGGTTGGATAGACGAACTGTTTTAGAACAAATTTTACTGTTTAAACGAACTCTCATGGTTCAATAACCACTGTTTACAGTCTAGTTTTATAATCCTCAATGCAAAGCATTAGACGACTTCATAGTTTTAAATAAGGAACAAACATGCATTAGTCTTCAGTGAGCGTTTTAAAGCCTTCCATCACATAGATTAACTTACGTTTATCTTCGAATCCCGGGTATTCTTCATCTGTGAACATTGAGGGTAAAAAGCTCTTATATTCTATATAATTTTCGCCTTGGTATAAACCGAAATTATAGGTTTGTCCACCACTTATGGCTTTTTTCCATGTGTTCGCTTTTTCTCCTAAGGTCGCTAATTGACTTTGATCTATATTGAATTTTCCTTCGCTAGCACAGAGATTCAAATATGCCCAATACTCTGAATACTTTTTTTTCTTAACACGTATCCTCTTTACGTTAGGGGAAGCCATTGGTTGTGCGGACTCATTAATTCTGTAGCGCCTTACCTTACCGTTATTGAAGTAAACGATATAATTTGATTCTGGTTCTATATCTGGCAGTATGGAGTAGGCGAGGCGAACCACCAATGCGTCTGCATCTTTCAAGACAAATAACTCAACATACCTGTGTACTTCTTCTGCATTCGTTTTAAAGTCGATTTTTGGTATTTCAGGTGCTTGCGAAAATGCTAGAATGGGCAAAAGAATTAAAAGACAGCATTGAAGTTTTCTCATGGTAAAGTTATATAACTCGGTTACGAACGTATTCTGTTTATTGATATTGTCTCAAAGAATTTGTTTGTTTTTTACCTCAGTTCTTTGTTGTCTTTTAGTGCTTCATCTGTTTTTTCACATTAACTTATTTAATCTTCTTCTTTAGGCCAAAAAGTGGTCTAATATATTTACAACGACGAATTAAAAATTCATAAAAAAGCCATGATAAAATAAAAGTGCCCAAAATCATTATTGAAGACTTTACAGCTAACGACCAATCTAATTCTATTAGGTAATAGCCAATCACAATCATAATAGTTTGATGTAAAATATAGAATGGGTAAACTGCTTCGTTGGCATAGCTTAATAAATTACTTTTTCTATTTAAGTATGTCGCTGAAAATCCAAATAAAGTAAGTACCCAAGACCATAAGTTAGCAACCTTAAAGAAAGCTTCTATATAATGTCTCATGAATGAATCTTCATATTGGTGTGTGATAAATAACATTATACCAAAGCTTAGTATTCCTGCTATTAAAAAGTGTTTTCTATACCTTTCAACAGTACTCCAAAAGGTGTCTTTTATAGAAATAAGGACAAATCCAAAGAAAAATAATACGATGCAATTTATAAAAGTGAACCAATCGTCTATCAAGGCATGAGTAACTGGAAAGAGAGGTTCAATTAACGCTTCAATGAAATATAATGGAATAATAAAAATGTATAATCCTATAGGTCTGAACGTTATTCTTTTCATCCAAGAAATAAACTTATTCTTTGGATGATTTTTTAGGTAGAAGAATAAAGGGATTAATATAATTGAGAAAACCAACAGATAAGGCAAAAACCATAAATGGTGCCAACTAAAATTACCTTCTGGATAAACCCCATTAAATAATTGACTAGGCCAAAAATCAAAATAGTTTCCAGTAAATTGATTTTTATCTAACCGCTCAAAATATATTTGAGGAGGAATAACACAAATCATTCCGAATATTAGAGGCAATCCTAATCTTTTAAGACGCTCCAAAGTAAATTGCACTCCTTTTCTTTTTTGTAAAGCATAATAGGTGCCCATTCCAGAAATAACAAATAATATAGGCAATCTCCATTGATTTAGAAACCACATTGGATAGGTTAACCAATTATATGTAACATTATTTTTTATATGAAATCCCCAAGGAACAAAGAACATTCCCACATGATAAAAAATAAGTAACCCAAATACTAGTACTCTTAACCAATCTAAATCGTGTCTACGCATCAACTATGTTTTTTAGCGAAACTATTTAAAAAAAATATTGATATTTTTTAAAAGTGATGACAGACAAACTTTTGTGACAAGGAGCAAGAAGTTTATTAAGAATTCATCTTTTTATTAAATTTTGAAATCATATTTCTTGAAACAGGAATGGTATTAGAACAGTTTTTAAGCTGTAGTTTATAACCTTGAGCATTACCAGTAACAGAATCGATTTGGTTAATATTAACAATGTAAGAACGATGTGTTTTTATATAGTTAGAATATGAGTCTAAAATGTTTTCCAATCTTTTCATCGTTAACCTTTTTAATATTTTACTTCCATCGTTTAAAAATAACTCTATATAATTGCCTTCCGCTTTTGCATATAAAACATTTTGCGAATCAACATTTAATTCATTTATGTGTGATGGAGTTTTTTTAGAAATAATAGATTTTTTCTTTGAAGTATTAAATGCATTTGCATTTCTGCTATTTTTAGTATTTAACCTGTGATAATTTATTGGCACTAAAATAAATGCAAATAAAATTCCGACTAGAAAGGTGTTTCTTAACTCTTCATAGAAATAACGTAAGGACCAGTTATTTGGATTGTCATAAATAATATCTCTAATAAGAAATTGTACAATACCAACGAATAGTAAAAATGAAGCTACCAAAAGTATCTCTTTTTTTATAGTCCAATTCTCTTTTGTAATTGGGGATATTTTTAGAGACAAAAATATAAAAATCATAAAAACAGGAGTGCATGAATGTATCAAAGTAATCCAAAAATACCCCATTTTATGTTCAGGTTGATATACTTCAAAAGGCTCAAAAAAATAGCCAAATAAAAAAGTCATAAAAAATAATAAGATCGTTATTGACCATAATTCTTTTCCTTGATAATAAAATGGATATGCTTGAGATAGTAAGTTTGAAATGTTTTTTTTCAATTTAAAGTAAGATGTTTTTGGGCATTAAAGACAACGTGTTTGTATAAGATTTTTTGCGTGTTTAAGCACCTAATTTAGTAAATACAAAACCAACTAGAAAATCCGAAAGGATTTTCGTGAGTAGGCGAGTACAAGCAATTAATTTTATACGGTGTTGGCAACAGTTTTATGATTAATCATTATTTTAAAAATTGGTTGATTTATATAAGAACACCTTTTTCTGCTTCTATATTTGGTGGTAATTCAGTTTCATTCAAAATTTCTCTTAAATCAATTTCAATGGTTCGGCATAGGGATAGCATAGGTATATCATTAACCATCCCTTGAAAAGGATTTTCTGAATAATCACCTACTAATTCCATCATTAAAAAAACCCAACTTATAAGCACTACTATTGGAACGGATAACCAAATTCCCCATTCATTTAATTTTAATAATTCAGGCATCATACTAAAGGGTAATAGAAAAATGAATATATATACAAAATATTTACTCATATTCGAATATTGCCTAGGAAGAGGAAACTTTTTAATTCGTTCATTTTTTCCTTGAAGAGTATAAAATTTACTCAAAATATTTGACAATTCCATATGCCGGAAATCATCAATTAAATCTTGTTCTCTTAGTTGACTTAAATCCCTTGATTGTTCATTGATTATTTGAGTGGCTGAATTAGCTTTTTTTATAAGTCTATCATACTCTTTATCTTCTAAAAGTTTAGTTGTAAATTCAAAATCGATATTTTCTAAACCATCTTTATTTTGATAACGTTTGGCAATTGTAGCTGTTATTCCTTTTTTGTCAGTACGTTCCCATTGTGTTGGTATCAGTAATTGCTTTCTATGTGCATACAACCAAGCAATATGTCTGTAAATTAATCGTCTTTTAATGGAATGAATCTCTTTGCTAGGAAGCCTACTTTTTGTGTTCAAATTAGAAATAAACCCATCAATCATCATCCCCCAAGTCCTGCTTTCATTTACAATACCTCCCCAAATTTTTCTTGCTTCCCACATTCGGTCATAGGATTGGTTATTTTTAAATCCTATATAAAAGGAAACGGCTGTTCCTATTACAGAAACAGGAAGCCAAGGGATGGAAAAGTTAATAATTTTTTTGTGATATAAGAATGCTATAAGCCCCATTAATATTATAAGTGAGATTGTATGTCGAAAGGTTATTTTTATTAACCTATGAAGACCTATATTCTTTTTTATTATCATTTATTCTTTTTTAATTGTTGGCAACGGTTTAGCTATGCGTAGTGCGGAAGCAAGGAAACTTTTCGTTTCCGTCTACGCACGAAGCTAAAGCTTATTGTTTAGTTTTATTTTTCTTGTTCAAAGCTAAATCCATAAGATTTAGCGACACAATAAATATACACAGACCATTCCGTTTTAGCCCAAAAGTCCGCATTACGTATAGGTTTTGTTACCACACGTTTTTATTTCGAACTTTTAATTTTACTTTCTAGACCTTTTATTAATCCATTGATTGCGAGATTTATATGATTTTTTCCTTCTCGGAAGTATCCATCATCCTTTTTTTTCAAATCGCTATCAGAATAATATTCTAGTTCTTCTTTTCCATCTAGAAAGTTAACTTTAACGAAAGGGTCTGTTTGATAATATTCTTTTGCAATTGGGAAATTAACTGAAAAAGTATGTTCAAAAATGCCAATTTTACTAACCAATTCTTGAGCTTTTGGTTTTGACATATTTGTTTTTGACCACTCTAAACGAATTTTAGTAAGTCCTTTAATTTCGCTATGTATTAAATCTGTTTCCATAATTAAGTTTAAATATAAGGCAAAGTTATGAAAAAATAAATATTCATAGTTTTTATCTATTACAAATGTGTTTTAATTTGTTAACAGCTAGTCATGATTTTTTTAAACCCCAGAATTCCGAAAATCTATTTTCGCGAACTAGCTAAAAAGTCCATCTGCGCAACGATTGGGTAGGAGTGAAGTCCATTTGCGTTAGGATTGGAGATTCCATTTGCGTAATATTTTCAGTTTTCGATTACGCAACATCGATTTTATTTCAATAAAAATTAAGAAATTTTCAACTGGCAAAATGTGTGGTAACGTCTAGTATAAGAAACGTAGGGCAGTTAAAAAGCACTTTCGTTTCGGTTTATTACTAAGCTAAATATAAATATTTTGCTTTTATCTTTTCTTCTATAAATGCCAAATTTTATATTTAGCGGACTTAATTAATATTCACAGACCTCTCGGTTTAGCACAAACGCCCTATGTTTTTTATACATTGTTGTGTTTTCGTACTTTATTTTCGGTTCTGTGTGTAGCGTTGGGGCAAACATACTCTTTGACAAGTTTTGGCTCGTGCCGTTGGTTTTTGAGCGACTTGACAATGTGTATGATTGCTTGCGTCAGGTATTCTTAGTGTTAATCACTCCTTTTAATTCTTCTTTGTCAAAATAATATGCTCCACTGATTTCTAATCTTCCCAGATAGTCAGTTCCAAAAGATCGTCCTCCAATTATTTGCTTTTCTCCCAATACAGTCCAAACAACTTTTAAATTATTTTCATTAAGAAACTTCAAAAAAGAATTCTTTCGAACAAGCAGATAAGATTTTGAATTATGATAAACATTTGGTGCAAAACATTGTACAACTTTGGAGTTGTCAATAAACTCTCCTTCTCTTTGACTATATTTTATATCCATACCCTTATAAATAACAGTACTTGGTTTTAAAAAGCTAATAGTTTCTTCTTTTGATTTATCAAATTCTTCCTCCCATAAAAAGCCTTGTGCAGTTACATTGATTTCTGCAACATATTGCCCTGATTCCTGGTCATGAACTTCTCTCCATTCTGTGCCTCCATAATATTCAGTTGTAAAATAGTCTTGAGCAGGTGACCAATAATATTCTCTGCTGAACATTTCATATCTATCTCCGCTTTCAGGCATCCAGCGCCCCATGAATTCTTGTTGAGTAGCCCAATCTTTAAATGAATCGTATTCATCATTTTTAACTAGATAACTTCTAATATGACACCAAAGCTCTTTATGTGGTTGATCCCATTTTTCTTCTCCAATTTTTTTTGGTTCTGACCAAGATGGATAACCTTCCAAAACCAACCACTCTGTACCTTTATCATCTTTTATTTGGATGATTTCTTCCATGTTAGGCAAAACACTTGAATCATTTACCCAGCTTTCGTTGGTACAATCCCAATTAAATAATTTGTTATTAACCCACCAGAAATCTTGTGGCTGTTCATCATTATAACTTCCAGTTTCACTAATCAACAATGTTGGGTCAATATCTCTAACATAAGGATCCCAAGGCCCTTGATAAGGGGCTTCTTTTTTCTCTCCCCATCTTTCTTGCTTTATGAAATTATCAGATAACAGTGCCATGTATTCATAGTAAGCTATCCATTGATATTTCTTTCCTATTCGTTCGTTAGAAGAAGCACTTCTTCCTCTGGAATGATTTTCTTTATCAAAAGAAAGATGTAATTCAGGATTCCATCCAAGTTCTATAACTTTTGAAAAGATTAATCTTTGAGCAATCCTTAAATCAAAATACTCTCCGGTATTTATAATTTTATGATTGTGATCTAAAAAAGGCTCTATTTCCTTCTCATATTCCAACAAGAACTCAGTTGACAATGATTTTTTAAAGCTATCTGTTATTTGGTTCAATTCTTCTTCAGTTTTTCTGCCAACTGCCTTCTTAAAATTGATTATACTATCTCCTAATTTTAGACTATCATCAGACTCTTCGGTAATTATTGGGTCAAGACTATTTAATAATTCTAATTGTTCAGAATTCAATTTTTTCTTAAAATCATTAAACACCTGCTCTCTATCGACTGGAGCTTCACCTTTTTTACAACCTGACCATTCTGAAGAACCACTATTAGTTCCTATTGTATATCTTGCAAAGTCTTCAAATCCCATTACTGAGTGCCAAATATCCCAATGTTTATCATTATCAAATTTTTCTTCCATTTCTTCACGAGACGGGATTTTTTCTGGCCAAATGCTATTATAAGGCGGTTGAACCTTTGATAACTCGAAGCTTAATTCTATACCAATATAATGCGCATATTCAATTGCTCCTCTTGCGTAATCCCTTAATAATATGTGTGGGATTACAGATTTTGGATCGCTAAATACCGTTTTGAAAATATATTCACTTAATTCTTTTATTTTCTCTCTTTGAGCTGTTCTTAATACACATCCGTAAGCAACAGCAAATAGACGTTCATATACATAAGGGTCGTTAACTTCTTTAAATATTTTCAGGAGCTTTAATAATATATCAAGCCTATTTTGCAATAAACAAACCAGTGCTTTTGTTGAACAATCTCTAAGTTTTCTATTTGTAGAAGTGTGAAACCATGCCAATGTAATGCTAGAAAGTAAAACTGATTCATCTGAGATATGTGTTTTGTCTGTTTCACGCCATGCCCAATCTATAAGACGTTTTACAGATGATTCATCGTCATATTTGTATTTGAGCAATTGAGTCCAATTTGCATCTCGGTCAGCGAGAGAAAATTTTATTAAGTGATTATTTAGAAAACGAGCATTAAAGAAGTGGTTTGGAATTCCTGTAACCGAAATAATAATTTCCCAGAAATAATCATTTGTGCCTTGGAAGGCTAACACATGTTCGTTTACATAGTTTAATGACTCATCATTAATGGTTTCGACCTTTCTCCAAAGTAAACTTTCAACAAAAGACTCGACAATTGGATATTTATTTTTAAGATTAGGAATAAGAGTGAAAAACTCATATCCTTTTTTCTCAGGAACCTGTATTGAAAAAGCTTCAATTAGTCCTTTATATCTATAAATCGCATTTTCATCTTTTACATAATTGTGGAGTTTACCATCTTCTGTGAACTCTTTCTCCAATTCAGAATATTGTTCGAGTAAATATTGAACAGTTAAGTGATCTTCAAATCTCTCATACGCTAAATAAACACCTTCTTCATAATCATTCTCTTCTTTCCAAAAACGGTTCTTTGATAATACGCCTTCTGTAATTAGGTCATCTATAAAGTCTTTTTTGTCAATAAAATCTGAAATGGATTCATTAACAACTTTATAAGCTAATTCATATGGAACATATCTAAGTTGATTGTCAACTTTACATTTTATTAAAGCATAAATGGATTTTTGCACTAGGTTTAAACTATCTGAGTACCCAATTCTTTTTGGTTTTGATAAAACAATATTTACATTTTTGACAAAAAAGTTAATAATTGAAGTGATGCCTTGAAGACCATCAGGAATACGGGTTAACCCAGCCTTGTTGATTCCTTCACAAAATAGTTTTAAAAAGAGTGGGTTTTGAAACTCAGGGTGCAATAATGGCACATTAGGCAATTCAATTTTATAATTATCAAAAAATAATTTGCTTGCTTCATATTCAATATTCCTAAATCCATAGTGATGATGTTGTACAATGTTAAGATTGGTCATTTCATCTTCAGGAAAAATTAAATTTTTATAGGAAGTTCTTATTGTTAATACAAGACCAAGCCATTCATATTTCTTTATCTCATTAATGAAGCTTTTTATAAACTCATTCCAGAAATAGTTGCCTTTTCCCTCATTGATCGCATCAATAAAAAGAACTATTCTACTTCCTGAATCTTCAGCTTTTTTATTTAATTTTCTAAGAAAATCTTCAGATTTAGAGTTGATTTGAAGTCTTTTAAAAATTTGTGTCCATGGATCTTCTTCCGTCACAAAATGTTGACCAAGAACAAAAACACTTTCATGTTTTTTCTTAATTCTTCTTGTAACTACATCTCCAATCAAATGTGATTTTCCTATACCAGCTTCACCATCTAGAAGTAAAAAAGGATTATTAGCAAGTTTAAATGAAGAACCATGAATTAAATTTTGAAAAGTAGAAAGCTCATGCTCGAACTCTCTAATATTTCTTAAGTCAGTACCGTGTTTATGATAATATTGGTCGTCATTTTTTTCTTTTTGTACCTTGCGTTCTTCCGTAATATAATAGTCATAAATTTTTTGGACGGTGCTATGAGACTCATTCAATAAGTTTTCAAATTCATTTACTGGAATTAAATCAGTTCCTAGGAAATTAGTATCTTGAAACAAAGCTTGTAATTCATCAAAGGTTTTTTCTAAATTTTCTAGACTTTCCTTTATTTCAGGTTCATTCTTTAATACCTTTTTTCCTTTTATCAGAAACTGATCGAATTGCCCTGTTATTTTCCTTTTGAACTCTTCGGTTCTTCCTAGACCTTCAAATATTTCAGATACCTCAAGTTTTACATTTAACTCTGGTGTATACCTTTTACCAAGATCATGTATTGATGATTTACATTGCTCTTGAAACCAGTCTTGATCTGGTTGAAATGTTAACTCAGATTTAATTTCTTCTATCTTATCATCAATATTTTTCGAAAGACGATTGAAAATATTATTTGTAATACTTTTTACGGAAGCTTCAATGCCTAGTTTTTTAGCTTTTAATTCCTGTAAATAAACGTAGGTAAACAAAAGGAGCATCATGATGATAAGAACAAGACTCCACCATGGAAGATTAATGCTAAAATAGAAGTGAGCTGCCTTCCAAAATAGCTTTGTCCAGTATCCTTCCGAACTTTCATGAAGTTGATTTGTCGCTTTAACCGAGAAGTCTAGTTTCTTCGCAAATTCACCTATAACGAACAAGCCAGCTGGTACTGCAATACTCCAATAAGTTTTCCTTAACCTTAGTTTAAAAACCCACGACAATACCCATTCAATTATTGACTTCAACTTATCTGTTTTATTCATTCAATTCAGTTTCTATATTGTCGAGTGTTGGCTTAAAAATAGCTCTTTTGGTTTTTCAGTGTTGGATTTCGTGTCGGCAAAAACCAAATGTGCTGTTTGCGTGGTTAGCTTTTTTCGGTATGAAACACAACAATTGTGTATGTGCACAATTGCACATATTCCCCAATATTAAGGAATATACGTAATAGTTAATATTTCAGTATATTAAATATACCACTAAAGAATAAACCTACAATTAATAGCTGACCTTCCATTACGGAAAACCATAATCACCATAAATTTTATAAAATTAATTTGTCAGTAATAGCTTTCAAAAGAGAATTGCCTTAAAAATAGCGAACCGACCAAGTAGTTGGTTTTTTACTTTTAGCATGTGTTTATAATTGTTGATAGTGACGATGGCAATCGCAATTGTATCGATAAAATGCAAGGTGTACAATGTATAAAGAGGAATTTTGAATGGAAACAAACCTAGTAGTTTGTTTTTTGGCTGGGTAAAGCAGCTGTTTTAGAACAAACTTTGCTGTTTAAACGGACTCTCATGGTTTAATAACCACTGCTTTCTGTGCAATCCACCAGCGTAGCCTGTAAGTGAACCATCAGTACCAATAACTCTATGGCAAGGCACCACGATCCATAACGGATTTCGAGCATTTGCAGATGCAGCAGCTCTGGTTGCATTGGGGTCACCTAATAATTTTGCAAGCTCTAAATATGACTTCGATTTTCCGTAAGGTATGTTCTGCAACTCCACCCAAACCTTCTTTTGAAATGTTGTTCCTTCAGGGTTTAGTTTTAAATTGAACTGTATTCTTGCGCCTTCAAAATATTCGTTTAATTGATAAACGGCATCTTCTAAAGATTCTGGTATAACATCGGTAAGTGGTTCATCAGAATTTAAAACGGTTATAGCGGTAAGGCCGTCAGTGTCGCCCATAATTTTGGCAACGCCAAGGGGTGTTTGTATGTAAGCAACATCGGCCATAGTGGTAATTGATATTTATTCGTCTGGTGATGTTGGCTTTTCGATCACTCCTGAAGCCTGAGCGCGTTTTTCCCAGTTTTTGCGAGCAAGACTCTGCAAATCTGCAACATTGTCGCTCTCGTCCATTATTTCGAGTCCTAGAAGGGTTTCAATAACATCTTCCATAGTTACAATACCACTTACAGAACCATATTCATCTACAACAAGTGCAATTGCTTCACGTTTTGCAATGAATATTTCAAATAAGGTGGGTATTGGTGTACTTCTACGCGTAACTAAAATTTCGCGTTTAATATCTTTCAGCGGAATGTCTCCGTTCTGATCGATCATTTCTTCAAGCACATTATCCTTTAAAACAAAACCGGTAATATTATCCATATTATCAGTATACACAGGAATTCTAGAAAAACGCAATTTAGGATTATCGGTAAAGAACTCTGCTATCGTTTTTTTCTCAGAAGTAACTTTCATTACCGCTCTTGGTGTCATAATATCTTTCACCAAAACTTCATCGAACTTCAACAAGTTTTTAATGATGGTAGATTCAGACTTTTCAAAAACACCTTCTTCATGTGCCATATCGGTCATCGCATGAAAATCTTCGCGACTCAAAACACTACCATGGTGTTTGCCACCGCCTACCATTTTGGTAAAAAGACGAAGCAACCATAACAGCCCCGTATATTTTAAGCCTAAAACCATAATTTTTAAGGATTTGGTAGAGAAATTAGCGAGTTGTTTCCAGTATGTAGCTCCAATAGTTTTCGGGATGATTTCAGAGGCTACAAGTATAAGAATGGTCATGAGGGTAGAAACTACCCCTACCATTAAATCTTCTGTAAATGTGACACCTAAGATTGTTTTGGTTTCGCTACCGTATAATTCTGCATAAGCCACCTTTGCCTGTACACCTACCAATATTGCACCAACCGTGTGGGCAATAGTATTTATAGTTAAAATGGCAATTAAAGGTTGATCTACATCTTTTTTAAGTGCTTCTAGGGTTGTTGCATACGCATGACCTTCTTTCTTTTTTACATTTATGAATGTTGGCGTTATGCTCAATAATACTGCTTCTAATATAGAACACAGAAAAGAGAAGAAAATAGAAATGAATGCGTAAAAAAGTAGTAGTCCCATGGGGTTGTTTTATGAATCGAAGATATTAATAAAAATGCTAAGGTTGGTGCTGTTTTGCGTTATCAAATGCCTGATAAAATATTTGTTGGATGGATGGTCGGATATTTAGATTGTAAATATTGCGATTTTCTCTCGTAGGATACACTCTATTTGACAGAAATATATAAACTAATTTGTTTTCAGGATCTGCCCACACAAAAGTACCCGTAAAGCCGCTATGACCAAAACTAGATGCGCCAACTTCTGGTGCAGGGTAGGCATTGGCAATTTTAAAGGTATTATTATCCAAATAAGGCTTATCAAAACCTAAACCTCTTCTGTTTTCGTTCTCTGGATATTGAACTTTTATAAATTCTTTAATCGTCTTTTCAGAAATATATTGCTTACCGGCATAAAGTCCGTTTTGAACAAACATCTGCATAATAATCGCTAAATCATCTGCAGTACCAAACAGACCTGCGTTACCAGAAATGCCACCCAATAAAGAGGCATTTTCATCATGTACCCAACCTTGGGTTAGCGTATGTCTGTACATAGTATCTACTTCTGTAGGGACTATTTTGTTCGTAAAATTTTTGGTGCTCGGCAGAAAACCGAAGGTTTTCATACCAAGTGGTTTGTAAAATTCTTGTTCCATATAATCTGCATATGGAACGCCAGTAATTTGAGTAATGAGCTCAGGAAAAATCAGAAATGTGAGTCCGGAATATTTGTATTTTTTCTCAGCCGATACTTCAGAACGATTTATGATTTTGTACATTTTTCGGTAGAATCTATTTTTTACATAGATGCCATCAAAAGCTTGGTTGCTAAATCTGTTATTCGATTTTCTACGGATATACCTTTTTTTAAACCGACCGTTATTTTTTAAAGTTTCATTTAAGAATACGACATAAGGTTGAAGTCCCGCCTGATGTGCTAATATCTCGCGAAGCGTAATAGTTGCTTTATCTTTCTGACTTTTCCAAGGTTTCCAATAGGTGCTAAAGGGAACATCTAAATCTAGCTTGCCTTCATCAACCAATTTCATAATTGCTGGTAGCGGACCTAAAATTTTGGTAACCGAAGCTAAATCGTAAATGTCATTTAAAGCAATCGGTTGAATGCTGTCATACGTGTGAAATCCGTATGCCTCATGAAAAATAATATTACCTTCTTTCGCGATTAACACCTGAGCACCTGGGAATGCGTTATTTTTTATACCATTTGTTACAATACTATCTACCTTGCTATATACAAAAGCAGAATCTAACTCGTAAGCAGCCAATGAAGATGTTTGCAAACTAGATCCCACCGGAAGCAAAAGAGTTTTGTTAGTTGTCTCTTGCGAAACAGCCAAACCACTAATTAAACCAAATAGTATAAAAAATATTTTATTCATGAATAGTACTTCAGGTAATTGACTATCCTAAGAATTTTACGGCATCTTTAGCGAAATAGCTGGCGATGATATTTGCACCTGCGCGTTTGATTGCAGTCAGCTGTTCCATCATTACGGCATCATGATCTAACCATCCTTTTTCAGCGGCAGCTTTTACCATGGCATACTCCCCGGAAACTTGATAAACGGCAACTGGCACATCTACTTCGTTCTTAATTTCACGTACTATATCCAAATAGCACAATCCTGGTTTTACCATAACGATATCCGCACCTTCGTCAATATCCATTTGAGTCTCACGAATAGCTTCAAATCTATTCGCATAATCCATTTGGTAGCTCTTTTTGTCTTTAGGTACATTTTTAATATCTACCGGAGCAGAATCTAATGCATCTCTAAACGGACCGTAAAAAGCACTGGCATATTTGGCGCTATAGGCCATAATACCGGTATTTAAATAGCCTTCATCTTCTAAAGCTTCACGAATGCTAAGAATACGACCATCCATCATGTCGCTAGGGGCAACAAAATCGGCACCTGCATTGGCATGAGAAACACTCATTTCGGTCAAGAGCTCTACACTTTCGTCATTAAGAATTTGTCCGTCAGCAACAATACCATCATGACCATAAGAAGAATAGGGGTCAAGGGCAACATCTGTCATGACCAACATTTCTGGACATGCATTTTTTACCGTTTTAATGGCTAGTTGCATTAATCCGTTTTCATTCAACGCTTCAGAACCTTTATTATCCTTTAAGTTATCGGGCACTTTTACAAAAAGAAGCACCGAGCGTAAACCCATTTTCCAAAGTTCTTTAACCTCCTTGGTTAAATTGTCTAGACTAAGGCGGTAATAATTTGGCATAGAAGGTATTTCTTCTTTAACGCCTTTGCCCTCAACAACGAACAGCGGTACTAAAAAATCGCTTGGAGATAAAATGGTTTCTCTAACCAAACTTCTAATGGCTTCATTGCTACGTAATCTTCTTGGGCGTATAAGTGGGTACATAATGCTATATATTATTTCTTATTCTGATTCCTGACTTTTTCTAATGATTTCTTTCAAGCGTTCTTTTCTTAGCGCGGCTTCTTTTTTCAATTTGTTCTTCTTTCGATCCATTAGCTTGGTATGCTTTGCTTTGTTCACCGTATTTTTAGCCTTGCCTTTTTTTGCCATACCTGAATATTTATATTCAAACGCTTTATCGCTTTTTCTCTGTAAAGTCTAGACTTTACGTAATTAAAACATATGTATCTTGAAGTTATACAAAAATAGGGGAATTTGAATAATAGCTACAGCCAATAGTACTTATTTTTATGGGGGTAGCCGCTAAATGTTTCTTGATACAAAAGTTCAAGGAAATTTTATTACACAAATATACCTAACGTTACTAGCAACAAGAGTTTTAGAAGGTTTTCTAGATTGTATAAAAGAAGAGCACTTATAGGTTATAGCGCCACTTGGTTTATTTTTTTATAAAGTTAAGAGGATGCTATTAAAATGCCCTTTTTCCAATTTAGATGACTTTATTTTTTAATTGATTTGAATTCGAGTGAGAATAAGAATAATTACCGCTATTTTGTAGGTGAAATTATAGGATATAAATTAATTTCTTACCTCCTGATGTAACTTTTTCAAAATTTTAGACACGTATTAGACATCTGAATACTAACCTTGAAAACCGATTTAATTATGCTTTCGATTACAAATTTGAATAAAACGTATCCGAACGGAACGCAAGCCCTAAACAATGTTAATCTGGAAATTGGTACGGGAATGTTTGGTTTACTTGGCCCAAATGGCGCAGGTAAGTCTTCTTTAATGAGAACAATTGCCACCCTACAACAAGCGGATAGTGGTGATATTAAATTCAACGATATTGACGTGTTTGCTCAACCAGATGAGCTTAGAAAAATATTGGGTTATTTACCTCAAGATTTTGGAGTCTACCCAAAGGTATCTGCAGAAATGATGTTAAATCATATTGCAAAAATAAAAGGTATTCAAAGTAAAACGGACCGTAAGGCATATGTTGCCGATTTATTGAATAAAGTAAATCTGTACAAATTCCGTAAGCGTAATCTAGGGGATTACTCTGGTGGTATGAGACAACGGTTTGGTATAGCACAGGCATTAATTGGTAATCCTAAACTGATTATTGTAGATGAGCCAACAGCTGGTCTTGATCCTTTAGAACGTAATCGTTTTCATAATTTATTAAGTGAACTAGGGGAAGATGCTGTTGTTATCTTGTCTACGCATATTGTTGATGATGTTATTAATTTGTGTACCAATATGGCAGTGTTTAATGAAGGTAAGGTTGTTGTTCAAGGGCATCCTTTAGAATTATCCAATACCTTAAATAATAAAGTGTACCGTAAAAATATTTCTAAAGAGGAAACTGAATTGTACCAATCGGAATACAATGTTTTATCTACTTATTTACGTAGTGGTAATCTGTATATAAATGTGTTCGCAGAAGATGTACCTGGTGAAGGATTTGAGCTAGTTGCCAATAATTTAGAGGACTTTTATTTCTATAGTATTAACCAACCACAAACTGTTTAATATGAAAGAAATATTCTTATTTGAGCTAAAATATAGGCTTAGAAGACCGGTCACTTATATTTACATATTTATCATGTTTTTAATACCCTTACTTCTTGGGGTATTTTCAGAATCTGCTACTGCGGAATTCACCAATAGCCCTAGTGCCATTGTAGGAGTTCTTGGTGGTTTAAGTACTATAGCGTTATTCTTTTATGCTGCTATTATGGGTGTGCCCGTGTATAGAGATGAGGAGCATAAAACTGCCCAGACCTATTTTACTTTTCCTGTTTCCGAAAAGAATTACATAATGGGTCGTTTTTGGGGTAGTTTTACAATTGTTACCATAATGAACATTGCAGCGATGTTTGGCGCTATGTTCGGTTTTGTACTTGGTGCCTTGTTAGATAGGCCAGACTATGGTACGTATACCGATTTTAATTTTTGGTCGTACTTCTTTCCATTTTTATACTTATTGGTTTTTAATTCTTTTTTTATTGGTAGTCTTTTCTTTTGTTTAATGACATTTTTTAAGAGAATGCCAATTTTATATTTAGGAGGTATTGTAATATTAATAGCTTCCATATTATCCGGACAGTTGTTGTCTAATTTAGATACCGAATGGCTTAGTATCTATGTTGATCCTTTTGGGGAATCTGCTTATGGGTATTTGACCAAATACTGGTCTGTAGACGAGTTAAATACCAACCAATTGGCTTTAACGGGTAAGTTTATGTTAAATCGTCTATTATGGCTGACTTTGGGAATATTAATATTTGTCTTTACACTTTTTAAATTTTCATATAAAGGATTTTTATCCTCCAAGAAAAAGAAGAATGTAAAAGAAGATAATGATCTAATGGCATCTTCAGAAACGATTAATGTTGTTCAAGAATTTAGTAAAAAGGCTCAGCGTCAAAATTTGTGGTCTTTAAGTAAAATAGAATTTTTATCTATCGTTAAAGAACCTGTATTTCTTGTCTTAATTATTATAGGGGTTATAGTAGCTGGGTTTATAACCTATCAAAATAATCAATATAATGGTACGCCGTCATTACCGCTTACTAGGTTTATGGTTGCATATGTTTCGGCTGGAATAGCTTTATTTTCTACAATAATTCTAATTATTTATTCTGGTGAAGCAGTTCATCGTACAAGAAGTAATAAGACTTTTGAATTTTATGATGCGCTACCGGTAAGTAATACTACACTATATCTTTCAAAGATTATTTCACTTATTGGTGTTGCCGTATTGCTAACCTTAATCAACATATTGGTTGGTATTATGTATCAAACAGGTAATGGCTATTTTGATTATGAATTGGGTATGTACCTTACCTATAATTTCACGTCTCTTTTTCCTTTATATGTTGCTACATTGTTATTGGCATTTTTTGTTCATGTGCTAGTAAACAATAAATTTTTAGGTCATTTTATTGTCATTATAATTTATGTGGGAATACCAATTTTGGTGAGTTTAGTGTTGAAAACAGATAACCCACTTTTAGCTTTTGGAGAGACTACACCCGGTTTTATAAGTGATTTAAATGGATTTGGGCATTACCTAACCGGTCAATTTTGGTTGAACTTATATTGGGTTCTTTTAACAGGTACATTGGCTACTATTGGTAGTGTATTCTGGAGTAGAGGGTTTTATTCTTCAGCAAAAGAGCGTTTAAAATTGGCTAAAAGTAGATTTAAGGGTAAAACGGTTGCATATACCTTATTTTTCTTATTTGCTTTTATTTCTGTAGGTGCTTACAGCTTTTACAATATAAAAGTTCTGAACCATATGGAAGATAGCGATTCTAGTGAGAAACTTTCTGCAGATGCTGAAAAGGCATATGGTAAGTATATAGATAAGCCCCATATTCAAGTAATCGATTTAAAAGCTGATATAGATATCTATACAGATACACGTGGTGTAGATGCAAAGGGTGTGTTTACAGTTGTTAATCCTTCAGAAGAACCAATTGATACGGTTTTAATGGAAATTATGTTTCCTACTTATGATACTAAGATTACAAAGGTGGTTTATAATGACCAAGAGTTAAAACCGTTTTTAAGCGATTCATTGTATCGTTTGTTCATTTACAAGCTACCAGAATCTTTACAGCCAAAAGACACTGCTAATTTGGTTATTGAAACTAAGGCAAGAACACATGGGTTTGCTATGGATAGGGAAACTGCAGTTTTGAATAATGGTTCGTTCTTTAATGATGCTATTTTTCCAAGTTTTCATTATGATATTGCTTTGACGGAGAACGGTGCTCGTGAAAAATACGGTTTAGAAAAATTAGACTTTCTTTATCCGCCAAGAACAGATAGCATTGCTTTGAAAAAGAACTTATTTAATGAGGATAGCAATTATATGGATTTTGAAGCTACAATTAGTACTTCAAAAGGGCAAACTGCTGTTGCGCCAGGTGTATTGGTTGAAACATGGGATAAGGATGATAGAAGCTATTTTAATTACAAATTGGAAGATAAATCTGATTACTTCTTCAATTTTGTTTCTGCAACTTATGATATTGAAAAAGATGTTTGGATTGCACCTAGTGGAAAGAAAGTGACTATTGAAGTGTATCACTCTCCGAAACACAAGAAGAACTTAGCTTCATTTATAAAAGGGGTTAAAGTTTCGTTAGATTATAATTCTAAAAACTTTTATGAATATCCATATTCTGTAATTAGGATAATTGAGTTTCCGGCTCATACCACATTTGCACAATCTTTTGCGACAACAATACCTTACTCAGAAGATTTTGGCTTTGTAGCAGATTTTTCTAACGAAGGTGATTTTAATTATGCTTTCAGGGTAACAGCTCATGAAATTGCACACCAATGGTGGGGTCATATTGTTACTCCGAGTAAAACAAGAGGAGCAAATATCATTTCCGAAACTTTAGCGGAGTATGTTTCGTTAATGGCTTTAAAGCATGAATATGGTGAAAATGGTATAAAAGGATTTTTAAAGCCCTCTTTAGATACCTACCTATCTAGAAGATCATTCAGTTTTAAACCAGAACGTTCGTTAATGGATGTTGAAACTGGTCAGCACATTTGGTACCAAAAAGGATCAATGATTATGTATGATTTGCAAGATGTCATTGGTGAAGATGTTATAAATGCGGGACTTAAAAAATTCTTGAATGAATACAAGTATTTTGAAAAAGGAGTTTATGCTACCTCTGAAGATTTCTATAAAGCGATTTATAATGTTACTCCAGATTCTTTAAAATATAAGGTTGATGATGGTTTTAAAGAGATAGTTCTTTATGAAAATCGGGTGATGGATGCTAAAACCAAAAAGCTAGATAATGGTAATTGGGAAACCACATTCACCGTAAATTCTAAGAAGATTTATTATGATGATACGGGTAAAGAAAAGCTAATTGACGATAAGAAGAACCTGGTAGATATCGGACTCTTTGGCGAAGATATTACCGGTGACGATGGTGTAACTATCAAGAACCCTTTTTACTTTGAATTGAAGTGGCTTTCTGCAGGTGATAATACCTTTACTATTGTTACAGATGAAAAGCCTTTAAAAGCAGGTATTGATCCGTATAACAAGTTAATTGATCGTAACTCTGATGATAATTTAGAGTCAGTAGAAGAGTAATTTTTTCATTTTAGTTAGTGAACTCATCTTGACTTTTTGTTTGGAACCGAGAATTATGGCTTTTGTGCCGTAAGGAAGTCATTTTTTACTTGCATAGCCATAGCTACGGAACTCAAAAATGACAAAATTAGGGTGCAAAATGTATAATTCGTAGGTAAAAGAAAAAGTTAAGAAGAGTTCAGTTATAAACCTGTTCGTAAATGGTAATTGTCATAAAACGGACAGGTTTTTACTTTTCTAGAACTTTGATAATAGGTTGTATTGGTCAAACAGAGTGATACAGCATCTAAATTTCTATCTCACCCACTAAATAACAAACTCCATTACCCGATATTTTTACGCGGTCTCCAAGATATTCGCATTGTATATCGCCACCACGTTCAGATAGTTGTTTTGCAGATAGTGTTTTCTTATTCAGTTTCTCTGACCAATATGGTGTAAGTGTTGTATGCGCAGAACCCGTAACAGGATCTTCAGGAATCCCGCATTGCGGTGCAAAAAAACGAGATACAAAATCTACTTCGTTACCTTTTGCCGTAACAATGACTCCTCTACAATCCAATTCATTTAATAAATGAAAATTTGGAGCAATAGCTTCTATTTCAGCCTGAGATTTATAAATAAGCATGTAGTCAGTTTTGCCTTTATAGGTTTCTAAAGCTTGTTTTCCTATTGCTTTTGTAATGTTGGTTTGTTCTGAAACAGGCTTTAAGTTATCCGTAGGGAAATCCATGGTTAATAGTCCCGATTCACTTTTTTGAACTAATAACTTTCCACTTCTTGGAGAAATAAACCGAAGCGTATTTTCTTTGTAACCATAATGATTAAAGATAACGAAAGCGGTAGCAAGGGTAGCATGTCCGCATAGGTCAACTTCAATCTCTGGGGTAAACCACCGTAGCTCATAATGATTAGTATTCTTAACCGTAAATGCCGTTTCAGCCAAATTATTCTCAGCAGCTATCTGTTGCATTAAATCGGTTTCTAACCAAGATTCAAGAATGCAAACCGCTGCCGGATTTCCGCCAAATAGTTTGGATGTAAACGCATCTATTTGAAATATTTTTTGCTTCATGAAATATAGATTTAATCGATAATCGAGATTTTAATGCTTAGAACATTGACTATAAAAATACGATTATTTTAAAACGAATGCATCTAGCAGATTGCTCTGCTGTTGTTTATTCAATCCCTAATTTACGACTTATCTCGTCGGCTTTGGCAATCCATTTATTCGGAGCATCAAAACGATAACCTACATAAAACTCAAGAAAACTTATAGAATCATCTAAAATGAAGTTCTCATCTGAAGTGTGACTCAATAATTGCGTATTGATATTTATGCCACTAAAGAAATTTTCTGAATTATAGCCTCCTGTAATTCTAAAAATCAGTTGTGCCAAACCATTAAACGAAGTATTTCCGTCTGTACTAGAATAGTTAAAACCCAATCCGCCAGTTGCACCAGCAGAAACGAGGTAGTTTTCATCGAAAATCCAGTTGTAATAATAACCCGGACCAATGGCAACCTTCAAAGATTTCTCCAATTGATTATCGATAATAGGATCTTCTAACTTAAACTTTGTGTAGTAGTACGATATGCTAGGAATAAAACTACCGACACTTTGCTTTTGCCATTCATTTTGAAACCCAATAGCACGAAACGAAAAATCAGGATTAAAAATATAGCTAGATGTTCCTCCGATTTTAAATGTTCTTAAATCATCTACGGGCAACGTAAATTCAGAAGTTCTAGTGAAAAATCCTTTTTGCTTGTAGATATCTAAGGTCTGCATGTATTGACCGAAAAATGTTCGAATGTTGAAGGTGATCAATTTAGAATTTCCGTTGTCTTTATTTTCGGCGAGAAAGTTAGGTGCGTAGCCAAAATCGACTTCTAAAAAGCGAAATAGCACCGATAGCCCTAAATAACTCTTATCATTTGGTATAAACTCTGTTTTAGCTCGTGTTATCTTGTCTCTAAGGGTAAAACTATTGGAAGTGGTCTGTAAGGACAGCCGAACGGTTACCTTATCAGGGAAAGCTTCTTTGTAATGTGAATTTTGAGCAATACTTAATTGCGTAAAGCATAGCATAATCCAAAATAGAATGATTCTTACACCCATTCTTTTGGTTTCATCAATACGTCAATTAAACGCTCTTCTTCACTGCCCTTTTCTGGTTGATGGTCATAGACCCATTGTACATGTGGGGGTAAGCTCATTAATATACTTTCAATACGTCCGTTCGTCTTTAACCCGAATAGGGTTCCTTTGTCATGAACCAAGTTGAATTCTACATATCGCCCTCTTCTAATCTCTTGCCAATCCCTCTGTTCTTTGGTGTATTCAAGGTCTTTTCTTTTTATAACGATTGGTACATAACAATCTAGAAAACTATTCCCTACTTCGGTTACGAAGTTGTACCAGTCTTGCATATCCATTTCTGGTGTTGCTTTGCAATAGTCAAAAAATAAACCGCCTAGTCCGCGAGCTTCGTTTCTATGGGTGTTCCAGAAATACTCATCGCAACGTTTTTTATAGGTGTCGTAGAATGTAGGATTATGTTTGTCGCAAGCTGTTTTGCAAACTTCATGAAAATGAACTGCATCTTCGTCAAATAAGTAATAGGGAGTCAGATCTTGACCGCCGCCAAACCATTGATCTACAATTTCGCCGTCCTTGCCATACATTTCAAAATAACGCCAATTGGCATGAACCGTAGGTACCATCGGGTTCTTCGGATGCAGTACTAAACTTAATCCGCAGGCGAAAAAATTAGCATCTTCTACTCCAAAATATGCCTTCATACTATCCGGAAGCTCGCCATGTACTCCGGATATGTTTACGCCGCCTTTTTCAAAAACTGCTCCGTTTTCAATAACTCTAGTACGGCCACCGCCACCTTCTGGGCGTACCCAAATGTCTTCTTTAAAAGTAGCTGTACCGTCTACTTCTTCTAATTTTGAAGTAATCGTATCTTGAAGTTGTTCTATGTAGGCGTAAAATTTATCTTTCATTCTGTAAAACATAAAGTTCCATATCTAACGGGTCTTCGTTAGGCGGAGTGTGTTCTTTTAATAGTGTCTTTTTCCAAAGATAACCACAATTTTCTGCTACCTTAATACTGCCAAGGTTCGCTTTATGAGCAATGATTTTGAGTCGCTGTAAATGTTGTTCGCTGAAACCCCATTCTGAAATGGTTTTAACAGCGGTAGAAGTAATACCTCTTTTTTGGTGTGTGAAGTCAATACAATAAGCAATTTCTGCTTCTTTTTCGGCTCGTTTTAGTTCTTTAAGATATACCAAACCGATAATCTTTCTGTGTTCTGATTCTTTCAAGGTAAACAGATACTCTTTACCTGAAAGAAATTCTGCTACTTTATCAAGGACAAAAATATTGGATAAGGTGGGATTAAGATTTGCAGCCACCGTTTTCGGGAAGTATCGTTTTATATGGTCTGCATTGGTAGATATAAAATCACACAAACGCCATCCATCTCTCTCTGAAATCGGATTTATTTCGAAATCTGGTAGTTGAAATGAATTCATTATGCGATTATTATATCGGCTACTTTAATTCTCTTTAAACCTATTAGGGTTAATCTTGCTTGTATTCTTTTACAGCATCAATAAATGCCTTGGCATTTTCAACAGGAACATTTGGTAGAATACCATGGCCTAAATTTACCACGTAACTGTCTTTACCAAACTCATTGATCATTTGGTGTACCATCTTCTTGATTTCAGAAGGCGGAGATAACAAACGAGATGGATCAAAGTTACCTTGTAATGTAATTTTACCACCACTTAAGTATCGTGCATTTCTTGCAGAACATGTCCAGTCAACACCCAGTGCTGCAGCACCAGATTTTGCCATATCACCTAATGCAAACCAACATCCTTTTCCAAAAACAATAACCGGAGCTTCATCTTTTAAAGCATCGATAATTTGTTGAATATATTGCCAAGAAAATTCTTGATAATCGGAAGGGGATAACATGCCACCCCAAGAATCAAATACTTGAACAGCATCTACGCCTGCAGCAACTTTTGCTTTAAGGTATGCAATGGTTGTATCTGTAATTTTCTGAAGTAATTCGTGAGCAACAACGGGTTGCGTAAAGCATAATTCTTTAGCCTTATCAAACGTTTTGCTTCCTTGGCCTTGTACACAGTAGCATAAAATCGTCCAAGGCGAACCTGCAAAACCGATTAATGGAACTTCATCGTTCAGTTTTTCTTTTGTCGCTTTAATGGCTTCCATTACATAACCTAATGTTTCATGAACATCTGGTACAATAACACTATCTAAATCTTTTTGATTACGAATAGGGTTCGGTAAATACGGACCAAAATTTGGCTTCATCTCCACATGAATGTTCATTGCCTGTGGTATTACCAATATATCACTAAACAATATAGCGGCATCCATACCGTATCTACGAATAGGTTGAACCGTTATTTCTGATGCCAATTCTGGAGTCTGACATCTTGTAAAGAAATCATATTTTTCTTTGATGGCCATGAATTCAGGTAAATATCTACCTGCCTGACGCATCATCCACACTGGTGGTCTTTCTACCGTTTCACCTTTTAAGGCTTTTAGAAATAAGTCGTTTTTTAAGCTCATATTCTTGTAATAGCTTTTAGCTGCTAGCCCTTGGCTTTTAGCTATTTTTATTTTACTAATTAGACTATTAGTCATTTTAGATTCTATTCAAATCAATTCAAATATTGACTTCAAGTCTCTTATTCTATTGCAATTATGTTAATAGCCAAAGGCTAATCTTGATAGTCACTGTTCACCAATTCAATAACACTTTCTACAGTAGGTATTTTGGCAACTTTAACTTCTTTGAAATGTTCCCTAGCTGCTTTTGCAGTGGTTTCACCAATACAATATGCTACTCTGTCTGTAGAATTCTCTTTTAAATAGCTTTCTACGTTCGACGGACTAAAAAATAGAATCCCTTTTGCGCTTGCAGGTATTGCTTTACCAGAAAGTTTAGTTCTGTAAGCTTCTATGGCGTTTACCTCAATATTGTTTTCCTCTAAAATACTTGGTAGTTCTTCTAAACTTAGATTGCCATGAAAATAGGTGACTTCAGTACCATCAATAAACTCTACTAAATGCTTCGCTAAATCTTTTGCATTATTTTCATAATGCGTCACTTTACCGAAAGTATTTTTTATTAATCTACGTGTTTTTCTACCAACACAATAGATGTTTTCAAAATCTAACTCAGCAACATCTCTACTTGCTAATACTGCTTCTACCGCATTTTTACTGGTGAAAACAACATTTTTATGTGGCTGTTTCAAGATAATAGGAGAAATACGATTCGGATTTATTTTTATAAAATCATCTGAATCGGCATTAACCGATATGTTTAATAGTAACTGTTGTGGCGGAGTAAGTTTTTTGGTAGAAAATATATTGACTTCTAAGCCAGCATTTGCCATTTCGGTCATTAATCGTTTTCCTCCTCTGGCTAAAATACTTTTAGCACAGTCGATACCTAAATTTTGATGCTTACCAAGTGGCGCCGTCAATTCTGCTTCCAGTTTTTTACTTCCATCAACATTTAATAGTACGCCTTTAAGCGTAACAATATTTTCTTTGTTGATATATGATAATGCTCCGATCGGTGCACTACAACCACCTTCTAATTCTCTAAGAAATTCTCTTTCAAGTGTAACACAGGTATCCGTTTCTTCATGGTTTAGTTGTGCGCAGGCTTCACGAATTTCTTCATCACCTTCCATGGCAACTACCATAATTGCACCTTGTGCAGGGGCTGGTAACATCCAAGTAAGTCCGATAGTGTTTTCTGGTTCCAAACCGATACGTTCTAGACCTACAGCGGCGAAAATTGCACCGTTCCAATCATTTTCGTATAGTTTTTCTAACCGTCTATTTACATTTCCTCTTAAATCGACAACCGTATGTGTTGGGTATCTGTTTAACCATTGCGCTTGTCTACGTAAGCTACCAGTGGCGATAACGGCATCACGAGAACCTAAAAATTCCTCATTATCATTAAATGCCATAATGTCCATGTAATTACCACGCTTTAAAACTGCAGCTTTTACAATACCTTCTGGCAAGGCGGTAGGTACATCTTTCATAGAATGTACGGCAATATCAATATCACCATTGATCATGGCAACATCTAATGTTTTGGTAAACACTCCCGTAATTCCTAATTCATATAGTGGTTTATCTAAAATTAGGTCTCCCGTAGATTTTACAGGGACTAATTTTACTTTATAACCTAATGCTTGAAGTTGACTTTTAACGGTTTTCGCTTGCCATAGCGCTAATTCACTATCGCGTGTTCCTAATCGTATTACTTTACTCATTGTTCGTCCAATTCTAATTGAAATACTTTTTGGATAAATTCTAAACTTGAATTGGAATCTACCGTGTCATCTTTTAGATGATTTGCAAATTGTTTGGTTATTTTTTGAATGATGCGATTGGTTACCACATCAGCTTGGTGCGAATTAAAATCGACCGTTTTTTTAGATTGGTAGTCTAACTCTTCGTCCTTAATAGTTTTCAATTTCTGCTTTAGCGCCTTAATTACTGGGGCAAACTTTCTAGTTTCTAACCATTGGTTAAAATCATTTTTCACCTCTTCGTTTATAGCTTCAGCATCTGGTATAAATTGTTTTCTACGCTCTAAAGTTTCATCTGTCATTTGAGATAAATGATCTAAATGAATTACGGTAACATTATCCATTTCTGAAATAGAATCATCTACGTTCTTTGGTACGGAAAGATCTAATATTAATAATGGTTTGTTCGTATAGATTAATTCTTTGGTAATCGTAGGTTTTTGTGCACCTGTTGCAACTACCAAAATATCTGAAGTTCTTATTTCGGATTGTAAATCTCCATAATCTTTCACCCTTAGGTTGAACTTGCCTGCAATTTGCTCAGCTTTATCTTTAGTTCTATTGATTAGGGTGATATGCGGATTTTTAGTGTGCTTTATTAAATTCTCGCACGTATTACGACCAATTTTCCCGGTTCCGAATAAAAGAATATTCTTGTCGGTAACATTTTCAACATTACGCATAATATATTGTACAGATGCGAATGCTACAGAGGTTGCGCCAGAAGAAATTTCAGTTTCATTCTTAATTCGCTTGCTCGCTTGTATTATGCTATTACAAAGTCTTTCGATAAACGGATTGGCAATACCCAATTCTTTAGAACGCTTAAAACTTTGCTTTAATTGACTGATAATTTCAAAATCACCAAGTATCTGGCTATCTAATCCTGTACCTACTCTGAAGAGGTGATTGATAGCTTCTTTGTTTTTATACACATATGCTACTTCTTGAAAAGCCTCAACGGTTCCGTTAGAGTGGTCGCATAATAATTTTATCAGTTGAAAAGGATGTTGCGCAAAGCCATGTAACTCTGTACGGTTACATGTTGATGTTGCCAATAACCCATCAATGCCCTGTTCTTTAGCTTGTATTAAAAGTGATTTTACAGCCACTTCGTCTAAACTAAATTTACCACGAGCCTCAGCATCAGCCTTTTTGTAGTTAAGACCAATGGTGTAAAATGAGTTATGTTTAGAAATGTGATAGTCCTTCATAAAGCGGATACAAAAATATGAGCATCCACTCAATAAAAACAACGCTAGCGGTACAATTAGTATCGTCTGCCGAATTTTTGAGCAAAATATGATAAATATCAGTTTATTAGCCATAATTTTATGATGGTTTGAATGAATACGGACTATTTTATTTAGATGCTTTCTAAATAGATATAAATTTGATTTAAGAAAATGGAAGTAAAAAGTAACGCTCAAGGGTCATACGATGAGGTTTTAATTGAAGACGGATTTTACGTGCTTAAATTTCACAACGAAGAAGATCACGTAGTGCATTATACCCGTGAAATCAATAAACGATTTATTCAGATTCATTTTTGTTTAAAGGGTAGTGGTAGCTATAATTTCAATCAAGGTAATTATAGTTTAGATGTCAAAGAAGAGAATTCTTTGTTGCTGTATAACACGCAGTTAGACTTGCCTTTGAATTTAAGTCTTAGCTCAAAATCATCGTTGGTTTCTGTGGTAATGACCCTGCGTAAGTTTCATTCTTTATTCACTGCAGAGGCAGATTATATTCCGTTTTTAAGTTCAGATAATAAAGAGAAAAAATACTATTCTCAAGAACCATTTTCACCTTCAATCGCGGTTATTTTGAGTCAGATCGTGAACTATAATCTACATCCTTCTATAAAATCGCTTTACGTAAAAGGTAAAATTTATGAATTAATAGCTTTATACTTTAATAGAAGCCCCAATGCCGATATTGAACAATGCCCATATTTAGCAGATGAGGAAAATGTAAAGAAGATTAAAAAAGCGAAAGAAATTATTTTAGCTAATATGGCAGAGCCACCAACATTGGCTGAACTATCAAGTGAAATAGGTTTGAGTTTAAAACGACTAAAAGAAGGGTTTAAGCAAATTTATGGTGATTCGGTCTACAGCTTTTTATTTGATCATAAAATGGAATATGCCAAGCGTCTTTTAGAAACCGGTCAGTATAATGTCAATGAAATCGGACTCAAAGTAGGGTATAGTACCTCTAGTCATTTCATAGCTGCCTTTAAGAAGAAGTATAATACCACCCCTAAAAAATACTTATTGGCGTTAGCGGGTAGTTAGAAAGTTATAATGGTCTTGCAACCATAATACCTGTGTTGCTTTTTATGCCTTTTAGATAATCTGCTAACGGTAATTTAGAAACTTCAACTTCCATTGATCCGGTCGATGCATGTAGTAAGTGAATTCTACCATCTTTTTCGCGCGTAGCAATACCGGTATGGGTAACATCTAATCCGTTTATAGAAGTAGCAAGTGCTATGATGTCCCCAGATTGAATAAGATGCTCGTTTTTGGCAATTTCATCTTGTGCCAGTACACAAATAGCCTGACTGTTTAAATAGTTTTCAGAAGCTTTAATTTTTGAGAAATTAGAATCATCGGCAAGAAAGGGATACAGATCTCGGTGCGTACTCATGAAATCAATATCTTTTGTGATTTCGGTACCACCAATTTCACCAGTAATATCTTTTAGAAGTCCTTTCTCGGCATTGTTGGCAATCCACTCAGAAAAGTAATGTAAACGCGATGCGTAACCTTCTAGTTCGCCGTCTTTGTATCTAATAACTTCTAGGTTTTTAACAAAAGCATCAAATGAAAGATCTTCTTGTCTCAACAGCTTAGAAAAGTCTAATACATTCTCAACGAATGTGGTACAATCTAACCCATGAAGGTTTACGACTAATGTTTCTGTATCTCCAATCTCTAGGGTTTTGGCAACATACGGAGTTTTCATAAACGTTTTACCGACGCTCACCATGGTTTTACCGAAATTACCATTATCCATTCCGTCGATTTCTGCTAGCTTATTTTCAACAGCAGCTTTGTTTTTTGGAGAGCAGGTGATTTGTTGAGAGAAGCTTGCTGATAGACATCCGCAGAAAAAAAGTAATAGAAATTTATGTTTCATAAAGCTAAATTATGAATTGTTATTATTATCCGTAGACTTTTCCAACAAAACCCTATTTCTTGCAATACTCTCTGGATAATTTTGTTGTAAAAAAGTAATTAATTTTTCACGTACAAGTACACGTAAGTCCCATGCAGTAGGGGAGTCCTTGGCACTCATTAAGGCTCTAATTTCTACTGAATTTTGCTTGCTTTCCGTTACTTGAAGTACGTTGACCTCTTTATCCCATAGATCCGTACTATTAAGAATTTTAGTCAGTTCTTCGCGAAGTGCATCAAAAGACACATTGTAGTCGGTATAGAGAAAAACAGTGCCTAAAATATCAGAAGAAGTCTTGGTCCAGTTTTGAAATGGTTTTTCAATGAAGTAAGGCGTGGGTACAATCAGTCTACGTTTATCCCAAATTTTTACGACAACATAGGTTAAGGTTATTTCTTCGATTCGACCCCATTCTCCTTCAACAATTACTACATCATCTATTTTAATAGGTTGCGCAATGGCAATTTGAATACCTGCCAATACGGTACCAATCATTTTTTGTGCAGAGAAACCAATGATAATACCCGCTACACCTGCAGATGCAAAAATACTGACACCCAAGTCTCGTATACTTTCAAAACTCATGAGAACGGCACCTGCTGCTAATATGATTATGGTAATCATAAGTATGCGTTCTAGAATATTGAACTGCGTGTATATTTGGCGAGCTTTCAGGTTGTTTTTGACATTGACATCATAATTATTGACAACTATACTTTTTGCAATTTTCAATAAATTGAGTAGCAGCCAGGTTACAGAAACGATAAATAGGATAGTACTCGTTTTTTTAAACCAATATTCATGATGCTCCACTTGAAATAGCGTACGTAACGATTGTGAACGAATTAATATGGAAAGGAATATGAATAGAATGGGTCGACTAATTTTTCTAAACGCTCCATTGGGCAATAGATATTTTGGATCTTTGCCATATTTTTTAATAAAGAACGAAACAACCCAGTAGGCAATAAGAATACCTAAGGTAGAAGCTAGAAACAGATATAGGGCACTTTTAGGAACAGTATCAAAAAAAGTATTCATTGTAAAAAGTGTTATAGTTTTTGACGAATTACAACTTACTAAAATTAAATAGCACTAAAAATTAATTGGTCAGTTATTAGATTGCTTTATGAGAGTATAGAAAAACTATTGCCGAAAATTAAAATATCATCGATTTGCATGTGTTATTTTTGCAATCGAATAACAAACACATACGCTATGAAAGGAGTATTATTGGTCAATTTGGGTTCTCCAGAAAGTCCTACCGCAAAAGATGTTAAGCCCTATTTAGATGAATTTTTAATGGATGAGCGTGTGATTGACGCTCCTAAATGGTTAAGAACTATTCTGGTAAGAGGAATAATTTTGCAGACTAGACCAAAGAAATCTGCTGAGGCGTATGCCAAAATATGGTGGGAAGAAGGTTCTCCGTTAGTTGTTATTTCTGAGCGATTCTCTAATAAATTGAAAACACAGACCGAAATGCCAGTGGCTTTAGGTATGCGTTATGGCACCATGTCTATTAAAAAGGCAATGCAGGAGTTAAAAGATAAAGGTGTTGACGATGTACTTCTGGTTCCGTTATATCCACATTATGCGATGTCTAGCTTTGAAACGGTGGTCGTAAAAGTGTTGGAAGAGCAAAAAGCAGGCTTTCCTGAAATGAAAATTACTACGTTACCAGCTTTTTATAAGCATCCGGAGTTTATTAAAGCGCTTTCAGAGAGTATAAAAGACGAATTAGAAGGCTTTGATTACGACCATATTTTGTTTTCATATCATGGTATTCCTGAACGTCATATTCGTAAAAGTGACCCTACTAGTTTTCATTGTAAAATTGACGGTACATGCTGTAACGTAAATTCTGTTGCCCATAATACATGTTACAGACACCAAGTTTATGATACTACCGAAATGGTAAAGGCATATTTGGGGTTAAAGGAAGAGCAAGTGAGTTCTTCGTTTCAATCACGTTTGGCTGGTGATCCATGGTTAAAGCCTTATACCGATTATGAATTTGAGCGCTTAGCTAAAGAAGGCAAGAAAAAGTTGGCTGTGATCACACCTGCATTTGTGAGTGATTGTTTAGAAACATTGGAAGAAATTGCAATGGAAGGTAAAGAGCAGTTTATGGAAGCTGGTGGTGTGGAATACAAGCATATTCCTTGTATGAACGATAATGATGCCTGGGTAAAGGTAATGGCGAAGTGGGTGAATGATTGGCAAGCAACTGATCAACTAGATGTAGTGCCTAGCACCTAATAAAATCAAAATTCTTAGAATATCACTGCTATGAAAATCGAAGAAATAGAAATTATATTACAACCGTTAAGAGAACAATTAAGAAATCATGCGCTTTACAATGAATTGAAGTCTTTGTCTGATATTCAAATATTCATGGAGAGCCATGTGTATGCCGTATGGGATTTTATGTCGCTTTTAAAAGCATTGCAGATTAACTTAACCTGCACTTCATTACCGTGGAAGCCAGTAAAAAATACAAATACCGCTCGGTTTATTAACGAGATTGTTTTGGAAGAAGAAACAGATGTCAATGAATTGGAAGTTTTAAAAAGTCATTACGAAATGTATTTGGATGCCATGGTCGAGGTTGGTGCAGATACTAGTAAAATAAAGGAGTTTTTGAACGGAATTGGTGAATTAGATAGTGTTTTACAAACTATTGAGAATTCTGATTTGAACGAAGCTGTAAAGTCCTTTCTAACATTCACTTTTGAAACGATACAAACACAAGAGCCCCATAAAATTGCTGCTGCATTTACTTTTGGTAGGGAAGATTTAATACCAGATATGTTCTTGAAAATTGTAGAACAGGCTGGGGAAGATGCATACCCTAAATTAGAATATTATTTAAGAAGGCATATTGAATTGGATGGGGATGAACACGGTCCGCTTTCCTTAAAAATGATTCAAGAATTATGCGGAGAAAGTGATTCTAAATGGCATGATGTTCTAGAATGTTCAGAGAAAGCATTGCAACAGCGTATCAAGCTATGGGACCATATTGCAAAGTCAATTCAGCAAAATAAAGAGATTATAGTTTAACATTATCATCTAAGATGGTATACTAATTCAAAACCACACTAATGGCAAACGTTTCCGCAGAACAACTGGGCACGGAATCTATATCAAGTTTGCTCATTAAACAAGCATTACCTGCAAGTATAGGTATATTGGTAATGTCGCTAAACGTTCTGGTCGATTCCATTTTTGTTGGTAATTGGATTGGCTCAATTGCCATTGCGGCAATTAACGTGGTGTTGCCTATTTCCTTTTTTATAGGTGCTTTGGGTATGGCTATCGGTATTGGTGGTGCCAGTATTATTTCGCGTGCATTAGGTGCTGATAATAAAGAAAAGGCACTGCGAACATTTGGTAACCAAATTTCGTTTACCATACTTATTACTGTTATTATGGTGGCAGTGGGGCTTACTTATGTAGATACCTTAATACCTGCTTTTGGTGGTAAAGGCTCTATTTTCGAGCTTGCTAAAATCTACTATGTTATCGTGTTATATGGCGTGCCGTTTTTAGCACTTAATATGATGGGCAATACTGTAATTAGAGCAGAAGGCAAGCCTAAGTTTGCCATGATAGCGATGATTATTCCGTCAATTGGGAATCTGGTCTTAGATTATGTGCTAATCAATGTTTTAGATTTTGGAATGGCAGGTGCCGCTTGGGCAACTACAATAAGTTACTTTTTGTGTTTTAGTTATATCTTATATTTTTTTCTGTCTAAAAATTCCGAATTAAAACTGAGTGCCCAGTATTTCAGTATCGACTTTTCGATTATAAAAGAAATTAGCTCGCTAGGGGTAGTGACACTATCTCGTCAGGCGGTAGTAAGTATCATCTATTTACTGATGAACAATATTCTTTTTGATTTAGGAGGTGAAGCAATGGTGGCTGTTTACGCTATAATAGGTAGAATGTTGATGTTTGCGCTTTTTCCCGTATTCGGTGTTACACAAGGTTTTTTGCCTATTGCAGGGTTTAATTATGGTGCTCAAAAGTATGATAGGGTAAAGGAGTCTATTTATACCGCCATAAAATTTGCTGCAATGTTAGCGTCGGTAGTTTTCGCGGGACTCATGATTTTTCCTGCAGAAATAGCGGGACTCTTTTTAAGTAACAAACCAGATATGAGTGCGCTAGAACTTACTACGAATACCTTTGTTATGGAAAACACTCCGTCAGCCATGCGATGGGTGTTTGCAGCTACGCCGATTATTGCACTTCAGCTAATTGGTGCCGCTTATTTTCAGGCGATTGGTAAGGCGGTACCAGCTTTGCTATTGACATTATGTCGACAAGGCTTTTTCTTTATTCCTTTAATTCTAATACTACCTAATTACCTTGGTGAACTGGGAGTGTGGATTTCCTTTCCCATTGCAGATGTACTTGCTACAATAGTTACTGGGTATTACTTGAGAAAAGAGATTAATAAGAATTTGGTTTAATCTTTCTAAAAACCAAACCTCAAAAAACATTTTCCGTAAGTAGCTTTAGAAACACTAAAGAATACTGTTATGAATTTTATCTTATCACAATTAATTGCCGTTGCTATATTTTTATTAGCATGGAAACTTAAAGAATTGATAAACAATCAAAACACCTATGTAAAGCTACTTAAGGAAAATGCTGTTAAAGTATCTAAGGTTAAATATTAGTTCGCTGGTTGTGCATGTAGCAACTCCATTCCGGTAGATGATCTTGGCTTAAAACCTGTCCAGTCTTTTTCATTTGAATTTTCTTGTACATCTAAAAATTGTGCGTTGTCTTGGTTTTTAAGATGCTTCCCTATAAATGCAGTTACAAAGTGCTGATTTATATTGTTTATTTTACGTTGATCCCATGATGGCTCTGCATATCTATAATACTCATCTATATGTAAACCTGGTGCCAATGCTTCTGCAGGTGGTGGGTTAGGTGCAACATTATGTCTTGCGTTTTGGTACGTCAGTATATATCTATCTGCGTTTACTGTACCTTCGTATATTGCTTTAATACCTTTTTCATATCCTGAAATATCATCTTGGCTTCCGGCGATAAAGAAAGTGGGAGTTTTTAATCCTTTTAATCCTTCAGCATCCCAAACACCACGTTCCATTCCCCATGGGGCAAAAGCTACTATGGCCTTAATTCTAGCATCAGCCAATTTCTGGTATTCGGCATTCCCTGCTGTGTTTACTGAGATTGCAGTGCTACCACCTGTCATTCCTGTAAAGAATTGACCTAGGCCTGCGCTATATCCGGCTCCGCCGACATTTAATACTCCGTAGCCTCCCATAGAATATCCTATAATAGCGGTGTTGTTAGCATCTACTAATCCTTCGATTTTATTCTTAGAACCTTTGGCTCCTAATTTTTCCATTTCATTGATAACAAAACGAATATCTTTTGGTCTATTCAAAAGTGTGCTTTGAAACGCGTTGGCATCTTTAAAAGTAGAATCTGTATGGTCGATTGCCGCAACAATGTATCCCTTAGACGCTAAATTCTCTGTTAAGTATGTCATTAGGTATCTAGAACCTACATAACCATGAGATACTACAACCAAAGGGAATTTCTTGCCTTTCAATGCTTCTGCATCTCTATAAGCTCTTCCTTTAAAAGTAAAAGGTGTTAATGGCCTAAGTGAATCTCCTCTGGTGCCCATTACTTCGTCATAAACTACCGTTTTTGCATCAGCACTTACACTTGCAGGATACCAAACCTCAATAGTAATTGGTCTGTCGTAAGTTGGATCTTTGCCTTCTTTTGAGTTTAAAATATCAACTTGATTTGGGTTCACTAGGTTTACGGTTTGTACGCCGACTTTATATTCGCCTCTAGCACTTAATTCAGGTGCATCGGGCATTTGGTCTCCGTATAAAAAATCTTGGGTTTGGGCATTTACAGTATTAATTGTCAATCCATTAAAAAGAAAGGCAATTAACGATGCCGAAAATAATAGCGTTCTAAATTTCATAATTGTTAGTTTGTTGGCTTAAATATAGGAATACTTTAAATAATTAGCACTTTCTGTTTAATATGTTGAATAAGTATTTTTCAAAAGGATGCTATTCTTGCTTGTTCTTTAATACATAGAATTCTCGAGCACTAATGAGAATTAAATATTGAAATGTATAACTGATTCTTAATTTGATAATTATGCTTGTTTAGAAATGCTAATAAAATCTTAAAATCAACATTTACACAACAAAATGTTTAATTTTAGTGGAGACTAACATCAAACTATCAAAATGAAAAAGCACCTTACCAATGCTGGCATTCTTATGCTGGTATGTTTTCTATTGCCATTATCGTTACTTTCTCAAAGAAGAAGTAAATCTCAAAGTACAACACCAACCTACCCAGAAGAATTATACTCTAGTTTAGAGTATCGTTCTATAGGTCCATATCGTGGCGGGCGTTCTGCTGCAGTAACAGGTGTACCCGGCGAGCCTAATTTATTTTACTTCGGCGCAGCTGGTGGCGGAGTATGGAAAACCTTAGATGGCGGACGAACTTGGGATAATATATCTGATGGATATTTTGGAGGTAGTATTGGTGCCGTTGAGGTTGCCAAAAGTGACCCAAATGTTATATATGTAGGTGGTGGTGAAAAAACCCTAAGAGGGAATGTATCGTCTGGTTACGGAGTTTGGAAAACCGAAGATGGTGGTAAAACATGGGCTTCTGCTGGTTTAGAAAAGAGTAGACATGTACCAAGACTTCGTGTGCATCCTACAGATTATAATACGGTATATGCTGCAGTTTTAGGCGATATTTATAAGCCTACTAAAGACCGCGGAATTTATAAAAGTACCGACGGTGGTAAAAATTGGAAACAGGTGTTGTTTGTAAATGAGCAAGCTGGTGCGGTAGATTTAACGTTTGACCCTAATAACCCTAGAATTTTATATGCTTCTACATGGCATGCACAACGTACTCCGTATAGCTTAATTAGTGGTGGTGATGGTTCTGCGCTTTGGAAGAGTATGGATAGCGGTGAAACTTGGACAGAGATTTCGAAAAATGAAGGTTTTCCTAAAGATACTTTAGGTATTATAGGTGTAGCTGTGTCACCTAAAAATTCTGAAAAGGTTTGGGCAATCGTTGAGAATAAAGAAAAGGGTGGTTTGTATCGCTCAGAAGATGGTGGTAAAACTTGGTCTATTGTAAATAGCGAGCGTAAAATTCGTCAACGTGCTTGGTATTATACTAGGGTTTATGCCGATACACAAGATGAAGATGTAGTGTATGTGCTAAATGTAAATTACCATAAGTCTACCGATGGCGGTAAGTCATTCAACACATTTAACGCACCACATGGGGATCATCACGATTTATGGATTTCTCCAGAAGATTCGCAACGTATGATTATTGGTGATGATGGCGGCGCCCAAATTTCATATGATGGTGGCGAAACTTGGAGTACCTATTATAATCAACCTACGGCTCAATTTTATCGTGTAACTACAGATAACTCTTTCCCTTACAGAATATACGTGGCACAACAAGATAATTCTACATTACGTATAGATCACAGAAGTGATGAAAATAGTATCGGTGATGGTAATTGGGAAGAAACCGCTGGTGGTGAATCTGCTTGGATTGCTGTGGACCCTAAAGACAACGATATTGTTTATGGTGGTAGTTATGACGGATTTTTAACGCGTGTTAATCACAAGAAGAAAACTGTAAGAGGTATAAACGTTTGGCCAGACAACCCAATGGGTGCTGGTGCAGAAGCAATGAAATATCGTTTTCAGTGGAATTTCCCTATTCTATTCAGTAGACATAATCCTAAGAAATTATACACCTTTTCTAACTATGTACATGTTTCAGAAAACGAAGGTCAAAGCTGGAAAGTTCTAAGTGGAGATTTAACTAGAAACGATCCAACAAAATTAGGTTCTAGTGGCGGACCAATAACTCAAGATAATACGAGTGTTGAGTACTACTGTACCATTTTTACGGCAAATGAGAGTCCGTTGAAAGAAGGGATTCTTTGGGTAGGTAGTGATGACGGTTTAATTCATGTTTCTAAAGATTCTGGTGCTACTTGGAATAATGTTACGCCTGCAAATATGCCAGAATGGAATATGATAAACAGTATCGAGCCTTCTAATTTTGACGAGGGTACTTGCTATGTTGCAGCGACTAGATATAAGTTAGGTGACTTTCAACCATACTTATACAAAACAACAGATTACGGTAAAACCTGGACAAAAATAACGAACGGTATCCCGTCAGAACATTTTACAAGAGTAGTTCGTGAAGATCCTAAAAAGAAAGGTTTATTATATGCAGGTACAGAAACAGGTATGTATGTTTCTTTTAATGACGGAGCTAGTTGGTCTCCTTTTCAAATGAATTTACCAATTGTACCTATTACCGATTTAACCATTAAAGAGGATAATTTAATTGTGGCTACTCAAGGGCGTAGCCTGTGGATTATTGATGACTTAACCGTGTTGCATCAGTTAGATGAAAGTAAAAAGAATGCGAATACTATTTTGTTCAAACCAAAAGATTCTTATCGTACAAAAGGTAGGGCATCTAAAAAGCCTTCTAAAACATCAGGTCAAAATTTAGAGAGCGGTGTAATCACTCATTTTTTAATGAAAAACTATTCAGAGAAAGATTCGGTTCAGTTAACGTATACAAGTATAGCTGGTGATACATTGGCAAATTATAGTACTTCTGCCAAGAAAAAAGACAAGAAGTTAGAAGTGAAGAAAGGCGGTAATACTTTTGTTTGGGATACTCGTGGTAAAGGAGCTGAGAAACTAGAAGGAATGATTTTCTGGTGGGCAAGTTTTGACGGTGCTAAAGCAGTACCTGGTGATTATAAAGTTCACCTAAATGTAAATGGAACTAATAGCAGTGAAACATTTACCATTTTACCAGATCCAAGAGCAGAAAGTTCAGTAGCTCAAATGCAAGAGCAGTTTAATTTTATTACTGATATCAATACAACCATTGAAAATGCGCATCAATCTATAAAGAAGATTAGAAATGTTACTAAGCAGCTGAATTCATTTACTGAGCAGTATAAAGATGATGACAGAACTAAAGATTTGGTCAAAAAGGCAAAAGCCATGAAAGACAAACTTAGCGAAGTAGAAAAAGCATTGTACCAAACTCAGAACAGAAGTGGTCAAGATCCATTGAATTTCCCTATTAAATTGACGAATAAATTGGGTCATTTAAATAGTTTGGTTTCCATTGGTGATTTTCCTCCAACAGAGCAAGATATTGCTGTTAAGAACGAATTGACAACTAAAATCAATAAAGAGCTGGAAATTTTTAATAATGTAATATCATCAGAGCTTCAAGAATTTAATAAAGGTTTTAACGAGCTTAAACTGAATTACTTGTTCATTGATGAAAGTAAGTAAGAACAGAATTTTGTCATTTCGAGTGAATTATTGAAGTATGAAAAAATTGTATCGAGAAACCTTTTGTGTTCCAAATAGTTCTCGATGCAATTTTTCTTTATGTTTTACTCCAAGAAAAACCACTCGAGCGGACAATATAAAAACCAAAACAATATCCAAACAAACTATCATGAAAAAACAACTAGTCTTGTTTATGGCGGTAATTGCAACCACCATAACTTTTGCGCAGACAGCCAATGATTATTTTAAACCTTTAAAATTTAGAAATATTGGTCCGTTTAGAGGTGGGCGTTCGGTAACTGCTACAGGAGTCATAGGTGATCCCATGACGTATTATATGGGCACGACTGGTGGCGGAGTTTGGAAAACAGAATCTGCAGGGCAACGTTGGGAAAATATTTCAGATGGATTTTTTGAATTAGGGTCAGTTGGCGCAGTTTCTGTATCGGCATCTAACCCAAATATCGTTTATGTAGGTATGGGAGAACATGCACCACGTGGTGTAATGACATCTTACGGAGACGGAGTATATAAATCTACCGATGCCGGTAAAACATGGAAGAAAATGGGACTTGAAAAAACCCAGCATATTTCACGAATTATCATCCATCCTACAAATCCTGATATTGTTTATGTTGCTGCGCAAGGTGCACTTTTCGAAGGTAATGCCGAACGTGGTATTTATAAATCAATTGATGGTGGTAAAACATGGACAAACACTTTGTTCGTAAACAATCTTACCGGTGCTTCTGAACTTTCTATGGATGCTAGCTATCCTGAAATTATGTATGCCGCCATGTGGGAGCATCAACGTAAACCGAATATGGTGGTTAGTGGTGGTGTCGGTAGCGGATTATATAAGTCTACTGATGCAGGTGAGACTTGGAAAAAAATTCACAAAGGTTTACCTGAAGAAAAAGGAAAAATGGCGATAGCTGTGAGTCCGTCAAATTCTGACAAAGTATATGCGCTCATTGAAAGTGATTCAGATGCCGATAAAGGGGGATTATTCGTTTCTAACGATGCAGGAGAATCATGGACAATGGTTAGTGGTGATAATAGATTAGTGCAACGCGCTTGGTATTATATTGAGGTTTTTATAGACCCAAACGATGAAGATACAGTGTATGTTTTAAGTGCACCTGCGCTTCGTTCTGAAGATGGTGGAAAAACATGGGAAACGCTTTCAGGAACACACGGTGATTATCATAACCTATGGGTCAATCCAAATAATTCTAAAAATATGGTAATCGCTAATGATGGAGGGGCTGCCGTTTCTTTTGATTATGCAAAAACTTGGTCCACTCAAGATAACATGCCTACAGCTCAATTTTATCGTATTAGTGTGGACAATCTGTTTCCGTATAATATTTATGGAGGTCAACAAGATAATAGGTCTGTAAAAATCGCTAGTCTGTCTGCAGGTAGCAGTAGTATTACTACAAGAGATTGGACTGATTCAGCAGGTGGCGAGAGTGCCTTTTTAGCCTTTGATCCAGACTACCCAAGATATGTTATGGGTGGTCAATATTTGGGAACGGTAGAGGTAATGGATATGGAGTCAAAAGCCGCAACACAGATTATGCAGGCACCTATTCAATATTTAGGTCGCGAAGCTAGAGATATGAGATACTTGTTTAATTGGAATGCTCCTATAATAGCTTCTACACATGAACAGGGCACCTTTTATCATGGAGCGCAATATGTTTTTAGAACCCGAGATATGGGACTCACTTGGGATAAAATTTCTGATGACCTTACTCGAGATATCGATGCAAAACAAGGCAATGGTGGTGGACCATATACGAACGAAGCAGTAGGGGCCGAGAATTATGGTACGCTGGCTTACATATTAGAATCTCCGCATGAAAAGGGATACATCTGGACAGGTAGTGATGACGGATTAGTACACTTAACTAAAAACGGTGGCGATACTTGGGAAAATGTAACGCCTAAAGGATTAAAAGAATGTTTGATCAATGCAATTGAGGTTTCTCCGCATGATCCAGCAACTGCTTACATTGCTACAACAAGATATAAGTTTAATGATTACACACCTGGTTTCTACAAAACAACCGATTATGGTAAAACTTGGACGGCCATAAACTCCGGAATTCCTTATGGAGCTTTTACGCGCGTAGTTCGTGAAGATGAGTTTAAGAAAGACTTGCTATATGCGGGCACAGAAAAGGGAATCTATGCATCTTGGAATGGTGGTAAATCTTGGGAACCTTTTCAATTGAATTTACCAAAGACTCCAATTACAGATTTAAAAATGCATAAAGGCGATATGGTAGTTGCTACTTCTGGTCGTTCGTTCTGGATTCTTGATGATGTTGTTGCTCTTGGTCAATATCAACCTTCTAAAACGGGACTCCAAATTTTGAAGCCTAAAGACGCCTACAATGGTTCTTGGGGGAGTCCGTTGAGTGGTAATTCTGATAAATTTACCGGTAGTGATACTTTTGAAGGTATTAACCCGGCTAACGGAGTAGTACTATATTATGAGCTACCTAAATTAAAAGATAGTACTGCAATTACCATAGAGATTTCAGATGCAAAAGGAAAAGTGATCAGGACAATTAGTTCAGAAAAAGATCCAACCTACAAGCCACATAATGGAGGTGGTGCACCACCAGCACCAGTATTGAATAAAAAAGAAGGGTTAAATCGCTTTGTTTGGGATATGAAACATGCGATAATGCCAGGTGTACCGGGCGTGTATATTGAAGCAGGTTTCAGCGGACATAAAGTATCTCCAGGTACTTATACTTTTAAACTAAAGGTTGATGGGCAAACAGTTTCTACTACAGGTACAATTAATGAAGTGCCTACTTATGAAACAAAGCCAGGACAATACGAAGAATATGATGCTTTTATGACGATTGCAGAGGCAGAGTTGACCGAAATGCACAATATGGTCAATCAGTTATATGCTGCTCAAAACGATTTAGCTGAAGTCCTGAAAGAGGTAACAGATTCTACCGCGAAATTAGCTGGTGAAAAATTATTGACAGACATGAAAGCATGGGATAGTGAAATGGTACAGCGTAAATCGCAAGCGTATGACGATGTAGAAAATTTCCCTAACAAATTTTCTGCCGAGTATATATTTATGATCAACCAGACGAATAGTGGTATTCCACGATTGAACAAGGCGAGTAAAGATCGTAAGACTGAATTAGATACACAATGGGTTGGATTAAAAGCTAAAGGCAAGCAATTCATCAACACTGCTATACCTGCTTATAATAAAACTTTGTGGGAAGCTGGAATTGGAGCTATAAAATAAGTTCTATCCGCTTTTACTAACTTTGGGCTTAAGTTTGAATTAGTTTTTTGAACAAGACGTATTATGACAGAATATTACAACTATATAAAATCCCTGCATCTCATCTTCGTAATTACGTGGTTTGCAGGGCTTTTTTATATTCCAAGATTGTTCATTTATCATATAGAAGCCAACCAAAAATCATCACCTGAAAAAGAAATTCTTTCTAAACAATTGAAGTTGATGACCAAAAGGTTGTGGTATATCATTACTTGGCCATCGGCTGTATTGGCAGTATTTTTTGCTATTTGGTTGCTTGTTATTTACCCTGGTTGGCTTACCCAACCGTGGATGCATATAAAACTAGGTTTCGTATTGTTACTGATTTTATACCACCTTAAAAATCATCAAATTTTCAAGAAGTTTCAACGTGATGATATTCAGTATACTTCTAAATTTATGCGTATATGGAATGAAGGTGCTACGCTAATTTTGTTCGCAGTTGTCTTCTTAGTGATTTTGAAGAGTTCTTTTAATTGGATTTTTGGGGTAGTGGGTATTATAGTTTTAGGAATACTTTTAATGTTGGGAATAAGACTATACAAAAGAATTAGAAATAAGAATCCCGAAGTGTAGCTTTCTATAATTGTGAAATAAACGAAAATAAGTTATTTTCTAATTTACGATTTCATAGATGTTTTTGCTTTTTTTGCCGCAATTTTAGCTTTTGGTAGTACAAGCATAAAGGTTGCACCCTTGTTCTTACCCTTCGATTCTGCTATGATGGTACCACCATGAGAAATGGCAATTTGTTTAACCATATACAAGCCTAAACCTGTTCCCTTTACGTTATCATGAAATCTTTCAAATGGTGTGAACAATTTTTCTAATGCCTGCTCATCCATACCTAAACCATTATCTTTAACCAAAAAGATATTATTGTCACCATCTTCCTCAAAATCCACAACTATTTTAGGGTTGGGTTGATCACCCATATATTTTATGGCATTGTCCAAGAAATTTCCAAAAACTTGTATTATTCTATTAAGGTCACCAAAAATGCTGGGAAGGTTTTCAGCTATGGTAAGCTCTATATTTTTGTTCTTGAGCTGGCTTTTAATAAGATTTCTTGATAGGGCTAATATTTCATTTGTTTTTAATAGCTCATTTTTATTTTCAATTTTACCTAACCTAGCTATTTCTGTAATGTCAGATATTAATTCGTTCATATTATTACAAGAAACGTCAATTAAACTCAAGTACTCGGCTACATCTGGGTGGTCTTCTAATTTCATTTCTAATGGTATTAGACTGGCCAATCCTTTAATGTTGCTTAACGGACTTTTTAAATCATGAGATACTGCGTATGTAAAACGTTGTATTTCTTCGTTTTTTGATTTTAAATTGTCTGCGGATTCTATAAGTTTATTTTTTTGAAATTGTAGTTCTTTTGTACGTTCGTCAACTTTCAACTCTAGACTTCGTTGATTTTTTCTAATATTTTGTAGTTTAATATGTTGTGCTATATAGAATATCAATAATACTAGAGCAATCATTAATGCCTTAAACCACCAAGTTTGCCAATAGGGTGGTGTTACGGTAATATAAAGGTCTATTTCGTTATCGACCCATACACCATCGGAATTTGTAGATTTTATCCTTAATTTATATTCTCCAGGATTTAAGTTCGTGTATGTTGCTGTAGGATTGTTTCCGACATAATTCCAATCTTTTTCAAAACCTTCAAGGTAAAAAGCATAATTCACGCTTTCTGTATGTCTAAAAGTCAAGGCTTTAAAGTCTATATTAATTACAGATTGGTCGTAGTTAAAGGTTAGGGAGTCTACCTGACTAATATCTTTTTCTAATACATCAAAATCATCATTCGGTAAAACTGGTTGATTAAAAAGTTTCAATCCAGAGACAAATAACGTAAGTGCGTCTTTTCGTTTTTCAACATCACTTGCAGTAAAAATATTAAAGCCATTAATTCCACCAAATATATATTCGCCTTTTTTAGTAGTTATAGAAGAACTTGCAATAAATTCTTTAGACTGAAGACCATCGCCTACATCGTAATTAATTGTTTCTCCGGTTTTGTTGTTATATCTGATGATACCTTCTTCAGTGCTAAGCCATAAGTGGTTGTTTTGATCATCTATGATGCCTTTAATGGCGTCGTTTTTTAAACCATCAGCCTTGGCAATCACTAAAAATGAATTTGTTTCTGGGTTATATTTGTTAAGTCCACCTTGAGTACCGACCCAAATGGCATCTTCATTATCTTGAATGATAGCATTGATGAAATTATTACTTAAAGAATTTTTGGTGTGATAATGAACAGATGACAATTCACCATTCTTTTCTGTCAATTTAAATAAACCTGTGTTCAATGTTCCTACCCATATATTCCCCTGGTTATCTTCAAAAATTTGGTATATGGAGTTGATTATACTGCCGTCAATTTCTGACTTGAGCGTTATATTTTCATGGGTTTTTGTTTTGGGGTCATACACTTGTACACCTGAAAAGTAGTTTACTATCCAAATTCTTTCTTTTTTATCTTTTAAAAGATCAATAATTATATTTGATTTTAAAAATGAATTTTCTGAAGTTAGAACACTGGTTTTTTTGGTTTTTGTATTAAGTATAGCTATACCATTTGTCCATGTCCCAGCCCATAGTTCATCATCTTTAGTCTGTAATATCGATAGAACAACATTACTGGCAAATGTTTTATTCCTTAATGAATAATTGTCAAATGTATCTGAAGAACGGTCCCAGTAATCAATTCCTCCGCCATCTGTGCCAATCCAAAGGTTGCCTTTGCTGTCTTCGCTAAAGCAATTAACTAATTTGTTGCTCAACGATCTAGAGTTGAATGGGTCAGAATTAATATGTTTAAATTTATAATATTCTTTATCATAAATATTTAGCCCGCTTTTGTATGGGGCTATCCACATTGTACCATCTCGTGTACATAGTAATGCCCATATAGAATTACCAGAAATCGAATTAGGTCTTGTAACACTGTACTCAATATGTCTTATAAAATCTAGATTTTCATTGTAAATATGTAAGCCGTTATTTTCAGTACCTATCCATAATTCATTGTCTAAAGTTTTTTCTAAAGAGCGTATACCAAAACCTGGGCTGACCTCTTTTTCATTTGAGATACTAATTGAATTTTCTGCTATGTCCAACTTAAATAGTGAGCCAGTTGCAGAACCTATTAATAAACTATTTTCTGATGAATTTATGCCAGTGATGATTGCCTCTGTCTGTAATATTTCACTAATAATCTCCATCTCATAATTAAGTATAAGGGTATTATAGGTAAAAACAAGCAGAATGCGGTTTGCATCTAATACATCAATTTTAACAACTTTATTAAGTCGAGGGTTATCAATAGTTATGTGTTTATTAGGAGGAGGAAAATGTTTTACTTTTCCAGTTTCTAGCTCGTAACTATAGAAACCTCTAGATTCAGATCCCAGCCAAAGTATACCGTCTTTTTTAACTATTTTCTCAAAAACTGCGTCTTTGATGGTTTCACCTTCATTGATAAACGGATAAGGTGTTATAATATTTAAACTACGATCATAAAGGCTAAGCCCCTCATTTGTGCCGATAATAATATTTTGGCCATCTTCATGTAATGCTACAATATATTCATGTTTAAGACCAGTTCTACCATCTAAACTTTTAGTGTAGATTTCAAAATCTTTTCCATCGTATCTGTTTAATCCATTTCTGGTTCCTATCCATATAAAACCAAAATTATCTTCTAAAAGTACGGTAGCACTACTTTGAGACATACCTTCTTGGATATGCTGAAAGGTAAGTGGTTCAGAATATTGAGAATGTAGTGCTATTGGGGTGCCAAAGGCAATGAATATGGTAAATAAATATAATAGTGATTTATACAGCATTCCTATATTTTATAAAAAAGATAATTACAACATAGTATTAACGTAAATAAATGTAAGAAATTACTTTCATTTTTAATTTGTTTTAAATTTCATCTTTACATATCAAAATGATTGCACTTGAAAATGAATTTTTTACGTCAAATAATTTGAGATTTAATTAGCCCTGCACATACAAAATCAATCTATGATTTAAATACGATTAGGTGTCTGATAAAATCTGTTCAACTTTTACAAGTTGTTCTGTGGGATGTACAAGCGGACCAAATTGATTGAAAATGGCAACATCGGCAGCGTCACGACCGAAACCGAGAATAACATATCCACCAGGCGAATTTATTTGTGTTGCATCAAATGTATACCATCGATCTCCAACATAAGCTTCAAACCAAGCATGCATATCCATAGGCTCTAAGCCATAAAGATAACCCACAACTATACGAGCAGGAATGCTTAAACTGCGGCAGAGGGCAATACCCAAGTGAGCAAAATCTCGACAAACACCAAACCTTCTAATATTAACCTGACTTGCAGATAATGGCTGATTATTGCTTCCTGGTAAATAGCTAATATTGTCACGTAACCAATTGGTAATGGCAGAAACTTGATTATAACCGTATAAATGACCATTAGTTATACTTGAACTCATTTCATAAAAGCAATCAGATTCGCAGTATCTGCTAGGTAATAGGTAACTAAGAACAGCGTCTGGTAAATTCTGTATATCTACAAATGATGCGCCAAAATCCTGGTCTATAAAATTTGAAGTTACAATTTCTGAAGAGGTAGATATTAAGAACTGCCCTGGTTGAGCAATTAATCGTTGACATAGGTTACCGTAGTTGTCGGTAAACTCAATAACTTGAATACTCGGGGTGATTTTATATTCCTCTCTTTCTACCCATTGTTGGTTGCCACTGCGTGGTCTCAACATAAGAATAAATGGTGTTGGTTCAGAAATCTCGAACTTTATATTGCAACTGGTACGTAAACGCATATATCTGAATTTTTGAATACTTTAATTATGGCGCCTTGACGAACTTAGTATTGAAGATAACATTTAAAGTAACACCTTATACTTTTTGCCATAAAACCTTAAAAGCATATTTGATATATTTGGTGCGATATTTGCTAACTTTAGACGAAATAGTAGAATCTTGTTAACGAGAGTATCTTTACGGTCACGCATTTTCTTATCCATGATATTTTTGGTGCTAATTGCATCTGTATTGATTGCAGGTGTTACCGTATACCAATATCGTGAGCAATCTAAAGACTATCATGAAAATAGAATGGAGCGTAAAGAGGAACAGATACGCCAAAGTATTGACCTTGCCATTCAGAAAACTACATACCCTGTAACAACAGAGAACCTTGATTTAATCTTCAAAAATGAGATTTATGAGATTGCCGTTGTGCAAAACATGAATTTTAATATTTATAGCTTAGATGGGGGACTTATTAAAAGCTCTCGCCCGAAATTTGCCAACGACTCTATTTCTATGTGTTTAGATCCAGAGGTGCTGAACAAACTAGAAATAAGTCCAGATAAACGTTATGTGCGTGAAAATGCCTTGGCAGGTGATAAATACCAAGCTTCATTTACTTACATCGCGGATCAAAAGTTCAAGCCTATAGGTATTCTTAACCTTCCTTACTTTGAGGATAATTCGTTTAACGATTATGAGTTGAAAGAGTTTTTATGGCGTTTATCAGGGGTGTATCTGTTAATGTTGCTTATGGCTATTGCCTTTGCTTTTTTCATTTCCAAATATATTACTCGATCCTTGGAGACTATTTCTGATATGATGGAACGAACAGATCTGAGTAAACAAAATAAGAAGATATTTATTGAGAACCCTGGTGAGGAAATTGAAAAATTAATTAGTGCCTATAATGGTATGATTGACGAGCTTGGCCATAGTGCAGCTAAATTAGCAAAGAGTGAGCGTGAACAGGCATGGCGTGAAATGGCAAAACAGGTTGCACATGAGATTAAGAATCCGCTAACACCTATGCGATTGACTGTGCAGAGTTTTGAGCGCAAGTTTGATCCCAGCGATCCCTTAATCCATGAAAAACTAAAGGAATATTCAAATACCTTAATTCAGCAAATAGATACCATGAGTAGTATAGCTTCTGCTTTCTCAAATTTTGCTGAAATGCCGGCGCAACAGAACGAAACCTTAAACGTGGTCAAAATTGTAAAATTGGCAATAGATATTTTCAATGAAGATTATATACATTTCATAGCCGATGAAGAGGAAATAATTGCGAAATTAGATCGAACACAGTTAATACGTGTGGTAACCAATTTGGTTAAAAATGCCATACAAGCAGTGCCAGATGTAGCATCACCTAGAGTTTTGGTCAGCGTAGCATCAGAAGGAGATATGGTTAAAATATCGGTGGCAGACAACGGTTATGGTATTGAAAAGGATAATGAAGAAAAAATATTTGAACCTAAATTTACTACTAAGACTAGTGGCATGGGGTTAGGATTAGGAATGGTAAAAAATATTGTGGAAACTTATAAAGGGTCTATCAACTTTACTTCTCATTTAGGTAAGGGTACGGTCTTCTGTGTAAAGTTTCCGAAAGAGAATACATAAATCAACAAATCAACAACTATGTCATACAATACAATTCTTATAGATAGAGAAGAGACAACGGCAATTGTGACGATTAACCGTCCGAATAAATTAAATGCTTTAAATAAAGAAACCATAGGTGAATTACATGAAGCTTTTAAAGAGTTACAAAAGGATAAAAGCGTTAAAGCTATCATCTTAACGGGTAGTGGAGAAAAGGCATTCGTTGCAGGTGCTGATATTTCAGAGTTTTCTGATTTTAGTGAAAAGGAAGGAAAGAAATTAGCAGCGAAAGGTCAAAAACAATTATTCGATTTTGTTGAAAAGTTAGATACTCCCGTGATTGCCGCAGTAAATGGTTTTGCACTTGGTGGCGGATTAGAATTGGCAATGGCATGTCATTTTAGAGTTGCAAGTGATAATGCAAAAATGGGATTACCAGAAGTCTCTTTAGGTGTTATACCTGGTTATGGTGGTACACAACGTTTGCCGCAATTGGTTGGCAAAGGTAGAGCTATGGAAATGATTATGACCGCAGGTATGATTACTGCAGAACAAGCGCATGCTTATGGTTTGGTAAACCATGTAACTACCCAAGAAGAATTATTGCCATTATGTCATAAAATTATCTCTAGAATAACCAATAACTCATCTGTAGCCATTGCTCATGCAATAAAAGCAGTAAATGCTGGTTTTAAGAATACTGTAAATGGTTATGAGCAGGAAATTGAGGCTTTCGGTGCCTGTTTTGGAACAGATGATTTTGCCGAAGGTACTACTGCATTTTTAGAAAAAAGAAAGGCAAATTTTCCGGGTTCATGACATAAACTAAATTGGTTATGTTTAAACGTAGCGCATTCTTATTCTTGTTTCTGGTTAATGTAGTTAGTTCTTTTGCTCAAGAAGAACTCGTATCATATACTATCGGCGAAAAATTTCATGATAAATATAGGTACTCCAATATGCTTGCTATCGCAGATGATGGTAGCGAAGGTACTGTTGTGGTCCGTGCATATTATACAGGTATTGTACTAAGACCTAAAGGGTATTTTATTGAACATTACAATAAAGATTTAGAGCTAGTCTCTGAATATAATTATAAACTTAAAAATGCTAATTTTATAGATGCCTATGTTCGTAACGGGCAGGTTTATTTGTTGTTTTTAGAGTACAACTATAATACTAGAAGTTATCAGTACGAAGTGCATAGAAGCCCGTTCTCTCAATTTCAGTTTACAAAAGAAACCTTGCTGTCAATAGCGTCTGACCCAGTAGAACAGCCTTTAGATCGAAATTTCTATAATCGAAACTTTTCATCTGGGTTTACTACTTCTATTTTATTCAATGATGATAAATCAGCTTTTGCCATAACTACACATTATAAGAAAAGAAAGATTGATCAGCATACAATTCATGTATTCAATGCCAACTTAAACAAGTTAATGGAGCATGATTTTTCTGATGAGGTAGAAGAAAAGAATTATGCATTTGAAAATATAGCCTTCTCGAAGGATTTACAGAATGTGTATTTGGTAGGAAAGGCATATTTTAAAAAGAAACGTTTTAATGCTACAGAGCGTAAGTTTCAATATGAAATGGTTCGAATTTCGAATACTAGCAGAAGCGTTCAGTCTTTTTATACTCCAGGTAAATTTCCTGAATCTTTGAAACCTATTTTTAGAGGTGATGAATTGCTTTGTATCGGTTTTTATTCGGATAGAAAAGATAATCGTTATAACGGAATTTCATATTTCAATTTAGACCCGAAAGCTTTAGAAATGAAATCTGAAACATTTAATCCGTTTTCTGAGCAATTTATGATGGATAAGTTTGGGCGTGAAGATGATAAGGCGATAAAAGATTTAGTGTTTAAAGGTATGAATATCACCAAAGAGGGAAACATTCTATTTAATGCCGAAGAATATTTTACCAGTAACAGCGTACAATCTAACTCTAGCGGTGGGCGAGTTATGGTTACTAGATATCACCATAATGATATCATCAGTGCAAAGTTAAGCTCAACCGGAGATTTGGTTTGGGCTAGAAATATAAACAAAACAGAGGTTACACAGGGCGATGGTGCTTATGCATCATATAGTTCATATACAAAAAACAATACAACATACTTTTTTATAAGTACATCTTCAGAAAACCCGCAGCAACTGAGCGATGATCGTATCATGTTCAAACAAGGTTTAAGCAGAAACAGAAATGTATTCTTAATTCGTTTAGACGAAAACGGACATATGAAATACAATAAGGTAATTGATGATACCGAAGCTCGCTTGCCATTAATGGTATCTGTACCATACATTGACCACCAGAACGATGAATTAAGGTTCTACGCTAAAAGAGGCACAAAAAAACAATTGGTTCAAGTGGGTGTTAAATAATTATAATATATAGGACATATTCCATATTTTTGGATTAAATCCTAATATTAATGAATTCTAATTCTTCGGTTAAAGGAAGAGGAGCCCAAAAAAATACCAGCAATAAATTTTCTGCTTATAGTTATGAAACTAGAGATGATTTTCTCGAATTCTGCCGAGTAGAAGGCGAAGTTGCCGATAGAAATAAGACCCAATATCTTCCTATTTTTCCAAAAACGATAGTTAATAAAGTAACTAGTCCAGATGTGGGTATGAGTTATTCTATGAATATGTACCAAGGTTGTGAGCATGGTTGTATTTACTGCTATGCTAGAAATGCTCATGAATTTTGGGGTTATAGTGCAGGATTAGATTTTGAGCGAAAAATTTTGGTAAAACACGATGCGCCCAAACTGTTAGAAGCTAAATTAAGAAGTAAAAGCTGGAAGCCGAGTACAATTGTGCTTTCTGGTAATACAGATTGTTATCAGCCTGCAGAGCAAGAATTTGAAATAACCCGTAAATGCTTAGAGATTTTTTTGAAATATAGGCATCCGGTAGGTATTATAACCAAAAACGCTTTGATTTTGCGTGATTTAGATATTCTAAAAGAATTGAATGAATACGGATTAATCGGAGTCAACATTTCTGTCACTTCTTTATCCGAAGAAACAAGAAGAATATTAGAACCTAGAACTACCACCATTAAGAAACGACTAGAAGCTATACGTGTATTATCTGAGAATGGAATTCCTGTAAATGCAATGCTAGCACCCATTATACCCGGTATTAATAGTCACGAGATTTTGAACTTGGCTAAAGCGGTTTCAGAAAATGGTGCTTTATCTATGGCATTTACCGTAGTTAGACTAAACGGAGCAATAGGTGAAATATTTACAGATTGGATCCACAAAACGTTGCCCGACAAAGCAGAGAAGGTATTGCATCAAATTCAAGAATGCCATGGTGGTAGACTAAACGACAGCAGGTTTGGTTTAAGAAGTAGGGGTGACGGTATAATAGCCACGCAAATTCATGATATGGTACGTTTGGCAAAGCGTAAATATTTTGAAGGCAAAACATTCCCAAAGCTAAATACTACTCTGCATGAATCTTATAAGGATGGACAATTAAAATTATTTTAATATCTCATTGAGGGTTTAATTCTCCTTGGCTTACGCGCAGTGGTAAATTTCGGGCGGGCTTCGAAATAAAAAATATATCTTCAGAAGCATACTTGGCGGGCTTAGGTCGAGGTAGTTAATTATTAATCCATTTTTCTTGGGTGTATAGATTGCCCTACAAGTTTCCAACTGCCATTAATTTTCTCTAGAATTCGTATTTTGTAAGTTTAATTTGTTACTCCGTCAATAGTAGTAGATTCCTCATCATGAGTAACCCAAGCGTTATTACCATTTATATTCATCTTATAATTAGAATTTTTAGACCCACCACCTTTACCTACCATATGTTCTGGAGGATTGATCATCATTGCCGGTGGTACATCCATACTATTTCCATCTGGCATAGAAATAATAATTCTACTATAGGGTTGAAATGACCAGCAAGAAGCATGTGCTTTTATATCACCTGAACGCCATGTGGAAGATTCTTTCTTTAAAAGTGAAACAATTGCCTCTTCATCAGTTTTTGCGTGGCTATAAGTAATGGCAAACAGTAGTAATAGAAAAGCGTATTTCATGAAAATTTATTTTAGTTGTTTAATATGGGTCAGATATGACTATTTCTCAAATACTTAGTCTAACTCTATGAAAACGAGATAAATATTATAAATAATTCAAAAATTTAAGGTTTTAAATTAGCAGGTGAATATTAAAAAGCGTGCAATAGTTGTTGGTAAAAATTTTCTTTAATAAGTTTTGTTAAAATAAAATCCAAAAGATACTTCTAAGCGTACATAGGAAGAAGAAATAAATACGAGGATTATTTCTGAAAACCAAGAACACTACCAAAAACGAAATGAAAACATTAAAAAACAATACTGAAAAAACTGAAAAGAAGCCTTTCTTTTCAAGACTTAAACATCTAATTGAAAATGCCAATGCATGGGGTATTTTTGTAATGGGTAGCACATTCGTACTAATGTTTGGTTCAGCTTATTTAGCGTATATATTGCAAAACGACTTTACTCAATTACACCTAGAGAGAAGAAGCACCATGATCGGATTAATTTTTATGATTTTAGCCGTTGCTTTTTTTGTGTTTAAATTGAGTTTCTTTATTTACACTTTTATAAGGTTTTTAAAATATAAGGCAATACCATCTGTTTCTGATAAAGAGTTACCAACAGTTACGGTTATTGTACCTGCATATAATGAAGGTAAACAAGTATGGGCTACATTAAAGAGTTTAGCTGAAAGCGATTTCCCAGAAGAAAAAATTCAATTATTGGCTATCGATGATGGTAGTAAAGATGATACTTGGAATTGGATGCTAGAAGCCAAGAAAGAATTAGGAGATAGAGTTTCTATTTGTCAGCAGCCAAAGAACATGGGTAAACGTCACGCATTGTACAGAGGTTTTAATGAAGGTACAGGTGAGATATTCGTAACCGTTGATAGTGATTCTATCGTAGATAAAGACACATTAAGAAATTTAGTTAGTCCGTTTATCGTTGATGATAACTGTGGTGCTGTTGCAGGTAATATTCGTGTATTAAATAATGACAAGATTCTACCTAAAATGCTAGACGTAAGTTTTGCACTTAGTTTTGAGTTTGTACGTTCTTCTGAAAGCACATTAAATTCTGTTTTATGTACTCCAGGTGCTTTAGCAGCTTACAGAGCTACTGCGGTTTTTGGTTGTTTAGATGCATGGATCAATCAAACGTTTATGGGTCAAGCTTCAGATATAGGTGAAGATAGAGCTATGACGAATATGATCTTAAAGCAAGGTTTTCACGTTTTATTCCAAAGAAATGCATTTGCGTATACTAATGTTCCAGAAAAATATAAAGGACTTTACAAAATGTTCATTAGATGGGGTAGAAGTAATGTACGTGAGAATATTCAAATGTCTAAATACGTGTTTACTAACTTTAGAAAAGGTCCAAAAACAGGTACAAGATTATTGTTCTTTAGCCAATTCTCAAGAATTGTATTATGCTACCCATTTGTATTATTCATGTTGGTATTCGTAGTTACACATCCATTATTATTCTTAAGTTCTACTTTCGTAAGTATATTGGTTTTATCAACTTTTCCAGTATTGTTCTATGCTAAAAGATACTCGTTATCTGAGTCTGTATGGGCATATTCTTACAGCGTGCTTTTTACGTTCGGTCTTTTTTGGATAACACCTTATGCAATTGTAACAGCAAGCAGAAGTGGTTGGTTAACTAGAGAGTTGCCACAGAAATAGTAGAAAAATATATAAAATTAAAAAAGGGTCTCAATGTAAATTGAGACCCTTTTTTAATGGTTTGATGTTGTTGAATTGTTCTGTAAACCTAACTTAAATTTTTTAAAGGATTCCATTCTTGATAAAATTGCTCTAAAAAATCAACCATGTATTGGTGTCTTTCTTCTGCCAATCTCTTGCCAGTTTCTGTGTTCATTTTATCTTTAAGCAATAAGAGCTTTTCATAGAAATGATTTAAAGTAGGTGCTTCTGATTTTTTGTATTCTTCTTTGGTCATTTCTAAATTTGGTGCTATACTTGGGTCATAGAGCGCACGATGTTTGAATCCGCCGTAATTGAAAGCACGTGCAATACCAATAGCGCCTATGGCATCTAAACGGTCGGCATCTTGAACCACTTTCAGCTCTTTTGAGGTAAAGAGTTTCTTCTTAGTCTTTCCGTCAGTTAAACTGGCTTTAAACGAGCTGTATTTGATGATGTTGGTAACATGGTTGATGGTTCTTTTCGGCACACCAAGACTTAATAAAAAATCTTCTGCCATTTTTGGACCTAAGGCTTCATCACCATCATTAAATTTAGCATCTGCAATATCATGTAAAAGTGCGCCTAGACTAACGACCAACAGGTTTAGGTCATCTTCGTCTTTTGCAATTAACATGCTATTATTTAATACACGTTGAATATGAAACCAATCGTGCCCACCTTCGGCATTTTGTAACGTTTCTTTTACAAATGTGATGGTTTCTTCTACAATTTCTGAATTGGTCATTTAAAGGAATTTATCCCGCTAACTACGGATGCTTCTATTTGTTGGATCAGTTCATCTAAGTTGCCCTCGTTCTCTAAAGGTTGTTGCACCTCTAATCGAACTTTGGCACCTAATCCCATCGGAAATTGTCCGAAGCGAACCAATTTCCATGAATTATTGATGCTAATAGGAACAATCAATGCAGATGGAGCTTTTTTTAATAGCATCTTAAGTCCCATCGGTTTAAATGGCTTAGGGTGTCCATCTCTACTTCTAGTTCCTTCCGGAAAAATTACGGCACTTCTTTTATGTTCTTCAATATAGGTACCCAGTTTTCCTATTTCCATTATTGCCGATTTACCATCGTTTCTGTCAATTAAAACAGAGCCACCATGAACGAGGTTAAATGATACACTAGGTATGCCTTTTCCTAATTCTTTCTTACTAACAAATTTTGGGTGGTATTTGCGCATATACCATATAAGTGGTGGTATATCGTACATACTTTGATGATTGGTTACAATAATCAAAGGTCTGTCTGCTGGTAAATCAAAGTTATTTGTAAAGCGGTAAGTTGTACCTAGAATATTGGTGCTACGCATTAAGCAAAAGTTCAATTTGCTAACAGATGGTTTTAATGCGCTGTAGCCAAATATTTTAAATCCGATCCATTGAATGGGATGAAAAATAAGGAGGCATAGCCCAAATGCGACGAAAAAAAAGGGGGTTATAATGTAAGAAAGCAACTTCTGCATAGTACAAAAATAAAAAACCGCTCAATTAGAGCGGTTTTTTAATCCTATTATTTTGTAAGAAAATAGCTTAAGCCATAAAATCTAGCAAAACTCGTCGTAAGCCTGTGCTAAATTCTGAGCAATCATTTCAGCTGGTCTACCTTCAATATGATGACGTTCGATCATATGAACTAACTCGCCATTTTTGAATAAAGCCATAGAAGGAGAAGAAGGAGGGAAAGGAACCATAAGGTTTCTTGCCGCATCAACAGCTTCTTTATCTACGCCGGCAAATACAGTTACTGCAAAGTCTGGTTTTTTATCGTTCTGCAAGCTCATTTTAGCCGCAGGTCTTGCGTTTGCCGCAGCACAACCACAAACAGAATTTACAACTACTAAAGTTGTTCCTTCTTTATTGATGGCATTTGCTACTGCATCTGCTGTATATAATTCTTCAAATCCGGCAGAAGCCAGATCATCTCTCATTGGTTTTACTAATTCCGCAGGGTACATATTCTTATTATTTTAATTAAACTATTACAAAGATAATCAATTAGTCGCAGCAGTGCTTCAGACCTTAACTTTTCATTGGCCTAACTTTCTGATGGTAATATTTTATCTTTGGCAAAATTGAGAATACGAAATGATTAAATGGTTAGGGGCTGTAGTCGGCTTTTTTTTAAGAGGTTTATCTGGAGCAGTTTTAGGCTTCTTTGCCGGTAGTGTTATAGACAGCTTTTTTGGGACTAGTAAAGGTAGCGCGCGTAGTGTGTTCGAAGATTATACAAGACCAAATGTTACCGCGGCAGATTTTGAGCTGAACTTACTATCGTTATGTTCACTTGTTATTAAGGCAGACGGTCAAGTGAGTCAGTCAGAAATGGATTATGTACGTCAGTATTTTGTTAGTACCTACGGAAAAGACAAGGCGAATGCTATTTTTAGAAGTTTCAATGAAATAAATAAGAAAGGGCAAATATCTGCACAAAACGTTTGTACATTTTTGGCACAACGCACCCGTTATGAAGTCCGTCTGCAATTATTACACTTTTTATTCGGTATTGCTCAGGCAGATGGTAGTATCAGTAACCCCGAAATTCAAAAAATTCGTGAAATAGCAGGTTACTTAAGAGTTTCTCTTAATGAATTTGAAAGTATAAAAGCTATGTTCGTGAAATCGGCGAATAATTCTTATAAAATTTTAGATATTGAGAAATCGGCAACAGATGCTGAGGTAAAGAAAGCTTATAGAGAAATGGCTAAAAAATATCATCCAGATAGGGTGAACACAAAAGATGAAGCCATTAAAAAAGGTGCTGAAGAGAAGTTTAAGCAGGTGCAAGCCGCTTATGAGACTATTCAAAAAGAGCGCGGATTAAATTAGAAGGGCAATTATTTAGATGTATTAGTATGCAAGAATTTTGGTTTTATATAGAATTAGGTCTACATCATGTTTTAGACATAAATGCATATGATCACATATTGTTTTTAACTGCACTGGCGCTTCCTTTCACGTTTAAAAGTTGGAAGAATGTTTTGCTTTTAGCTACCGTTTTTACTTTTACGCATTGTTTGGCGTTGGTATTCTCTGTTTATGAGATTTTGGTAATAGAAGCAAGCTGGATAGAGTTTTTAATACCGGTTACCATTCTCGCAACCGCTATTTTTAATTTAGTAGATAACAAGGCTCAAAAGGAAGATAGAACTATTTGGTTTCATGTCTTGGTAACGGGTTTTTTTGGACTAATACATGGATTTGGATTCTCTAATTATTTTAAAATGATGATTATGGGAGAGGAAGATAAATTAGCACCTTTATTAGGTTTTGCTGGTGGAATCGAATTGTCTCAAGTTGTCATTGTCCTTTTAGTATTGATTTTAGCTTATGTAGTTCAAGGCATTTTAAAAGTAAAGCAAAGCTTGTTTATTACGGTCGGTAGCATTATCATAATACTGGTTACGCTACCGTTGTTATATGAAACATTTCCTTTTTAGATTGTTAAAGTTTACCCTAAGATATAGTCGGTACTAATCAAAGCAGGTACCTTAGGGTTAAGTGCTTATATAAAGCGTAGTGTAAATGAAGAAAGAAAAGCAATTAAAGTATGATAGGGCCTATTTAAGAATGGCCAAAGAATGGGGTAAGCTTTCTTCATGTAAGCGGAAGCAAGTAGGTGCCATCATCGTAAAAGATAGAATGATTATTTCTGACGGATACAATGGTACACCAACTGGATTTGAAAATTATTGTGAAGATGAAGAAGGGTACACGAAATGGTATGTTTTACATGCCGAGGCCAATGCTATTTTAAAAGTAGCAGGTTCTACTCAATCTTGCCAAGGTGCTACTTTATACATTACGTTATCGCCTTGCAGAGAATGTAGTAAGTTAATTCATCAGTCTGGCATTAAACGTGTAGTGTATCAAGTAGGATACAAAGATGATTCGGGATTACAATTTTTGGCAAAAGCAGGTGTTGAATTACAACATATGCCAGAAATAAATGTTACTATCTAACGTTTACACTAATGATGAATAAAAAATACAGTGCTCTATTTCCTTTAATTATCGCTATTGCGCTCGCATTAGGGTTTTTTATAGGCGGAAAACTGAATTTTAATGACTCTCCTGAACGTCTTTTTTCAACAAATTCTAAAAAAGACAAACTCAACAGACTTATAGATTACATTGACTATGAATATGTAGATGATGTAAATACCGATAGCATCGTTGATATTACTGTCAACAGTATTCTTGAAAAACTCGACCCACATTCTGTATACATTTCAGAAAAAGAAATGTCTGGTGTAACCGAGAATATGAAGGGCGATTTTGTTGGTATCGGTATTAATTTTTACTCTTATAACGATACTATTGCGGTTATAAAAACCGTCAAAGACGGACCAAGTTTCGTAAAAGGAATTTTACCTGGTGATCGTATTCTAATGGCAGATAATGATACGCTGTATGGCAAAGACTTCCCCAGTGAAGTTATTGTGGAGAAATTAAAAGGTCAAGAAGGTTCTTCTATTAATCTTACCGTATTTAGAAAAACAGAAAATAGAACATTTGATGTAAAGGTGAAACGAGGTATTGTTCCCTTAAAAAGTGTTGATGCTTTTTATATGCTTAATAAAGATATCGGCTATATAAAAGTAAATCGTTTTGCTGAGTCTACTTATAAAGAGTTTAAAGATGCTTTGGTACGATTACAAAAGCGAGGTGCTAAAAAGCTAGTGCTTGATCTGCGAGATAACCCTGGTGGTTATTTAGGTATGGCAGAAGAAATGGCAGATGAGTTTCTAGAAGATGGTAAGCTTATTTTGTTCACTAAAAATAAAAAGGGAAAAATCAATAAGAGCTTTGCTTCAGATGAAGGTAGTTTTGAAGATAAACCTATTTATGTTTTAATAAATGAAAGATCTGCCTCGGCTAGTGAAATTGTAGCGGGTGCATTGCAAGATAATGATATTGGTACTATTGTTGGTCGTCGATCTTTTGGTAAAGGTTTGGTGCAGCGAGAAATGGCTTTAGGTGATGGCTCGGCAGTTAGACTTACAGTTTCTAGGTATTACACGCCTACAGGTAGAAGTATTCAAAAGACATATGCTAACGGAACTAAAGATTACTACCAACGTTTTACAGATAGATTTCATAGTGGAGAAATGATTTCTGTAGATAGTATTAAAGTGGCAGATTCATTAAAGTTTACCACACCTAAAGGAAAAGTAGTATATGGTGGTGGCGGTATTATACCAGATGTATTTGTGCCAATCGGAAGCAATGAAGAAGAAGCTGTTGAGAGTATGGATAATTTAGGCTTCTTATCCTTTTTTGTATTCGAACATTTAGATGAGGATCGAGAAAGATATGCTCAATACACACAAGAAGAATTTGTAAACGATTTTAAAGTTGACGATATTCTCTTTGAAAGATTTGTACAGTATTCCGTAGATAGAAATCTAAGAATGAACTTCTATGATTATGAGCAAAGCATTAAGCGATTCTTGAAAGCTAATATCGCAGAACAACTATTTAATACTAATATACACGCCAAAATTAAAGCAGATGAAGATCTTATGCTTCAAAAGGTACTAGAACTAGACGGAGGTGGAATTCAGCAACAAGAATCTGGCGAGATTAAAGCCAATAATTAATCCTTATTTATTTTATCTTGAATCTTTCTGCTGGTAACGAATACCAAAAGAAGTACAATGGCGCATAACGACGCCATAATTCCAATTAATGCTATCGTACTATTTTTCTCAAAAGGGTCTGCAAAATTCACTAGAGTTACATTGTAGGCTATAAGTGCTACTGCAATTACTATAAAAATTATGGATAATGTCTTGCTCATAAACTTGTTTTTATAAAAATACAACCTTCTTATGGTCTAGAAAAGCTCATTAATATTAGCTGCGAATAATTTAACAGCAATAGCCATAAGAATTACTCCAAATACCTTTCTAATTACATTTACTCCGTTTTTGCCGAGCATTTTTTCGATTTTAACAGATGATTTGAGTACAATAAAAACGAAGACAATGTTAACAACAATAGCTATAATAATATTTTCAACAAAGTACTCTGCTCTTAACGAAAGCAAAGAGGTAAGGGTACCTGCACCAGCAATTAATGGGAAGGCAATAGGTACAATAGAAGCACTTTCTGGTTCATCATCTTTGTACAATTGAATACCTAAAATCATTTCAATTGCTAAAAAGAAAATAATGAATGCACCGGCAACGGCAAATGAATTTACATCGATGCCAATAAGATTTAATATTTCTTCACCAAGAAACAGAAAGGCTACCATGATTACAGCAGCAACAACAGATGCTTTTTCAGACTGAATATGACCTACTTTTTTCCTAAGCCCAATAATAATAGGAATACTGCCTAAAATATCAATAACGGCAAATAGTACCATACTAGCGGTTGCAATCTCTCTTAAATCAAAATGAAACTCCATACTTCAAATTTTTTGCAAATTTACGTTTATAAATATGCACTTAGATATTTATTCTTAAAATTTTCTAATATCATTACTTTTTAAAAAATGTATCTTGTGCACTTTAAATTAGGTCATGTTTCAATTAGGGAAAACCATAGTATCTGAAGAGATTATAGAAAACGATTTTGTTTGCAACCTTAGCGCGTGTAAAGGTGGTTGCTGTGTCGATGGCGAAGCAGGTGCGCCAGTTGAAGATTCAGAAACTGAAATTATGGTCGATATCTATGCTAAAGTTAAACCATTTTTAAGACCCGAAGGTGTTGCTGTTATTGAAGAGCAAGGTGCTTTTGTTAAGGGTGAAGATGGTGAGTGGGAAACCCCATTAGTAAATGGAAGTGAATGTGCCTACGTTATCTTCGACGATAAGAAAATAGCTAAATGTGGTATAGAAGAAGCTTATAACCAAGGGGAAATTAAGTGGAAAAAACCTGTGTCTTGTCATTTGTACCCAATAAGAGTACGTGAGTATACCGAACTGACTGCAGTAAATTATCATAAATGGCAAATTTGTGACCCAGCATGTGCTTTAGGTGAAGAGTTAAAAGTGCCTGTTTATAAATTCGTTAAAGAAGCTTTAATTAGAAAATTCGGTGCACCTTGGTATAACGAATTAGAAGAGGTTGCTAAAGACCATCTTAAATAGTAGGTATATAGATTACTATTTGTGTGCCCATAGGGTTGGTATCATCGTCAAACTTATCAATGATATCTACATGAAAAAAGTTTTCATAGTCACGAGAAAAATTTGCTAGTCGTTCTTTGGTAATGTCAATACCTACCGACTTTCTCTTGAGAACTTTACTGTCCTTTATTTTTTCTGCCGCATCTCTACCTACACCATTGTCGGTAATGATTATTTCAATAAAGCCACTTTTACCCTTTTTTACTTCTAGGTCTATATTCTTTGCTCCATCTTTTGATGACAAACCATGCCACAAGGCGTTTTCTAAAAAAGGTTGAAGTATAAGCGAAGGTATTTTGATGTTATGGGTATTTATGTCGTCTTTAATATGGATGTTAAAGTTGATTTCATTTGAAAATCGTATGTTTTCGATATTCATATACAGCGCTACTGTTTCTAGCTCATCAGCCAAAGAGATTTCTCGTTGAGACGACGCCTCAAGTATTTTTCGTACTAGTTTCGAGAATTTATTTAAATAATGAACAGCATTCTTTTTCTCATTATTAATGATATATAATTTAATCGAGTTTAGAGAATTGAATAAAAAATGAGGATTCATTTGACTACGCAACATGCTTTGCTCTAATGTTAATAGTTTTTTCTCTGCATTTAATTGGCTCTGCCTATATAGAATATACAAAATGCCTACAAGTAGAATTAAGAAGATACCAATGATAATGAGCATGGTTCTGTTGTTCTTTAACTTTAAGCGTACCGTTTCATTTTCTTTGGCTAGACGGTCTAACTGGTTGGCTCTCTTTTGAGATTCGTATCGTAAAATCATGTCATTTACGTACCGTAGGTTAAGAGAGTTGGTAATGCGTTCTTCGTATTTTCTAGATTCTTTAAAATAGCGCATACCTTTCTGGTAATCATCTCGCTTGATCCATAGCTCAGATAAGAATTTATTCGCTTCGGCTATTTCTGCATTGAAATTGTTAGATGTCGCTAAGCTTAAACCAGACTCTAAATTAGTTTCTGCTCCGTCATAATCGCCAAACCGTATTAATGACCATCCTAAGTTTATATAAATAGTAGTTATGATTTTTTGATCTTCAATAGAAATGGCTTTTAATAAATTGTTTTCTAAAATAGAAATGGCTTCTTTGATTTTGCCCATGTGCACATACACGTGTGCTATATTATAATGACAGATTATTTTTCCGCGATTCGAATCAATTATTTCATTGTAAACAAGTGCTTTTCTAAAATTTTTTAAAGCAGGTTGGAGCTTTCCTTGATATTCATAACACTCGCCTAAATTTTGATGGCTAATGGCAAGACCTAGTTTGTCGTCCAATTCTTTTTGAAGGATCATCGACCTTTCATATTTCTCAATGGCCAGATCATACTGTTCTAGCATTTGATATATTCCGCCAATACTGTTTAAAGATACAGTGATGCTTCGTTTTATGCCACTATTGGGTTCGGTGACATTTTCAGCTAACTCTAATGCTTCTTGGCTGCTATCTAAAGCAGATTTTATAGCATCAGTGTGCCTGTAAACTTTACTGAGCATATTTAAACTATGTACTCTAAGTTCAATGTTATTAGTTTTAACAGATGCTTCTAAGGCACTTTGATAAAGTTCTATTGCTTTTGGGTAAATTGATAAGTCACGATAGAGATTTCCTAGTTGGTTTAAAGCGTATGCTTCTCCTAAAAGATACTTGTTAGTTGTAGCCCTATCTTTTATATAGCGTAACGCAGTACTGTCATTGCTGTAGGTAGCTAAGGCCGAATGTATTTCTTGACATTCTTTCGGAGTTTTAGTTAATAGACTATCTACTATTTCTTTTAATTTTTCGGGTATATTCTGAGAATAACTAGGGTGTTGTGCTACTAATGTATACAGAAGGAAAAATAGAAATTTGAACTTGAATTTATACACTATAGAATTTAAATATAAGCTTAAGATTTGTTATTGAACTTGCTATTGTAATGCTACAACATATCTAAAAAATCTGATTTTTTTTGTCTTGAGACAGGTATTTTATGATTAGACTTTAAAACCACGTAACCATCAGTCTTTAAAAATTCCTTTATTTTATTTAGGTTGATGATGTACGAATTGTGAATTCTAAAAAAAGAATCTGCTGGAAGCAACTCATTGACTTCTTTTAGTTTTTTTGTAAGTACTATTTTTTGCCCATCAGTTAAAAATATGGTACTATAATTACCGTCAGATTCGGCATAAAGAATCTCATCGCTCTCCAAAAATAACAATTTACCATCGGTGTTTAATGTAATACGTTTATGTATTGACCTAGAGTTATAATTTAAGAGTGCCATTTCTAATTTCTCAACAGAAAAATTCTTGTTATTAAATTTTTTAATCTTAATAATGGTTTCTTCTAGATCATCGGTATCTATCGGCTTTAATAGATAGTCTAAAGCCTGACTTTTGATAGCTTTTAAGGCATATTGGTTATAAGCAGTGGTGATTACTACAGGGAAATTCTTGTTTGTTAGTTTTTTAATAAACTGGAAACCATCCATAGTGGGCATTTCGATGTCTAAAAAAAGACAATCAGGAGTGTTTTTTTCTAAATATGAAAGTGCTTCTTTGGGATTGGTAAATGAGGCAATAACATTGATTTCATCACTGAAGTTGGTAAGCTCCCATGTTAGGCTCTGCAGGGCTTTAATTTCATCATCAACAATTACAGCTTTTAACATAAAAGATCGGGTATCAAGTTAGAAAGTTATGAAAAATTACGGGTTTGTAGGGCTTTAATAGGCGAATTTGTATCAATGGAGGATATTTTAGTGTATTCGGTATATTAATGTTGTAAAGGCGTAAAAAGCTTTTGCGCCTTTACATTTGGAAAGAAAAAGACTACATATGTTCTTGTTTGTTAATTATGACAGAATTTAGGTTTCCGATTATACATAAAAGAAGACAGGTTATACATTATAGGACCATGCTTTTTCAGCTTAAATTTATCTTTAGTGAAGAAATTCAGAGTGTTATAAATGAAATTGACATGAAAAAGTGCGGTATAATGTTGGCATTATTTATAGTTGCCTTATTGGTTGCTTCACAATTTATGCAAGATGAAAATGGGGCGAATGAAAATATAACAGTTGTAATGGATGTTCAGAAACGAAATATTAACAAACCATGACTATAACTATTTCTTACAACTATGTCTAAGATAATACAGTTTATAGCTAAGTTTTTGAAAGTATTTTTTTTCGGAATAATACCTTTTATTTTACTTTCAGGTGGATCAAAATACGATTTGGAAAGCATTAAAGTTGAAAAAGGCACATGTAGTTTTAATGTTGATGGAGTAACAAGTTTTCATTTAGAGGGTAAAGCAACCTTTACCAAGAAAATTGAACAAGACAAATTTGGTAATACAATAGACAATTTGTTGTTGAGTTTTACTTCAGTGGATGGTGGGGAGAAACAAACTTTAGAGTTTATTATTGCTTCCACAAAAAAAATGGATAATGGTATACCTGTAGGTGTATATAAAATAAAGCATTTAGATCGTTTACTTAATAAGTTTAACGGTGTTTACGGTTTTGCAGATTTGAGTGGAATTAGTGAACTACCCTTTTTTATTAAATCGGGTGATGTTATAATCACAGAAAATTTTTCTAACAATGTCGATGGCAAGTTAGAAGTAGAATTAGAAAATGCTAACGGAGAATCTTTGAATGTTGAAGGTTCTTTTAATGCAGATATAAAAGTTTAAAATTTAGTACGGTTCTTTATAAGATAGTGTATGTTATCTTATATCTAATGTTTGAGCGCCAAAATAAGTATAACTACGATTCGTCGTATGATTACGTTCTAAGAAAAGGTTTCGGGGGAACTACCTTTTTTAGGCTTGGTGGGCATTTTTCATAATAGAAGCATTAGTGGGGCCGTACATTTTTTATATCAAATGCCAATTCACCTACCTAATTTTATTCTTCAGTTCGTAGTAGTAATGGTTATTAATATTGTTTCTAAATTTCAGCTTTGAATATTGTTCTTTTTATTTCTAAATTGAATAGGAAGGAAGTTTGTATTAATCTTATTTTCATCTAAAATAAATTAATTTCTAAAACTTAAGATTGGTTTCAAGAAGATAATTACTTAATATGATTTTTATAATAAGAGAATAAAAAAGACCTCGTTGACGAGGTCTTTTTTATATACGGCTAAGCCGAGGTTAAGTAAGGGGAATTTTATTTATCGTTTTTGATATACGGCTTTAATACAGTCGAAAATAATAACGCTGCCGCGTATATCATCAAAATTGTGATGTAGTTTTCCATAGCTTAAGTATTAGAGTATAAATTATATACGCATGAAAACTGATTTTGGATTATGGAAAATGGATAGTATCATTAAAAAGACTATAATAAGTTAGTTTAACTGTACTTTTAAAATTGAACCATTTATATTTTAGTCTCATTTGAAATAAGTCAAATGAATTTGACTTTATCTTTTTATAGATATAAAAAGATATTTTTGATGCCAAAAGCAAACCGGCATAGACGAGTAATGTTTGTAGGTATTGGGACATATACAAAAGAACGAATAAGTAGGTTAATTCTTACGTATGCAAAATGTATTTCATCGAAAAGGTGATAATTATTCGATGAAATGCATTTTTTGTTCTCTTATAAATGTATTTATTGTTGATTTTAGGCTTAAAGAAAATTGTCTACCTTCTTATAAGCTTCTATAACGGCCAGTTCACCTTCTTTTCTGTCTCTTGAGTTTCCATGTTCCATGCCTAATACTCCAGTAAAGCCTTGTTGGTGTATCCATTTAAATACGTTATGGTAATTGATTTCACCAGTAGTTGGTTCATTTCTACCAGGATTATCACCTATTTGGATATAGGCAATCTCAGACCAAGAGGCTTCCATATTCGGAATCAGGTTTCCTTCTTGAATTTGTTGGTGATAGATGTCAAATAAAATTTTACATGAAGGTGAATTAACCGCTCTGCAAATTTCAAAGGCTTGAGGAGAGTCGGTCAAAAATAGCCCAGGGTGATTTCTGAAATTCAATGGCTCTAAAACCATGGTAATATTATGTGGTTCTAATAGGGCAGATGCTTGTCTAAGGCTTTCTACAACATTGGCAGTTTGGTAGCCCATTCGTAGTTTTAGGTCTAGATGACCTGGTACTACGGTCATCCATTTTGCATTTACTCGTTTAGCTACTTCAATTGAGCTTTTTATATCATTTAAAAACTCTTCTCTTTTAGTTAAATCTCCAGATGCTAGATTCGGTGTTTTCCAATGAATTTCATGGGCAACAAAAACACCCATTTCAATACCACGCTTTTTCATGGTTGCCGCCATTTTTTCTTGTTGCTCAATTGGGCGTTTGCGCATTTCATTATCTTCAAAAGCAGTATAACCTTGATCTGCCATAAAGTTCAATTGATCAATTGGGTCATCGCCTGCAAGATGTTTAAACATGCCTAAGTGGGGTGCATATTTTAAATTGTATTTATGCGCTGCTGTATTGTTGGTTAATGTATTGGCAAATGATACGGTACTTGCTACTGAAAGTGCACCTGTAGTTAATGCAGATTTTTGAATGAAACTTCTTCTTTTCATGAGTAGTGTATTTAAATGAAAATAGCCAAGAGCGATAACAAATCATGCTCTTGGCTATTAAATATTAGAATATTATTTGGTTATAAGGACCATGCCTTACCGCCAGTAAGCTCTTGTACATCACCGCAAGGCACATATTCCCCTGGTACAGGTAAGTATGCCAAAACTTCTTCACCTACATATTCAGAAGCTTTGTAGCCCCAGATGGTCATTCCCCTTAGATTATTAGCAAAAGCAAATCTTGAAACTTCATCATCTAACTCAGCAGTACCGCCATCGGCAATAGCCTTTGTATAACTGTTAATGGTTTTGAACATTTGTTCCTGTTCATCTTTGTTGTATTTCAAAGAACTTGCTAAAACTGGTTCTAAATCTTCAGCAGTTAAATCTTCAGCTTTTTCTTTACCAGAATCAGCCAAGGCTTTATTTATAAATTTTGTCATAGACATTTTAAAGAAATCTTGTTGTTCCTTTTCCATCACATCTTTGGCAAACCTGTCTATAAAAATATCAACTTGTACTTCTGTAGCAGAAGGAGTATCTGTTTTTGGTAAAATAAGATTCACCAATTTTGAAAGTACAGACCCTTCATTTTGAGCTAAAAATTCAGGTGTCCAAGTAAGGGCTGGCTCACTTTTACAGCTTTGAACAATTGATAATAAAGTTGGGGTGGCCACCATATATCCAAGTGACATACCCATATTTTTTAATACGCGTCTTCTATCCATTATATGTTTCCTTTTTTAAGTTCTTTAACTGCATGATCCGCAGCTCTAGCCGTAAAGGCCATGTAAGTTAATGATGGGTTTACACAACTAGCAGAGGTCATAAATGACCCGTCAGTTACATATACATTAGATACATCATGTAATTGGTTGTTTCCGTTTAGAACAGATGTTTTTCTGTCTCTTCCCATACGGGCAGTACCCATTTCATGTATACCTAAACCTAATGCACTTTCTTCATCATAACCCTTTACATCTCTAAGTCCCGCTTTTTCTAACATATCAACAGCCGACTCTAAAATGTCTTTACGCATTTTAAGTTCGTTTTCTTGAAGCTCAGCATCAAAAGTAACTGTTGGTAGACCCCAATCATCTAATTTATCGTAGTCTAATGTAAATCTGTTGTTTTCGTATGGTAGTACTTCTCCAAAGCCCATCATACCAAACGTCCATCCACCTGGTTTTAAAACAGCATCTTTTAATTCTTTACCGTAAGATAGTTCGGCAATAGATTCTTGCCAATTACCTCTAGAGGCCCCACCTTGATAGCCGAATCCTCTTATGTAATCTTTTCTATCAGAATCACCACCTAAGTTTCTAAATCTTGGAATATAGATTCCACTAGGTTTTCTTCCTTTATAGTATTTATCTTCAAATCCGTCAAATTTACCAGAAGCTCCTACTTTTAATTGGTGGTCCATTATGTTACGGCCTAATTGGTCAGATTCATTACCCATACCATTAGGGAAGGTTTCAGATTTAGATTGCATTAATATAGAAGTAGATGCAATTGCTGATGCACATAAGAAAATAACTTTTGCTTTAAATTCAAATGTTTCTTTCGTATTTGCGTCAATTACTTTTACACCTGTAGCTTTCTTTGTCTTTGGGTCATAAATTACTTCATGTACAATAGAATCTGGTCTAAGGGTCATATTACCTGTAGCTTCTGCTGCTGGTAATGTAGAAGACAAACTGCTGAAGTATGCTCCAAAAGGACACCCTCTTATACATCTGTTTCTAAATTGACATTTACTTCTTCCGTCAAATTGTTTTGTGCCTGTAATGTGTGCTGTTCTACCAGCAGTTACTACACGACCATCAAAATTTTCTGCAACTTTTTCTCTGAATTCCTGCTCTACACAGTTTAGGTCCATCATTGGTAAAAATTGACCGTCAGGTAATTGCTCTAGCCCTAAATTTTCACCACTTACACCAATAAATGTCTCTACCTTATCATACCAAGGTGCGATGTCTTTATAGCGAACAGGCCAATCAACGGCAATCTTATCCTTTTTATTTGCTCCAAAATCAATATCACTTAAACGATAACTTTGACGACCCCACTGTAGCGAGCGTCCACCTAGGTGGTACCCTCTCATCCAATCGAATCTTTTTGTTTCGTTATATGGATGCTTTAAGTCATTTACAAACCACATATTATTTGCTTGGTTTGTAGTGTAACCTGTTCTATGTTGTTTTGCTTGTTGTGCTATAATTTCTTTGGTTGGTTCACCTGCATTCGGAAAATCCCAAGGATCTTTGTTCGCGGTCTCGTAGTCTTCTATATGTTTAACCATTCTACCGCGTTCTAAAACTAGGGTTTTAAGGCCTGCCTCGCATAGTTCTTTTGCGGCCCAACCACCACTTATTCCAGTACCTACGACAATTGCATCGTAAGACTCTTGTTCTTCGTTATAATAAAATTTGCTCATAAAAGTTGTTTAATCTCTAAATTTATTAAATATAAAATTAATTCTATACATTTAAAGTCCATTATTCTTGCGAAATTCGCTATTACTAACGTTAAGTTAGATTAATGTATCAATTCATAATTTTAACGTCAACAGTTAAGGTTATATTTCAAACAACAACAAACTACCAAAAATGAAAAGAAAAAGTTTTATTCGGATTGCCTCTATTGTAGGCATTGGAATCTCGTTATTAGGATCTTACGCGTGTAAAGAAACTAAAAAAGAAAAAGTGGAAAATTCTGAAATCGTGGCAAAAGACAGTAATGTTGAGCCATTTTTTAAATTATCTCTAGCACAATGGTCAATGCATAAAATGATCAGAGAAGATGGCGTAGATCCATATTCTTTTGCTGAAAAAGCTAAAAACTGGGGATTTACAGGATTAGAATATGTAAGTCAGCTGTATAATCCTGAATTAGAGGAAGCAGATTATTCTGAGGAGGCTATGGCAAATTTCGTAGCAAAATCTAATGCCGAAGCTGAAAAATACGGAATGAAAAATGTATTGATCATGATCGATGGTCAAGGAAATTTAGCGGTTAATGATGAAACCGAAAGAAACGAAACTGTAGAGAAGCATAAAAAATGGGTAGATGCTGCTGCAGCTTTGGGTTGCCATGCTATTAGAGTGAACCTTAATGGTAGTAGCGTGCCAAAAGAATGGATCAAGAATTCTGTTGATGGACTTACCAAATTGGCGACTTATGCAAAAACTAAGAATATTAATGTGTTGGTAGAAAACCATGGCGGATTATCATCTAATGGAGAGTTACACGCTCAGGTGATGAAAACCGTAAATATGGATAACTGTGGAAGCTTGCCTGATTTTGGAAATTTCTGCATTGAACGTAAGCCAGAAAGTTGGGATTGTTTAAAGGAGTATGATAAATACAAGGGTGTTAAAGAATTAATGCCATATGCTAAGGCAGTAAGTGCAAAGTCTAATAATTTTGATGCTGACGGATATGATACTGGTATTGATTACGTTCAAATGCTGGAAATTGTTAAAGATGCTGGATATACCGGATTTATCGGTGTGGAATATGAAGGCTCTGAAATTAGTGAAGAGGCAGGTATAATTGCTACTAGAGATCTTTTGTTGAAAGCAGCAAAAGAAATAGAATAATCAAGAGTATGATTTATGGAGACTTTTTTTAATGAAATATTCGATTATAATTTTCACTGCAACAAGAAACTGATAGAACAGTGTTTGGCGCTAGATGCAGTGCCGCCAGAAACTATGCGTTTATTTAGTCATATATTAAATGCGCATCATCTTTGGAACGCTAGAATTTTAAATAAACCTAGTGATTACGAGGTTTGGCAAGAACATGATGTCAAAAACTGGGCAGATATACATTATGAAAATCAACGGAGTTCGTTCGAGATAGTCACTAATGCAGATAATTTTGATAAGCGTATAGATTATGAGAATACTGAAGGGCGATTGTTTACCAATACCTTGCAAGATATTCTTTTTCATATCATCAATCATTCTACAAGTCATAGAGGGCAAATTGCTGTAGATTTTAGAAATAATGATGAAACACCTATAAGTTCAGATTATGTTTATTACAAAAGATAGATGAAAAATAAAGTCAGAGCCCAGCTTTGCTTTATGATGTTTTTAGAATTTTTTATATGGGGTGCGTGGTTCGTGACTCTAGGTACATTTTTAGGAAACAATTTAAAAGCAACAGACGGTGAAATAGCCTTGGCATTTTCAACACAATCATGGGGAGCTATTATTGCTCCCTTTGTTATCGGTATAATAGCCGACAGATACTTTAATGCAGAAAGAATTTTAGGGATTTTACACCTATTTGGTGCGGTACTCATGTATTTCATGTACCAAAGTGCTGCTTTCGATAATTTTTATATGTTGGTTTTGGTATATATGATTTTATATATGCCCACTTTGGCATTGGTAAACTCGGTTTCCTTTAATCAGATGAAGAACCCAGCGAAAGAGTTTTCAATGATTAGAGTATTCGGAACTGCCGGATGGATTATTGCCGGACTCTCAATTAGCTATGTTTTTAGCTGGGACCAAGGTGAAAATATAGGGCAGGGTTTATTAAAAAACACTTTTTTAATGACTGCCATAGCCTCTTTGGTATTAGGATTTTTCAGCTTTACATTACCTAAAACACCGCCAAAAGCAGCTAGTTCAGGGAAGTTAGGATTAAAAGAAATTTTAGGTTTAGATTCCTTGAGTTTATTTAAGGATAAGAATTTTTTAATATTCTTTATCTCTTCAGTTTTAATATGTATTCCGCTGGCATTTTACTATCAGAATGCAAATCCGTTTCTTGTTGAAATCGGCATGGATAACCCGACAGGGAAAATGACATTAGGTCAAATTTCTGAGATTGCCTTTATGTTATTACTGCCTTATTTCTTTACCAAATTCGGATTTAAGAAAACTATTCTTGTAGCCATGGCTGCTTGGGTCGTTCGCTATTTGTTATTTGCATTTGGTGATGTCAACGAACTTGGGTTTATGCTCATCATCGGTATAGCACTGCATGGTATATGTTATGATTTTTTCTTTGTATCAGGGCAAATCTATACCGATAGCAAAGCAGGTGAAAAATTCAAGAGCTCAGCACAAGGTCTTATAACATTGGCAACCTATGGTGTGGGTATGTTAATAGGGTTTTGGATTGCAGGAAAGATTTCAACGGCTTACCTTTTAGATGACGGCAAACATGTTTGGGAAACTATCTGGATGTATCCGGCTGGTTTTGCGTTGGCTGTATTTATATTGTTCGCCATTTTCTTTAAAACCGAGAAAATAGAATATCAGTCTTAGATAAATTCTTTAATTTAAACGCCTGAAAATTGTTTCTTACCCAGTGGTGCAGTTATTTTTAAAGCCTCAATTCAGTAAGCAGTTTTCGAATTGGAACAACAATGTAAATCTGAAGGGATTTTAAACAATACTATTTTCAATAAAAACAACAACAAAAACAACAACAAAAACAACAACAAAAATGCCAAAGAAAATACGATTAGGAATACTAGGTGGAGGAGGAGATTCGCTGATAGGTGTGTTACATAGAGTAGCCTCTTTTATCAATGATAATTATCAAATTACGGGAGCTGTTTTTAATCCTGATTTTGATGCCAGTATAGCATTTGCAAAAGAAATAGATGTTCCTTTAAATAGAATTTATAAAGATTTTGATACTTTAATTGAAGAGGAGTTAAAACTACCAGAAGATGAACGTATTCAAGTATGTTCTGTACTAACACCTAACTTTTTGCATTACCCAATGGCTAAAAAGTTGTTGGATAATGGTTTCCATGTCATTTGTGAAAAACCGATGACCACTACTTTAGATGAAGCAAAAGATTTGCAGAAATCTCATGAGAAAGCGGGTACTGTTTTCGCTTTAACGCATACTTATACAGGTTACCCAATGGTACGCCAAATGCGCGAAATGATCAAAGCTGGAGCTTTAGGTAAAATTCATAAAGTTGATGCAGTTTACTATCAAGGTTGGATCAATACTATTATTCATGATAAAGAGAAAAGATCTTCTGTTTGGAGATTAGACCCTAAGAAAGCTGGTATAAGCTCATGTATGGGAGATATAGGTGTTCATGCCTTTAATCTTGTAGAGTATACTACAGGTCTTAAGATCAATGAACTACTGTGCGACTTTAATTATCTTTATGAAGATAACCAGATGGATGTTGATGGTACCGTTCTTATACGTATGGGAGATCATGTTAAAGGGGTAATTAGAGGTAGCCAAGTTGCAACAGGTGAAGAAAACGGACTTGCCATTTCAATCTACGGAGAGAAAGGAGCTTTTCGTTGGGAGCAAGAACGCCCTAACTTTTTATATAAATTAAGTGATACTGAGCCAACGCAAATATATAAGCCAGGTCATGCTTATAATTCAGAGCTGTCTTTAGACGGAACCAAGTTGCCAGCTGGTCACCCAGAAGGTATTTTTGATTCTATGGCTAACATTTATAAAGGTGTGGCAAAAGCAATTAGAGGTCAAGAGTATAACGATGGTGAATTCCCAACTATGACAGATGGTGTTCGTGGTATGAATTTTATTGAAGCAACCGTAGATTCTCATAAAAGCGGAAATACTTGGGTAGCTTTAGAAAACTAAAAGTAAGTATTAAGTATAAAAAAGAGCCGCAATTTGCGGCTCTTTTTGTTTTATAAACTTTAAATGATAATTACGAATTTACCACTTTAAAATGTTGGCATACGACAATCATACTTTCTCTTGGTTCTCTTTTGAATTCTTGTAATTCTCTGGTAAAAAAATCCCAATGATACTTTTTCCAACTGTCTAATGATTTGTCTCCATTTGCTTCTAATTGAGCATAATTCGAATCAATACTAAAATACGGTTTAAGAGAAACGGCGGTGGTAGCAACGATACATTGTGCTTCACCACTCCAATTTGTGACTACTATATAATCTCCTATTTTGGGTAAAGGTTCATTACGGTTTTGTAAACTTAGTAAAGAATGTGAAATTGCCTTTCTAACTCCGCTCTGTATTAATCTAGCGTTTTCGTTGGCATCTTGTTCATTGTCGCCAAAATACATCGTTTTCGGTGTCTCGTGAAAGACATCTTCGAGGTGATTTTTTAAATAGTCACCCCACATATTTCTGGCTGAAGCATTTTCCATAAGTTGTTATTTTCTTTAAGCTATAGGATTTAATAAACGTTATAATCGCTAATTAATTTTAACGTTATGCGAATTTTCCTGCTTTTAATTGTTCGGCTGCATGGTTTGCTGCTCTTGCCGTAAAAGCCATATAGGTTAATGACGGATTTACACAGCTAGATGATGACATAAAAGCACCATCGGTCACATACACATTCGGTACCAAATGTACTTGATTATTTTTATTTATAATCGAAGTCTTTGCACTGTGCCCCATTCTTGCGCCACCCATTTCATGAATGCCTAAGCCGGGTCCGCTAGGTTCATCATAAGAAGAAACTTCTTTAAAGCCAGCTTCTTTGAACATCGTTACAATTTCTTTTTTAATGTCTTCGCGCATTTTATACTCGTTCTCTTTAAACTCAACGTCAAAAGCCAATTGTGGTAATCCCCATTTGTCTTTCTCAGTAGGGCTTAGGGTAACTCGGTTATCGTCATATGGTAAAAATTCACCAAACCCTGTTACTCCAATGGTCCAACTTCCTGGTTTTAGTACAGATTCTTTTAGCTCTTTTCCGTACCCTAACTCGCCAATTTCTTTAGACCAATCTCCTCTGCTTGCAGTGCCTTGGTAACCGAAACCACGTAAATAACCTTCGCGTTTTGTTTTCTCGTTCAGGTTTACAAATCGAGGTATGTAGAAGCCGTTCGCACGTCTTCCTTTATAATACTTATCTAAGTAACCATCAACTTTAGCAGTTGCTCCAAGTTTATAATGGTGGTCCATAATACCTCTTCCTAAAGCATCAGAATCATTTCCTAATCCGTTAGGGAAGCGTTCAGATTTAGATTGTAGCAAGATGCCAACCGATGCCATGGCCGATGCGCATAGAAAAATCACCTTTGCCTTAAATTCAATTTTCTCATTGGTTTCAGCATCAATGATTCGTACGCCTGTTGCTTTTTTTGTGGTATCGTCATAGATGATTTCATGCACGATGGAATTTGGTCTCAAGGTCATGTTTCCGGTACGTTCCGCTGCAGGTAGCGTAGATGAGTTACTGCTAAAGTAACCTCCAAATGGACACCCGCGCCAGCAACGATTTCTGTTCTGACAAACACCACGACCTTCAAATGTAGCGTTGGGGTCTGTAATATGGGCAGCTCTACCGATTGTTACAAGTCTACCATCATCAAACTTATCGGCAGTTGTTTTTTTAAAATCTTCTTCAACACAATTCAATTTCATAGCGGGTTGAAATATGCCATCAGGCAACACATCTAAGCCTAATTTTTCGCCACTTACCCCAATATATTTTTCAACTTTATCGTACCAAGGCGAAATATCATTATATCTAACAGGCCAGTCTACACCAGCCCCGTCTTTTTTATTTGCTTCAAAATCAATATCGCTCCATCGATAGCTTTGACGACCCCAAGTAAGTGATCTACCACCAACTTGATATCCGCGAATCCAGTCAAAACGTTTTGTTTCTACATACGGGTGGTCAAGATCGTTTACAAAAAAGTGCTTTGAGTCTTCTGTCGGAGCCCATTTTACGCGTTTTTGTACATGATATTTTTTCTCATCCTCCTTAGATAATTTACCTTTTAAAGGATAATCCCACGGGTCATCGTTCATCGTAGGATAATCTACTACATGCTTTACCATAGGACCGCGTTCCAAAACAAGCGTTTTTAAGCCATTCTCTGTTAATTCCTTAGCAGCCCAGCCACCACTTATTCCTGTTCCAACAACAATTGCGTCGAATATTTCATCTTGATTCATGCTTGAAATTTTATCTTTTTCTGATGGTAATCCCTATATTTATAGCAAATCTCCAAAGTATTGAGAAGAACCTGATACAATTCTTAAATATAAGATTTTTTGAGAGATGTGACATCCCAAATACAACAACAAATTCAAACAACAACAGATAGTATATTTTTATGAAAACAATCAAAGGACCAGCCGTATTCTTGGCACAGTTTGTAGACAGTAAAGCTCCATTTAATTCTTTAGACGGAATGTGTAAATGGGCAGCTGATCTTGGATATAAAGGAATTCAAATTCCGACGTGGGAAACTTTTTTAATTGATTTGGATAAAGCAGCTGAAAGTCAGACATACTGCGATGAGCTTAAAGCCAAAGTAAACTCTTACGGTTTAGAAATAACTGAACTTTCTACACACTTACAAGGGCAGTTAGTAGCGGTTAATCCTGCATATGATTTAATGTTCGATTCTTTTGCCCCTAAAAATGTTCACGGAAATCCAAAAGCAAGAACAGAATGGGCAATAGAAACCGTTAAAAAAGCAGCAACTGCAAGTAGAAGACTTGGGTTAAATGTTCATGCTACTTTTTCTGGATCATTATTATGGCATACCATGCACCCTTGGCCTCAAAGGCCAGCAGGTTTAGTGGAAATGGGTTTTGAAGAACTGGCAAAAAGATGGACTCCGATTTTAAATCATTTTGATAAAGAAGGTGTTGATGTTTGTTATGAAATTCACCCTGGTGAAGATTTACATGATGGCGATACTTTTGAGCGTTTTCTAGAAGCTACAGGTAACCATAAAAGAGTAAATATTCTTTATGACCCTAGTCATTTTGTATTGCAACAATTAGACTATATCACGTACATCGATCATTATCATGAATTTATAAAGTCTTTTCATGTGAAGGATTCTGAGTTTAATCCAACAGGTAAGAAAGGTGCATTTGGTGGTTATAATGATTGGGGAGATAGAGCCGGTAGATACCGCTCATTGGGTGATGGTCAAATAGATTTCAAAACCATATTTTCTAAATTAACACAATACGGTTGTGATGTTTGGGCGGTTATGGAATGGGAATGCTGTATTAAGAGTCCTGAGCAAGGTGCTTGTGAAGGAGCAAAATTCATTTCTGACCATATTATTGAAGCGACTAAAAAGACTTTTGATGATTTTGCAGGTGCTGAAATTGACAAGGATATGTTGAAGAAAATGCTAGGACTTTAAAATAGAGCACAAATGAAGAAAGTTATAGCTAGTGTAGCTTGTTTATTGGCATTCATTGCATGTAAAGAAGAGAAAAAAGAGACATCTGAAGCTGCTGTTGAAAAAGTAGCCATTATTGAAAATGACTGGGAAGTCTTATTCGATGGTTCATCATTAGATCAATGGAAAGAGTTCAAAACTGACGGAGTAAGTGATGCTTGGAAGATTGAAGGTGACGCTTTAGTATATACGCCTCCTGCAGAGGGTGAGGAGTCTACAAACCACGATCTTGTAACAAGACAAGACTATACCAATTTTGTATTGAGCTTAGATTGGAAAATATCTGAAGCAGGAAACAGTGGTGTTTTCTGGGGCGTTAATGAAGATGAAAAATTTGGGACGGGTTATCAAACAGGTCCTGAGATTCAAATTTTAGATAATGAAAAGCACCCAGATGCTAAAGCAGGTACAACGCATCAAGCAGGTGCTTTGTATGATATGGTTTCACCAGCTACAGATGTTACTAACCCTGTTGGGGAGTGGAACACTATGGTTATTACTGTAGATCACAATGCGCACATAGGTAGTGTTACCTTAAACGGAACTGTAATGGTAACATTCCCAGTAGCAAATGATCAATGGGATGCTATGGTCGCAAAATCTAAATTTGCAGGTTGGGACGGATTTGGTAAATACACAAAAGGAAAAATCGGATTACAAGATCACGGTAATATAGTCGCTTTTAGAAACATAAAAATTAAACAACTTTAACTGTATTTAGGTATGAAAAATAGATACTCATTAGTACTGTTAGCTGCTTCTTTGGGAGTAATATCTTGTCAAGAAAAAGTAACGGTAGATGCTGATAGTCGCATTGAAGCTGTAATAGATAGTGTAATCGTTTATGAAGAATACATGGGTGAAGAACCTACTACGCCCGAAGGAACTGAATTTTATGAACCTAAAGTTGCGGTGGTAAAACCTGGGGAGACGAATACAGCTCCAAGTGATGCTGTTGTGCTTTTTAATGGTACTGATTTAGATAATTGGATCAGTACAAATGATAGTACTGCAGCTAAATGGCATTTAAACAAAGATGGTAGTATGACGGTAAATGATAAAACCGGAAACATACAAACCAAGCAAAATTTTGGAGACGTTCAATTGCATATAGAATGGAAATCTCCTTTGCCAGTGCAGAGAGATAATCAGAATAGAGCAAATAGCGGTGTTTTTCTAAACGGCATATATGAAGTGCAAATTCTAGATCAAAATGATAATCCGACGTATGTAAACGGACAAGTTGGTTCTATTTACAAACAACATGTGCCTTTAGCTATGGCTTCTGTGCCAACGGGTGATTGGAATACGTATGATATTATTTACCATGCGCCAGTATTTAATGTTGATGGCGGAAAAATAAAATCAGGTGATATTACTGTAATCCATAACGGAATTTTGGTTCAAGATCATGTGGAGCTTAAAGGTACGACCCCTTATATAGGCTGGCCTAAAAACCCTGCTCATGGTAAGGGACCATTACTATTACAAGATCACGGCGACGATAGTCGTGTTAGTTTTAGAAATATTTGGGTAAGAGAACTTTAATATTTTATCAGTTAGAATTTAAGGAGTAGACAAGATATTTTTTTGTTTACTCCTTTATTAATTATGTAAGGTGAGATGATTATCGTTGAAATTTTCATTTACCTTACCTTTGTCTTAATCTAAAATGTATTTATGATTCAATCAATGACCGGCTTTGGAAAGCATGTAGTTCAATTGCCTAATAAAAAAATTACGGTAGAAATAAAATCGCTTAATAGCAAGAGCATTGATTTAAATGCACGTATGCCTTCAAGTTATCGCGAAAAAGAATTAGAACTACGAAAATTGGTCGCTAATTCGTTGTTGAGAGGTAAGGTAGATTTTAACCTATACGTTGAGCTTACAGGTGATACAACTTCAACCCAAGTTAATGAAGTTGCTGTAAAACAATACATGAACCAATTAAAGAGCATTGCCGATGGCGATGATTTAAGATTGTTAGAAATGGCATTGCGTTTTCCTGATGCTATGAAAACGGATAAGGAAGATATAGATGAATCTGAATATGAGGCTATCAAAGAGGCATTACAAGGTGCTTTGGTAGAAATCAATGAGTTTAGATCAGAAGAGGGCAGTGTGTTAGAGAAAGATTTTCTAGAAAGAATATCTTCTTTGAAAAAATTATTAGAAGAGGTTATAAGCATTGATCCTGATAGACAATCTACTATTCGCGAACGTTTAGAAAAGGCAGTACAAGATTTAAAGGCAGATGTCGATGCCAATAGATTTGAGCAAGAACTTATTTACTATTTAGAGAAATATGATATTACTGAAGAAAAGGTACGCTTAGCGAATCATTTAGACTACTTCAGTAAAACATTACAGTCAGACGATAGTAATGGTAAAAAATTAGGCTTTATTTCTCAAGAAATTGGTCGTGAAATCAATACGATCGGTTCTAAAGCAAACTTTGCTCCAATGCAACAAATTGTTGTGCAAATGAAAGATGAGTTAGAGAAGATTAAAGAACAAATGTTAAACGTATTATAGATGAAAGGTGGTAAGCTAATCATTTTTTCTGCACCCTCAGGAAGTGGGAAAACAACCATTGTGCGCCATCTATTGGCACAACCAGAATTAAATTTGGCTTTTTCTGTATCTGCAACTTCACGACCAAGGAGAGGTAAAGAGAAGAATAAAGAACATTATTATTTCATGTCAGTTTCTGAGTTCAAAAATCATATTAAAAATGATGATTTTTTAGAGTGGGAAGAAGTATATAGAGATAACTTTTACGGGACTTTAAAAAGTGAAGTAGAACGACTTTGGGCAGAAGGCAAGAATGTCATTTTTGATATTGATGTTGTTGGCGGTTTAAGAATTAAAAAGAAGTTTCCTGATCAGACACTGGCTGTTTTTGTGAAACCACCAAGTGTCGATGAACTTAAGATTAGACTTAAAAAGCGAAGCACCGAAAGCGAAGACAAAATAAACATGCGCGTTGCAAAAGCTTCTGTAGAATTGGCAACAGCACCACAGTTTGATAAGATTATTAAGAATTATGACCTTGATGTTGCTTTACAAGAGGCAATAGACTTGGTAGCCGATTTCGTTTCTGAAGATAAAGAATAACTGAGCATGAAGAAGGTAGGATTATATTTTGGCACCTTTAACCCTATTCATATCGGTCATTTGGTTATTGCGAACCATATGGTAGAGTTTTCAGACTTAGATGAGGTTTGGTTTGTAGTAACGCCTCAAAGTCCGTTTAAAGTCAAGAAAACGCTTTTAGACAATCACCAAAGATTCGAAATGGTGTATGAGGCAACGAAAGATTATGAAAAGTTGAAACCTAGTAATATCGAATTCAATCTGCCGCAACCAAATTACACGATAAATACGCTTGTTCATTTAGGAGAAAAGTACCCCGAAGGATATGATTTCTCATTGATAATGGGCGAGGATAATTTGAAAGGACTTCATAAGTGGAAGAATTATGAAGCTATCTTAGATCTTCATCATCTATATGTTTATCCAAGAATATCTGAAGGGGCTATTGAGCATCAATTTAAGGAGCATGAAAAGATACATCGTGTAAATGCACCTATTATGGAAATCTCTTCGACTTTTATTAGAAGAGAGCATAAGAAGGGTAAAAATATTAAACCTTTATTACCACCAGAAGTGTGGAAATATATGGATGAAATGAATTTTTATCGCTAATCTATAATATTCGCTTTACGAAGATTATCAGTAGCTAAAAATACATCGCCTTTGTTGTAATGCCACTTGCGTACTTTAGGTATCTTAATTCCGTTTACGGTTATCATTTCAGAAAGTAAAATATATTCTCCGTCGTTTTTACTTTCATCATGAAAGAATTGATAGACTTCCATAGCGTAAGTCTTTGGGTCAAAGTAGAAGTACCAAGTATCGTTACCTACTTCTTTTTCATACGTAGCTTTTAAAACTAGGTACTCTTTGCCTTTAAAGGTTTTCTTAATCACTTTGCTATCTATAATGGTGCCAGGGTCCTTTAATTTCATAGGCAGCCCATATAAATATGTGTAGTAGTTCTTCATCATTTTAGCGCGATCACAGCTAATGTTCATGCTATCTTTTATCTTAGGGAAAATAGAAGTGCTTCCATTTAATTTTAAAGTACAATCGTTGTTATCTAATTCAGATTCAATAACGTAATTGTCTTTGGTAACGGTAGTTTTAAAATAATTCTCAGGTAATTTCATTTCTACTACTGTACTACGAGGACTTCCTTTCGGATTTTCCATCTCAATCAGCATTTTACCTTTAAATGTAGGCCAATTGTCTTCTGGGTCATGAAATGCTATTGCTCGTTCTAATAATTCGTTGCCGGTTATTTCTTGGGCATGATTATAAATACCTGTTAGCAGTACCGTGAACAAGATGATATATTTCATAAATATGGTTTTTATTAAATATAGAATATGACTTAATCTAAGGTTGCAGGGGCAACGTCGGCATCATGTTCTTTGTAATACAATTCTAAAAGATCCATGGTTGCTGTCATTAGATCTTTTGTCTCAAGCAAGATGGTGAAATACAAGGTCGTGTTTTTAGGACTTGATTCCTCAGATCTTGTACGTTCTACTTGTGCACTTATTTTTTGAGAAACTAAATCATATAGTTCTTGCTTATTATTAAGAATAGTACCGATTTTTTCAAACGATCTTTCTTCAAAAGCATGGTAAGTATTATCTAATATCTCTGCTAATTTTATATCTATCTGCTTAAGTTCTTTTATTTGATTGTACTTTAACTTCTTATGATTATTGTTAACATGCTTATGGCTTACTTTACCAATATACTCCAACGATTGTGAAATATCGGTCAAATGCCCCATGGCATTAATGTAGAAATTACTGGCACCTATATGAGCTTCTTCTAGATTCTTAATAAAATAGAATGTATGGTTCCTTAAGTCTTCAATCTCGTTTGCCAATTTAGCGCCCTGCTTCTTGTTTTTATGAAGCGAGTTGAGGTCTTGTTTTGCTAATCCGTTAATAGAATTAGAGTATATTTTGTTAGCTCGTTTTACAACGTTGGCAATGTTTTTTGCACTTTCTTCAATAACACCTTGAATAGAGCTACTTTCTGCACGCTCTAAAATTTCTTCTTCTTTTGTCTCTTTTAATTTTTTAGTGTGAGATAAGTAGTTTTTACCAATTAAGACAAAGGCGAATACTAACAATGCACTGATGGCATAAATACCACCTAAGTGAATAATGTAAGCTATAATTGCTGCAGCTAAGAATGCTACGATTGCGGTAAAGAACCATCCGCCTATTACATTAAGTACACCTGCAACTCTATATACGGCACTTTCAGAACCCCAAGCTCTATCTGCTAAGGATGTTCCCATAGCTACCATAAATGTTACATATGTAGTAGATAGCGGTAGTTTTAATGAGGTTGCAAGAGAGATTAATACACTTGCTACCATTAAGTTTACCGAAGCTCTAATAAGGTCAAAAGCCGGTTGGTCTTTTGCCTTTGCCTTTAGGGCATATGAAGTTGGCTTTACAAATTGGGTATTAATTCTATTTTGTAATGAAACTGGTATTAACCCGTTTAAATTTTCAGATGCTTTAATAGAAAATTTCACAATTTGTCTAGAAAGATAATTAGGCTCAAAACGTTCATCACCCTCGTCTTGTCTAGAAAGGTCTACACTGGTTTTTACAACGTTTTTAGCTTTTGAAGAAAACCATAATGTTACTACCATGATAACCCCTGATGCTAATAGTAAATAGGTAGGTGTTTGTACTGCAACAGCCAAACCTTTCATATTATATTCAGAAGCCAATTGACCAGAATCTGACCAGCTTAAGAAAGATTCGTAAGCTGCTAGTGGTACACCAATAAAGTTTACTAAATCATTACCTGCAAAAGCCATAGCCAATGCAAACGTGCCTAGAATAATAATGATGGTATAAATATTCCATTTCATAAAAGTAGTTGCCAGCCATGATAGCGCAAACCATATTATAAAATTACCTAATAGAAATAACTCAGGATTGTCAGAGATAAGAATAGCTGTTTCTGGGTTTATGATTGAGGTTCCTTTTAAACCTTTAATAAGTATGAAGTATATGATAGCTGTTATAGCCATACCACCAAAAATTGCACCGACCCATTTTGGTTTATCGTTGAATTTGAAGGATAATAGAATTCTAGTAAAAAATTGAACAATGGCACCAATGGTAAAGGCTATAACCACAGAGAGTAGTATGCCAATAATAATTTCAGTAGCCTTGTCTGTATTTATGTAATTTGAAAGATGGGTAAAATTACCGTCTCCTGAATATATTTTAACTAATGATATAGCAACGGCTGCACCTAATAACTCAAAAACGATAGATACCGTGGTTGAAGTAGGCATACCCAAAGTGTTGAAAAAATCTAGTAAGAGAATATCGGTTATCATAACAGCCATAAAGACAATCATGATTTCAGCAAAGACAAATTCTGATGGATTGAATATTCCTTTTCTAGCTACTTCCATCATTCCGCTTGAAGAAACTGCTCCGAAGGCAATACCTACGCTGGCTACAAGCATGATTGTTTTAAAAGAAATCGCTTTTGAACCTATTGCCGAATTTAAAAAATTGACAGCATCATTACTAACACCAACAATTAAATCTGTTATTGCTAAAACTGCTAGAGCAATAATCATGAATAAATATATGTTCTCTCCCATCAAAAAATTAAATAAGGAACAAAAATGATACTATAAATTATCATTAAGGTTAAAATAAGGTTATGAAGTTAATTTCGTAAAAGTTGTAATGATTTTTAATTATCACAAAGAAACTAAGTTTAGTGGATGAAAATACTAATTTCTTTTCGAAAAAGGATTTTTTCTGCTGTAATCTAAGGGGCTTTTCTAAATGAAAAACTTGAAAGGTACCTTATGCTTAGAAAAATGAAAGGTTACTTCGTTTTATTTGCAGCTAATTCTAAGGTGCTTAGCGCATCTTCTGTAGTGGCACTAACTTTAGCTGTAGAAGGCATTGGTAGGCTTTTAGCATAAAGGGTTTCAAAAATTTCAGTTTGTTCTCCTTCTTTAACTGTTATTTCTAGGTGCATTGGTTCATACCCTACAAATTGAACTAAAATTTTATGTGTGCCAGGTGCTACCTCATTAAATTCAAAATTACCTCTAAAATTCGTATGCGTAGTAAGAGCGGAGTTGTCTATAGATACTGAAGCCATTAATAATGGTTCATTAAAAAACTCGCCGTCTAAAACTTTACCTTTAATAGAACTGGTCTCTTGTGCAAAAGACAAAGAGCAAATCATTAAAGCGAACAGAATGTAGATTTTCTTCATAAGTAAAATAACTGTTGCAAAGAAAAGGACTCAAGGTTAAGATAAGGTTATCTAAGCTTTATTAATATATGTTTTAAAGGTTAAGGTTCTAGCACAGAATATTTTACTGTAATTAATACTAAGGTTATTAAAATGGGCAAATGCCGTATCTTGCTGGCTTTAAAATTGATGAGCATGAATTGGGAGCAATTACTTTCTTTACGAAGACAAGGCGATAAAAATAAGAGGTTACGAAATGAGCAAGATGAAACCCGTTTAGGGTTCGATGTAGATTACGACCGTATCATATTTTCATCGGCTTTTAGAAGTCTACAAGATAAGACCCAAGTAATACCGCTTTCAAAAACTGATTTCGTACATACTAGATTAACCCATAGTCTTGAAGTATCTGTCGTCGGTAGAAGTTTAGGTAGATTGGCCGGAAAAAAAATTATTGAGAAACACCCGTATTTAAAAGAGGTTCATGGCTATCAATTCAATGATTTTGGTGGTATTGTTGCTGCAGCTGCTTTGGCACATGATATTGGTAACCCACCCTTTGGACACAGTGGTGAAAAAGCTATTGGAGAATATTTTAAAACCGGAAACGGATTTAAATTTAAGGAGTTACTTTCTGAAGTAGAATACCAAGATATTATCGATTTTGAGGGTAACGCTAACGGATTTCGATTAATGACACAAGATAGGGCTGGGGTTTCTGGCGGACTCCGTCTTAGCTATGCTACGTTGGGTGCTTTCATGAAATACCCAAAAGAATCTTTGCCTAAAAAACCAAGTAAACACATTTGTGATAAGAAATTCGGATTCTTTCAAAGTGAAAAATATATTTTTGACGAAGTAGCTCAAGATTTAGGATTATCAACTAGAAGCAACAACGGTACTATTTCTTATGGTAGACATCCATTGACATTTTTGGTAGAAGCTGCAGATGACATTTGTTATACTATAATTGATTTTGAAGACGGCATTAACTTAGGTCTTATTTCTGAAGATTATGCCTTAGAATACTTAATAAAACTGGTTAAGGATACCATAAATACCAATAAGTATAATTCTTTGGAGTATATGGAAGATAGGCTTAGCTATTTACGAGCCTTAGCAATTAATACGCTTATACAAGATGCGGTTTCTATATTCGTCGAGAATGAAGAAAGTATCTTAAATGGCACTTTTGAAGTCTCTTTATTGGACAAAAGTAGATACAAAGCCCAGATAGAAGATATTATAAGCTTAAGCGTTCAAAAACTATATCAATCTCAAGAAGTGGTAGAAAAAGAGATTGCTGGGTATACTATTATTTCTGATATTTTAAATGTTTATATCGATGCTTTAATTGGAAAGAAAAATAATAAGGCATCTAATTATCATAAGCTCATTTTAAGAACATTACCGGGTTTCTATCAACAAACAGATGCATCTTTATATGAAATTGTATTGAATACGTGTTGTTATGTTGCCAGTCTTTCTGATAGCGCAGCTGTGCATATTCATAATAAGATTAAGGGAAAACAGCTTTAAAAACCATATAATATACCAACGCCAAGTACTTGTTTGAATTGAATTTTAGGTACACCAGGATCTATTATTGTTCCATTATCATTTTTGACCACATCAAAAAGAATATCGTCATCATATATTATTTGAGTGCCTAAACTTGTGCTTATGAACTTATTTACTTTCATGTTAAGAGTGAGTTCCCAATCTATGTCAACATTGCCAAAATTTTTAATATAGTCCATATACAAATTCAGTCTACTCTTCAATTCAATATTATCGGCAACATTGATGTTTAAGTTATTGGTAATGAGTACACCTATTCCCAATAAATGGTTTTTTCCTGGTGTAATAATATTTCCATCAGCATCTAAAACTGCCGCTTGAACACCAAAAGAACCATTATTTGCTAATTCTTGATCTAAAACGAAGGTTGATCTTTGAGTTAAAGGCGATAAATAGAGATTGAATTTTTCATCTTTGGTAATGTAAGAGGTACCAGCACCAAATAGTACATAACCAGGAGCCATAAATCTAGAAATTGGTGTATCTCTGTCAGGATACTTGTAGCCATTGGAGAACTGGGTATTAAAATTAAGTTGTACAGAGTAAAACCACCTACTGGTATTATTTTTTTTAAAACCAAGGTTTGAACTTAAACGAATTACATCTTCTGTTTTTCTAAGCTTGCGTCCTTCTTGAGCGTTTAAACCATAGCGTAGTTCTAAATTATTATCCCATTGGAAATTACTGAATTTATACTTTCTGGCAAACTTCAAAAAACCTAGGCCACTTATGGCATTGTCTCCACCTGCATTCCAATTTATAAAGGCAACTTCACTTATATTGATGCCGAAACTATTTTCTGTTTCCCAAAAAGATGGAACTCTAAAACGTTGAAATCCTTCTTGTAACGTTTCTGTCTTTTTAAAATCTATATTCGGTATTTGAAGATTTACATCTTTTCTAGGCGAATAAATTTTATCTACCGTTCTACGTATAACTATAGTGTCAATGGCTATACTGTCTACCACTACACTATCAACAATTATAGGTGCCGGTATAGTATCTTGACCATAAGATAATGAGGTTGTTAAAATAAGTAGTATAAATATACTCTTAAGAAATTTTGAGACTATGGCTTTCATAGAAATTGTTGTACATATTGTTTTACGGACATCTTATCTATTCCTGCTTTTACATACAATTTTTCGGTAGCACCGTGTGTAATAAAAGCATCAGAAATGCCAAATATCTTAATTATTTTATGGATTCCAATATTATTTGCAAATTCTAACAAACCACTTCCAAATCCGCCAATCGCTGAACCATCTTCTAATGTAATGATATGATTAAATTTCTGAAATATTTCTTCTAATAAAGTTGAATCTAAAGGTTTTATGAAAGGGAAGTTATAATGGGCGATTGCTGGGTTGCTATCTAATTCATTAATCAATTCCGTAACCATATTGCCAATGGGTCCTGTGCTTAGAATAGCAACTTTACTTCCTTCTTTTAAAAGTTGACCTTCCCCAATATTGAGTTTTTTCATTGGTACTTGCCAATTCACTTCTTTTCCACGTCCACGTGGATACCTTATCGCAATAGGATGGTCTAAACCTAACTGAGCCGTGTACATGATGTTTCTGAGCTCAATTTCGTTTAGAGGAGAACAAATTATAAGGTTAGGTATACACCTTAAATATGAAATATCGAAAACCCCATGGTGCGTTGGCCCATCTTCACCAACTAAACCTGCACGGTCCAAACAGAAAATAACGGGTAGGTTTTGTATTGCTACATCGTGTATAACTTGATCATAGGCTCGTTGTAAAAAAGTGGAGTAAATATTACAGAATACAATTAAACCGTCGGTTGCCATACCCGCAGCCAATGTTACTGCATGCTGTTCGGCAATACCAACATCGAAAGCTCTATCTGGTATAACCTCCATCATAAATTTTAAAGAACTACCTGTTGGCATGGCTGGAGTTATCCCTACAATTTTCTCATTTTTCAGGGCAAGTTCTACTAAAGTTTTACCGAATACATCTTGAAACTTAGGCGGTTCAATAGCACTGGTTTTCTTTTGTAGCTCACCTGTTTGTTTATCAAATTTACCGGGGGCGTGGTAGGTGACCTGATTTTCTTCTGCCTTTTGTAACCCTTTTCCTTTTGTGGTGATTACATGTAATAACTTAGGACCTTCAATATTCTTTAAACGTTTTAGTTCTTTTACCAAAACGGGCAAGTCATGACCGTCTATAGGACCAGTATAATTAAAATTAAGGCACTCGAAGATATTTTCTTCTTTTGCAGTACCTGTTTTTACGTTGGTTAAGTATTTTTTTAATGCACCTACGCTTGGGTCTATACCCATAGCATTGTCATTGAGTACGACAAGAATATTTGCATTGGTTACACCAGCATGATTTAAACCTTCAAATGCCATACCGCTTGCAATAGATGCATCACCAATAACTGCAATGTGTTGTCGTTTTAACTTCCCTTGTAATTGTGCTGCTAAAGCCATGCCTAACAAAGCTGAAATAGAGGTAGAGCTGTGCCCTGTACCGAAAGCATCATACTCGCTTTCTTGCATTTTAGGGAAGCCACTAATGCCACCTAATTGTCTGTTGGTATCAAAAACCTCTTTTCTACCGGTCAGTATTTTATGTCCGTATGCTTGGTGGCCTACATCCCATATTAACTTGTCTATGGGTGTATTGAAAACATAATGTAATGCTATGGTCAATTCTACAACACCTAAACTAGCACCTAAATGCCCTTCTTTTACAGAAACAATATCAATTATGAACTCACGTAATTCAACAGCCAGTTGCTCTAAATTCTTTACTGATAAAGTTTTTAGTTCGTTAGGTGACTTGATATGTTCTAGAATTGATTTCAAATTGTATCTATAATGGGCACAAAAATACTTTTTTAAAAATGAAACTATCGTATTTTTGAGGTTATGGTTTTACCTTACGATGATACTTATTTTATGAAAAAGGCACTTCAAGAAGCAGAATATGCATTTGAAGCTGGTGAAGTGCCTGTGGGTGCTGTAATTGTAGTGCAAGACAGAATCATTGCAAGAGCACATAATTTAACCGAAAAATTGAATGATGTTACGGCACATGCCGAAATGCAGGCAATAACTTCTGCAGCTAATTTTCTAGGCGGTAAGTATTTAAAAGATTGTACGTTGTATGTGACTTTAGAGCCGTGCCAAATGTGTGCTGGCGCGCTGTATTGGAGCCAGATTGGTAAAATCGTTTATGGCGCTACAGATGAACAGCGTGGTTGCGGAGTTATGGGAACAACTCTTCACCCTAAAACTAAAATATCTGGTGGTATTCTTGCTGATGAAGCTTCTAGTTTATTGCTTCAGTTTTTTGCCAAGAAAAGAAAATAGGATATTGAGCATAAATGAAAAACCACGCAAGCGCGTGGTTATCTAAATTTTTTTAAAAAAAAGAACATTGTTAAAGTACCTGCACTTGTCCGGCAACAGTACCTTTTCTTCCTTCCTCCTCCTCATAACTCACTTTATCACCTTCTCTAAGCTCAGTGCCGTGTAAAGAGGTGGCGTGAACAAAAATATCTTTTCCAGTTTCTTCATTGGTTATAAATCCATAACCCTTAGATTCATTGTAAAATTTGACGGTACCAATCATTGTATTGAAATTTTAATGTTAACATTCTAATTTACAATATTTTACGATTCATTGGTAGCGAATCGCACTATTAATTTTTCGGAGTGTCTTGATTATCAGTCTTTCTAGGCTCTTTTCCTTGCATTTTCCGTACATTTTCATCGGTAAGCATGTAATTATTGAATTTTTTACCCTTACTCTCTCGAATAAGAAAGAGCGGCATGGCAACTAAAAATAGCAATAAGGTACCTGAGCCTATATACCGATGTGATAGCACTTCTTCACCGGCATCTAAATTGAATCCGTAAATAATTAATCCGATTGAGATTAATACTATGGCGATAATTATATATTTCATGAGTTATTTTACTTTGTGAATTTTATAAGTTCTCTTCTGTACGCGGTTAATAGTTTTGATTTGGAAACAAAGCCCATGTATTTTCCGTTTTTGACTACGGGTAAATTCCACGCGCCACTATCTTGAAATTTTTGCATTACAATTTGCATACTGTCCAGCCCATAATATATATGATCGGGTGCTTTATGGGTAAATGTTTCCACCTTTGTAGTGTTGTACAATTTGGTATCGAACATAAACTCCCTAATATCGTCTAATAAAATAATACCCAAAAACATGTGATTTACATCTACAACGGGAAAAATATTTCGTGTTGATTTGGCGACAGAGTCGTGTAGCATTTCACCCAAGGTCATATCTGGGTGTACAGCTTTAAAGTTGGTTTCAATTACAGTGTCTAAATCCATAAGAGTAAGTACCGCTTGATCTTTATTGTGGGTCAGCAAGTCTCCGCTTTCAGCCAATTCTCTTGTGTAAATGGTGTAATCAACTGTGTTTTTTGTGATGATATAAGATATAGATGCTGTTATCATTAAAGGCACAAATAGGGCATAACCACCTGTAATTTCAGCAATAAGGAAAATAGCCGTTAGCGGAGCGTGCTGTACTCCCGCAATGAGACCTGCCATACCAATTAAGGTAAAATTACTTTCAGATACCGAAAACCCTAATCCAGAATTGTTAATCAATTTTGCCACTACATTGCCTAAAGCACTACCCATAACCATTGTAGGTATGAAAATTCCTCCTGCTCCTCCTGCGGCTAAAGTAGTGGTCATCGCTACCGCCTTAAAAATAGTAATACCGATCAAAAGTGCTATTACTACCCAAATATTGCCAATGTAAGCATCGAAAGGTGTCTTGCCCAAAGCTTTAATATGATCACCGATTAAAAGGTCGTTGATAAAGGAAAAACCTTCACCATACAGTGGAGGAATCATATACAACATAATACCTATAGCAAGACCACCAACTAAAAGCCGATATTTCGGACTCTTTAATGGTTTAAAAAGGTTGATTATGCCGAAGTACATTTTTGTAAAGTAAATAGACGCTACAGCGGTACCAACACCTAAGAGAATATAAAACAAGGTGTCTTTAACTTCAAAGGGTTCTGTAATAGAGAAATTGAATAGCACTTCGTTTCCCATAAAAAAGTAGGAGGTAAGTACACCGCTAATAGATGCTAATAAAAGAGGTAGCATCGATATCATGGTTAAATCTAAACTGAATACTTCAACGGCAAAAATAATGGCAGCAATTGGCGACTGAAATATAGATGAGATTGCACCTGCCGATGCGCAGGCAATTAATAAAGAACGTGTTTTGCTGTTAATATGAAAAAGCCTACCAAGGTTGGAGCTAATAGCGGCACCGGTTGCTACTGCCGGCCCTAATAAACCTACCGATCCACCAAAACCAACGGTTAAAGGAGCTATAATTAACTGTGTATAGACCTGTTTTACATCTATACGCCCCTTGTTTTTTGAAAGTGAAAATAGAATGGAAGAAACAGCATGTTTTAATTTCTCTTTATGAATATATTTTACGTACAGATAAACTAATGTTAAACCAATAATAGGAAGAATAAAATACAGTTGATTACTGGAGATATTAATTCCTTTTTCAAGGGATGCTTCTATAAAGTAAGTTATGTTCTTAAGGGTTACCGACGCCAAGCCTGCCAAAAGACCTACAACTACACTTAAAATGTAAACAAAGGTCTTTTGAGAGATATGTTTATATCTCCATTTGTAAATACTTTTTAAAATTTTATTCTTTTGGATGGGCATGGTTGAGCCATATCAGTGATAGGGTTCAAAGGTATTTAATTACTTGCTATGATTTTTGATTTAAGTTCTTCTAAATCTTCAAGATAAATTTGGCGTAAGGTTTCTACATAACCTCTGTTATTATAATACCCATTATTAAAATCTACAATGGCATCATCAATCATATTCATAGCCGCCTTTTTATTTCCCTTATTTAATAATAATTGCGCCTTATAATATTTGGCATCTGCAGAATTGGTGAAGTATTGAATGACTTTTTCAAAGTTTTCATTTGCTTTTTCAATGTTACCTGCTTCATAATACGCAATACCTCTATATAGAAATGCTTCAAGTTCTACCCAATCTTCACCAGAGTCCTCTGTTTCTTTAGTAATATGTTTGTCCCAATAAGCAATGGAGTTGTCATAGTCTTTTGCGCCTAAATAAGCAATGCCACGCCAAAAATAGACACTATGCCCTTGTGGATAATCTAAATAAGGAGTTATAGAATCTGATGCATTAAAATCTGCAATGGCTTTTTCATAATCTCTGTAGAACCACAGGTATAAATAGCCTCGCCAAGGCACCCATGTCGCTGGGTCATGTTTTACTGCTTTGTCAAATCTTGCTTTCCATTCAAGTGGAATTCCCCTTTTTAGAAAAGGAACGGAAATCTCCCTTAATGCATCTGCATTCGTACTATCTAAAGCTATAATTTTATCCAGAAGGGTCATCGCTTTTGGTGTCCCTTGAAAACTACCGTTAAAACCGTGCTTACTATTTTCAGTGTCCCAAATATCTTTTGCTATTAGTTTTGAATCTTCTGATGATCCTTCATTTAGATTTTCATTCTTACAGCTTAATGATATTAATAGTAAAAAACTAAGGTAATATTTCAACAATTTTTCCATCTTCTATTTTAAAAATCAAGTACATGTATTTGTCATTATCCGATTTGTTATTTGAAATAACCCAATTTTCCTTTTCTACCGTTAATTGAATTATTTCTTCAACCAAATCATTGTTGAGTTTTGTTATTTGATAATCTTTATTTAGCTTGTTTACCTCCATATCACCGACTTCACCTTTGCAATTAATAATAAAGCGAAGGTTAAGCATACCGTTATCATCATAGCGCTTACTATTGAAGTTAGATTGAATAAATTGTCTAAAATGTGCTTTGCTGTTATCAAAAACATTAAATCCTACACTAGAATAATATCCTCTGAGATGATTATTACTACATCGTTCAAAATTAGGAACAAAATCACGATTTGTAGGTGATAAATAACCGATATCGTGCTGATATTTTGAAGAATTTACTTCATATTTCAAATCATATTGATAATAAAAATATCCAATAACACCACCAATGATTACAACTATGCCCAATAAACTATACAATACAACTTTTACCCATTTTTTCACAAAGTGAATTTAACAAAAAATACCTTACTTAGTGTGGTGGTTGATTTGTAAGGTGTCTAATTGAAGAGAAGAGCAAACAAAAAATCCCGCACTAGGCGGGATTTTTTGTTATCACTTTGTCAAGATGGTTTATTCTTGAATATCCAACTTCAAGTTCAATTCTTTCAATTGTTCATTATCAATTGGTGCAGGGGCATCGATCATGACATCTCTACCGCTATTATTTTTAGGAAAGGCAATGAAATCCCTAATCGTTTCTTGTCCGCCTAAAATAGATACCAGTCTATCTAAACCAAATGCTAATCCGCCATGTGGTGGTGCACCGTATTGAAAAGCTTCCATTAAGAAACCGAATTGTGCTTTTGCTTCTTCAGGTGTAAAACCTAAATGTTTGAACATAGTTGCTTGCATATCCTTATCATGTATACGAATAGAACCACCGCCTATTTCGTTTCCATTCAATACTAAATCGTAAGCGTTTGCACGTACAGCACCTGGATCAGTATCCAATAATTCTAACTGACCTGGTTTTGGAGAAGTAAATGGGTGGTGCATTGCGTGGTAATGACCAGTTTCTTCATCAAGCTCCAATAATGGGAAATCAACAACCCATAATGGTGCGAATTCGTTTGGTTTTCTTAACCCTAGTCTGGTTGCCATTTCCATTCTTAAGGCGCTTAACTGTGTTCTTGTTTTATTGGCATCGCCAGAAAGTACACAAATAAGATCACCTGGTTTGGCGCCTGTTGCTTCTGCCCATTTTGCTAAATCGTCTTGATCGTAGAATTTATCTACGGTAGATTTAAAGCTTCCGTCTTCATTACATTTTACGTAAACCATACCATTGGCACCAACTTGTGGGCGTTTAACCCAGTTTACAAGAGCATCTAATTCTTTTCTAGTGTAAGACGCTGCATCAGGTACAGCAATACCTACTACTAACTCTGCAGAATTAAATACTCCGAATTCTTTATGCTGGGCAACGCTATTTAATTCAGCGAATTCCATTCCAAAACGAATATCTGGCTTATCGTTACCATATTTAGCCATGGCATCATCATAAGTCATTCTTGGGAATGAATCGATTTCAACACCATTTACTTCTTTTAAAAGGTACTTGGTTAAATTTTCGAATACATTAAGTATATCTTCTTGCTCAACAAAAGCCATTTCACAATCTATCTGTGTAAACTCTGGTTGTCTATCGGCACGTAAATCTTCATCTCTAAAACACTTTACAATCTGAAAGTATTTGTCCATACCACCAACCATAAGCAATTGCTTAAAGGTTTGTGGCGACTGTGGTAAGGCATAAAATTGACCTTCGTTCATACGACTAGGTACCACAAAATCACGAGCACCTTCTGGTGTAGATTTTATTAAATACGGCGTCTCAACTTCTATAAAGCCTTCACCAGATAAAAACTTACGAACGGCCATAGTAACCTTACTTCTAAAAATAAGATTGTTTTTCACAGGGTTTCTACGGATGTCTAAATACCTGTATTTCATACGAAGATCTTCACCGCCATCGGTTTCGTTCTCGATAGTGAAAGGCGGTGTTTTAGATTCGTTCAGAATAGTAAGTTCAGAAACTAAAACTTCTATATTACCCGTTGGGATGTTGGTGTTTTTAGAAGTTCTTTCAATAACCTCCCCCTTAATTTGAATAACAAACTCTCTACCCAAATTTCTTGCCTGCTCTAATAGCACTGCATTTGTGCGGTCTTCATCAAGTACTAGTTGTGTAATACCATAGCGATCTCTTAAATCTACCCAAACTACGAAACCTTTGTCTCTAGTTTTTGCTACCCAACCGGATAGTGTAACCGTTTGGCCAATATGTGATTTTCTTAATTCCCCGCAGGAATGGCTTCTATACATAACATGTGCTTTAATGAAAGGGCAAATTTAAGAAGTCTATTTCATTATAGGTCTATATTAAACGCACGTTTTATAGGATGACCGGTTTGGTTGATATTAAATTGAATTTTACTTAACTATCTTAAAAACAGTTAAATATGGCTTCAATGTAAATTTAATGTTATGTAAAAGTTACCTAAACATTGATTAATTGCAAAATAATTGTATCTTTATCTCGTTAGAGTACTGTAAAATAATAATCCCAAAAAAAAATATATCATGAAAAAATTCTTAATTATAGCTGTAATGGCATTGTCGTTCGGAGCTTACGCTCAAGTTGATCCTACTTTTGAAAAAGAAGGAGAAAAAGTAAAAGCGACATACTTTCACGCAAATGGTGAGAAATCTCAAGAGGGTTACTTTTTAAACGAGAAGTTAGAAGGTGAATGGAAAATGTTCAATGAAAAAGGAGATAAAATTGCCATGGGTAATTACGAAAATGGTGTTAGAACCGGTAAGTGGTTATTTTGGGAAGGTGATGTAAAAAGTGAAGTAAGTTTTGATAATAACAGAATTGCTAGTGTTTCTAAAGCAAAAGCAAAAGATCCTGTTGTAACGAATAAGTAATCTCAATCAAATACAACAACAATAAAAAAGCCCCGTATCATTTGATACGGGGCTTTTTTGTTTCAGCTTTTTTTAGATTAAGCTACATGCTCTAATTGTTTATTTTCTTCATTACTATTTCCACCGAAACTGCTAAACTTTATTTTTATTCGGTATACTATGTTGAATAGTACTGGCACAATAATTAAGGTTAAGAAGGTTGCAACGATTAATCCGAAGATAACCGTCCAAGCTAATGGTCCCCAGAAAATTACATTGTCTCCACCAATATAAATGTGTGGATTGAACTCTGAGAATAGCGCAAAGAAATCAATGTTAAGTCCAATCGCTAATGGAATCAATCCTAAAACAGTTGTTATAGCAGTTAATATTACTGGGCGTAATCTCGCCTTACCACCTACGATCATTGAATCTGTTGCATCATCCATGGTTAAAAGATCACTGTCTTCTATACCAAGACGTACTTTTTTACGATCTATCAGAATTTGGGTGTAATCTAGGAGTACCACTCCGTTATTTACTACAATACCGGCTAATGAGATAATACCCATCATAGTCATCATAATTACAAAAGACCATCCGGTAATCATCAATCCTCCAAATACGCCGATAAAGCTTAAGAAAATTGCGATCATAATGATCAATGGTTTAGATATACCACCAAATTGGAAAATTAAGATAAGCATAATCAATCCTAATCCTGAGAAAAAGGCACCTACTAAGAAAGCTTGTTGCTTCGCTTGTTCTTCTAATTGACCTGTATAATCAATTTTAACGGTAGCGGGAGTTCCATCAAAACTTCCCATCTCATTTTGAATTTCGGCAACAATTGCACCGGCATCAGTAAAGCCAGGTTTTAATCCCGAATAAATAGTTACCACTCGTTTACCGTCACGGTGTTTAATAGCACTATAGCCAGATGTATTCTTTTCGGTGGCTACAGCAGAAATTGGAATCTCCTTAATCTGTCCGTTAGAAGGGTCTCTAAAAATGATATTCTGATTGAATAGGGCACTTTTATTGTATCTCAAATCTTCATTGAATCTTATGTTGATATCATAATCTTCACCATCTTCTTTATAAACCCCTGCTTTTTCACCAAAAATAGAACGTCTTAATTGGTTACCAACTTGACCAACGGCAACACCTAATTCACCCGCTTTTTCGCGATCTACAATCACTTGCATGGCTGGTTTGCCCTTGTTTACATCTATCTTCAATTCTTCAATACCAGCAATATTTTTAGTATTGATAAAGTTTTTAATGTCTTCGGCAGTATTAATCAGCTCATCATAATCATTACCTTCAAGCTCAATGTTAATTGGGAAACCTGCTGGCGGACCGTTGGCATCTTTCTCTACCGATATGGCAACACCAGGATAAATGCCCTGTAATGCAGCTTGCACACGACCACGAATATCTTCGGTATTTAAACCATTACGAAATTTATACTCGCTAAAGTTTACGGTTACCTTACCCTTATGTGGCATTTCGGCAGACGAACCACCATCGGTAAGTGGATTACCGGCACCTTCACCTACTACAGAAACAGCAGATGCCATCATAAAGTTTTCACCCTTTTCATTCTTGTACATATCATCATCCATGATTGCGTACACTTGGTTTTCTACCTCTTTAGTAATCTCATTGGTCTTTTCAATAGAAGTACCTTCAGGATATTCTACATACACATAGATTTCATTTGGTTTGTTATCTGGGAAGAATTCAATTTTAGTTCTACCGCTACCAACAGACATACCGAATAACATGAATACACCGATCAACATTAGAAATGTAATACCAAAATACCAGTATACATTGCTGCCTTTTAGTGCGTGCTTTAAACGACGCTCATACCAATTTTCAAAACGTGCCATTGTATTCTTTTGGAACTTAATAGCAGAACCTTTAATGATATATTTATATGCCCAGAACATGATTGCAGTAAGTATAAGTACAGAACCCAGGCCACGCATAGCGCCACCGAAGATGAGTATTAATGCTCCAATGCCACCCATAATAACACTCATTCTAATCAATTGCTTTAAAGTAAGTTCTTTTTCATCGGTACTCATGAATTTCGATACCAACATAGAATTCATGAAAATTGCCACGAATAATGAAGACCCTAAAACCACAGAAAGAGTAATAGGGAAGTAGATCATAAACTGCCCAAAAATACCAGGCCAAAGGCCTAATGGTACAAACGCGGCCACAGTTGTGGCTGTCGATATGATAATTGGGTATGCTATTTCACCGATACCTTTTTTTGCAGCTTCGGTTCTTGACAAACCTTCATCCATTAATCGGTATACATTTTCAACAACTACAATACCGTTATCTACTAGCATACCAAGCCCCATGATCATTCCGAAAAGAATCATTGTGTTTAAGGTATAGCCTAGCCATGATAATATTACGAATGACATGAACATTGACATTGGTATAGCGAAACCTACAAATAGTGCATTTCTAAAGCCTAAGAAGAACATTAAAACGGTTACTACGAGTATAATACCGAAGATGATGTTATTTACTAAGTCATCTACTTGATTCAGTGTACGTGTAGAAGAATCATTGGCAATGGAAATATTTAAATCTGGCGGAAAGTAATCGGCTTTTTCTTTTTTTACCAATTCTTTTATTTTGTCTGCTGCAGAAATAGAATTTCTACCTGCTCTCTTTTTTACATCGAGCATTACTACATTGTTCCCGAATTCTCGAGCATAGGTAGTTTTGTCTTTTGATTGAAAGTTAATGGTAGCAATATCTTTTAGGTATACAGCGCCATTCTCAGATTTTACGACGAAGTTGTTCAATTCTTTAGGATTTTCAACTTCTCCTAAAATACGAATGGTACGTCTTTGTCCAACGGTTTTTAAGTTACCGGCAGACATTGTCATATTACCATTACTAATAGCACTAATTACATCTTGAAAGCTGATTTTAGCAGCCATCATTTTGTAAATGTCAACACCAACTTCAACTTCTAGGTCTTGTGCACCACGTATATCTGCTTGTTTAATTTCTGGTAGGTCTTCTACTTCATCTTGTAAATATTCAGCAAACTCTTTCAACTTTTCTACAGGATAATCTCCGGTAAAGTTGATATTCATAATGGGCACTTCTTCTGAAAAATTCAGGTCAAACACATTCGGTTCTACCTTTGCACCGTTAAAAGTAGGCCAGTCTTCACTCGCTTTTTCACTATCGACCTCATCTTTTACCTTTTGTTTGGCTTGCTCAACAGTAATCTCTTCATCAAACTCTATGGTCAAAATAGCGTAATCTTCTTGAGAAGTTGAGGTGACTTCTACTACGTTACTTATATTCTTTAACCGATCCTCTAAAGGGTCTGTTATCAGTTTTTCAATATCTTCAGCTGTGTTACCTGGGTAAGGTGTGCTAATGTAGATTTTGGTCTCTATAATTTCAGGAAAATCTTCTCTAGGCATTGCCATATAGGCGCTAAATCCTAACCAAAGAAAAATGGCTATCATGACATAAATAACCGAAGGGTTATCAATGGCCCAAGACGATAAACCGAATTCCTTATCGGCGTTCTTTTGTACTTTGCTCATCGATCTTTATTTTTTGATTTTAACTTTTTGACCATCTTTTACACTTCTAGCACCTTCTTTGATAATTTGGTTGCCATCTGCTAAACCAGATAATACTTCAATATTTGCACCTTGTGTTTTACCAGTGATGATTACGCTTCTTTTTACTAACGCTTCACCATCTGCATTCGGCTCTTCTGCAACGAATACATACTGCTCCCCATCCGCATTTTCTGAAATTATACTAGTTGGTATTAATATGGCATCTTCGCTAGTGTAGTCGTTGATAGCTACCTTGGCAGAAAGATTAGGTTTAATCTTACCTTCTTTATTCGGTACAGGTATTTCAACTTCGAAAGATCTATTCGAAGGATTGATAAAATTGCCTGTCTGTCTAATTTTAGTAATGATGCTATCACCTAAAACTGGAAAATATACCAAAGCCTCTTTACCTTTTGCGACACTACCTAAATATGATTCTGGCACTTCTACCTCAATATACATATCAGATAGATTTACGATACGAAATACCTCTGAACCTGGACCAGGGGCAACTACAGTACCTTGATCTTTAATTACATTGTCAATAATACCCGAGAAAGGTGCTCTTATGGTTGATTTACCCAATTGACTTTGCGTCTGAGAGACCATATTTTCTGCAGCTTCATAATTGGTTTTAGCTTGTAAAAATTGAATTTCTGAACCAATATTCTGATTCCATAAACGCTCTTGACGTTCAAAAGTCGTTTTTGCTAAAGCAGCTTGCGATTTCAATTGACTTACTTGGCTTGACATACCGCCATCGTCAATAGTCGCTAATACCTGCCCTCTAGAAACTTTGTCTCCTTCTTTAACATATACTCTTTGTAGCGTACCTGCCATTTCTGGGTATATCAATACATTTTGCTTGGTAGATACATCACCTTGTAATTCTAAGTAGTGATTGAATAGCTCTTTTTTAGCAGTCAATGTATTTACTAACGGTAATTTTTCTTCATTACCTAAAATGGCAATGGCAGAATCTAAAGACTTTATTTGCGCATCAATTATTTTTTGCTGCGCGTTAATATTATTTTTTTTAGTTCTTATTGTCTCTAGGTCTTGCTGTGCTATAATATCTGCTACCGACTGCTCACCACTGCCACATGAGTATATGCCAATAGTTGCAATTAATAAAATTAGTATTTTTTTCATGATTGTATTTTTAACGATTGATTATTTAGTTTTTTGTATTTAAAATGATTTCCAATTCGGTCTTGTTATTAATTACCTCTACCATTGATTGCAAGTACTCTTGTTGGGTAGTATATAATTGTGTTTGTGCCTGTCTCAGTTCAAAACTTGTTGCAAGACCTTCTTTATATTTGATTTGGTTTTTGTTTTCAATACGTTCAGATAGTGTTAGATTTTGCTTTGCGGTTTCGTAATTATCTATCGCCAGTGTATAATTATTTTTGGCATTCTCTAACTGTAATCTAATTTGTTGTTCAGCTTCGGTTAATTGAGTTTCTGATTTTTCTAAAGCAATTTTAGCACGTTGCGTACTAGCACTTCTTTTCAATGAACTGAATATGGGTATGTTCAAATCGAAACCCATAATAGAAGAATCAAACCATTGCTGATCTCCGCTGAAAAAATCGAAGCTTTCCGAGTAAGCTGAACTACCATAGTTTACGTACGCATTCAAGGTTGGTAATGCGCGACTTCTTGCTAGTTTCCATTCAAAATAGCGTTGTTCGTTTAAATTCTCGGCAAGCTTGTAATCAACATTGTCATTAATATTAAAGTCGAAACCAAGAATACCTAAGTCCATTTTTGACATGGTAAGATCTTCTAGGTTTTCTTGTAATTGTGTAGGTGCATTAAGGTCTAGACCCATGCTTACATTCAACATTTGTAATGTAATGTCTTTTAGCCTAAGAGCATTTTGCAATAGATTATCTATAGATGATAATGTAATTTGAAGCTGGTCAACACTTTCTTCTTCTCCTAGTCCGTTTTCAAATAACTTTGTAGTTTCAAAAATATTTTTTTCGAGTGTGCTTTTGTTCTTCTCTAAGATTTCTATACTTTCTTCTGCTAAAAGTACATTTCCGTAAGCTTCAACTACTTGTTTTCTAACGTCTAGTTCTGTTTTCTCTTTGTTGTTTGCACTATAGCTTAAAAAAGCTTTTGTTGCTTGTACACCAACAATATATGAACCATCAAAAATTTGTTGGGTCAAAGTAACTGTTGCAGTTGCTGATTGTGGTTGAGAGAAAACTACAGGTATAAATTCGCCTGCTGCACCACCTACCAATTCTGCCGGCAGTAATGTTATAGGTTGCTTTAATTGATTAGAATAGCCAACAGACCCGTTAATTTGAGGAAGTCCGCCTGCGATAGTTTCCCATTTTTGCTTTTGGGCATCTATGATATCTCTATTCGCATTAATTGCCGAATAGTTGTTTTCTAATGCAAATTGAATCGCTTCTTCTAATGTAAACGAATAGGTTTGCTCTTGTGAATACCCTAAGCTTATACTTAGAATAGTAATTAAAATTAATAATTGATTTCGCATTTATTCTTGATTTGAATTGATGATATTATTTAATATGGTTTTTCCTTTTGGTGTTACAATACCTCTAATATGATATTCTAAAAATGAGTCCATAAGTTTCCCTATTGGAAATTGTTCTAACGGAAACATATTTTGGTCTTTTATACTATTTAGACCTGTGAAGTATATTCGAGCAACAAACTCCGGATTTATATTGTCTCTAAACAAGCCTTGTTTTAAACCGCCTTCTACATTCAATAATATACACTTATGCATTTTATCGAATTGCATAAGTTTCAGGTTTTTATGAATTTTCGGATAGTATTTCATTAATTGATACTGAGGAGAGCTTTTTTCATCATTTAAATGAGACATTACATATTTTTTAATCTCATACAATTCTTCTATAGCGTTTTTCTCCATCGCTATAATTAAGTCAATACCATTGCTTAAATCACAGAACTTATTCATTACGCAATCTTCTACTAACGAAGTCTTATTACTGTACTCGCTGTAAATGGTTTTTTTAGACATGCCAATTTCATTGGCGATATCGTCCATGGTAATACTCTTAAAACCACGTTCTAAGAAAAGCTGTGAAGCTGTATCCCTAATTTTTTCTTTCATATCGGCTGCAAATATACATCAGGAAACTTTAGAAACTAAAAAAGTTTCCAAAGTTTTACAATTTTTTAATATTCGGTAGTTTTTCAACGAATTTTGAGGGAGTCGTAATTAGTTATATAGCTTTAATTACTTGAGGCTAGAACTATGGCTTTTTGAAAAAACCAGGTTTCGCTATTATACATAGAGGGTATAAAAGCGTTTTAAAATGTATTAATTAGAAAAGATGAGGTATTAAATACTGATGTATTTTGAGGTAAGTATCTTAAAATTAATTGATTGTTATAACCTTCGGGATAGTGAAATAAGTTTATTGCTTTTTCTTTTTATCTACAAAATAGATAACAACAAGAAGTACTAAAGCGCCAAGCAGGTACCAAATAGTAGAAGTTTCCTTTTTCGGTTGATTGATTTCTACAATTTCTAACTGTTGGTTAGTTTTTATATTAGTCAGTATTTGAGTATTACCGCCTGTCCAATTTACAATTACAGAATCAACAGCAGTATTATCTCTCAAACCAAAGTGCGCTATCACTGAGTTTTGTGATAAATGACTAGACCCACCACCATCAATTTCTCTGATAATTCTTTTTCCATTAGCAACTACAGTTACGCGAGAGCCGATGCCATTTGCTTCTGAATCCAAACCTTTAAGAGCAACTTTTAGCCAATTACCTTTTTCTAAATCATTTCTAAAAAGTCGTGTGGTAGATGATATTGGGTAATTTAAAATAGGTTTTTGATTTACAACTAGTAAATCCATATCACCATCATTATCCATATCAAATATTACCGAACCCCTACCAATTCCGTAATCGTTAATGGCTAATTCCCTTCCTTTTTCAGTAAAGGTATTGTCGTTATTTTCAAAATAAAAATTGCCCATAGGTGTGCAATTCGGATTCAGGTCTCCGTTAGAAACAAACAAATCTAAATCTTCATCATGATCAAAATCAGCAAAATTCGCACCCCAACTAATTGCTAAATTGTAAGTGCCTAATTCTTTTGCTTTATCTACAAACGGTTTACCGATACCTTGATTCTCCATTAGCATATTGAACTTGATGTTGGTAATGTAATAATCCATCCACCCATCACCGTTATAATCGCCTACAGCTGCACCCATGGCGTTAATTTTTAAATCCATTTCGGTTTCCTTGCTGGCATCATCAAAATGGAGATCAGGATACTCATTTCGGTATAGAAAATTAGGAACGGCTTTATAGCCAAAATCTTGATTCACCAATAAGTCTTGATCTTGGTCATTATCATAATCGGTGAAAACTCCACCGAAACCAAAACCTTTATGCCCTAAACCATATTCATCATACACGTTTTCAAAACCTTTGCCGCCTTCATTTTTTAGTAAATAACTTCTAGCGGTTTGGTTCGCACTAACTATGGTGGCATCTTTTATAATACCCAGTTTGCCAGTAAATTCTTGAAAATAATTACCCACAAATAAATCAGTATATCCATCTGCATTAAAATCACCAAAACTTGGTCCTGTACTGAAGGAGTTTAAATCCTCTAAGCCGTATTCATTCGTTACATCTTTAAAGGTTGCATCTCCATTATTTAAGAAGAGTAAGTTTTTTGCCCTTGGTATAACGCTTTTACCATCGGTAGTGGTAATGGTCGTGATGAACAAATCTCTATATCCATCTTTATTAATATCGGCACTTACGACACCTTGAGTAGCAAACTCATCTGTAACTTCTAGTCCAGAATTTTTAAAAACATCTTTGAAAGTACCGTCACCATTGTTAAGGTATAATCGATCTGATTTTATACCACTCGTTATATATAAATCTTCGTAACCGTCATTATTGACATCGAATACTGTGACACCACCGCCAAAAGTACCCTCATAGACTTCATATTGGTGGTCAATGCCAGCAGTTTCTGATATATCGGTAAAAGTTTGTTGTGCATAGCTCATCAATCCGAATAATAGAAAGAATGTGGTATTGCTTATTTTAATAAGTGCTGAATTATTTTTTATCATTGTTCTTCCATTCTAGGGCATAAACGTTTTTTGCAATTTCTACCCCTTTTTCTAGCCCTACTTCGTTGTCTAATTGTGTGTGTATACCACCATAAAATCTAGAATCTGCAGTTTCTAGTGCGGCATCCCAAAAGGTGTCGAATGACCGAATTACAAAATCGGTTTCTTTGAGTTCATCGCGTTCTCTGCCTTCATGGGCTTTGTCTGTAAACGTAAATTCTTTTCCAAAGTTATGTTCTAAGACCGTTGCAGCAGCTGCAGCTTGTATAGCGTGACCAGATGGAAAAGAGGGGAATGGAGGGTCGGGCCAAAAAGATTCCCATTCCTCATCTATATATTTAGGTACAAAAGTATTTGGACGCTCGGTAAAAAATTGATATTTCCATTTCCAGCAGTTAACAAAAGCATCTGAAACTGCCATACCTACTTGTGCATAGACCTGTGCAGTTTCAATAAGCGAAATGTCATGACCTTCTACGGCTAGGGTAGCAAAATAGTATGAGTGACCTGGTGGTGTAAAACTTACATCTGGGTCATCGCCCCACCAGATAGCCGCTTCTTTTTCTAGCTGTGTTAATTCTAAATCTTTTAGATATACATTTTCAAACTGCTTGTAATAAGGAGAACCAACAGTTGTGTCATACGGAATCATCTTTGGGTCTTCAAGTTCTTTATTTGTGGAAGCAAAAGTTCTATTTTCTCCCCAATGTGGGTGTAATGGGTGGTGGCTGAATGATTGAGCAAATAATGGTGGTTTCCAAGCACCTGGTCTATCTGGGTGTACCATTGTTTTATCGAAATTATTGAGATATCCTCTGTGTCCGCCATCTGTTTTTGACCATTCGAAAATAGTTTGTGCGACAGATTTACCAAAGGCCACAGAACGCGAAACGGTTTGTTCGTCTAAACGATTTTGAAATTGAGTAAATATCACTTGTTCTAGAGAATCAATTTTTTGAATGTTTTCTTCGGATGTTTGAACGTAGATATTCTTTAGAATTTCTGATTGCCCAGCATTTAATGCCAATACCCAACTATATTCCTTAGAGTCATCTGCCATAGGAAGCATTTCTAACCCTTTCAATTGACCATTCATTGATTTATATTCAGTGAAACCCGGTACAATAGCCTCATACATGGTTAGCCCAGTATAGCCAAATGCCCTAGATGCAAAAGTGGGGGAGTTCGAGGGTGTATATCTGGTGATGAACAAGGTCATATTTGCCCATTCTAAAGCAACTTCTTTATCACTCATTTTTGGCTGCTCATTTGTAGAGCATGCCATTATAAGCAAGAGCAGCAGTACGGTAGAAATTCTTGTAAATGTTTTATTTATGGTACTAGTCATCGTTATTTAAAAAGCTATTTTAAAAGTTTATAGGTTTCAGTTGCTGCGCCGTAACTGGTTAATATAAGTTCATCATTTATCAATACTGCATGGGTGTTACTTCCTTTTATTGATAGTCCAGATTTTGATTGCGATACATATTTAAAAGTACCGTTGCCAACACCTAAAAGTACTGTGCCATAGTTGGCATCAAACTTCCCTATTCTAAGTTTATAAAAATCATTGTTGCCTAAAAATAGCAAATCTACAATACCATCTTTGTTGAAATCTGAACTTATAATTTCTGAAATAGGGGAGTATTGCGCTTGAATAGGTAGTGGTATGTTTTGGTATTTGCCATTTGCAGTGCTCATTAAAACGGTAGTTTCTTGATGTGTTATGGTTAGTTTATTGGCCTTCTGCAATTCGGTTTCATTGAAAATCTCTTTTAAAGTTGCATTGGCATATTTTTCATAACTATTAAACTGTTGTCGTTTACCTGAAAGCTGACCTAGCAACTCATCTCTTGTGATATAGGGGTAGCTAGTGCCATCCATATAAAAATTTAAAATAGGATCTACAGAACCATTATTATCAAAATCTGAATAATATAATTCAGCGGGAGTATCGGTACTCAATGTAAATTGAGTATTGCTACCAATGTTACCAGCAATTATATCCGGTTTACCATCTTTATTAAGGTCAGTTACATGTAGGCTTGTCCATAATCCGGATAAGGGCTCTTCAAAAAACTGATTGGTTTCATTAATTAATTTACCATTTTTATTGAGGTAAATAGAAATAGGCATCCATTCACCAACAACTATTAAATCTTCTTTTTTATCACCGTCCATGTCTGCCCAAACAGCATGAGTGGTCATACCTAAATTTTTCAATTCTGGCTGAATAGCATCCGTCTTGTCCGTAAAATTTCCTTTACCATCATTTATTAGAATATAGCTGCTAGATGATTCAGGAAAACGACCGGGTGTAACAGATCCACCAACGAAAATATCTAAAAAAGTATCGTGGTTTACATCTGAAAAAGCAACAGAAGCCGTATTAGTCTGCATGCTTGGTAGTGCAGATTCAGATTTTACAAAATTTCCTTTCCCATCACCTAAATACAATCGGTCTTGTAATAAAGGATCATTTTGGGTAAAGTTATGGTAGCCACCACTGGCAACGTACATGTCTAATTTACCATCATTATTTACATCAATAAGTGCGATGTCTGAATCGATGTTTTCTTTGTCTACATCAAAACTAGTATTGACTTTTTGAGTAAATTTCTTATTGTTGTTCTGTATAAATATGGATGTTGCTTGCTCAATGCCACCACCAATGACAAGATCTTCTAATCCGTCATTATTTATATCTCCCTTCGCCATTGGCGGACCGTCATGAGATACTTGTTTTAATAAAAGTGATTGCCTTTTAAAGTCATTTACTGATGATGATCGGTGCAGGTAATTAATAGCATTTGCGACCTTTGAAAATAAAACTTCTGATTTGCCTTCTACAAAAACTGATTTTTTTGCATTACTTTCTTGAAGCAATAATAATTGATTTTTAGTAACTTGTTTTAGAGTTTCCGTTTTGCCCGAATTCCAATTGATTACTAGGGAATCTATGGTAGTGTTATCAGCCAATCCAAAATGTAAAATGGATGAAACAGTTGATAGATAACCTTGAGTGGGCATCTGTTCAATTACTTGAGTTTCTCCATCACTGAAAATACTTACTTTAGAACCAATACCATTTGTATTTTTATCGCTGCCTTTAAGTTCTATACTTAAATAATTGTTGGTTTCATTTGGCGAATCGTTTCTGTAAATAAAAGCCGGTTTGTTAATGTTATTAACCACTAGATCCAAATCACCATCATTATCTAAATCGGTATATATAGCGCCGTTACTATTCGCGGGTTGATCCATACCGGCACTTTTAGTATTGTCAGTAAAGTTTACGCCGTCTTTATTACTGTAAAAGAAGTTTGTGAGGTTAGATGCTGGCATTTCTTTAATTAACTCTAAAACATCTTGTCTTTGTAACCTGCCTTTAGATTTTACGTAACTATCCATGTAATTGATGAAATCTAAATTGGTGTAGTCTCTGAAATATCCGTTAGAAATAAATAGATCTTTAAATCCGTCATTATCGAAATCTGCAAATAGTGGAGCCCAGCTCCAATCTGTATTTGAGATACCTGATAACTGACCTATTTCACTAAAGGTGTCATCACCATTGTTCAATTGTAGCATGTTTCGCATGTACTGATGATGAAATCCGCTTCTGATATTTAAATCGAACTTTTCATAATTATCTGGAGATAAAAGTAGCTTTTGGCGTTTGTTATCTTTTGGTAACATGTCTAATGTGAAAATATCTTGCAGACCGTCATTATCAATATCCGCTACGTTATTTCCCATAGAGAAGTGACTTGTATGCCCGATTTGGCTGCCCAATTGGTCAGTAAATGTTCCGTTTTGATTATTGATGTACAAGTAATCTGGCACGGTGTAATCATTAGATATGTAGAAGTCTTGCCATCCGTCGTTATTGATGTCACTTATGGCAATACCTAATCCGTAGGTTAGGGCAGAACCGCTAATGCCTGCTTTTTCGGTGATGTCGTAAAATTTATTATCTCTTTGTTCAAATAGGCGAGTACCTTGAAATGGGTCGTCTTTTTTTAAGAATTCTTTTGTGCTTACTTCATTTAATACTGGCAGTGATTTCGGATTATGATTTAATAACAGCATGTCTAAATCGCCATCTTTATCATAATCAAGAAAATAGCCTTGATTGCTGAATGCGGCACTTGCCAATCCATATGCTTCAGCTTGTTCTTTAAATATGGGAATGTTGTTAGCGTCGTTACCTTGATTGATAAAAAGTTGATTTTTACGCTTGGCATCTGGTAATGCTCCTGAATAACATAGGTAGAGGTCTAATTTACCGTCGCCGTTTACGTCTGCAGACGTAATACCCGTTTTCCAAGGTCCTGGTCTGCCGGTGACTTTTGAAATTGCGGTTACATCTTTAAAAGTAAAACCGCCTTCATTTAGATAGAACTTATTTTCACCCATATTAGAGGTGAAATATAAATCTTGTAATCCGTCATTATTAAAGTCTCCCGTAGCTACGCCACCACCATTATATAAGTATTCATATACCAATACATTAGCATTTAGCCCTTCTTTTAAAGTGTTCTGAAAAGTAACGTTAGTTTCATTTTCAGATAAAAGAGTAAAAAGAGATGGTTTTTCTGGCTTATTAATAGTAGCTGTTGCTTCATCTTTTTTAGGCTTTTCTGTACAGCTTTGAAGGAGTGTACATATAATAAGAAAACAGAGAGTTAGATTTTTTGTCATTTGCTTAAAAGTAAAAGATCTATCCCAAAAAGGGATAGATCTTTAATTTAACTCAATTTAAACTAAACTAATAACCCGGATTCTGAATCAATAGGTTATTTCTGTTGATTTCATCTCTACTAATAGGCATGAAATACATTTTGTCATCCCAAGTTCTGGTTTCATTATCATTATTGTCAACAACGGTATACGTGTAATCATATACTGTTGTGTCATATTGATAAGGAGTTCTTGGTGTAGCACCTGCTTTAAGTGCCGCAGTAACTTTCATTACTTTAATACCTCTACCCAATGTTTGGTCAGCTATCATCCATCTTCTGGCATCATGGTATCTATGTTCTTCATAAGCTAGTTCAACCCTTCTTTCGTTGATATAGTCTTCTAAAAGCTCAGTGCCTGATGATTCAATTGCTGGCATACCTGCTCTATAACGAATCTTGTTTAGCCAATTTCTAGCTTCACCTTCATCACCAAGTGCAATAGATGCTTCTACATAGTTCAATATTACTTCAGTATAACGAATAAACGGCCATGGCACTACCTGTGCACTTGATTGATTGTCTACTAATGACGGATCTGAATCGATAAATTTACGAACGTAATATCCTGTTCTACTTCCGTTCCAGTTTTCAATTGGTGAATCACGCATGTCTACACCTGCAATAATTCCGCCACTACCATCTGCATAGGTACCTGTCTGAATTTCATCAAATGGATCTATTCCAGCAACGTCATCTGGTCTTGGTTTCCAAGCAGCTCCATCATAAAGAACGGTTGCAGCTAGTCTAGGGTCTCTGTTTTCATAAGGTGAAGCAGCGTGCTCAGGATTGCTCCAATCGAAATCAGAACCATCCATCATCTGGTAGTCATCTACTAATTGCTGAATAGGCGTATTACCTGCCCAGTTGTGGTAACCGTTCGGACCATTGTTGATACCTTGGTGAATACCACCTAAAGGCCAGTTACTTTCAACTGTAAATAAAGGTGAATGCGTTCTTTCAAATAAAAGTTCAGATCTTGCAGCAGCATCACCAACAGCACTTCCACCTCCCATAGCAATGGAGATATAAGTCTGTTCAGCTTCTTCTGCAGATGCAGGCGCTGCTAAATCTAATTTGTAACCAGTTGTTGCATCTAATACTGCCTTGGCTGCAGTTTTAGCGTCTGTCCATCTAGCATCTCTATCACCTGAAGTATAAGCAACTAATTCTAGATTTGAATATCCACCTAGTATTGATGATTTTGCACTGGCAGTAGGTCCGTCTCTTAAATCACTAGCTGCATAAGTAAGTATTCTAGATTTTAAACCCATTGCACTTAACACTGATGCTCTACCAGGTGTAACATCTTTACCGCCTAACAATGTAATTGCCTTATCTAAATCTTCTGATACGAAAGTTACGTTCTCTGCGTATGTACCTCTAGCTATTGTATAGTCGTCATCAAGACCATATGGAGCATCTATTAATGGTGCGCCACCATAATAGCGCATTAGTTGATGGTAATAATAAGCTCTTAAAAAGTGGGACTCACCTAGTAGTCTATCTTTTAGTGCTTGGTCATCAAACCCTGCGTTTGGTAATTCTTGTATTGCGATATTTGCTTTACGAATAGCTAAATACAACTCGTTCCATTGCGGAATGATATTTACGTTTCCCGTACCTGACGGTGAAAGTGAACCTTCTGTGATTACATTTACCCCTCTACCGGAGTGGGTAAACATTGCTTCGTCTGTTAATGATGATAAGCCTTCTTCCTCAAATCCTCCATAGCCTAGAGATGAGTAAACATTGAATACAAAAGCTTCTGATAGTGCACCATCTGACCAAGTAGCATCTGCTGAAATGGCATCTAATGGTGAAGTTTCTAAGAAATCTTCATTACACGAAATAGGTACCAACGCTAGTGTTAGTAAGCCTAAGAGTACTAATTTTCTTTTTTTCATGATTTTTTTTTAAAATGTTAAACTAAAACCTGTGTTAATAATAGTCTGTTGTGGATAAAACTGTCCACTATTACTAGTCGATTCAGGATCATAGATATCTTGTGCAGCCCATGTAGCCAAGTTCAGACCGCTCATGTATACCTTAAATTTAGACAAGCCAAATTGCTCAATTAATTTTGTAGGAAAATTGTATGCTAATTGAACATTTTTAAGTCTTAAGTAATCTTTACTATAAAGATTGTAGGTGTTGTCACCGTAATCGCCACCTGTATAATATGTATCGCCACGACTTGCTAGTCTTGGGTGAATACTACTTGGGTTATCTGGGCTCCATCTATTATCATAGCTATGCTTTAAGAAGTTACCTATATCACCAGATTCTGTTTGGATAAATAATTTAGCGCCAGTTGCACCTTGTAATAAAACAGATAAATCAAAGTTTTTATAAGAAGCATTAAAGGTAACACCAAAGTTGAAATTAGGATTAATACTATTTTTAATTCTTACTTGATCTAGGTCATTAATAGCACCATCACCATTAACATCTTTAAACTTCATATCTCCGGGTTCTAGGGTCGGCTTAACTGCGCTATAATCTAATGGGTCAGAGTCTATGGCTGCTTGGTCAATAAAAACACCATCTGATTCATAAACTAAATATGAACCTATTGGTTTTCCTTCTTGTAATTGATAGTCTGGAGCCCCAGGAATTTCATCTAAAAACTCAACACTGTTTTGAGAATAACCACCATTTACACCAACATCCCATTTAAAGCCATCAATATTACCGCCGAAATAGTTAAAGGCAAATTCAAAACCTTCATTATTTACCTTACCTGCATTTACAGGAGGTAATAGGGCAGAAATACCAGAAGAACCTGGTGTAGAACCTGTTTTCTGAATTAGAATTTGATCACGTTTATTTAAAAAGTATTCAAGAGTAAAACTCAATTTGCCGTCTAAAACTATACCATCTAAACCAATGTTATAGTTCTTTGCACGCTCCCAAGTAAAGCTAGGATTAGCCAATAAGTTTTCGAAAAGAGTGGTTTGTACTTGACCATTTATAGGGTACTGTCCGAACTCATAAATAGACTGATAGGCATACTCCTGTAATTCATCATCAGTAATTTCTCCATCACCATTGGTATCAAAAGAAACTTGGTCGTTACCCATTTCTCCGTAAGAAGCTCTAAGTTTTAAGTAACTGATTGAGTCTACATTAAACCAATCTTCATTGTTAATGTTCCAACCAAGTAATAAACCTGGGAAGAAACCGAAACGATCATTTCCTGGAAAAATATAAGAACCGTCATATCTCCAGATAAATTCAGCTAAATATTTTTCTTTAAAATTGTACTGAGCACGACCATAATATCCTAAACGAGTTCTGTTATATCCATAACCATCCGTTTCTTGTGCAATTTCACCACCAACTCCAAGTTGATCAACAGCTGTAGAAAGATAGTTTCTTCTAAATGCAGAGAAAAATTCGCCTTGAAAATTTTCACGGGTTATACCTGCTAAAAGACCAATGTTATGGTCCTCACCAATGATTTTGTCATAAGTTAATATACCCGTAAGGTTCGTGTTAAGAACATTGTTTGAAGACTGTAGTAATCTTGCGTCAGTAAAGTTTGATCGAATAGATCCCGTTAGTTCTGGTACACCAGTGGCTATATATTTATCACGGTCAAGTGAGTATAGAGTCCAAGGTGTTTGCCATAGTTTTCTACGTAACTGACTTTGATCTACGCCTGCTGTTAAGTTTAATTTTAGGCCTTCAACCCATGGGTTTGTAATATCAACAGACCCGGTAAATTGAAGGTAGTCGGTTGGTTGTTTGTCATAACCTGTAGCATTAGTTGTTACCACTACCGGTTGTTGTCCGTTTTCAATATCCGGTCCTGGTAAGCCGTTCGGCCAAACCGCAGGTTCATTTGGTCTACCTCTCATTAACATTCTAAAAATAGCACCTGCACCTTCAGTAGGGAAAGTTCTATCTTCCTTTCTGTATGCCATGCTCAACTTTGTAGAAATGTAGTCGTTAATTCTAGCATCGGTATTTAATCTAAAATTATATTGCTGATACCTGTTCGCAGAATTCTTATAGATCGCACCTTGGTCAGAATACCCTAAAGAAGCATAATATTTTAAATCTTCATTACCACCACTAATAGATAGATTGTGTCTTTGTTGTTCTCCCCAATCTTTAAAAGTTGCGCCAAACCAATCTGTATCAGGATAAAGCCACGGATCTGCTTTTGTTCTATGATTGTTTATTGTTTCAGGACTGAATGCGGCGTTAACTGTTTCTGCAGGACTACTTCCAGGAATAGTATAATTACCTGAGTTTTGGAATGCACTACTTGCAGCACTCCATTGTGAAGAAGGAATGTTACTATTATAAATAGCTAGCTCATTCATTATGGTTTGGTACTCAACAGCACTGGCCATTTCTGGTACTCTTGTGGGTTTGGTAATCCCAAAATCTGCTTTATAATTTATCTGCATTTTACCAATTTTACCAGTTTTGGTAGTAACAATAATAGCTCCGTTTGCTGCTCTAGCACCATAAATAGCGGCTGATGCATCTTTAAGAACTGAAATATTTGCAATATCATCCGCATTAATACGGGCTATACCACCATCTCTATCAGGTATACCATCTATAACGATTAAAGGCTCGTTGTTACCCAAAGTGTTTGTACCACGAATGCTAATAGTAGATTCATCATTACCAGGCTCACCACTGGTTTGTACGATTACTACCCCGGGCAGTCTACCTGCCAATGAGTTAGATACACTAATTGCGGGCGAACTTTCTAGAACAGGACCTTGTACCGCAGTAACTGCACCAGTTACAGTTGCTTTTTTCTGTGTACCATAACCAACGACAACTACTTCGTCTAAGTTGGCAACATCTTCTTCTAGAGAAACGTTTATGGTACTTTTGTTATTTACGGGCACTACTACAGCTTTAAAGCCAATGTAGCTAAATCGTAAACTAGAATTGCCATCATCGATGGTGATGGTAAAATTACCATCAAAATCTGCTTGTACTCCCGTTGTTGGGTTATTTGCATCAATGACAGAAACACCCGGTAACGGCATGTTGTCTGAGGCTGATGTAATAGTACCTGAAACAGTTGTTTGTGCGTGGAGACTGGTGAAGAGAAATCCACTAAAAAATAAAATCATCGTTAAGCCTACATGATTTCGAATCATGGAAAACTTAGGAAAGTTTTTTTGATAATTCATAAAGTTAGTTGTTACAGTTGTTAGTTATTGTTGTTGACATTGGAATCATAATCTCATGGAAGTATTTTGAGAGAAAAAGACTATGATACACTATGCTACTGTAAGCAAATATATAAATTAATGTTAATTTAATAAATTTTGCTAGGATATTTTTTGAATATGATATTTGAAACTCAAAAAATTGAGGATCTATCAGTGTTAACATTTCATTAGGATTCCCTGTTTACAGGGGGTTTTCTTCGGAGATGGGTTTTTTTAATGAAAAAAATATTTTTAAAAAAAAGTTTTACTTGAACGTTTTACTTCAGTTTTTAATTATGGTTTATCTATTAATTCTTCGCTGCTGAACTACGGTTTAAGAGTGAACTAAAAATGGAAGAACTTTGATATATTTTATTAAATTGTATATTGACGGCTCTTAATTTGATTATAATTTATGCCGGTTATTAGTAAAATTTTAAAACTAACCCACAATAATAACCTTACAAAACACGAACAATTGGTTCAAGGAGTTATTGAATCAATTGAAGGAGGAGAATTGACCGTCGGTGACCGCTTACCCTCTATAAATATTATGGTTGAGGAAATTGGTTATGCTCGAAAAACTATTTTTAAAGCATACGAAGAACTTAAAAATAGAGGCTTAATTGAGTCTAGGCAATTAAAAGGGTATTTTGTAATTAGCCAAGCAACAAACATTACTAAAAGAATGGCGTTGTTGTTATTTGCTTTTCAGAGTTATCAAGAAGAATTTTACAAAACCTTTCGAAAAGAGATGGGTAAGCGATTTCAAATCGATGTTTTTTTTCACCATAATAATCCTACTGTTTTTGAAACCATTATGACCAATATTAATGGTAAATATGGAATGTATGTCGTTGCACCTATTCAAAATCAAAAGTCTGCTCAATTACTGCAGAATATTGAACCTAAAAAATTGCTGTTAGTGGATCGTTATTTGAATTTGGGAAAGTCCTTTTCTTACATTTCTCAAGAATTCGAAGATGTTATTTATTCTTCTTTAGTACAATTACTTCCTGAAATCAAAAAATATAATAAGGTTATACTTTATTTTAATGAAGAGAGCGATTATTCACCGCTAACCATAAAAAAAGCTTTTGAGAAATTTTTAAAGGAGTTTTCAATCGATGGTGTAGTTAAAGAAAACTATACTATTGGTTCTGCAATTAAGGGAAACCTTTATTTTGCATTAGGTGATACTATTCTATGGCATATTTTACGTGATTCTGTACGTAAAAAGTTAGTAATCGGAGAAGATATCGGTATACTTTCACAGAACGATAATGTTTCGAAAGAGATTGTTTTTGGAGGTATTACCACGATTTCTACAGATTTTAATGAAATGGCTAAGGCGGCAGCTAGGCATATAAAAAATGAAAGTGTTACTCAGGTTATTATGCCGTCAAGGTTAATTAAACGCGCTTCTTTATAACACTATTTTGATTGAATTCAACGTTGAGGTTAAAATCTTAGTTTTCTTGATTATAATAGGGTTTAGAGATTTGTTCCTTCGAGGGTAAAAAGGGGGTATTTCAATCTTATTTGTTCTATTTTTGAAAAAAATTGCGAGGAATGCACACTATTAATGAATACCGAGAAGAGTTTATTGCATATTTGGACTCAATGAAAATTACAAAGGAACCTAGAAACCTTTATGAGCCCATTTCCTATATTCTCGGCTTAGGCGGAAAGCGCTTAAGACCAGTTCTGGTATTGATGACCGCTGAAATTTTTAAGGGCGATTTTAAAAAAGCTTTAGATGCCGCCTTGGCAATTGAAGTATTTCACAATTTTTCTTTGGTACATGATGATATTATGGATGATGCTCCTGTTCGTAGGGGGGAAACTACCGTTCATGAAAAATGGGATATTAACACTGGTATTCTATCTGGTGATGCGATGCTAATTATGGCATATCAGCTTTTTGAAAATTATGAGCCCAATGTATTTAGAGATTTAGCCAAGTTATTTAGTAAAACGGCATTAGAAGTATGTGAGGGTCAACAGTACGATGTCGATTTTGAGACAAGAGACGATGTCATGTTACCTGAATATTTAAAAATGATCGAGTACAAAACTGCTGTTCTCGTTGCAGCTGCTCTAAAAATGGGTGCTATTGTTGCCGGTGCTTCAGATGCAGCACAAGAGAAAATGTATAATTTTGGATTAAATCTTGGTATTGCCTTTCAATTACAAGATGATTATTTAGATGTATTTGGGGACCCAGAAACTTTCGGTAAGCAAGTAGGTGGCGATATCATTGAGAACAAGAAAACGTACTTATATTTAAAAGCATTGAATTCTGGTTCTGAAATAATGAAGCAAGAATTAGAGCATTTATACTCTATTCAGCCAAAAGAATCAGAATCTAAGGTTAAGGCTGTACGCTCAATTTTTGAGAAAACAGAAGCAGATAGGGCTACTAAAGTTGCTATTTCAGACTACACAACAAAAGCATTTGAAGTATTGGATGAAATGGAAATAGAGCCTGAAAACAAAGATTTGTTAAAGCAATTTGGTGAAAACCTGATGAATAGAACGGTTTAAAATAGCCTTCTAAATAGTGCTTTTATAAATGGAGTTTTCGGACAAGAATTTATGTAAATGATATCTTCTTTTAAACTTGTTTTTTCATCAAGAAATTTAAATACCATTTGTGGTTTTAAAGATTTAAAAATAGATTCGAAAATTGCATGTCCGTTACCATTATTATGATGCAAAACATCTAAAAAGAGCATATCATAAAACCAGAACTTATTTTTTAATTTCAGTTTTTGAAGCGGCTTCCCTTGTTTTATAAGTTCAATTAATTTCGGAATCTTATTTGCTGTACTCATTAAGGTGTAGCCTGTGCTTGGTTTTGCCCATCCGCCTGCGGTACCTATATATCTAATTCTATTGGTATGGTGCTCTCTAAAGTCATAAGCTGTCATTGGTATGCTACCCGCTTCCTTTTCAATAATCTCATAAGTTTTACATTGAAAACGGTCTACTATATATTCTTTTATAGCAGCTTCATATTCGGCTTTGGGTAATAATTGCTCTGAGAATAAGGTGTATTCAATTAATGCGGTATCATTTGAATAGGGTAGTACATACATAAAACGGGTATTTCCTTTTTGAGGGATGGAAAAATCCATGTAGGTAACTTCATTGGCATTGAAAATGGGCTTTTCAGTTTTAATTACCCATCCCACAAAATGTTGCTGTAATACCGGATATTTTTTTTGCCCCGTTGCCATTTTATAATCAAAAAGACTATTGAATATGTACTTGCCAGAATACGTGTTATTTGTAGTTTTTATGGTAACCTCAGTGGCTAACTCTTTTAAGCCTACCATAGCTTCTTGAACAAAAGTAATGTTCGATGATTCTTTTATTCTACCTAAATAGTGATTGTAAAAATCAATACTCCTAATCATTTTATAGGAGTACGGACTAATGTCTGTTCTTTTAAGAACATCTTCTCCTTGAAAGTGGATAGAATTCCATCTTTTATGAACGATAGCCTCGAACTGACCATCGCCTTCTTCCCAAAAACACCATGTTCTATCATTGCTATTTTTAACGTCTTTGTCAAGAAGTAATATCTTCTTATCATTAAAAAACGAATCATTGAGCATGGCATCAGCCAGTAATAAACCAGATGCGCCTGCTCCAACAATAATGTAATCGTATTCGTTCATGTATTTTTAAAACAAAACTCAGGGTATTAAATACTGAGAATTTCAAAAATACGAAATAGCAGTTGTCTTTTGTGCTTAATTCAACGTGTAACGTAACCCGAAAAATGATCTTATGCCTTGGTTAGGTCCGTAGACGTATGATGGGTCAAAAGTCAATGCATTTGGATTGTTTGGTGTAGCCACAGCATTACCATTGTTGTCAAAAGTCACTTCCTTATCAAATGGATCATTTGCACGTGCTATTATAAATGGATTTCCTCTATTAGGTGTCCAATCTAAAAGATTTTTTACTCCTCCGTAGAACTCAAAATTCTTTAAACCATCATATGTAAATTGAATATTTTGAATACTCCAAGCAGGTGAATAATCACTTCTTGGGTCGCTTTCGCCTAAAGTTGGTAAACGCATAGGTCCATATAAGTTTCCTGTGTAGTCAACCGATAAATCCCAAGTACGAATATCATAGCTAACACTCCAGTTTGCTGAATAACTTTCTGTAAGAATCTGTCTTTCCTTTACCCCATCTTCTGTATTACTTACATCTTGTAATGTACAGCCTAGCATTAGTTTTAGTCCGTTGTAGAATGATACATCTAGGTTGGCACTAATACCTTTTGAAATAGAGGTTCCGTTTAAATTATCATATATAATCTGATTTGGGTTGGTGTCATAATCAGGAATAATGACATTTTGGAAATTGGTGTAAAAAACGGAGGCGTCTAAGCCTACAAATGTACCGTTGTTACCATAAAGTTTCTTTAAATAATTCAGGTTTACGTTAAAAGAACGTTCTGGTTTCAGTTCTTCGGCAATAATAACATCTCTTGATCCCGTTAAAGCTGCGTGATCTTCTGTAAATAGATTTACTACTCTGAAACCTGTACCAGCATTTAGGCGAATTATATCATTATCGGTGAATTTAAAACGATATGCACCTCTGGGGGTAAAAATGTTACCGTGTCGGTCATCATAATCGTAACGACCACCTAATAGTAAAGAATGCTTTTTATTAAAGGCTATTTCATCTTGTACAAAAATACTTGGTATTAAAACTTCATCTGGTTCATTTCCATTGGTGCTTAAAGTTGCCGGCGTGTTGTCATCGTAGTAATTGTAACGTAATGCAGTGCCTGCTAAAAGACTATGTTTGCCAATAGTTTTGTCCCATGTTAATTGTGTAAAACCAATGCGTTGATCCGCTAAATACGGTACATCGCCATAAACAGAGTTTTGTTTGTGGTCATTATAAGAAAAAGAAAGCATTAATTGCTCTTCTACTGGTAGTTGATATTTCCCTAAAACTTCCCATCTGCGGGTGTAAATACTTTCTCCATAAATTTCATCTCCACCTCTAAATTCAGGGGTCCATTGCATTTCGCCACCCCATCTATCTTCGTAAAAAAAACGTCCGGCCAAAGAAAGAATTCTGGAGTTTTTTCTGGTAAAATTCCACTTTTGAAAAACCGAAATACGGTCCTGTAAAGTCAAATCGGTAAAATTATCTCCGTTATTATCAATAGGGTTATTGTATTTAAAATAGTTGACACCTAAGAGTACATTGGTCTTTTTGCCAATATTAAATTTAGTACCTACATCAAGGTTGAATTCTCCCCATGAGGTTACGAAGCTATCTGCGAAAAAATCGGGAGCAGATAGGTTATTTTTTGTGATGATATTTATAAGGCCGCCAACAGCTTCACTTCCATAGAGTGTAGAAGCAGGTCCTTTAACCACTTCAATTTGCTCAATAAGCGAATTCGGAATACCAGATAATCCATAAACCGTACCTAGTCCGCTTACAATCGGCATCCCATCAATAAGTACTAATGTGTACGGACCTTCTAAACCATTAATATGAATATCACCTGTATTACATACATTGCAATTAATTTGTGGTCTAACACCATTAACGTTTTGCAAAGCTTCAAAAATACTAGCCGTTGGGTTTTTCTTGAAAAAAGTCGGTTTGTATACTTCTACGGGAACCGGACTCTCTAATCTGCTTACAGGTTTTAAGGTACCGGTAACGACCATTTCATCTAAAGATTCGGTAGAAGGTGATAAGGTGACATTAACAATTTGGTCTTCGCCTTCGGCAATTGTAATAGTTTTGTAAAATCTCTCGAAGCCAATGGTAGAAGCTATTAGCGTGTATTTTCCTGAAGGAATGTTTTTTAAGGTGTATTGACCGTTTTCATTTGATGCAGTGCCAATTTCGGTTCCTTTTAAGTAAATATTTACATATGCTTCTGAACCGTCATTTGATGAAACAGTGCCAGATATGGTAGATTTTTGCGCACTTATGATACCGAAAGATAAAATAGAGCAAGCAAAAAATATAATTTTAATCATCTAAATATAATTTTAGACAAATCTAAAAAATTGTTTTTACGTATAAAAATGTATTTTTGTGTTTATATTGTTTTAACATGACATTATCTGAAGAAGATTATATAAAAGCTATTTATCATTTAAGCGAGTTCAATAGTAAGTCTGTTGCTACTAATGCAATAGCTGAACAGATGAAAACGAAACCGTCGTCAGTTACCGACATGATTAAAAAGCTGGCAGAAAAGTCTTTGGTGAACTATAAAAAGTACCAAGGAGTGTCACTTTCTGAGAAAGGAAGGCTGGTAGCACTCTCTATAATTCGAAAACACCGTTTATGGGAAGTGTTTTTGGTAGACAAATTAAATTTTTCTTGGGATGAGGTACACGTAGTGGCCGAACAATTAGAACATATAAAGAGTGATGCTTTAATAGATAAATTAGATGCCCATTTAGGATTCCCAAAAGTGGACCCGCACGGAGATCCAATCCCTAACAAAGACGGAGTATTTACAAAATCTGTAAAGAAATTAATAAGTGAATTACCTGTTGGTAGTCAAGGGGCTTGTGTTGGGGTTAATGATTCTTCGGCAGCTTTTTTAAAGTTTTTAGATAAGAATAAAATTGCCTTGGGCGATACTTTTAAAATATTGGAAATTGAAGAATTTGATGGGTCTGTAACTATTTCTACACGGTCAGGGTCTATCAGAATATCCAAACAAATTGCAACTAATTTATTTTTAGAGATAGTAGATGAAGAGTAGTTTTTAACTGATTAATTTTTGAAATTATGGATGAAATTATAGCGTATTTTGAATCGATAGACCCAGTGTTGGCTGCGTTCTATGCGACATTATTTACTTGGGGACTAACTGCGGCCGGTGCTGCATTGGTTTTTCTATTTAAAACTATGAACCGTGCTGTTTTAGATGGTATGTTAGGTTTTACTGGCGGAGTTATGGTTGCGGCAAGTTTTTGGAGCTTATTGGCGCCTGGTATAGAAATGAGTCCTGGTGAAGGATTTGTAAAAGTGATACCTGCAGCGATTGGTTTCTTTCTAGGAGCCATGTTTATTTTTGGATTGGATAAAATTTTGCCTCATTTACATATTAATTTTAAAGAAAGTGAAGCAGAAGGGGTAAAGACTCCCTGGCACAGAACTACTTTGTTAACCTTGGCAATAACACTGCATAATATACCAGAAGGTTTAGCTGTAGGTGTTCTTTTTGGTGGTGTAGCAGCTGGGTTTGAAGGCGCTTCTATTGGTGGTGCCGTTGCTTTGGCACTTGGTATAGGTTTGCAAAATTTCCCAGAAGGTTTTGCTGTTGCTATGCCATTGCGTAGACATGGTTTAAGTAGAACCAAGAGTTTTATGTTCGGTCAGGCATCTGCACTTGTAGAACCAATTGCTGCTGTTTTAGGTGCGTGGGCAGTGATGACTTTTCAACCTATTTTACCTTATGCGCTTTCATTTGCAGCTGGTGCAATGATTTTTGTTGTGGTAGAAGAAGTGATACCAGAAACACAGCAAGATAAATACACCGATATTGCTACAATGGGCTTCATTGGTGGATTCATAATTATGATGACTTTAGATGTTGGGTTAGGGTAAGATTAAAGTGTTTTTGTAATGCAATAATTTAATACCAATTTTAGCGTTTAAGGCAATAGTATTGTTAACTTGATACTTTAAATTTCTATGTATTCTTCTAAGAAAAATTGGATCTGGACGATAACGTTGATTGTAACGATTATAGGTTGTGCAGCCGTTTTAATACTTCATGTAAAGAACTGGGTAACTAATGATGAAATAAGTCTTGGTCTACGCTCGGGTTTTTATAATATTGAAATTCCCCTAAATGAATTGGATAGTGTGGTATTTGTAGAAAGAATTCCGCCAATGCAACGCTTACATGGTTTCTCTGCATTAGAAAAAGAGAAAGGTATCTTTAGGGAGTTTAAAGATTCTTTGACAGATAAAAAGGTCCATGTATTTGTAGATAATATCAATCAAAATAAAGTAAAGTTGGTTTATAAAGATTCGAGTTATGTATACTTTAACCTAAAAGATTCCGTTGAAACTATTCAATTATTTCAGAAACTTAGCGCTAAAACAAGTGCTTTAAGTGAACCCAATTAGAACAGCTTAAATTAAAATTTATAACATCGTTGAAGTATTAAAACCTTTTTTGATTTTAAATAGCACCCATGATTAAAAAGAATCTATTCGTATTATTGATTATGTCATTAATGTCTACTGGTCTTTTCGCACAACATAATCTTAGTTTAAATATTGACGGAGTTACCTCTGAAAAAGGAAATATCTGTTTTGCTGTTTATAATGATGAAGGTTCTTTTTTAAAATTCGATAAAGTCTACAAATCTGGATCGGAGAAAGCAGTGAAAGGCAAAACAGCTTTTGATATTACAGATTTACCTGAAGGTGATTATGCCATCGCTATTTTTCATGATGCTAATGGCAATAAGAACTTAGATACCAATATGCTGGGTATACCAAAAGAGCAAATTGCTTTTTCTAAAGGGAAAATGAAAATGTTCGGTCCGCCAAAATATAAAGAATGCGTGTTTACCGTAAATTCTAATATGGAGATGAATATTAGTTTGAACTAATTACAATTAATAACCCCATTTGAAGCTTGGGGTTCCTTAACCTGCAGCATCTACGACAGAAAGAATAACTATTTTTTTTACGTTGTAACTATCTATCAGTTCGTTTACAGAATGAAACGAATTTCCGATTACTTGATTATTTAAAACGTATAATGGTTCTTGATTTCCGCCAGAATCGAATGAGTTTGTTGTTTTATTCAAAATGGGAACATTGTTCTGTAGCACCACTCCTGGCTTTTGCCTTGTGCGTTGCAATAGCGAAACATTAGCTCTATTCTTTTCTCTTAATTCAGTATCTAAAGATGATTTGTCTTTCGTGGTACTTTTCGCAGAACCACAACTACACAATAGAATTATTCCTATTAAGTGAAGAGATAGATACGTTTTCATTTTTATTCAATAATGGTTTCTGTAATTTATGAATTAAAAGGAGATGACAGTATCTTTGAAATAAAAAAAAATATGGTTTTAGTAGCGCAATTGGTAGGAGCTTTGTTGGGTTTGTTAGCTGTAGTATTTGGTGCTTTTGGTGCACATTTACTTAAGAGAACATTTACAGCGGATCAATTGAACAGTTTTGAAACGGGAGTGAAATATCAAATGTATCACGCGCTTTTAATATTGATGCTGAACTTCAATCTAAACCTAGAAACTGGTCTAGAGAAAGCCATTATCTATTGTCTAATTATCGGAACCATCTTATTTTCTTTTAGTATCTACGGATTATGCATTTCTGCATCCAAAGGAAAAAAAATAAAAATATTGGGTCCTATAACCCCTCTTGGCGGACTCTTTTTAGTAGTAGGCTGGGGGTTATTATTCTATAATTTCATAAAGAACTTAATTTAATTTACTCTGCAGATGTAGCTGTAAACTCTTTAATCGCGGTATTTGGTTCCATAATCGCATAACCTTCCCAGAATGTTGGGTCGTATTTAGGCATATAAGTAGGCGATATAGTGTTGTTTTCTGTAAAACCATCAAAGGTAGTCTGATTAATATTTTCTGTCTCAAATACAATCATTTCATTCTTTTCTACACTGATAATTACAAAATCCATATCTCCAGCTAATTCATTCTGCTTATTTCTACCTTTTACGATTTTATTTTTTTCAATAATTTTTAGTGGTCTTCTTACGCCAACCCTCATACCATTTTCAGATTCATAGTAGCGTACACTATAAAAGCCATCTTTACCCTTGTTATAAATTATTTTCCCTTTTAAAAGGTAGTTATTAGTAGAAATGCCCAATAGACTAAATTTACTAGTAGGTTTAACATTAGAGTAGTCCACTTGTATTACTGCAAAATCATCTGCATTTACATATAAAGTCCCTTCATAGTCTGCTGATCCGTCTGGTTTAAAAGAAATTACATAGACAGGGTTATCGCCTAAAAAGGTAAACTCTTGAAGGGTATAATCGTATTTTCTTTTCTTATCAATAAAATTAAGTTTAGAATCTTCTTGTGTCGGTAAACCACTAAATATTTTGGCTAGTTGATTTCTTTTCCAATTACCATAATTTTTTTGCTGCTCTTCTTTACTTTTCTTTTTTTCTTCAAGTTCTTTATTAACTGCTGCTACATCGGTAGAATCCACATCTTCTTCAAAAAGGGTGCTTACTTCATCAGAATCTATTTTGAATGACAATAAGCCAGATTTAATTTTAAAATAGGACCCAGGTTTTACATTTTCTATTAAAATGTCGTTTAATCTTTCTTCGATTTTTTCATAATCAAATTCTGTGTTTTCGTCATATAATTTAGATGCTTTCAGTAAATCAAACTTTTGAAGTTCTTCGTCATGATTGCCATATAGGTCTCCTACGATTTCAGAATAATAACTATCATTTTTTGGAACCGTAGTAATGATGCTATCTATAAACTGTTGATTCAATACATCTATAGAAGATTTTTTGACCTTAAAATCACTTTTCGTCCAACGGTCAAAATTTGATGTTCGGTGAAAAAGTCTTTTTTTCGAGAGATCATTAGAATAGTTTTTTTCAAGATTATCCTCTACAAAATCCATAATCTCATCTGCAGTATAATTCTTATTAGAGACAATAACTTCTCTTAACTCTATAGCTTTAGGTACAAGTGCAATTTTGGTTGTAGTGAATTCAGAAATGGGTTTAGATAAGGTCTCGTAACCCATTATAGAAATAATAAGGGAATCAGATTCTTTAATAACTTCACCGAATACCAAATTAAAGCTACCTTCTTCATTTGAAATAGCCCACTTATCTTTTAATTGCACCGAAGCAAAAGGTATAGGTTGTTGGCTAACACTATCTATAACGGTTGCACTTAAGCTCTGTGCATTGGCGTTAAATAGGTTAAAAATTAGAAATGCGAAAAAAGCTAGAAAAGGTAATTTAGTGTTCATAGGTTCGATTATTCTTACGCAATCTAGACGAACCAATGTAAGTAACGTTACAATTTTAGAAACTGTTGTGAACGTTTTAAATAAATTTTAACAAAAATCTAAAGCCTAATGACAGCCGCAACCATCTTGACCGCAAGCCTTTGAGCTTTCTTTTTTGCTAGACCAAATAGATTTTGGGATAAAAAATTTCGTAACTATATAACCAACAGAAATAGCTAAAGTGATGTAAACTAAGATGTGTTGTATCATGTGTTTTTTATTTTAATAATTGATAAGCTATTAAAGCTACAATATAAGCAAATAGGCTCATAAATACTAGCTGACCCGCTGGCCATTTCCAAGAATTCGTTTCTCTTTTTACTACTGCAAGTGTACTCATACATTGCATTGCAAATGCATAAAATAGAAGTAGCGAAACACCAGAAGCCAAATTAAATAGTGGTTTTTGAGTTCTAGGGTTTACTTCTGCAGCCATTCTGTTTTTTATGGTTTCCTCTTCATCATTACCTACGCTGTAAATAGTTGCCAATGTGCCAACAAAAACTTCTCTAGCTGCAAATGAGGTGATGACGGCAATACCAATTTTCCAGTCATAACCTAAAGGTCTTACAATAGGTTCTATTGCTTTACCCATATGACCCATATAAGAATGCTCTAATTTATACCCTGCTATTTCTTGTGCTAATGCACGTTCTTCAAGTTCTTTTTGTTGGTCTGAAGCGTTAGGGGCATTTATATCAAAACCATCTTGATGGGTCTCAAAATATATTTCACTACTAGTACTGAAACCTTCTTGTTCTACGCGGTTGGTTACAATGGTCTCTGCATTTTTAAATTCATCAGAAGACCCGTTAGAACCTAAAAACCAAAGTATAATTGAAATTGCCAAGATTATTTTACCTGCTCCGAAAACAAAACTTTTAGTCTTTTCAAGAACGGTATAGCCAACGTTTTTAAGCAATGGTAATTTGTAATTCGGCATTTCTACCACAAAGAAAGATTTGCTTTTTATCTTAAGTATTTTGTTTAAGATTACTGCCGATAAAATAGCAGCCCCAAAGCCCATTAAGTACAATGACATTAATGTCAGAGCTTTATAACTTAAACCTAGAAAGCTACCTTCGGGTATTACCAATGCTATAATAATCAAATACACTGGTAAACGCGCAGAGCAAGTGGTAAACGGGGTCACCAATATGGTAATTAATCTTTCCTTCCAGTTTTCAATGGTTCTAGTGGCCATTACTGCAGGTATGGCGCAAGCGGTACCCGATATTAACGGAACAACACTTTTGCCGCTTAAACCAAACGGACGCATTATCCTATCCATCAAAAACACAACTCTACTCATGTAGCCTGTTTCTTCTAACAAGGCAATAAATAGGAACAAGAAAGCTATTTGTGGAATGAAAATAACAATACCACCAATACCAGCTAAAATACCTTCAGCAATCAGATTCGTAAAAACCCCTGGTGGTAAGGTGTCTTTTACCCATTCTGTCGCCGATGCAAAGAATCCATCAATTAAATCCATTGGGTATTCACTCCATCCATAAATCGCTTGAAATATGGTCAATAGTATTAGAAAGAATATAAGATAACCAAATACTTTATGCGTTAATACTTTGTCTAAAGTTGCTCTAAAACCCTTAGCCGCATTAACGTCAACTTTATAAGTTTCTTTTAAAATACCATTTATAAACTGGTATCTTAAAATGGTCTCCTTTTGTTGAAGACGTTTTAATTCGGATTTAGATTTAGTGGCAAATGAAGAGGCGTCTTTAAATAGCGTCTTTTCAAGAGGCATAAAATTGACATCTTGTGTTATTACCAACCATAATTTGTACACGTCTTCTTTTGGGAATGCGGTAGCAAGTTTTTCAAAATATTCTGGCGCAATTACAGAAATATCTACATTTTGCGTTTTTGGTAAATTCTTGTGATCGGCAATTAACTCTCTAAGTTTGTCGATACCCGTTTCTTTACGGGTACTAACTAATGCAATTTTTGAGTTTAATTTCTTTTCTAATAATTCAATATCAATAGTAATACCCTTGCGAGACATACGGTCTGCCATGTTAATGACTAGTATGGTGGGTATTTTTAAATCTTTTATTTGTGTAAAAAGTAGCAGGTTTCTTTTTAGGTTCTCTACATCAGAAACTACAATTGCGACATCTGGGTGATCCTTATCGTTTTTATTAAGAAGCAACTCGACGGCAACACTTTCGTCTAACGAAGTTGTGTTTAAACTATACGTTCCTGGTAAATCTAAAATATGGGCTTTTACACCTCGGGGAAGTTTACAGATTCCTTCTTTTTTCTCAACCGTTATACCTGGGTAGTTACCCACTTTCTGGTTTAACCCAGTAAGTTGATTAAAAACCGATGTTTTACCGGTGTTCGGATTCCCGATAAGGGCTACATTGATTTGTTTGCTCATATAACCGTATTATCTTCAATAATATCAAGTGCTATATGTAATGCCATTTCTCTTCTAATGGCAATATGTGATCCGTTAACATTGATATAGATAGGGTCGTTTAGTGGAGCTACTTGCACTAATTCTACTACATTACCCGGTAAACAACCTAATTCTAGTAGTTTTATAGGTAGTAGGTTTTCAGTGAATTCTTTTATAATTCCCTTTTGACCTCTTTTTAAATGTGCGACTGTAGTTTCCAATCTTTATTTAGATTCATTATAAGTAAGGCAAAAGTAATGGAAATAATATTATTCCCTATACTTTTTAGCATAATTAAATAGGGGTTTTTAAGATGAACAGAGGTTATAATAGTCGTTATCTTAACAGTTGTGAATTTGTGAATTATTATCTTAACATAACCATTGAATAGGTGTTTTACTTTTAATGAGATTCTTGAAGCACTTTAATATCCTCTATCAATTTTTCAATATCCTCCTTTTTTGTTCCGTCATAGAAACCTCGAATTCTTTTTCTCTCGTCTACTAAAATGAAATTTTCGGTATGGATCATATCAAATGGTCCTCCGTCACCATCTGTCTTTACGGCTAGATACGATTTACGGGCTAGGTCATAGATTTGTTTCTTCTCACCCGTAACTAAATTCCAATTACTATCGTCAACTCCTTTTTCAAGGGCATATTTTTTTAACTGGGCAACAGAATCAATTTCTGGTGTTACCGAGTGCGATAATAACATTACATCAGAATCTTTACCAAGCGATTGTTGTAGATCTACCATGTTTTTGGTCATGATCGGGCAAATAGTAGGGCAGGTGGTAAAGAAGAAATCTGCAACGTAAATTTTACCTTCGTAATTATCTTGGGTAATAGTTTCTCCATTTTGGTTCGTTAAAGAGAAATCTGCGATAGTATGGTATTTTCTAACGTGCTGTATTTCTTCAGACACCAATTCTGCATTTACCATAGCAGGTGAATATACCGGTAACAGCTTTACAGGTTGTAGGGCGTTGTAAAAAAGATACATGATAACTGCAGAAATAGGTATCAGTACCAGACCGAATAATTTGAATTTAGCGAAAAAAGACCGCATAAGAATTTTTTACAAAGGTACGCTAGGGCTATTTACTTTTCAAGTGAATTCACCCTGTTAGCTGATAAATTATTCATAAAATACCACTCACTCAGTGTGTTTCTTTTTTTTAGCGGTTGTAAAAATGTACTTTTGTGCGATTTTAATTTTCAGGAAAAAAGAATGAGCCCTATTATAATAAAGACAATACAATTTTTTTTAAGCCTTTCTATACTTATAGTATTACACGAGTTAGGGCATTTTATACCAGCAAAATATTTTAAAACAAGAGTAGAGAAATTCTACTTATTCTTTGATGTTAAGTTTTCGCTTTTCAAAAAGAAAATAGGTGAAACCGAATACGGAATTGGTTGGTTGCCTTTGGGCGGATATGTAAAAATATCTGGAATGATTGATGAAAGCATGGACAAAGAAGCCATGGCTGAAGAACCGAAGGAGTGGGAGTTTAGAAGCAAGCCGGCTTGGCAACGTTTAATTATAATGTTAGGTGGTGTTACAGTTAATTTCATTTTAGCTGTAGTTATTTTCATTGGTCTGGCATATGCTTATGGTGAAACCTATATAGCAAATGATAGTTTAAAAGACGGAGTTTGGATTACTGATACTACATTGGGCGATGCTCTTGGAATACAAACAGGTGATAAGGTTCTTGCCGTTGATGGTAAAGAAATTGAATCTTTATATAGTATAATGCCAGAAGTGGTTTATGGTGAGAAAATCACTTTAGAACGTGATGGTAATAAAATTGAAAAGGATATTCCCGTAGATTTTATAGAAACTATTTCTGATAACAGGGAGAATGCGAGGTTTATTTCATACCGAAATCCGTTTGTAGTTAGAAGCATTTCAGAAGATTCTCCAAATAAAGATAGCGGATTTCAAGAAGGTGATGCTGTAGTAAAAATTGCCGGCACACCAGTAGAGTTTCAAGATCAGGTGATTCCTGTATTGGCGGCTAACAAAGGTAAAAACGTTCCTGTAGAAGTTATGAGGGAAGGTAATAAAGTATCATTGAATGCAAAAGTTTCTGACGAAGGTAAATTTGGTATTTATGCGGGATTTAATTCAAGAGAGGAATATGAAGAAAAGGGCTATTTCAAAATTGAAACACTTAATTATACTTTTCTAGAATCTATCCCAGCGGGATGGAACAAAGGTGTTAAGACCCTTACGGATTACATTAAGGGGATGAAGAAAATTTTTAATCCTGATACTGGTGCTTATAAAGAGGTTGGTGGTTTTGCAGCTATTGGTGGTATGTTTCCAGATACTTGGAACTGGCCAGCATTTTGGGCAACAACTGCTTTTATATCAATTATTCTGGCGTTTATGAATATTCTGCCGATACCAGCTTTAGATGGCGGACATGTAATGTTTTTGCTTTACGAAATGATTACAGGTAGAAAGCCAAGCGATAAGTTTTTAGAGTACGCACAAGTAACAGGCTTCTTTATTTTAATAGCACTTTTACTGTTCGCGAACGGTAATGATATCTATAAATTGATATTTAAATAAAAAAACTTAATTCTTTGTTTGGCGAGTTTCAAAAAACTACTATATTTGCACCCGCTTTAGGAAACTAAAACGGGTTATTTTCCTCCTTAGCTCAGTTGGTTAGAGCATCTGACTGTTAATCAGAGGGTCCTTGGTTCGAGCCCAAGAGGGGGAGCAAAAATCGAAATCCAATCTATTTATTTAGGTTGGATTTTTTGTTTTTAGTCAATACTGATGCGGCTTCGCGTTGTTTAGGCAGAAATACTACTTTTCAATACAAGGATCTCTTTCAAAGTAATTATTAGAAATTCGGTGCACTATTCGGCATACCACTTAAATTTGCGAGTGCCCTAATATTTAAATCAGAATTTAAAACAATAGTTTCTCTTGATTATTAAAAAAAAGGTAATCATCTAGGTCTAAAATTTTTAAATAGAAGAAATTGCATACAATAAAGAAGGCTACTTAATTTTAAGTAGCCTTCTTTATTGTATCATAAATAGTGTTTTACTTTAATTACATGGTAAACCAATCTTTTACTTCTTCAATAATCTTCTGGTCACCGCTATTTTTAAAATCAAATTCATTGCTTTTTGGGTTGTAGACGTAATCTTCACCCCATTCTTTAAAGTTTTGGGCAACTTGATTTATTGCGTCACAGATATATACTAGGTCTTTATTAGAAGTGATCGGGTGTAGCGATAAGCGAACCCAACCTGGTTTATTTGTTAAATTACTATTCTCAATATCTTTGGTCATAGTAGTAGACGAGTTCGTATCCATGCTAAATAAATAATGGCAATAGGTACTTGCGCATGACCAGCCTCCTCTAACTTGAACGCCAAATCTGTCATTTAGTAAACGAACTACTAAGTTGTAATGCGCCCCTTTTATTCCGAAGGAAATAACACCTATACGTTTTGCGTCATTTTCTCCTAAGATAAACAAGCCGTCAATTTTATTAAAAGCCGTAAAGCATTGCGCTAATAATTCTTCTTCGCGTTTTTCAATGTTGGTAGTTCCCATTTTTTCTTTAAGACGTATAACAAGCGCTGTACGCATTACTTGAAGAAAACCTGGAGTTCCACCATCTTCTTTAGTTTCTATGTCTGTATGGTAGCTGTATGCGCCCCATGGATCGGTCCATTTTACATTTCCGCCACCGGGTACATCAGGGCAATCGGTATTATAAAGGTTTTTATTAAAAACTAAAACGCCACAAGTACCCGGACCTCCTAAAAATTTATGTGGTGAAAATAGAACGGCATCTAAGTTTGCTTCTGGGTCTTTAGGGTGCATATCTATTTCTACGTATGGCGCAGAAGCAGCAAAGTCCATGATACAAATTCCTTTATTTTGGTGCATTACTTTTGCAAGTTCATGGTATCTAGAAATTATTCCGGTAACATTAGAACAGGCTGTAAATGCTCCTATTTTTTGAGGTCTATCTGCGAATTTTTCAACCTCAGTTCTTAATTTTTCAGGACAAATAAGGTTATTTTCATCGCAAGGTACAATCACTACATCTGCAATAGTTTCCATCCAAGGGACTTGGTTAGAATGGTGTTCCATGTGAGAAATAAAAACAACAGGGCGTTCATGCTCTGGTAACTTTATGTTGTTTTTGATAGCGTCTGGCCACCTTAGTCCCATAATACGCTGAAGTCTAGAAAGTACTCCCGTCATACCTGTACCAGCGGTCACCAATACATCGTTTTCATTTGCATTTACATGCTTTTTAATTATTTCTCTTGCATGTCTGTAAGCATAGGTAGAGGCTTTTCCTGTTTCGCTTGAGAATGAATGCGTATTGGCAATCATCGGACCAATTTTGTTTCTCATAGTGTCTTCAATGGGACCATATAATCTACCACTAGCGATCCAGTCCGCATAAAGCAGATTTTGAGTACCATAAACCGTCTCAAATACTGCATTTTCACCTACTACATGAGATTTAAATTTGGCGAAATGGAGTTCAAGAGAAGATTGCTTTGCACCTTTTTCTGAGTTGGCTGAAGTCATAATAAAAGTATTTAAATGAAAACTGAGGCGAAAGATACTAAGGGTAGTACAATTACATTAGTTAAGTCAGCATTTTTTTGTCTTTCTTAAGAGTATAAATATGCTGGTTTCGAATTGTATAATAATATAAATCAATAATGAGATAGACATTTTTAAAAGGTAAAAATCATCGCCAAACTTTTTCAATATCTTTGGTACACACTATAAGTTGTTTTATAATATAAAATATGCCAAACTATTTAATTACCGTAAACGAAGAAGAGCTACACTACAATAGTAGCGATATCGATACTTTAGATAGCATTAAAGTGAATGCAAAAAACCTTCATGTTTTAGATAATAATACTGCTTTTGAGGTGGAGATTGTTCATTCAGATTTTTTGAACAAGACGATGACATTGTCCATCAACGGAAATATTTACGAAGTTAAACTAGAAGATGAATACGATCAACAGGTCAAAAAAATGGGATTGTTAGCAGTAACGACTCAGAAATTGAATGAGGTAAAAGCTCCAATGCCCGGGTTAATTGTTGATGTAATGGTTAAGGTAGGTCAAGAGATTGTAGAAGGTACTCCCTTATTGGTTTTGTCGGCAATGAAAATGGAAAATATTATTCTTGCCCAAGGTGAGGGAGTTATTAAATCTATTGAGATTAAGAAAGACGACACTGTAGAAAAAGGACAAGTGATTATTGAAATGGAATAGAAAATAACAGGGTAATTGTGATTGGAGAAAGAGTAAATTAGCTAGGATGAGACCTTTGATACACGCTTAAGAGAAAAATCTTATAATATTGAGGTCCGCCCAATGGTACGGGCGAGCATGCCTTAGAAAATTAAACCCTCAATGAGGGATTAAATCTCGATTATCGAGTAAATTAAGTTTTAAATGAAAAAAATTTTAATAGCCAACCGCGGTGAAATAGCTTTACGAATAATGAAAACTGCCCAGAAAATGGGTATAAAAACTGTTGCTGTTTATTCAGAAGTTGACCGTCATTCGCCACACGTTAAGTTTGCCGATGAAGCAGTTTTATTAGGACCTGCACCATCATCGGAATCTTATCTGGTAATGGAAAAAGTTATAAATGCAGCAAAGGTTACCGGTGCAGAGGGTATTCACCCAGGTTACGGATTTTTAAGTGAAAATGCAGTGTTCGCCCAAATGGTGGAGGATAATGGCATCATTTTTATTGGTCCTAAGCCAGACGCTATTAAAGTAATGGGAAATAAACTAGCTGCCAAAGAAGCGGTTCGTGATTATGATATTCCTATGGTGCCAGGTATTGAAGAGGCTATAACCGATGTCGCATTAGCTGAAAGGGTAGCTAAGCAAATAGGATTCCCGATTTTAATAAAAGCTTCTGCAGGTGGTGGTGGTAAGGGAATGCGTGTTGTTGAAAACTTGAAAGATTTACCAGAACAAATGCAACGAGCTATCAGCGAAGCGCAATCTGCATTTGGTGATGGTTCTGTTTTTATAGAAAAGTATGTGGGCTCGCCTAGGCATATAGAAATTCAAATACTAGCCGATACGCATGGTAATATGGTTCATTTATTTGAACGTGAATGTAGTGTTCAAAGAAGACATCAAAAAGTAGTTGAAGAAGCTCCGTCAGCAGTTCTTACTCCGGAAATTAGAAAAGCGATGGGTGAAGCTGCAATCAAAGTAGCAAAAGCTTGTGATTATGTTGGTGCGGGTACGGTGGAGTTCTTGCTTGACGAAAAAAAGAACTTTTATTTCTTAGAAATGAATACGAGATTGCAAGTAGAGCATCCGGTTTCTGAGTTGATATCTGGTATCGATTTAGTAGAGCAACAAATAAAAGTAGCCAGGGGCGAAAAGTTGGCTTTTACCCAAGATGATTTGAAAATAACAGGTCATGCGCTTGAGGTTCGTGTGTATGCAGAAGACCCGTTAGCTAATTTCATGCCGAGTATCGGTACGTTATCTACCTATAAAACTCCGGTAGGGGAAGGTATTCGAGTTGATGATGGTTTTGAAGAAGGTATGGAGGTTCCTATTTATTATGACCCCATGATTTCTAAGTTGATTACCTATGGAAAGGATAGGGAAGAGGCTATTCAATTAATGATAAAGGCAATTAATGACTATAAAGTTGAAGGTGTTGCAACAACCTTGTCTTTTGGTAAATTCGTATGTGAGCATGAAGCTTTTACATCTGGGAATTTCGATACACATTTTGTCAAAAACTACTATTCTCCAGAGCTTTTAGAAAAGCAATATGCTGAAGAAAGAAGAATAGCAGCTTTGGCAGCTTTGAAGCTGTATTTAAAAAATGATAAAATAGTAAAAATTCCGGCTCAGGTTTCTTCGAATTGGAAGAAAAGTAGAGCTTAGAATTGCAAATTGATTTGAAAAATTAGAATGAAAGATAATAAACAGATACTAGCAGAGAAACTTGCATTGGCTAATTTGGGTGGCGGTCAAGAACGTATTGATAAGCAGCACGCTAAAGGAAAGTTAACTGCTCGTGAACGTGTTCATTTTTTGTTAGATGAGGGCTCATTTGAAGAAATGGGAGCTTTGGTTACACATCGTACCAAAGATTTTGGCATGGAAAAACAAGTTTTCTATGGTGACGGAGTGGTAACAGGTTACGGTACTATCAATGGAAGACAAGTTTGCGTTTTTGCACAAGATTTCACAGTTTTTGGTGGTGCGTTATCTGAAACCCATGCCGAAAAAATCTGTAAGATTATGGATATGGCTATGAAAATAGGTGTGCCCATGATTGGTTTAAATGATAGTGGAGGGGCCAGAATTCAAGAAGGGGTTCGTTCATTAGGTGGCTATGCCGATATTTTTCATAAGAACGTAATGGCATCTGGAGTGATTCCGCAGATTTCTGCCATAATGGGTCCATGTGCCGGTGGTGCAGTTTACTCACCTGCCATGACTGATTTTACCTTAATGGTAGAGAATTCTAGTTATATGTTTGTTACAGGGCCTAATGTCGTAAAAACGGTAACAAATGAAGAGGTAACTTCAGAAGAGTTGGGTGGTGCGTTAACCCATGCTACTAAATCTGGAGTAACACACTTAACCGCTGCAAATGATATTCAATGTATTAATCAAATAAAGCAAATGATTAGCTATATGCCTCAAAACTGTGAGGATAAGCCGGCAGACTTGCGATTTGAGTTAGGTAATGAGGTTCGTGATGTATTAGAAGATATTGTTCCTGAAAATGCAAATAAGCCTTACGATATGCGTCATGTAATCAACGGAATTATTGATCAAGATACCTTTTTCGAAATTCATGAGGCCTATGCCGATAATATTGTTGTTGGGTTTGCAAGATTAGGTGGTAAAAGTATTGGTATTGTTGCCAATCAGCCAATTAGTTTGGCTGGAGTATTAGATGTTGATAGTTCAAAAAAGGCAGCGCGTTTTACTCGTTTTTGCGATTGTTTCAATATTCCGCTTTTAGTTTTGGTAGATGTACCAGGATTTTTACCGGGTACTGATCAAGAATGGAACGGTATCATAACCAACGGGGCTAAATTACTGTATGCCCTAAGTGAAGCAACGGTACCTAAAGTAACCGTTATTACGCGAAAAGCATACGGTGGTGCGTATGATGTTATGAACTCTAAACATATAGGAGCCGATTTAAATTATGCTTGGCCAGGTGCAGAAATTGCAGTAATGGGAGCAAAAGGAGCTAGTGAAATTATTTTTAAGAAAGAAATAAGTGCTTCTGATGATCCTGTGGCGAAATTGGCTGAAAAAGAGGCTGAGTATGCAGAATTATTTGCAAATCCATATAGTGCGGCACAAAGAGGGTTTATAGATGAAGTAATTCTACCAAAAGATACCAGAAGAAAATTGATAAAAGCATATACAATGCTCGAGAATAAAGTAGCTACTTTACCAAAGAAAAAGCATGGTAATATTCCGTTATAATGTTCTACTTTTTTAAAAAAAGGTCCTTTAACTTTATACCATTAGAGAAGAATCCCTAACAATAAGGCTGGTTTTGATCTCAACGGTTTTTGTCATTACATCATTGGTAGGGTTTTCAAGTTCTTGAATTAAAAAACGAACTGCCGTTCTACCTATTTTGTCACCTGGTTGATCGACTGTTGTTAATGCGGGACTCACGATGGTGGAGTTAATAGAATTACTAAAACCTACTACAGCTATCTCTTCAGGTATTTTTACCTTGAATTTGTGTAGTGCCTTTATTGCGCCGATGGCTGCATTATCTGTAATAGCGAAAATAGCATCTGGGCGTTTCTTCATGCTTAAAAGAATGTTGGTCAATCGTCTTCCGTTTCCTAATGAAATATCTTCTGTACTTAAAATAAGCTTATCACGCACTGGTATACCATATTGGTTTAAAGCTCTTAAATAACCGGCATACCTTTTTTCAGAATTATAAGAATTCTCTGTTTCCTTTATAATAGCAATACGCTGTTTGCCCAATTCAATTAAATGCTCAACGGCATTAAATGCAGCTTCCTCTTCATTGATAACAATTTGTGTACAGGGTATTTTACTAGAGACCTTATCGAACAGCACGATAGGAATGCGATTTAATATTTTTAATATTTCTTCAACGTTGGTTGTCTTTCTTGCCAAAGACATTAACACACCGTCTACCCCAAATTGCGTCATGGTATTTAACATTTCTACTTGCTTAACCTCGTTATTGTTTGATTCTGATATAATCACACGATATCCGCGTAGTTCAGCTTCCTCTAGAATTCCCTTTAAAATAGTTGAGGTAAACAAATGAGATATGTTGGGTACAATTACACCAAGTATATGAGTTTCACGCGAGCGAAATCCTCTCGCAAATAAATTGGGGACATAATTCATTTGCTTTGCCAGCTTTCTAACCCTCTCTTTAGTGCTTTGGCTAATATCTGGGTGATCATTAAGTGCCCTGGAAACTGTGGAAATTGATAGACTCAATTCTTTTGATAACTCTTTTAATGTGGTATTTCTCTTTTTACTCATAATTGAAAATCAGTGAATTATGATCATTTTGTTCTATTTACAATACTACAAAATAAATTGCAAACGTTTGTGCAAACGTTTGCATAGAAATTTCGTTAATTTTTGGTTAACAGAATGCGATATTCATATAATTTGGTCTCATAATCAACGATTTGATAATTTGAATCGACTCAACTTAAAAAAAACTCAAACATTATGAAGAAAATTATTTTTGCGGTAATCGGACTTCTATTCAGTGCAGGCTCCTTTGCACAGACCGATATTTCAGGAACCGTAACAGACAGTTCAGGAGAGCCAATTCCCGGTGCTAACATTTTAATTACAGGTAGTACATCGGGTACAACATCAGATTTTGATGGTAATTTTACTTTTTCAACAGACCTAACTGGTACTCAGATTTTACGTGTATCATATATAGGGTTTACATCAGTTGATAAATCATTAGACTTAAACGGTACGGCACAAACTGTCAATGTAGTGCTGCAAGAAGGTGGTCAGCAACTTGATGAAGTTGTACTAACGGCTTCAAGTACATTTCGTTCTCAAAAGCAGGCTCCTTTATCTATTAGCTCTGTAAAGATGAAAGAAATAACTAAGCTATCCGCTAACAGTCAGGCAGATATTCTTAGAAGTGTACCAGGTATTACCGCTGAAGGTGGTGGTGGTGAAACGGCTAGTAACATATTCGTTAGAGGTTTGCCTTCTGGTGGTCAGTATGTTTTTAATCCTTTACAGTATGACGGTATGCCTTTGATTAGTTCTTTCGGACTAAACTCTTCTGCGCATGATGTCTATGCAAGACCAGATATAGGTTTTAAAGGTGTTGAATTTGTTCGTGGTGGTGCAGCTGTATTATACGGTGCAGGTTCTGTTGCCGGTATTATCAACTACACAAGTAAAACAGGTGATACAAACCCTGGTAACATTATTAATATTGAAGTTGCCAACCAAGGTAGAATTAAAACCGATTTTTATTCTGGTGGTCAACTAGGTGGTGAAGATTCTAATACCTACTATGCCTTTACAGGTTTTGTACGTCATGATAGAGGTCCTATTGATGTAGGTTTACCAACAAAAGGTGTTCAATTTAGAGGTAACATCAAAAAGAAATTCGATAACGGTTCTTTTACTTTAAGCGGACAGTTTATTGACGATAAGGCACAATTTTACCTTCCTATTCCATTAAGTGGTGGTAGCAGAGAGCGTATAAACGGTAATGATGGTAACCCAGTTGAACAGTTATTATCTGGTGACTTAGCTAATACTTCATTTAACACTCCTGGTGGAACATATAATAGTCCAATTGCTGATGGTGTTGCAACTACAGGTGGTTACATTATGGGAGATTTCAATTACAGATTTGAAGATGATCTTAAATTGACTTCTAAGATTAAATATGCCAACTACAAACACAATTTCGCACTTTATGTTGGTGGTAACGGTACTAACGGAAATCCTATCACTTTAGATAATTATGTAGAAGGTATTGCTCCTGGTAACTTAGGGTATACTGCTGCTTACCAAAGTGGGTCAGGTTCTCAAATTAATGGTAATGATTTAGTAATCGACAATTTACATGTAGATCGTTTACGCCCAATGACAGATTACTCTGGTGAAATTAATTTGACAAAATCTATTGAAACAGCAAATGGTGGTAACCATAACATTACTGTTGGTTCTTATATAGCTCGTACAGAGGCTGAAGACGTTAACTATCAATATAGAGTATTGACAGAATTCAACAATAACCCTCAATTGGTAAACTTAAACTATACCGATGCTGGTGGCGATAATGTAGTGTATTCGCAAGGCGGACTTTATAACCGTATTGGTCAGACAGCTAATAACTTTCTTTCTCAAAATAGAGTGGCATTATATGTTACAGATGAGATGATTTTAGACAGATGGCGCTTTGATGTTGGTTTCAGATGGGAACATACAGATGGTATCAACAGTCGTGGTGGCATTATGAGCGAAACCGTTTATTCTACTCCAGATATTACTACAGAACTTAGCGATGTACAAACTGCAGATGGTTCTTTCTTAAGAACAGAAGTAAATGCAAGTGCTTGGGCATTGTCTTTAGCTGGTTTGTATGAGTTAACTGAAACAACCAACCTATATGCTAACTTCTCTAAAGGATATTTCTTTCCGCAATTAAGAGGTTTTGCTCCGGTACCTGGTATTTCTGAAAGTCCTTATGATGCTGAAAATATTATTCAATTTGAAGCTGGTGCCAAATTCGGAAATGAGAAATTCTCAGGATCTGTTGCAGGGTATTATGTAGGTCTTAAAGATCGTGTATCTATTCGCCAAGCAATTGTAGGTGGTCAATTAATAGATGAAACAAGAGCAGAACAAAATACAAGAACAATAGGTATTGAAGCTACCGGAGATTATTCTATTGCACAATACTTAAATCTTCGTGGTAATGTAACATATCAAGACCATGAGATTACAAAGAATACCGATTTCGATTTAGTAAATGGTACTTCTACAGAAGCTAATGTAGGTAACGAATTGGCAAGACAGCCAAACTTATTGGGTGGCTTAGGGTTGTACTATGATAACGCTGCTTTTGATGCAAACTTCGGATTCAACTATACTGGTGCAAAGTTTACAGATGACACCAATAATATAGAATTAGATGCCATAACAATCGGTAGACTAGGTGCAGGTTATACATTTTCAAAAGAAGATAACAACCAGTCGGTTCGTTTAGGGGTGTCAGTTTTTAACCTATTCGATAGTGATGGTATTACAGAAGGTAACCCTAGAGCAGGTTCAGCTGGTCAAACAGAATCTCAGTTTTTTGTTGGCAGACCAATTTTACCTAGAAGATTGTTCGTTACGGCGACCTTTAATTTCTAAAAAGTATTTGTTGTTAGTTTAAGTTTATTTGATAAGCACATTGGTGGTTGGAGAATTGCCAATGTGTTTTTTTACTCGATAATCGAGATTTAAATGTTCAGACGCTTGCGTCGAAATATTAATTATGTTTTCAATTCAATGCCTTGCGGGCTTGTCCCAAGGTTATTTACTAGATAATATGAAGGAAGAATTATATAAAAAAGCAATTGCAGTATTAGATGCAAATTTTCAAGAAGGTGGTTTTACTATACCTAGTGCAGGTTTATATCCTTTTCAATGGAAGTGGGATTCTGGATTTATTGCTATAGGTTTTGCTCATTACGATGTTGAAAAAGCAAAAACTGAAATGAGAACTTTACTTGATGCACAGTGGGGTAATGGTTTTATACCGCATATCGTTTTTCATACAGAGAACGATTCTTATTTTCCTGGGGCAGATTTTCATCAATCTGAATTACACCCATTATCTTCAAAAAAGTATAGATCTACGGGCATGACGCAGCCACCGGTAACGGGTTTTGTACTGCAAGAAATGTATCGTATTGCAGACGATAAAGAAGATATGCTAAACTTTATCAAAGAAGAAATTGATAAGGTCTATGAAAATCACGCTTACTTCTATTCAAATAGAGATCCACAAGATGAAGGTTTGGTGTATATCTATCACAACTGGGAATCTGGTACAGATAATTCTCCTGTTTGGGATGATATCTGGAAAACGATGAATCCGCCAGAATATACTTTTGTTCGAAAAGATACTACACATGTAGATGCATCTCAGCGCCCGACTAAAAGAGAATACGATCACTATTTACATATCATAGATATTGCCAAGGCAAACAATTATGATGATGCTAAAATAGCGGAGCTTTCACCCTTTTTGGTTCAAGATCCTTTGTTCAATGCCATGTTAATTAAATCTAATCAGGCATTAGTTGATATGTATATTATGATTGGTGGAAATGAAGATAAAATTAAGACCATTTTAAAATGGCAATCGAAAAGCATTGAAAGCTTTAATAATAAATTATTTGATGCTGAATTAGGTGCTTATGTGCATTACGATTTAAGAAATGAAAAACCTATTAGGCATATAACATCTTCATCTTTTTCTCCATTGTTTGCAAACATCCCTTCTCCAGAAAGAGCGAAGGTTTTAGTAAAAACTATGATGGATAAGTTTGGAGGAGACGATAAATACCTTTGTGCTTCTTTTGATCCTACAAATGATCGATTTAATCCTAAAAAATACTGGAGAGGTCCTGTTTGGATCAATATGAACTGGATGCTTTTTCTAGGACTTAAAAATTATGGATTTGCAGATGTTGCAGCACGCATGAAGCACGATAGTATTGAGCTTATAGAGAAATATGGCTTCTACGAATATTTTGATTGTAGAAAAGATACTGGTGAAGAAAACACGCCTGGTTATGGCGGCAATAATTTTTCATGGAGTGCAGCTTTGTTTATTGATATGGTGAATACACCATAGTGATTTTTATAAAAAATTTAAAGGTTTAAAAATGAATTACATTGACTATTTTTTAATCGGATTTTATATAATGGGTATTTTAGGAGTAGGGCTTTTGATTAAAAAAAATAAAAACTAGGATATGAATTATGTAGATTACATTATTATTGTCGTTTACCTAGTGGGTTTTTTAGGATTGGGCTTTATGTTCAAGGATAATAACACGGGTGGTGATTACTTTTTAGGTGGTCGTAAAACATCATGGTTGCCTTTAAGTTTATCAGCAATGGCAACCCAATTATCTGCTATAAGCTTTATTTCCGCACCTGCATTTGTAGGTCTAAAAGAAGGTGGTGGTATGCAATGGCTTACCTATGAGTTAGGTGTGCCCTTGGCTATGGCATTTTTATTAATTGCAGTGTTACCAACGTTATATAAATCAGGTATAGTTAGTGTTTATGAATATTTAGAAACACGATTCGACGCTTCTTCTCGATTATTGATAAGCTTTGTTTTTCAAATTAGTAGATCGGTAGCTACAGGTGTTATGGTGTATACCATGGCGTTAATTTTACAAGCTACTATCGGATTAGAGTTTTGGATTTCTATTTTAATTATTGGTCTCATAACCATGGTTTATTCTTTTCAAGGCGGAATGAAAGCGGTGATTTGGGGAGATGTTATTCAAATGAGTATCCTGTTTATAGGTATTATCATTTGTCTTTATTTCGGATTTAGTGAGCTTGGCGGAGTAGATAATTTTCTTACCCATGTTGATACCGATAGAATTACTGCTGTAGATTTTAGTAAATGGGGATTTAATAATGCTGATGGAAATGATGAATTCGGGTTTTGGCCCATGGTAATCGGCGGATTTTTTCTTTATGCCTCTTATTACGGTACAGATCAGACTCAGTCGCAGCGATTGTTATCATCTAGTAGCATGTCTAACCTGAAAAAATTGATGATGGCAAACGGACTCCTTCGTTTTCCCTTTACATTGACCTATTGTATTATGGGGCTTGTACTGGGTACATTATTAATGCAAGATGTAACTTTTCAAGAACAGATGGAAACGGTGTATCAAGCCAATATTGGCTCTCTAGCCGGTAAAAAGGCAGATTTAATGGTGCCTGTATTTATTATTAAATATTTACCTAATGGTGTTATCGGTATATTGATCGTGGCTATTATGTCGGCAGCAATGTCTACGTTGAGTTCAACGGTTAATTCATTATCGGCTGTAACAATGGAAGATTTTGTAAAAAGATTTAATCCTAATATGCCCGATAAAAAATACATGACCTATTCAAAATTGTTGTCCATATTTTGGGGTCTGGTATGCCTGTTCTTTGCATTTTTTGCTGGTAATATAGAAGGTACGGTTATAGAAGTAATTAATAAGATAAGTTCTGTGTTTTACGGCCCTATTTTAGCAGCTTTTATTTTGGCAATTCTTACTAAGAAAACACATGCACTTGGTGCTAATATCGGTATCGTAGTAGGGGTGTTGTTCAATATTTATTTATGGTTATACGTGCCACAAATATTTTGGTTCTGGTGGAATGCCTTAGGTTGTTTGGTGACAATATTAGTTGCTCTTGCAGTTAGTTATACCGTAAAAAGAAAAGTGAACGAAGGGCTAGAGGTAACTTATTATTCGGGTAAAAAAGAGGTGGCAATATTATTAGGATATTTTGTAATAATTGTACTGTTCAGTATTTCATTACCTAATATTTTGAACTAGAATTATGGCAATGAAATTTGTAATAGCTCCAGACAAGTTTAAAGGCTCCTTAACCGGATTCGAATTTTGTGATGCGGTAGAAGAAGGTATTAAAATGGTTTTCAAAGATGCCGAAATTATAAAAAGACCTTTGGCTGATGGTGGTGATGGTACTATGGAAGTCGCTAAGCATTATATAAAAGGAGAAACGGTTACTGTAACTGTAAACGACCCGCTTTTTAGACCTATTAATGCTTCTTATTTATATTCTGATGAAACCAAAATAGCCTACATAGAGATGGCAGAAGCATCAGGATTAAAACTGCTGAATGTTGATGAGTTTAATTGTATGGAAACCACCACATCTGGTACTGGGGAATTAATTTATGATGCATTAGAGAAAGGTGCTATAGAAATTATTTTGGGTATCGGTGGTAGTGCTACAAACGATGGTGGTATGGGCATGACAAATGCTTTAGGCTATCGTTTTTTAGATGATAATGATCAAGAATTAAGTCCTATCGGTAAAAACCTTTCAAAGGTGAAAACAATAGATGATTCTAATAGGCATAATAGACTTGATGAGGTAAAAGTAAAAATTGCTTGCGATGTAACCAATCCTTTTTATGGGTTACAGGGTGCGGCCTATATATATGGAGCACAGAAGGGAGCTTCTGAAAATGAGATTATATATCTAAATCAAGGTTTGTGCAACCTAGCCGAGATTATTAAAAATCGCTATAAAATCGATTTACAAAAAGTAAGCGGTGCAGGGGCAGCTGGCGGAGTTGGTGGTGGAGCCCTTGTTTTTCTAAATGGCGAATTAACATCAGGGAATAACTTAGTAAAAGAACTAGCAGATTTTGATAACGCCATTAAAGATGCGGACTGGATTATAACCGGCGAAGGTCAGCTAGATGAACAAACTCTTTCCGGTAAGACAATAGACGGTGTAGTTACTTCGGCATCTTCTAAAAACATACCTGTTGCAGCCTTGTGCGGCTCGGTAAGTATAAGCGTAGCACAACAGAAAAAATTCGGATTAGCCTATGTTTCTTCAATAGTAAGAGGCATTTCTACTTTAAGCGAGGCGATGGCAAATAGCAGGGAAAATCTTGTAAATGCTTCTTATAATTTTGCTAATTTATTGAAGTGAAGATTAACATAACTTAAACTCATCTTAGTAATTTATGTAAACACTGTTCATCGTAATTTTCCTTGTAACATATCATGGCTTCCCGTAGTTGTTGAAACCGTTTAAGATAACCTCATAAGCTCCTTCTAAATCGGAGCTGAAAAATTCAAAATCTAAAGAGCCATCTTGCGTAAATAAAAATACATTACTTTTTTTGCCTTATTTTAAAACCTATCCATTAAAAATTTATAGCTTTTTAAGGTTCGTTATATTCATATTTCATTATATATCAGTATTTTATTATTATTTTTAGCTTAAATTCCTGTTAAAATAATGAAATTGAATAAGTACCAATCCAATACGGCGCTCCAAGAAAACCATCATCAAATATTTATTGAACAAACTCCAACAGCGATAGCTATGTTGGATAAGGATATGGTTTACTTAGCCGTATCTCAACGTTGGTTAAAAGATTATAAATTAGATGAGCAAGATGTAATCGGTCGTTGTCACTATGATGTTTTTCCTGAGATTGGTGGTGATTGGAAAAAGGACCATCAAGAATGTTTGAAAGGTGCTATAAACATTTGTGAAGAAGCACCTTTTTATAGAGCAGATGGTACAACTCAATGGATTTACTGGGATGTTCGCCCCTGGTATAATGCTGAAGGAGAAATTGGCGGACTCATGATGCATACTGGTGATATTACAGAGCAGAAAGAGAAAGAGTTAAAGGAAAGAAAGTTTAATACTATATTAAGTGACACCAGTGAAATTGCACGAATTGGTACTTGGGAAATAGATTTTGTACAAGAAAAAGTAACCTGGAGTAATATGGTGTATGAAATTCATGAGGTTCCTCTAGATTATGAGCCGACAATCGCTTCTGGATTCGATTTCTTTGAAGATGAAGAAAGTCGAAATAGAATCGGAGAGGCACTTAAAGAAGCTCAAGAAATAGGTACTCCCGTTAATTTAAATCTTAATCTTAAAACAGCTAAGGGCAACAATAGATGGATAAAAGTTATTGGAAAAGTCGAAAGAACTAATGGTGTATCCACAAAGATTTTTGGAATAACGCAAGATATAACTTCATCGATGATTTCTGAGCAGAAATTAACTGTTGCACATGCAGAATTAGAAGCTATTTTCAACTCAGATGCAATAGCAGTAATTACAACTGATGTAAATGGTATAATTAATCGTTTTAACAAAGGTGCCGAAAAGTTATTAGGGTATACAGCTGATGAAATAATAGGGTTAAAGAAACCTGAATTATATTTAATGAAAGAAGAACTAGATGAATTTAAAAATAATATTACTAAGTTATTTAGAGGGGATACTTTTGTAGAAGATGAAAATTATAATTATCGTAATGAAAATATTAACGACACCAGACAATGGACGTTTCGTCGAAAGGATGGTTCTACGTTTTCGACCCTCACTTCAATTACGGCAATTAATAGTAGTCTAGGTGTAAATGACGGATTTATCTCTGTAGTGACTGATATATCAAAAATAAAAGATGTCAAGAATGAATTAAGAAAGAAGAACGATCTGTTGAATCTTGCAGAGCGTATTAGTTTAATTGGGCATTGGAAATGGGATCCCAATAACGATATTGGTTCATGGTCAGATAATCTGTACTCTATTTTTGATTATCATATAGAGCCTATTAAAATAACGTTTAAATTATATTTTGATATGATCCTCGATGAGGATAGAGGAATGGTCTTAAAACATTTTGAAAATGCCAATGAAACAAAAGTCTTCCAAAAATTAAGGCATAGGGTAAGAACTTTCTCTGGAAATATAAAGACAATCGAAATTTTGGCCAAAGTGTTCTGCAACGAGAAGGGCGAATTATTAGAAATGATAGGTACTTGTCAAGATGTAACGGAATCGAAAAAAGCCGAACAGAAAATTATAGAAGCCAAAGAAGAATTAGAAATAGTTGCGCAAAAACTTTCTTACCAAAATAAACAATTGGCAGATTTCACCCATATAACTTCTCATAATCTAAGGGCTCCCGTAGCCAATTTAAACTCATTAATGGAGATTTATAAATTAACCGAAGATGAAAGAGAACGTTTAGATATTTTTCAAAAGTTCGATACGGTAATTAATCGACTGACATTAACATTGAATTCGTTGATAGAGGCATTAAAAACTAAAATCAGTGATGCTCAAGAAGAATTGGAAAGCGTAGATTTAAATGATATTTTTGAAGATACGACCCAAACATTAAGCGGTTCAATTCTAACTTCAGGTGCTGTTATAAAAGGAGATTTTAGAGAACTTTCAACTATTACCTATAATAGAATATATATGGATAGCATTTTCCTGAATATAATAGGGAATGCCATAAAATATAAGGCAAAAGACAGGGCGCCTGAAATAATAGTAAAATCTAAGGTTAAGAATGGTAGAAATATCATTACATTTAAAGACAATGGCTTGGGTATTGACCTTGAAAGACACGGTCACAAATTATTTGGACTAAACAAGGTTTTTCACAGACACCCAGATGCAAAAGGTGTTGGTTTATTTTTGACAAAAACTCAAGTTGAAGCTATGGGTGGTACAATTACCGCAACAAGTGAAGTCAATGTTGGTACAACTTTTACAATAATATTTTAATTAAGCTTACTATGAATAATGTTTTAAAAACATGTATTGTTGATGATGATTCCATTTACCGTTTTACAATGGTAAAAACACTAGAATCGACGAAACTGCCTATGGAAATTATGGTGTTTTCAGATGGTGAAGAGGCTATTGATTTTATGCTTGATAATCTTGATCAAGATTCTGTTTTTCCAGATGTTATTTTCTTGGATATAGACATGCCAGTAATGGACGGATTTCAGTTCATGGAAGAATACGTAAAAATCAGACCTAGGGTAGGTAAAAAGATTACTATATACATGGTGTCATCTTCTTTGGATCCTGTAGATATTGAAAGAGCAAAGAAAATAAGTGCTATTTCAGATTATATTGTAAAACCAATTGGTTTAAATAGATTAAAAACTATTATTGAAGGCCTATTAGAAGAACGAAAAGATTAGATTATAAAGAGGTGTGTTATTGTTTTTAGGTCATTATACTATTGAATGGAGTTAAGCTAAACGGCTTAACTCTAATATTTTTGGGTGAACCTAAAAATTAAAAAAATGTCTTTACTCACAATAATTTTAAATATTTTATTACCACCATTAGCTGTTTTTCTTAAACACGGTATTGGTACAACTTTGTTAATTAGTATATTACTAACTATGTTAGCTTGGTTGCCAGGTGTAATTCATGCTTTTGTTGTAAATCAAGAATAACAATTATCACATATAGTCTTAATCATTATTATATGGGCAAAGACAAGTAAACCGCACTAACCATTAACACAAGATGATGGTTAGTGCGGTTTCTTTTTATAGCTAATCTTCTATATTTGAAAATCAGTTTCTTATTAACATTAATTATGATAATCTACCTACTTGGCCATTTTTTTATATAATAACTTTGGTGCGTTAGGTATTACTATCTCGTTCGACTATTATTTTTTCAAATCAATAAGTGTTCAATAGATATTTATCATCCATTTTTAATTTTATCCTTTGTAATATGAATAAGTTTTTAAGTATTGTTTTCGGAATTATTTTTTTATCGGTTGTTGGTTGTAAAGATGTTGATAAACGTGGCAATAGCGAAGGGCAGAGTGAAAAATCTACGCAAGAGTTAGATAAGGAAAGCGCAGAGGCAATAGTACAAAATGCTATCAAAGCACACGGCGGAAGCTTATATGATAGTGCTAATTATGAATTTGTTTTTAGAGATAAAGTATACATGTTTAATAATGCTGACGGATCTAATTATCGTGTTAATTTTAAGGATAGTCTAGGCAATAAAATTGAAGATAATTTTAAAAACGGTTCATTTAGTAGAACAATTAATGACAAAATAGTCGACCTCTCTGAAAAGGATATTTCAATACATAGTAATGCTTTAAATTCGGTTATCTATTTTGCTACATTACCACATAAACTAAACGATAAGGCAGTACATAAAGAAAATGTTGGTGAAACTGTTATTAAGGGTGAAGATTATGATGTTATAAGGGTCACTTTTGGTAAAGAAGGTGGTGGTAAAGACCACGATGATATTTTTATGTATTGGGTAAATAGAAAATCGAACTACATTAATTATCTAGCGTACAGCTATAGCACTAATGATGGTGGTGTACGTTTTAGAAGTGCTTATAACCCGAGGACTGTAGACGGTATTCGTTTTCAAGATTACATTAATTGGACAGCTCCCGTAGGTACTCCGTTAAAAGAACTTCCAGCCCTTTTCGAAAAAGAAGAGTTGAAAGAGTTGTCTAGAATAGAAACAGAAGATGTTCGTACCCTTAATTCCAGTGCAGTATTAGAATAGGAACTTTTTAGAACACAATTTACTTATCGTATCTTTGAAAGACTGTGTTTGATACATTTTCAATGCACATTAAACGAACTTGTTTTTTAATTAAACTCCGTCTTGTATGAAGGGTAAGACCTTATTTGAAAATTTCGATCCCGTTTCTGAAAAAGAATGGAAACTGAAAATTCAATATGATTTAAAGGGGAAAGATTATAACGAAGAAGTGGTATGGAATTCTCCTGAAGGTATTAAGGTAAAACCTTTTTACCATGCCGAAGATTTAGAGCACATAACAGTTACTTCTTCTCTTATTACTTCTTGGAATATTGGTCAGGTTATCTACGCTGGTAATGCTATAATGGCTAATGAAAAGGCGCTAAAATATATAGACAAAGGAGCTGAAGCTATTCGGTTTGTTATTCCGACTGATGAAGTAGATGGTTCGGTTATTTTGAACAATATTGATTTAAATGCGGTCAATGTATATTTTGATATGCAATTTTTGTCTCAAGATTATATAACTAAAATTCTTAGTAGGGTTACTGAATCTAATAAAATACATTTTCAAATTGATCCAATCGGTCACTTGGCAAAATCAGGGAACTGGTATGAATCTATGCCTTCAGATATTAATCTTGTTAATGATTTAGCAGCACTTAATATTGACAACTTATTGAGTGTAGATGTTTCTCTCTATCAAAATGCTGGTGCAGATATGGTGCAACAATTGGCAAATGCCTTATCTCATGCCAATGAATATTTAAATATTTTACAAGAGAGCGGAAAACTTGCTAATCTTAAAAGTATTGATTTTAAGGTAGCGGTAGGTGGTAATTATTTCTTTGAAATTGCTAAGATAAAAGCGTTGCGTAATCTTTGGAGCGTTCTTGCCCAAGCATATGATATTTCTATTTCATGTCACATTACCACGCAACCTTCTAGACGAAATAAAACCATTTACGATTATAATGTAAACTTGCTTAGAACTACTACTGAATGTATGTCTGCCGTACTAGGTGGGTCAAATTCGGTTTTTAATTTAAATTATAATTCAGAATATAAAAAGGATAATGATTTTGCAGAACGTATAGCTTTTAATCAGCTTATTCTATTAAAAGAAGAAAGCTATTTTGATAAAGTAGAAAACCCGGCAGAAGGTAGTTACTATATTGAAACAATAAGCACACAATTAGCTGAGAAAGCGTTGATTTTGTTCAAGGCAATTGAAAAGGATGGCGGATTCTTAAAACAACTAAAAAATCATACGATTCAGAATAGAATTGCTGATAGTGCTCAAAAACAACAAGAGAAATTCAATACAAAGAAAACAGTTTTGGTAGGTTCTAATGCATTTCAGAATGAGAATGATAAAATGGCGCAAGAAATAGAACTATACCCTTTCGTAAAAAAGAATCCTCGAAAAACATTGATTACTCCGATTATCGAAAAACGATTGGCAGAAGAACTAGAGCAAAACCGTTTATCTCATGAGTAGAAAAGATTTGCAACATATTCAATTGAATGATTCGGTATTATCTGGTAATGTTCATAAGAATAGTATTTCAGAAACAGAAGAATCAACATTTACTACGGCCGAAACAATTTCATTAAAAAACAAATATGCTAAAGAGGATATAGCTGATATCGAGCATTTAAATTTTGCTGCAGGTATACCGCCATTTTTACGTGGACCATATTCAACCATGTATGTATTACGCCCGTGGACTATTAGACAATATGCAGGATTTTCAACAGCTAAAGAAAGTAATGAGTTTTATAGAAAGAATTTAAATGCAGGTCAGAAGGGATTATCGGTCGCCTTTGATTTACCTACCCACAGAGGTTACGATAGTGATCATGAAAGAGTAGTGGGCGATGTTGGTAAAGCAGGGGTTGCCATAGATAGTGTTGAAGATATGAAAGTACTCTTCGATGGTATTCCTCTAAACGAAATGTCTGTTTCTATGACCATGAACGGTGCGGTATTGCCAATTATGGCATTTTATATTGTGGCAGCCGAAGAGCAAGGTGTTTCGTTAGATAAGCTAGCGGGTACCATACAGAATGACATTCTTAAGGAATTTATGGTGCGTAACACTTATATCTACCCGCCAAAACCGTCTATGCAATTAGTGGCAGATATATTTGAGTATACCAGTAAACACATGCCTAAATTTAATAGTATTAGTATTTCTGGGTACCATATGCACGAAGCTGGAGCCCCGGCTCATTTAGAGTTGGCGTATACACTTTCTGACGGATTAGAATATATTAGAACAGGAATAAAAGCGGGATTACAGATTGATGATTTTGCACCGAGACTTTCCTTTTTCTGGGGAATAGGCATGAATCACTTTATGGAGATTGCTAAAATGCGGGCAGCAAGAATGCTTTGGGCAAAAGTGGTGAAAGAATTCAATCCGAAGAACGAAAAATCGTTGATGCTAAGAACGCATTGCCAAACTAGTGGTTGGAGCCTTACAGAGCAAGATCCATTTAACAATGTAGCAAGAACGACTATAGAAGCCTCTGCAGCCGTTTTTGGCGGTACGCAAAGCCTACATACAAATGCTTTAGATGAGGCAATAGCGTTGCCTACAGATTTCTCTGCGCGTATTGCTAGAGAAACTCAGATATATCTTCAACAAGAAACGAATATAACCAAGACCGTAGACCCATGGGCAGGTAGTTATTATGTAGAGAAACTTACGGATGAGTTGGTGCATAAGGCTTGGGAACTAATGGAAGAGGTTGAGAGTCTTGGTGGTATGACCAAGGCGATTGAAACCGGTATTCCTAAAACTAGAATTGAAGAAGCTGCCGCTAGAAAACAGGCACGTATAGATAGTCAGCAAGATGTAATTGTAGGCGTCAATAAATATCAATTGACCGAAGAAGATGAGCTTCAAATTTTGGAAGTTGATAATAAAGAAGTTCGTAGACAGCAATTACAGCGATTAGATGAAATAAAGAAAAGTAGAAATACAGCTGTAGTTCATGAAAAGTTGAAGGCACTTACTATAGAGGCTAAAACTAAACTTGAAGATGGCGATTCGCAAGAAAATTTATTAGCTTTAGCAGTAGGTGCCGCAAGAGAAAGAGCCACTTTAGGTGAAATAAGTAGTGCTTTGGAAGAGGCATTTGGTAGACATAAGGCAATTATAAATTCATTTACAGGTGTGTATTCAAGAGAAATAAAAGATGATTCAAGTTTTAAGAGAGCACAGGAGCTAGCTGATCAGTTTGCAGAAAAAGATGGTCGTAGACCACGTATTATGGTCGCCAAAATGGGGCAGGATGGTCATGATCGCGGTGCAAAAGTTGTGGCTACAGGCTATGCCGATCTAGGATTTGATGTAGATATTGGTCCGCTTTTTCAAACTCCGAAAGAAACAGCTAAACAGGCAGTAGAAAATGATGTGCATATTTTAGGAATATCATCGCTTGCTGGCGGACATAAAACATTAGTACCAGAAGTAGTTAAAGAACTTAAAAGCTACGGTCGCGAAGATATTATGGTCATTGTTGGGGGAGTAATACCGAAACAAGATTATGATTTTCTAAAGGAAGCTGGTGCTACAGCAGTATTTGGTCCAGGTACTAAAATTAGTGATGCAGCCATACAATTGTTAGAATTACTTTTAGAGTAAACACTGATATTAAATCAAATAAAAAATGCCGAGCAATTCAATTGCTCGGCATTTTTTTTATGTCAATTATAGTGGTTACGCTGCGGCAACTTCTATATTACTTTCTTTATTCTTTAGCCAGAAATATAAAATGGTAAATAGAACTATTAAGATAGCAGGAAACAAAACCATAGTACCTAAGGTTTCTTGACCAGAAACTAATTCTAATTCATCACCTGTAAATCCTTGTGCTTCAGCCGTTGCTCTGTCAGCATCGATCCAACCACCAATAATCGGTTGAAAGATAGAAGATGAGAACATACCTATTGCGCCAATGATAGACATACCTAAGGCACCCGTTTTCGGTGTTTTTGTTGCAGCTAAACCAATCATGTTAGGCCAGAAGTAAGCGACACCCAATGCAAATATTACAGCAGCAACATAAGCCATAGCTCCTGTTTGTGTGCTAAATAAATAGATTCCTAAAGTTGCTAAAACAGCAGAACCTAAAAGAACTCCGGTTTGGTTGAATTTTGCTACCATGCTGCCTCCAAAGAAACGTGCTACAGCCATTAACCCTGCAGTCAATGCTAAAATTAAAGTTGGTTCAGCACCACTTTTAGAAAGAATAAGACCTACCCATTGGTTTGGTCCAAATTCAGAAATTGCAGTAAGTGCCATACATATTCCTATAAATAAGAATAGGGGAGTAAACATACCTTTTAAGTTTCCGCTAATTGTTGCAGCTTCTTCAATTTTAGCTTTTGGCCAAGTTTGACCATAAAATAAAAACGCATAAATAACAGCCGGTATTAATAGCAACCATACTTGGCTCTGACCAATGATACCCATATCTGTCATAAAACCAGATAACAAGCTACCTACGGCAATACCGCCAGGAAACCACATGTGAAACCTGTTAAGCATCGTACTCATTCTATTGCCTTTATAAGCATCTGCAATCATTGGGTTACAAGCAGCTTCGGTACAGCCGTTACCAAGTCCTATTAATAAGTTAGCTACTAAAAGTCCCATATAACTTCCAGAAAAAATCAATAGTAAAATACCAACGGCATGCGCAAAAAATGCAAATTGCATAATTACTTTACCACCTACTTTATGATAAATCAAGCCACCGATTACCATGGCAATTGGGAAACCTAAAAACCACATAGAGGTTATAAGTCCCGCTTGACTAGCGCTTAATTCTAATTCTGTTTTTAATTGGTCTAATATACCTGCCGCTATGGCAAAAGAGAATGCCGTGGTAATTAATGCGAAACAGCTGGCATAAAAGAGCCTATTCGCATTTACTTTAGAAGTTGAGTTAGAACTGTCCATATTTAAATTGATTTAGTTGTTGTTTTGCATAATTTGCTAAACTAATAAAAATGAAATAATAACAGTGCTTTTTTAGTAAAATGATACCTAAAGTGCGACAGAAAGCACAAAAAATAATGTTTATACAATTTTTGATGTTTTTTATGCAATGTGATATATTTCGGTTTTAGAGGTATTGTGTTGATAATGAACTATTAGGTACCTTGTAGTCTTAAATATCCACCTATAATTTAAAAACTATGAAATATTGCGTTTTAATGCTTTTAGCCACTGTTGTACTGAGTTGTGGCGATGTAAATAAGCCAGCTAAGACAGAAAATGAAACTACAAGTGCTCATGCGGACACTAATTATAACCCAGAAGCTGTTTTAGATAGTTTAGGGATTGTATTACGCGATCAAGGTACACCAGTTGCAAATTATGTACATGCGGCAAGAACAGGCAATCTTTTATTTTTAGCGGGTAAAGGTCCAAAACAGGCTAATGGTGAAAATATTAGTGGGAAGCTAGGCGATAGCTTAACTATTGATCAAGGTTATCAAGCTGCTCGAGAGGTAGGTATTAATCAGTTGTCGGTTTTGAAAGCAGAACTTGGCAATCTTAACAAAGTAAAAAGGATTGTAAGCGTACATGGCATGGTCAATGCCTCACCAGATTTTAAGGATCACTCTAAAGTTATTAACGGATATTCAGATTTAATGGTTGCAGTTTTTGGAGAAAAAGGAAAACATGCACGTGCTGCAGTAGGCATGGGGTCTTTACCTGGAAATATGGCTGTTGAGGTAGAGATGGTTGTTGAGGTGTATGAGTAATTGAATTATAATTGATTCTAGTAGTAAATGTTTTTTAATAGCAAATCAATTTAGTAACAGATTGTTTACGTATAACTCACTTTGAAAAGAAGCAAGAGCTATAATTTTGTAACGCCCTTAAAAAAGGATACGTTCATATTTTGAGTTAGTTTGGTAAAGCCGATTTATGCAATCGGCTTTTTTTTGCCCTATAGTGATGATCAATGCTTTTATATACAGTTGATCTTGCTGACCTAATTTTTGTTTTCGCTAAAAAGGAATACCACTAAAAAGGCAACTATTAAACAAATTGCGAAAAATCCGAAAAGATTAATATAATTAGACATAAGTAGGAATTTTCAGCTAAACTATAAAAAGTATGGCAGGGCAACCTTCATCTAAAGTTATTTTCGATAAACGGTGTCCATTCTATAGTTTGATAATTATAAACCAGTAATCATTGGCTGAATTATTGGGTTATTAATCATTAAATAGTCCTGTTTTCTTTATGATCCAGTTATTATTCTTTTGCTCCATATTTCATACATAGGCTCCCCTTTGCTGTTTTTACCTGTATGGTGCCAGTCATCACCTTCAAGTTTATAATTAAATTCTAATTGTGCGCCAACTCTAGTATTGTCTTTAGAGAAGAATTCTATTTGTTCTTTATATATCCCATTTTTAGCTGAGTAGGTGCCGCCGCCAGTTCCTGAAAATCGAAAAGATTCGGTGTCATAGGCTATCCATTGAAATGTATTATCCATTAATAGTTTTAATGTTTTTCTTGTGTTTTCTTTTCCTCTTCGTTCCTGACCGGTATCTGGTCCTCTAGTTGCAAAAAGCCAAGCACCTTCTAAATCTTGTGTTGTAGCATCAAGGGGTGTTAATGTCAGTTTTTGATTCCAATTCATTTTTAGATTTTCACCGTCCATTTCTACTGGGATAGATAATTTTCTTAAAGTATCATTCTTAAAATTAGAATTGAATTCCAACAATGCAACCAATAAGTTATTCGATGCCTTTTTTTCAATTTGAAAAAATCCGCCAATGGTTTTTATGAATTTTGCTGGTTCAATTTCATATTCATTGTAAACAAAATGGTCGTCGTTTACCTTTACCTGATGCACCGTTTTTGAACCATTATTTTGAATGGTATCTACATAGACTCCACACGGAATTTGACCGTATGAAACTAAACTAACGCCGAAAAATAAAAATAGAGACGATTGTAGAAGTTTTAAGTAAGATTTTTTCATTTTTATTAGTTGCTAATGAATTTTATAATCAATTGGAAATAAGTTATTTATATTTTATTTTATACCATTTTTGAATTGATTTTCTTAAAAAATGTTAATTATCGTAAAAAAAATAAAAATGCTTGTTTTTTCATTTTTTTTGATTTCATTTGTCCTGTCTTAAGATACAACTTTGTGTGTTAGATATTTCAAGCTTTTAGCTGAACATTATGTATCGTTATTCTATGTTCGGGTTTGAGGGAAATTGGAAGTATTTTTCTCAAATGGCTTATAAGATAGGTTGCCGATTAGTTAAGCAAGCTTCCAACTCATATTCTACAATCATGCAAAGTCAGCATGATTACTTTTTTATTCCTACTACTCAGAAGCAAATTCTGGTGTGATATCCTACTTAAAATAGTTACGTTTTCTTAACTTTAAGTATCTAGGCTAGTTACTACATTTATCATAATCATATTTCATTATTATTTAATATTCAATTTCATGAATACCAAATACATTGATCTTATTGATCAAACTTACTATTTCCCTCAAGAAGAGTTTAATTTAGATGGTGAACACTTACAATTTCACGGCATACCTTTGAACGATTTGGTTCAACAATATGGCAGTCCGTTGAAATTTACGTATCTCCCAAAAATTTCTGAAAATATTTTGAGAGCCAAAAATTGGTTCGCAAATGCAATAGAAAAGAATAATTATAAAGGTAAATACCATTATTGCTATTGTACAAAAAGCTCTCATTTTCAACATGTAATGCATGAAGCTCTTAAAAACGAGATTCATATGGAAACCTCTTCTGCTTTCGATATTAATATTATCGAAAAACTAAAAGCAGATGGTAAGTTGACGGATCAAACGTACGTAATCTGTAACGGTTTCAAACGTGAGAAATACATTGACAATATTGCTAGATTAATCAATAACGGTCACCAAAACTGTGTACCTATTATTGATAATTACGAAGAAATAGATTTGTTGTCAGATGCTATCAACGATACGTTCAAAGTTGGTATTCGTATAGCATCAGAAGAAGAGCCAAAATTTGAGTTTTATACTTCTCGTTTAGGTATTGGCTACAAGAATATTGTTCCTTTTTACGAAAATCAAATAAAAGATAATGATAAGGTTGAACTTAAAATGCTTCACTTTTTCATAAATACGGGTATTCGTGATAATGCGTACTACTGGAACGAGCTTGTAAAATGCTTAAAAGTATATGTACGTTTAAAGAAAATGTGCCCTTCATTAGATAGCTTAAATATTGGCGGTGGCTTTCCTATTAAAAACTCATTGGCTTTCGAATACGATTACCAATATATGATCAATGAGATTTTAAATCAGATCAATATTACATGTTCAGAAGCAGATGTGCCTGTGCCTCATATTTTTACTGAATTTGGTAGTTTCACCGTAGGTGAAAGTGGTGGTGCTATATATGAGATTTTATACCAGAAGCAGCAGAACGATCGTGAAAAATGGAATATGATAGATTCGTCTTTCATTACTACGTTACCAGATACTTGGGCAATCAATAAAAGATTTATCATGTTACCAATTAACCGTTGGAACGATGAGTACGAGCGTGTATTGTTAGGCGGATTGACCTGTGATAGTGATGATTACTATAATAGCGAGCAAAACATGAACGCAATTTATTTGCCTAAGTATAAAAAGGAAAAGCCATTGTATATCGGCTTTTTCAATACAGGTGCTTATCAAGAGTCTATTGGTGGGTATGGCGGTTTACAACACTGCTTAATTCCGCAGCCAAAACATATATTGATTGATAAAGATGAAAACGGTAACTTCACTTACAAACAATTTAGAGCTCAGCAAAAGGCAGAAGATTTGCTTGGTATTTTAGGCTACGATGTAACTACTGACGATGAATAAAAATAATTTGGCTGCAAAGACCGATACAGATAGAATTACGTATATAGAATTAAAAATAGTACTAAAGAACCACTTAACAATAGCTAATATATCATGAGTACATCTAAGAATTATGCCGGTATTTCCGATGAATTCGCACAACTAGAAAAATCGAAAATTATCTTGATACCTGTTCCTTATGACGGAACCAGTACTTGGGGTAAAGGAGCAGACAAAGGTCCAGAAGCTTTTTTAGAAGCTTCTGAAAACATGGAATTGTATGACATTGAAACTGATTCTGAGGTTTACAAACAAGGTATTCATTTAACTGAGCCTATAACCGAAAACAGTTCGCCAGAGGCAATGGTTAATGAAGTTCATGCTATTACTAAAGACTTTATTAAACGTAATAAATTTGTTACCCTTTTTGGAGGTGAACATTCAATTTCTATAGGATCTATTCGTGCTTTTAATGAATGTTTTGACAACTTAACCGTATTGCAGATAGATGCACATGCAGATTTAAGAGAATCATATGAAGGTACCAAGTATAATCATGCTTGTGCAGTATATGAGGCAAGCCAAACTACTAATTTGGTGCAGGTAGGTATTCGTTCTATGGATATTATTGAAAAAACGGTAATGGATGAAGAAAAAACATTCTTTGCACATGAAATGGTAGCCGATGAATATTGGTCAGATAAGGTAATTGAAGCAATGACAGAAAATGTATTTATTACGTTTGATCTAGATGCTTTTGACCCTTCTATTATGCCTTCTACAGGAACTCCAGAACCAGGCGGATTACTTTGGTATGAAACTATGGAATTCTTAAAACAGGTTTTTGAAGATAAGAATGTAGTAGGTTTTGACATCGTAGAACTTTGTCCGAACAAGAACGATAAATCGTCAGATTTCTTGGCGGCAAAATTATATTATAAAATGCTCAGCTATAAATTTGCAGGGCAAGATTTCGATCAAGAGTATGACAATACTTTTGACATTGATTATAAAGCAAACACAAATTCAAAATTTGAAGATGACGAAGACTAAAGGTGCAATCACCAATTTTATAGAAAAATACTATTTACACTTTAATGCTGCTGCATTGGTTGATGCTGCAAAAGGGTATGAAGAGCAATTGGAAAATGGAGCCAAAATGTTGGTTTCATTGGCAGGTGCTATGTCTACTGCAGAAATAGGTAAAATCTTTGCAGAGATGATACGTAAAGATAAGGTGCAGATCATTTCTTGTACAGGTGCTAACCTAGAGGAAGACATCATGAATTTGGTAGCCCATTCTCATTACAAACGTGTGCCTAACTATAGAGATTTGACTCCGCAAGACGAGTGGGATCTGTTAGAGAAAGGCTTGAACAGAGTAACGGATACGTGTATTCCTGAAGAGGAAGCTTTTAGAAGATTACAAGAGCATATTTTCAAAATTTGGAAAGATGCCGATGATAAGGGAGAGCGTTTTCTACCTCATGAGTTTATGTACAAAATGCTACTTTCTGGCGTGCTAGAGGAATATTATGAAATTGACCTTAAAGATTCGTGGATGTATGCTGCTGCAGAAAAGAACCTACCTATCATTTGCCCCGGTTGGGAAGATAGTACTATGGGAAACATTTTTGCATCGTATGTGATGAAAGGTGAGTTGAAAGCAAGCACTATGAAATCTGGTATTGAATACATGACCTTTTTAGCCGATTGGTATACTGCCAATTCTGAAAACGGAATAGGATTCTTCCAAATTGGTGGTGGTATCGCGGGCGATTTCCCAATCTGTGTTGTGCCAATGCTTTACCAAGATATGGAGCGTACAGATACGCCTTTCTGGAGCTATTTCTGTCAAATTAGTGACAGTACTACCAGTTATGGTTCTTACTCAGGTGCAGTACCTAACGAGAAAATAACATGGGGTAAATTAGATATTAATACACCCAAATATATAATTGAAAGTGATGCGACAATTGTTGCGCCTTTAATTTTTGCTTACCTATTAGACATGTAATTATGGACAAGAACGCACATTTAAACAGAGTCATTGTGGACTTTAAGAAATTAACGCCAGAGGTTCTTAAACTTTTGGTAGAAAGATATCCAGATGGGTATGATGATCGTAATATTATCTCTTTCAGAAATTCTCAAGGAGAACGAATAGAGGCTGTTGAGGTTTTAACTGAAGACACTAAATATTTAGTGAAAATCAGTGCCAAGCTTGAGTACACGATGGAGAATTATGATGTGGATGATTATGAAGATTTCGAAGATGATGATCCAACTGCGGTAGTAGAGCCAGATTCTGAAGATATGGTTGATGGTGCAGACGAAGATTAAGTTTTCTAGTCCATTATCAAGATTACACTTAAAGATTCCGGTTTGCTTTTAGTAAGCCGGAAAAATGAATCACACATAAAAATTAAACTAAATATCGTTGTGCTTACAACAGATAAATGAAAATTGACGAAATTGAAAATATTGAATTAAAGTTTTTAGATTTTGATGATTATCAGGAGCTAAAAACAGCTATGATTTCTGCTTATGCCAATATGCCTGGGTCATATTGGAAAGAGGAACATATAAAATCTTTGATCGATAAATTTCCAGAAGGTCAGGTAGTTATAAAAATCAATGGTCAATTGGCAGGGGTAGCATTGTCTATAGTTGTTGATTATGATTCATTTGATGACACCCATACTTATGAGCAAATTACGGGTAAGTACAGTTTTGATACTCATGATGATGAAGGCGATGTACTCTATGGTATCGAGGTATTTATAAAACCGAGTTTTAGAGGTTTGCGCTTAGGTAGACGTTTGTATGATTATAGAAAAGAACTTTGCGAGAAGTTGAACTTAAAAAGTATTGTATTTGGTGGTCGTATGCCTAATTACCATTCACATGCTTCAGAACTTTCGCCAAAAGAATATATTGATAAGGTTCGTCGTAAAGAAATTCATGATCCGGTACTGAGTTTTCAAATCAGTAACGACTTTCATCCTGCTAAAGTAATGAAAGGGTATTTAGATGGTGATAAAGCTTCTCAAGACTTTGCTATTCTTATGGAATGGGATAATATCTATTATCAAAAACCTAATAAAAAGGCGGCTACCAAAAAATCAATAGTTCGATTAGGGTTGATTCAATGGCAAATGCGCCCCTACAAAGACTTGGAAGAACTTTTACAACAAGCAGAATTTTTTATAGATTCTGTTTCTGGTTATAGGTCTGATTTTGCGCTCTTTCCAGAATTTTTCAATGCACCCTTAATGGCAGGTAACAATCATATGTCTACCGCAAGTGCTATTAGGGAGCTGGCCAAACATACTCAAGCCATAGTTCAGAAATTTTCTGAATTTTCCATTTCTTATAACATCAACATTATTTCTGGTAGTATGCCTGAAATGATAGATGGGCGCCTTTATAATGTAGGTTATTTATGTAGACGAGATGGTAGTATGGAGCGTTATGAAAAGCTACACGTTACCCCAGATGAAGCAAAGGTTTGGGGAATGCAAGGAGGTACGCAGTTAAAGACTTTTGATACGGATTGTGGTAAAATAGGGGTTTTGATTTGTTATGATTCTGAATTTCCTGAATTAAGTAGGTTACTAGCAGATGATGGCATGGATATTTTGTTTGTACCTTTCTTGACCGATACACAAAATGGGTATTCTAGAGTACGCCATTGTGCTCAGGCTCGTGCAATAGAAAATGAATGTTACGTAGCCATTGCTGGTAGTGTTGGAAACTTGCCAAATGTTGAGAATATGGATATTCAATTTGCCCAGTCGATGGTATTTACACCATGTGATTTCTCTTTTCCAACTAATGGTATTAAGGCGGAAGCTACTCCAAATACAGAAATGATTTTAATTGCAGATGTGGATATTGACCTTTTGCGAGAACTTAATCAATTTGGTGCGGTTCGCAATTTAAAGGATAGAAGAACAGATTTGTTTGAGTTAAAAAAGAAATAATAAAAACTCCGTCATTATAACAGGAGGTAAAAAACAAAAATATTGGATAATTTACAGATTATAGGTAGTGAAGAATGGTGTGTGTTTAATGACTTGGGTATCCCTGCGATTAAAGCAAGAGTAGATTCAGGTGCAAAAACATCTTCCATACAAGCTACCAATATAAAAATGGTGTCAAAAGGTGGTCAAGAATGGGTGAAATTTGAGGTGAGTCCGCTACAAGAAAACCGTAGTATAGCCATTGAATGCGAGGCAAGATTAGTTGCTCGCCGTATGGTAAAAAGTTCATCGGGTATATCTGAAGAGCGATTGGTTATTAAAACACCAGTTACCATGGGCGATGATACTTTTGAAATAGAGTTGACCCTTGCAAATAGAGATACGATGGAGTTTCGTATGCTATTGGGTAGAGAAGCTTTAAATGAACGTTTCATTGTAAACCCTGCTGTAAACTATCAACTACAATCATTTGAAGATAGTGACGTAAATAAATTCTATGCTCCTTATTTCAAGGAAAAAACGGGATTGAAAATTGCACTTTTAGCAAGTAATCCTAATTTGTACAGTAACAAAAGAATCATGGAAGCTGCAGAGGCTAGAGGGCATGAAATACATTTTTTGAATGTAGAGCAAGCGTATATGAAACTTGATGCTCATTCTCCTGAAATTAGATATCGTGGTGGTATTATTCTTAAAGATTATGATGCGGTTATTCCACGTATTAAACCTTCAGTAACTTTTTATGGTTGTGCCTTAATTCGTCAATTCAACAATTTGGGAGTGTATTGTCAAAACTCATCTGAAGCAATTACGCAGTCTAGAGATAAGCTGTTCGCCTCTCAATTGTTTTCTAATCATGATATTCATATTCCTATTACAGGATTTGCAAAATCACCAATGGATACTAAAGACTTAATTAAAATGGTTAATGGTGCACCATTAATAATTAAGCTTCTAGAAAGTACACAAGGTAAAGGTGTTGTTCTGGCAGAAACCAATAAGGCTGCAGAAAGTGTTATTAATGCCTTTAAGAGTGTTAACACCAACATTTTGGTACAAGAGTTCATTAAAGAAGCAAATGGTCAGGATATTCGTTGTTTCGTGGTCAACGGTAGAGTAGTGGCTAGTATGCAACGCCAAGCCCAAAAAGGAGAATTTAGGGCTAATATTCACCAAGGTGGTATTGCTTCTATTATTAAAATTACTGCAGACGAAAAGAAATTGGCTTTAAAAGCGGCCAAAGTATTAAACCTTGCCGTTGCCGGTGTAGATATAATACGTTCAAATAAAGGACCATTATTGTTAGAGGTAAACTCTTCGCCAGGGTTAGAAGGTATAGAAAATGCTACAGGAAAAGATATTGCCAATGCTATGATTATGGCCATTGAAAAGCGATTGAAATTTATCAACTAAGTTCTAATTTAAGAATTGTAAAAATTAAAAGAGGTTACCTGAATAGGTAACCTCTTTTTTTATTTTGTTAGTAGAACCTTGAAAGTGGTTCGGGTATAATTTATAGGATTATCCCATAAACATCAAGCTCGATATAATAGCCCAAATACCAAGACCAATAGCTGCTATTCCAAATTTGCCTTGTAATGGTGCAAGTTTGGCTCTTAGCTCTTCTCCTTTTTTCATCGCTTCTGCATTTTTAGATAAAAGCATATCTTGAATCATGCCATAACCTAGTAAGAAGCCTAATACTGCAGTAACTACACTAACAGCAATCCATGTAATCCACCAAATTGGAAAACTACCAAGCATACCAATGCTTAATACTGCGCTAATAATACCCCAGATACCCCAGATACAGAAAATTAGACCGATCCAACCTTGATAGGGTGTAATTTTGTCTAATAGCTCTTTTGCATTTGGTTTTTTTGATAAAAGCAATGAAGGTGCTGCTAATATCCCCAGGATAATTAATGTAAGTCCGTAAATCATAATTTTAAATTTTAGGTTGGTTTCTTGTGAATAACGGAATAATATACTTTTAAGTATAAAATCGAAATAGAGGAACCAGCTATTGATTTAAACTCATATGACTAAATGGACTTCTTCACTAGTTATTCAGTTTATTCCTTCAAATTTTCTAACATTACTTGTGTCGTTTTTTGAAGGTCGAATTCTGCCTTCCAATTCCAGTCTTTTTGTGCAGTACTATCATCGATACTGCTTGGCCATGAATTTGCGATCTCTTGTCTAAAATCTGGTTCGTAAACTATTTTAAATTTTGGTAGAACAGCCTTAATGTTTTCTGCCATTTCTTTAGGTGTAAAGCTCATTGCAGCCAAATTATAGGCAGAACGTTCTTTAATATTTTCTTCAGATGCTTCCATAATCTGCAAGGTGGCACGTATGGCATCGTCCATAAACATCATTGGTAATTTAGTATCTTCTTCTAGAAAGCAAGTGTATGAACCTTCAGAAAGTGCTTTATGATAGATTTCTACGGCATAATCTGTTGTTCCGCCGCCAGGCATAGTTTTCCAGCTGATAAGTCCTGGGTAACGAATGCTTCTCACATCCACATTAAACTTATTAAAATAATACTCGCACCAGCGTTCTCCACTTTGTTTGCTTATACCGTATACGGTACTTGGCTCCATAATGGTATTTTGTGGAGTATCTTCTTTTGGAGTATTGGGACCAAAAACGGCAATACTCGACGGCCAGAAAATCTTTTCTATTTTTTTGTCTTTCGCTAAATTCAATACATTGAAAAGCGTATTCATATTCAAGTTCCACGCGCGCATGGGAAATTTTTCTGCTGTAGCACTTAACATTGCAGCCATTAGGTAGACTTCAGAGATATCGTAATATGCGATTACCTCTTCTAAGGCATCGTAATTAGTTGCATCTAAAATTTCAAAAGGTCCAGATTGCATTAATTCATCGTTACCTTCTCTAATATCGCTGGCAATAACATGTTCGCCACCGTGTTTTTCTCTTAGGGTTAAGGTTAGTTCTGTTCCTATTTGACCACAGGCCCCAATAATCAATATGTATTTTGGCATTAAAATTTGCGTTAAATGAATTTGAGATAAAGATACCTTTTCTTAAAATTTGTACATTCGCTTATGTCCAAAATTATCTTTTTTTTATCAATAGTTGTATTGGCTGTTTCTTGTAAAGATGCGGCACAAGATAAATCTAATATTCGTGAAATTCGTTGGGAAGAAACAACGGATAGCTTGCCACAGAAATCTCGTGTCGATGCCAAGGCACAAACCATTCTAAATGATTGGCTGGAGTACAATGCTTTAGATAAGAGTTTTGATAAAATCTACACTTCTGAACATATAGAGGATTTTCAGTTCTTAGTCGATGAGTTGATAGAGAATCAGAAAAAAATGGAAGAAAGTACTTATCCAGAGAAATTCAATATTCCTCAGGTAAAAGGACGTCAAAAACTATTTAAGACCTATATTTTAAAAACTAAAGGAGATTTGGAATACCAACAAAATCCAAGAGAATCCATCCTTCAAATGATTGCCGCTTACAATGATTTAAGAAATCAATTTAATGTCATAGTGAATAATACCTTACCAGATGAATTAATTAAAAATGAAGATAATTAGTGTATTTCTAATATTATTAAACTGGTTACTATCGCCCAAGTGAACGACAAGCATAAATCGGATATAAAGAATTTTAAATAGAAAAATAGAAAAGGCGAATCTTATGATTCGCCTTTTCTATTTCAATAACATTTCACTATCATTTTTTCTCTTCAGGAGCTTCTTTTCTAGAAGTCAGAGCTTGTTTACTTAAGCTAGCTAAATTGAAATTAGGGTCAATTGCCAACGCCTCATCTAATGTAGCGATTGCTTGATCGATATTATCTTTATCCGTATTATACTGTATAAGAGCTTTTATATGAATAAATGCAGCTTTTAATGGAACTTCGTAAGGTTGTTGACGCTCATAAAATGCATAAGTCATATCATCTGTAGCATTGGTAATACCATATTCAACATGTTTCATAGCACCAACGTTATCGCCTGTTTGTACTTTTAAATCAGCTAATTCATAGGCAAGGTATGCATTTGGCTCTCGCGAATTTAATGCTTCAAATTGTTCTAAGGCTCTTTTGGGCTGATTTAAGGCTTTTAAAGAAACCGCTTTCACTTGAATGGCTAGGTTAGAATCTGAATCTAATTTCTCGATTCCGATAATGTTCAATGCCTGTAAATGTTGATTATCATTTGCATAAATATAGGCAAGGGTATCATTACGTTGTTGAGATGGAGATAAGATATTTAAGTGTGTCAATGCATTGATTACACCATCAACATCGCCTTGTAAACGCATTTGGTCATAAAATGCTTCGTAATGCGTTAGTAATTCTGATTTGGTCTGTGAATATCCATAACTACCTGAGAATAAAATGGTAGCTACAACTATTAAAACTGTTTTTTTCATCTTTATTGTTCTTTTTAAAGTGCGCTAAACTATTAAAATAATCTGTATGATCCTGTTAAGGAAAGGTTTAAATGTTAGAAATGAAAAAGGCGCCCTACAAGGCGCCTTTTTTAAACTTCAATAGTTTTTAGATTCTTAAGCTAATTCTAATCTGTTATTAGATTTTTTAAAAGAATTTAAAAGCTGTGTATAAAAGCCAATACTCTTATTGTCTTTCTCAACACATGAAATTAGAAACTTACACAAGTTGTTAAATAGTAAATTCGTGTAAAATGTTGGTAAATAAGTATTTACCGTTTTAGGGTCATATAGGCTATCGTCTTCTATAACCTCCATTTTAATTCTATGGCGATGATAGTCTATAGTTACACTTGTTGCATTATAGTATTTTTTCAATAATGCAATATGTAATTCTTCGTACTTTTTAGAACCGTTCGGGTTCTTGCAACTTAGGGAGATGAGCTTCTCTAATTCAACTAAAACCCTCTCCCGTAATTTATCTTTCTTCATAATATTATGGTTTTATATTGTTAAACAAAGGTATGTCATACGTCGATAAGTAGTTGAAAACCAACAATATATTAACGCTGTTTTTAGGTATTTGTTGTGAAAGGGAAGCTAAGTGTTGTGAAGGGTTAGTTTATAGGTGTAAGAAAGTTATAGTTGTTAATAAGAAAAATACTACAAAATGATATTAATTTTTGATTTTTGCCAGTAGCAGCGTATTTTGGCGCTGGTATACTTTTTTTAGCTGCTTGTTTGGTATAATATTCTTTTTTCGTCGGATGCTTAGGATATACAGCATTCAATACATCATTATAATGGTCGCATTCAATAACCGTTTTTATAATACCAATGCAATCATTTAAATGAATTAGGTTAACAGGTGCGTCGCCACCACTAAGGTTTTCTCTTCCCGATAACATAGTTACTGGGTGTCTGTTTGGTCCAATTAATCCGCCAAAACGAATGATTGTTGTATTTAACTCTTTATCGTTTTTTAAAAGGTCTTCGCACTGTACTAATTGTATGCCAGATTCAGTAGTGGGTTGAGGTACCGTTTTCTCAGTGACTGTACCTTCTGTATCACCATAAACTGCCGTGCTACTAGCAAATATGATATTTTTTACTGCCGATTTTTTAATAGCCTGGTGAAGTAATGTAATCTTTTCGATGTAACTTTCTTTAGGGCCTTTTCCTCTTAATTTGGGAGGAATGTTTATAACAAGCACTGATACCGAATCAAGAAACGAATCAATATCGCCATTGATATTATTCTCGGATAAAGCTATTTTGAATGGTGTGATGCCTCTTTCTTTTAAGACCGATATTTTCTCATCAGATGTAGAAGTTCCATTAACTGTATAACCGCTAGCTATTAAATTTTCAGCCAATGGTAAACCCATCCATCCACAACCAATTACGCCTATTTTCTTATTCAAATTTCACTTTTTGTATGGTTAATATGGCATCGTTCAATACAAACGGCATCGGTATTTGGTCTTCTTTTCGCTTCGGTATCGAGAATAATCCATTTTTAAGTAAATCGTTAGAAGCTTCATAAACCGTAAGTTCCAATTCTTGATCTTGCGGGACTTCTAATATAATATCGGTGTAATTTTTATCACTAATATAATGGGTAATCAGCCTACCGCCATATCTGTTTTTAAGAAAATACTCAGATAGTTCTATTCCGTTTACATCTGCCTTTACAATATCAACATCATTGGTGAACACCTCTAAACGGTTAATAGGTCGATTCGGAGTAATACATAAATGAACTGTGCGAATGTTATTTATTACAGAATCTAGTTGCACCTCAATAGTTGGTTTTGGTACATTCTTTAACGGAGCTTCATTTGTAAACGTAAAATTAGAACCGTATTTGCTGCTAATGGTCTTTTTTGAGAGAAGGGTATCTGCAACTTTTTTAGTGATGTATTGCGAAGTCCAGTCAGATGGACGGTGCTCATAAGTTGCCCACTTCGCTTTATTTTCATCGGTATCTAAAACATATAATAGGCTAGTTGGTTTCGGTCTATCGTTGGTAAATCCAGAGTTCATATGCGCAGATGCCATAAAGCCTGCAAACAACAAGAAACTTAGAAATGCCAATGCACCTTTTTTTCTGTATTTGGTAACTAAGGGAAGTAATAAAAAGAAGATTAATGTCGTCAATAGGGTAGTAGCTACCAACATTTTAAGACCTAAGCCAACCGGAAACATTTTCACGAAGGGTGCGAATATGAATAAGGCGGGAATACCAAGAAATACAAGCAAAAATGCATTCGGATTCTTTTGATTTATATGCACGTAAAAGGCAACTAAAAAGCTATATAAAGGTATAATGAAAAACGCGGCACCTTGTAAATAGATAGCTACTAGTCCACAAATGATAATCCAAATTATGAATGGGGCTACCAATAAATTAGCGGTTTTAATTACCTTGAATTTATAGTATGCATAAAAACAAGTGCCTAATGAAAATAGGGTAAACGCAAAGATATAAGCATGACCGTTATAAGTGAAACCATGTAGAATATCTTTATAGCTTGGGTATAGCCATTTTAAAAACTGCCAACTAAAGTACCCTACAACTCCGTTAACTATTAAGGTAAAGAGTACGGGAATAAATCCTTTTAAAATATCTTTTCCATTCAGGACTTTTTTTCGAAATCCAGATAGTAATAATAGTATGAAAAAGAGAATGGCAATGATTAGCATGGGTATAATCCAACTAAACGGATATGATACCATCTTAAAGAAAGGTACATTGAAATATACGTTATCGTCAAGGCTTTTTAAGTTGCTGATGTCAGCATTACTGAAATAGGTTAATAATGGCATTAGATAGCTACCTTGGTGAGCCATCGTGTTTCTGTCTAATCTTTCATAATTGTCTATTTGGGTATGGTAATCGAAGTGATCATCAATAAACGCAAAGTTGAACCCTTCAACATCGCCATCTTCTCTAAACACGGTTAAATCCGTATCATTGGGTAACATCTTATAAATACTATAGGCAAGTGAATTCGCTACTGGAAACTCAGGATTTGCAGCTATAAATTCAGTAATTAATTTACTATTTCCTCTATTGGTCTCCATCAGCATATAACTTGGTCCGCCACTACCACGAGCTTCAAAATTTAAAACCAAACCAACATCTTTCAGCCATTCATGTTTATCTACAAATAGATCAGCACCGTTAAGACCTAATTCTTCAGCATCGGATATGAGAATGATGATATCGTTTTTAGGTGTGGTATTAGTCCTTAAAAAAGCCCTTACGCCCTCTAGAATTGTAGCAACACCACTACCTGCATCACTAGCACCTAATGAAGAATGCGGATTACTATCATAATGACTTAGCAGTAATAAGGCCTTACCAGATTCACTTCCTTTAATTCTTGCTAATACATTTTCTGCTTTACTTAAATTACCCCAATCACCAGCGGTATACCCTTCTTGTAAAGAAGTTTCCAAACCTAACTTTTGAAGTTTTGCAGTAATATAATTACGGACAGTCGTATGTGCAGGAAACCCGACACCATGTGGTTCTTTTGATATTTCTTTTACGTGTTGCAAGGCTCTATCGGTAGAAAATTCGGTGTCTACGACTGTTTCACCCTCATTATATTGTGGTAGAAGTACTCTAAAACTCCAATATGTGGCAAGAATGACTAGAAGTAAAGTTAATACGGTTGGCGTTTTTCTCATGATTATGATATTCTTTTAAAAAGTCCTAAAATACTGAGTATATGTAGGTATTCATCGAAAAATATTAGTAAAATTCGTTTTATTTGTTATCTTTAGTAATCAACCTTTAAATAAACTATCATGGGAATCAAAAGCTTTCAAGGCGTTAGAAAAGTATTTAAAAAGGAATTTGAAGCCCCAATATTGGTCGCTGATTACATGACCACTAAGTTAATCACTTTTTCGCCAGATGATTCAATTTTAACCGTTATGGAAAAATTTGCAAAACATCATATCTCTGGTGGACCCGTTTTGGATAAAAATGGATTTCTTGTAGGTATCATTTCTGAAGCCGATTGTATGAAGCAGATTTCTGAAAGTAGGTACTTCAATCAACCTATTTTAGATAAGAGTGTAGAAAATTTTATGACAAAGTCAGTTGAAACAATTCCTCATGATATTTCAATTTTTGACGCAGCAGGAATTTTTGCACAACATAATAGAAGAAGATTACCCGTAATGAAAAATGATATTTTAGTTGGTCAAATTAGTAGAAAGGATATAGTCGTGGCCGCACTTAAATTAAGTGGGCATAATTGGAAATAGATTTTATTAAGTACAAAGTACAAAGTATTAAGTAAGAAGTTAACTTATAAAAAAGTCTCCTTTAAGGAGACTTTTTTATATAATGTTCACAACCAACTATTCTCTCTTTACAATCATATAGAAATCATTGTCTAATGGTAGGTAGCCTAAATCATATAGAAAGTAATATGTTGTGCCTTTTTTTGTGGTGTATAAATTGGTAATAAAGTCAAAATCGAAACCTTTATCTATTAGCCGCATACGGGTGGTTTTTGTTTTGCCGTCTTTCAAGTTATAACTATCAAGAATGCGGTAGTTTTTGCGTAGCTTATTATTAATATTTCTAATAAGGTTTTTGCTGTCTGGGTTTACTTTATTGTTAAAGGTATTGCGACAGTAATCATTGCAGAACTTTTTGTCGACTCTGCCCATGACCTCTTTTCCGCATTCTAAACATTCCTTTTTCATCTATTGCCTGTGGTAATTAAAGGTGACTTCGTTCGATGATCCGTCTTCTTCACCAACCTCAACATACATATTTATTTCTTTGTCAGATATGCGCTCAATAGTAAAATCATCAAAGTAAAATTTACTTCCTTCTATTTTTACTAGCTTAAAATCAATATTTTCATCTCGTTCTTCCCAACCACTTAAATTAGCATTGAAATGTTTGAGTTGTAAAATGAGTGTTCCATCTATCTCAATAAGATGACCGAATTCATAAAAGCTTACTTCCCCTTTATCTAGTAATCTAAAGGAGAACATCATGGAACCATCTGCAGGCGGAGACCATATCTCTTCGGCAATTCCTCCAAAGGCTTCTCCTTTCCAATGGCCCGCAAGCCATTCTATATTATTTAGCGTCGCTGCTGGGCTCGTCATACCTTCTTCAAAAGAAACGGTATTTTGTGCCTGTAGTAAACACGTTGATGAAAGTAAGAAAAGCAGTAAAAATTTCATGTTCTAGTATTTGTAGCAAGATACAAATTAAACGTTTACAAACGGCTTCGCTTACTTTTCATAAAACTCTATTGGTAAGTCGTCTGGGTCCGCAATAAAGGTGAATCGTTTATTGGTAAACTCATCTACACGAATAGGTTCTGCTATTACATCGTGTTTTATACAATGTGCAATAATATTCTCTAAATCATCAACCTCAAATGCTACATGTCTTAATCCGCAAGACTCTGGTTTAGACGGTCTTTTCGGCGGATTAGGGAAAGAGAATAATTCAATTATATACTCACCTTTTAATGCCAAATCTAATTTGTAAGATTGTCGCTCTTCTCGATAAACCTCTCGAATAATTTCTAAGTCCAAAACCTCAGTGTAAAATTGTTTAGAAACCTCGTAATCAGAGCAGATGATAGCGGTGTGGTGTACTTTGTTCATTGGTTGTTAGAAATTTGTCTAAAACATTACAAAAATAGGGTGGCTTACATAGTTGTAAACCACCCTTGTATTATTGTTAAAGGTATTCTTATAATTTATAAGTGATTCCGATTCTACCTCCACTTACAACATTTCCTCCACCAACTTGAAGGTTTATTGCAAAGTTATCATCGAAGAAATAGCGACCACCTATTTGTAAACCAAGTCCAAAATTATCGGAACCACCGTAATCAAAAGTCTCTCCGTCAAGTTTGGTATTCCAACTAAAATAATTCAAATTAGCTCCTGCATAAACATCCCATTGACTTGAGATTTCTAATACTTCGTTAAAATGGTAATTTCCATTTGCTTGAATTCCGAAGATAGAACTATTGAAGTCACTGCCTAAACCGCTACCATGGTTATATTTTTGATATGATATTTCTCCTCCAACAGTAATATTCGTAGCTACGCCGACTTCTAATCCTGCATAAATAGGTATTCCCCATCCTGAAAATCCGAATCCTGCATTTGCTTGAAGACTTCCTTTTTCTAATGGTGATTGTGCGTACGTAAAGCCAATTGTAAATAAGGCTAATAATAAAGTGATTTTTTTCATGGTTAACGTTTTGATTAACAATTAGTTAATTAATGTTGTTTTGATAATTAAATTGTAAATATCTGCGAAAGATAATTAAATATTTTAATTGTAAATATCTAAATGTATATATTGGAATAAGAAACTCATTAGAGTGCTATAACTTGCTCAATTATTAATTTCAGTCATTAAAACCAATCTCTTAAAATCATTTGAAAAAGTGAAATATAGGCTGTGTGCTTTTATTTAATCAATTTTAAGTTTGACCTATACTTTTTCCAAAGTTGGAAGAATCCAATAAATAAGCCGATAATACCACCAAGATAACTGAAATTATGTACTGTTCCTGCTCTTAAAAATGCATATGGGTTAGTCATTTTTTGAAGGGAATCATCAATGATTTCTCCGTAACTAGGAAAATTAACGGCTTCATAATATCTTTCCGGTTGCCATTGAATGTAAGCAACCAGAATTCCAATTATACCAAGCGTTATGGTAGCAATGAGAACTGTACCTAAAGCTTTAAATCTATCTCTAATAGTGAGTATGTCATTCCATATCCATACAGTTCCGAGTATGACCCCGATAATAAGTCCCATCCACCAAGTGGAATTCCAGCCAATTATACTAGCACCTAATCTAGCAGGTTCAATATAATATTCAGGTAGATGATGTTGAATAAATTTAAGAAGGGTAAAGTACTCACTGGATATGGTATATGTAATTTGATTGTGTATAATTCCATACAATCCAGAAATGACAATAGTTGAAACTATAAAGAGAAATAAATAAATAATTTTTTTCATTGTACGTAACTCCTAACTAATCCCGACCCTCATACAGTTCAATCGCCTTCAAATATTTCATTGCTCCTACCATAGTCAAGTCATTCACAAAACCATCAAGATTTGGATGATTTACTTTTGTCCAATTCACTAAAGAATCTTTCTCTTGATTCCATTCTTGCCAGTTTACACGGATGTATTCTAATTCTTCAAGTCTTGATATTTTATCTGCGGAAAATGAAAGCTTGACTTTAAATTGTAAAGGGTTGTTCTTTAAAAACTCATTACGAATATTCTTTTGACTGATTGTCGCAATAAGGTCTTCGTTCTCTTCAGCCAATTCAAGTATTTCATATGACGGCTTGAAAACTGAATCCCATTTATAGAATTCATAAAAATTACTCTTGTCGAAAGGAGTTACAAAATCACCATTAATCATGGTGATACTATCATGTATTACTCCTTTTATTTTATCGAAGTTGCCTGAGTCAAAAGCTTGGTAATAGATAGTAACAGTTTCTTTGTGACTTAATTTTTTATTACCACAACTAGTAAGGATCACTGCTAAGAATAGGATTAGAAATATGTTTTTCATCTAGGTATTAGTTAATAGATTTTACCATTTCTTTAATCTTCAGTGCTTTTTCAAAATGGTCGAGTTTTTGTTCTAGAATCCACCACTGCGCTATTTCCATTAACAGCTCTGGGTTGTCATTTTTGTTTTTAAAGAATGCATAGAATGAAAGTCCTACATTTTCCCCTTTTGCAGCAATTTTGGCATTGCATACTTCAATGATTTTTGATTTTATCTCTTGATTCATTTTTATTATTACTTCAAAATCTTAAGTTTATGTTTCTGCAATAATCCCTCAAGATTATCTTTTGAAAATATAGCACCTGTCATAGTATTATTATCGGGGTCTATACTAAAGTTTGTGGCGGTACTAAAATCAGCTTTTTGCAAATTGGTTCTCCCAAATACAACTCTTTCTAAGTTGCAATCGTCAAATTTAGACTTACTTAAATCGCAATCGCCAAAATCAGCTTCCTCAAGTTTACAAGACGTAAATACCTGTTCGGCTAATTTTAATTCTGTGAAGATTGTAAAACTTAAATTACAATCAAAAAAAGATAAATCCATCAAAAAGGCATTGCAGGTATTAAAGGCTAGCCCCATAAGTTTACAGTGCGAAAATTTCACTTCTTTAAAAGTGGTATTTACAATATTGGCATTGCTCAAATTACAATCTATAAACTCGCACTCTAGAAAAATTTGGTTGTCTAGATAACCTTTCGAAAAATCACATCCTTCAAAAATGCAATTTTCATATTCTGCTCTAGCTAATCTAGTAGCAGTGTAATTTTCTCCTTTAAAGGTTTTGTCTAGTATAAAGTTCTGCACAGAAGGGTGAATTCTTATTAACGCTAGGAAAGATAAGAAAACAGAATAGGAAATAATCAATTTGGTTATTCTAAGTTTATGGGCTTAATTTTTACGGTTTTAACCAATATCAATTTCCTAAAATGACAAATTGGTTTTAATGTTGGCAGTCCTTTTTTTTTCGCTTTTATCTGGTTAAGTTAGAAGGAGTATGATACACCAAAATAGAGTTTTAAAGCAAGAAATAACTACTGAAAAATTAAAAGAATATTTCCCGAACGGAGCGTTAAAAACATACGCTAAAGGATATGCCATCAGTTATATTCATAAAAAAGTAAGAACGTTTAGATGGCTTATAGAAGGTAGTGTAAACTATTACATTTCACTTGATAATCCTGAAAGTGATATTCTCGTATGTCAAAACTCAGAACCTTTTTCTACTATTGGTTTAAACGGATTCAATACTCCCAAAAGATTTACATATAAAGCTACTGTTGCTTCACCAAAAGCATCATTTTTTGAAATTCCATTTCACGAGCTAGATACGTACTTAAAAAAAGGACATCAGAATATTTTGCTTAAGAATATTGGTTCAAAATTGTACCGTGTATTGCATACAGCCCTAACGAAGCAAACTGAATTATTGAGTCCCGTAAGGTTTCAGCCTTTTGTTGAAGACCGACAGTTTTTTATTTCTCCTGCTTCCGAAAAAGAAGAGATTGTTTCATTAATGCGACGCTCTCCATTTCTAGATTATTTTGAAGAGAAAAATTTAATGGCTTTAGCTGCGTTGGCAGAACGTAGGGAATATGAACCAGATGAAGTTTTATATGTACAAGACGGTTCTAGTAATGGTTTGTTTATTCTTATTCACGGAGAAGTTACAGTTAAACGAATTGAGAACACGATTGAGATTAAACAGCGCTCCATTAAAAATTCCGGCTTTGTATTTGGGTGGTCATGCCTATTGAAGGAGAAAGATATTTGCTCTGCTATTACGAACACAAAGACTTCTGCTTATTTTATTCCTGAAGGCGATTTAATGAAGCTGTTTCAAATTGATGATGCTTTTGAAGGTCAATTTTATCAGCGCTTATTGTGGCTTATGGGCAATCAGCTAAATGCTGCTTTTGTACGTTATGTTGGTTTGTTGGGCAAGCACAATCTGCAGGCCGTTTATCAATTGATAAAGAATAATAAATCTCGCCTATTATTATCATCACCTTTACATCAAGTACCGCATCTACTAAAAAGTAATACCACCAAACAGTTTGCTTATGATGCCTTAACAGGTTTGGTTAAGAATGGTACTGCTCTAGAACGGCATATTGCCTCATTAAGTTTAGAACTGCTGGGCGAAGATCAAAAAGAGCATGAGTTTATAAGCGGTTTACAGCAGATTTATGAGAATGTAGCAGAAAAGAACAGTAATGATGCTGAGCAAAATAGAAAGGTTTGTGCCGAGTTGACCATGAAGGTGTTTAAAAATGTACCCTATATTATTGAAGGATGGGATAATTTGCCTAATGATACCGGTAATATTTTTATTTATAATCACTTAATCAATGACCCACATTATACACTAAATAATAATTTTCAGATTACCCTAGATTCTCATTTTCTAAGTGCCATGGTTTTGTATAAAAAATACGAGGAACCTGGTATTAGAACAGTTAGAATAGGGCAGGGACAAGAATACGGTCATCAGAATTACTACGACAACCTTGGCTATATAAATGTGTATACCAAAGAATCTGATGAAACTTCTAATAATAGAAAAGAAGAGGCAAGAAGTATATTTTACAGTGAAGCATCTAAACATTTAAAACAGAAATACAATTTAATTATAAGCCCTGAAGGCACCTCTTATAGAACAGACGAATCTCCCGGTCCTTTTAAAATGGGCGCTTTTAAATTGGCATTACATACCGATCCAGAGCCGTATATAATACCTGTAGTCATGGTAAATTTTGATCATAGAATTGGCAAATCTTTATACTACTGTGCCATTAAGGAACCATTTTTACTGAGTGAAAAAGTACCTTCTAAAAGCAATGAAGATTTATATGCTTTTATGGAGCAATACCAAGCGGAATATCAAGGCTATGTACAAGAAGCGATCGAAAGAGCTGAACAGTTGAACGTATCTAGTTCGGGTGCCGACAATTTAGAAGAACCGCCTGCTATTTGGTGTAATGAGATCAAAAGACTGAAAAGACGTATCGATAAATTACCGACACAAGAAAATCTAATTACTTTTTATGGGAGCTCTTCGGTACGTTTATGGGTGAATATGAAACGCGATTTGAGTCCGTTTAATGTGGTGAACCTTGGTTTTGGCGGGTCTACATTTGCATGGTGTATTCATTATTTTGATGAGATATTTACAGAGGCAAACCCGTCAAAAATTGTTTTGTATGCTGGAGAGAATGATTTGAATAGTGGTAAAACTCCCCAAGAGGTACTTTCTGGTTGTATGGAATTGGTAGGATTGATAACTAATAAATATCCCGATGCAGAATTGGCGTTGATCAGTTTAAAACCAAGTGTGGAGCGAGAAGCTTTAATTCCACTTATTATGGAGACAAATTTAATGCTGTCTAAGTATTTTATTACCGAACTGAATGCGCAATACATCAATGTTTTTGCACAGATGATTACCACAGATAACAGACCGATACCAGAATTATACCTTTCTGACGGATTGCATTTAAACAAACAAGGCTATGCACTATGGAGTACTGCAATTAAGAAAGCACTACAAGCAGCAGATAGCCTTGAGCTTGAAAATCAATTATAACTATTTATTCGTCTTGTCCACCTTTGCGTTGTGGTGTTCTTGGTGTTGGCCATTCTCCTTTTTCACCAGATCTAGGGTTAATACCTAACACTGCTTTTTCGCGTGATGTTTTCTCTGGATCTTCACAAGCCATATACGTAAGAATAGCTGTTAGAATAGCATTGTTACGTACGTCATCGAATACAATCTTGTCATACGTATCTAAATTTGTGTGCCATGTGTAATTCCAATAATCCCAACTAAGAGAGCTTAACGAAAAAGCCGGAGCACCTGCTGCTACAAACGAGGCATAATCAGATCCACCACGACTAGGTGACCCTGGGAAGGTCGTTTCTATTTCATTTTTATACGTTTCAGGAACAGCTTCTAACCAACGCCCTAAGTAATCGTAGGCATGTAAAAATCCTTGTCCCGATAAACGAACTACACGACCAGTTCCATTATCTTGATTAAAAACAGCTTGTACACCCGCTACAATTTCTGGATGATCTTGAACAAATGAACTAGAACCATTCAACCCCTGTTCCTCGCTTCCCCAATGACCAATTAAAATCGTTCGTTTAGGATTCGGATATACTTTTTTAAGAATACGAGCAGCTTCTAACATGGTAATTGTTCCTGTACCGTTATCCGTTGCTCCTGTTCCACCATCCCATGAATCGAAATGAGCAGAAAGAATTACGTACTCATCTGGGAATTCGGTACCAGGTATGGTTGCAATAGTATTAAAAGTAGGTACTATGCCTAAGTCTTTAGATTCCGCTACTATTTTAATTTTAGTGTCGGCACCATGTTCTACCATTCTGTACAACATTCCATAATCTTCTAAAGAAATATCTACTGCGGGAATTTTATCGGTACCTGCGCTAAATATTTTATTGGCTCCAAAACCTTCAGACCATCTTGATTGTGCAATACCAACTGCGCCTGCTCTTTCAAATGCAGAATTGATATTTCTACTCGTGTATCCTGTATTATTAATGTTCTGTCTCCAAATTTTTTCAATAGAATCACGCTCGGTTTTCATTTTTTCGAAGGATGCTTTAGTTGCATATTCTTCCCAGTTTTCATCTGGTCTACCTGTAGGTTGTAGCATGCTCACCATAACTATTTTTCCTTTTACATTCGGAAGCCATGTTACAAAAGATAAGGAGTCTTTGAAACTAGGCAATGTGATTAAAGATGCGGTAACACCTTTAGAACTTGTGCCTGGGTTCCATGCCAATTGTGTGGCATGAAGCGAAGCTACGCGTGGCGATACCATATCTACGTGCGTGATGCCTCTTTGCCAACCTTTCCAAGTTCCCCATTGTTGGTTTTCGGCAGAAATACCCCATTTTTTATAGGTATTTATTGCCCAGTCATGTGCTGTTTTCATTTCTGGAGTACCTACTAGTCGTGGTCCATTAAGGTCCATTAATTCGTAAGCTAATTGCTCTAATTGCGAGTTTTCAACACCTTCTTTTTCAATGGCATTAACGATGTCTTCGGTGGATTGAGAAAATCCGAAAGTGGCGCATAATAAGTATGCACCAAAGAGTAGTCCTTTTTTCATGTTCAAGATAGTTTGTTAGTTGAACTAAGGTACTAATTTAAGGGTAGAAGATTGCTGTTAAAATTTGTCTGATTTTTGAAGGAAGAGGGTAAGCTTTCCTTAATTAAATACGACCATCCTGCCTCGCCGCTTTCTCTTTTAAATTCTGGAATATGTGTTGGAAAATCTTTTGTGATTTCGCTTGTGACCTTAAGTAGTGTTTGTTATTCCTTCTCACATAGTTCAAATGTAGAGATGCTTTCTCCAGGGTATTCATTGAAGGTCCAAGTGTAACTGATTCTAGATTTTGGAATAGCGGCTGTTACAATCCAATTATGAGTAAAGTTTCGTCCACAATTCGTTATTAAAAAGCTAGTTTTAAAAGAAACCTTCGGCTTAAAATCAGGAATAGCATTAAAATACCATTGCCGCATATCATCCACATTGGTTAATGCTTTCCATACCTGTTCAATTGATGCATTTAGAAGTTGCTCAATATGTATGGATTGATTGTCTCTCATAAACTATTATTTAAGCTTTTTGTCTAATGCTAAAATAGTCTGCAATAATACATTGGCACCATTTGCCATGTCAACCGCAGAGGTAAATTCTTTAGGAGAGTGACTAATGCCATTTTTACTGGGAACGAATATCATACCCGTTGGTGCAATAAGTGCCATGTCTTGGGCATCGTGACCAGCGCCACTTGGCATTGACTTGTAACTCAATTCAAGAGATTGAATACTTTTTTCAATTTCAGATTGTATGGTTGAATCCATAATAGCAGGGTCTGCCGTAGTATCCAATTTTTTAAAGGAAATTTCAACTCCCGATTCAATACTAATTTCTTCCGCTCTTTTTTCGATAGCAGTATATACCTTTTCAATAATCTCAGACGACAAATCTCTAATTTCAAGACTCGTAATCACATGACCCGGAATTACATTGGGCGCGCCTGGTTCTGACTTTATTCTACCTACCGTAGCAACTTGTGTGCCATCGAAACTTGTGGCAACTTCATTAACGGCAATGATAAATTTTGAGGCTGCTAAAAGCGCGTCTTTTCTAGCATTCATTGGTGTTGTGCCGGCATGGTTGGCAAAACCGTTGAATTGAACATCCCACCATTTTAATCCTACAATTCCTTTTACAATACCAATCTCTAAATTTTCTTGTTCAAGAGTACCACCTTGTTCAATATGTAGTTCTATAAAGGCAGCAACATCTCCTTTTTTACGAGCAACTTCTGCAAGTCTGGTGGTATCTCCACCTAATCTCATCATACCTTCGCCAATGGTATACCCTGTTGAATTTTTAACCGAAAAAGCACTTTCTTTCAAATGTCCGGCGATTGCCCTACTACCTACAACACCACCTTCTTCATTAGAAAAAATGATAATTTCTAAGGGGTGTTTTGTTTTAACGTTGTTTTCATCAAGCACCTTAAGAACTTCTAAGGAAGCCATACTGCCAACACAGCCGTCATAATTACCACCATGCGGAACGCGATCTATATGTGAGCCAAATGAAATTGGTTTCATATTTGGTTTTGTCCCTTTTCGTATTCCAATAACATTGCCGGCAAAATCGATATGAGTTTCAATATCTATGGCTTTTAATTGCTCAATAACCCATTGCTGGGCTGCAACATCGGTATCACTAAAAGCAACGCGTTCTGTTTCGCCATTTTCTTGAATGCCAAACTGTGCAAGATCTTTAATTCGTTTCTCTAATCTGTCTTGATTCACCGAGATTTGAGCAATACCGAATAAAGGACTAACAATTAAAAGTAAAATAATTATATTCTTATATTTTTTCATGATCCTATATGGTAAAGCGTTTTTATCTCTCTTGGAATATTTCAAAAATGGTGTATACTATTGAGATGTAGTATACACCTAATAATTTATGTATTAGAATTTTGATAAGTTAACCTATCCATTCTATTTTTCTGTGCGATCCATCGCAAAATGGTTTGTTTTCTGAAACTCCGCAACGACAAAAACCAGTGGTTCCTTCTTTTGCGACAATTTCGCCCGATGCTAATTGAATTTGTAAGTTTCCTTTAATTTTTAGGGGTCCGTTATTAGCTACAATCATTTCTGTAATGCATTGGTCTTTGTTTTCTTCCATAGTATTTTTTTAAAGTATTATAATAATGTATTAAAAGTGAAATAACATCCTTTATTTGGAAAGCACAAGTTATCACAATTTTAAATTGAAATTTGAGGTTGTATATTTATTGCTGAAAAAAACGGATTAAAATTTATAATCAAGGTCAAAAAATAAATGAAAAAGGAGTTAAATATTGAGGAATGGAATAGGGCTGGTCATTTTAATTTTTTTTCGCAGTTCAGCGAGCCTTTTCATGGGGTAACCGTAAAAGTGAACTGTTCTAAAGCCTATGATTTTGCGAAAGAATCTGGCAACTCTTTCTTTCTGGTTTATTTACACAGAACGTTAAAGGCTGCCAATGCCATAACCCCGTTTAAATATAGAATTGAAGATGATAAGGTATTCGAGTATGATCATGTGCATGCATCGCCAACCATTGGTAGAGATAATGGCACCTTTGGTTTTTCGTATATCGAATATAAAGAGTCTTTCATTGAGTTTAGAGACGCAGCTAATGAAGTGACTGAAGAGGTTAAAAAATCAACGGGATTAGAATTGCCCGAATGCGGTATCAACGTATTACATTGTTCTAGTATGCCGTGGCTAGATTTTACATCGGTTTCTCATGCACGACATTTTGAATTTGCAGATAGTTGCCCGAAAATTTCATTTGGTAAAATGACGGGGGATGGTGAGCATAGGTTTATGCCTGTATCAATACATGTACATCATGCTTTAATGGATGGCTATGAAGTAGGTTTGTTCGTTACCGAGTTTCAACGACTAATGTCACTAGAAAGAGAAGTTTAGATAAAAAATAAATAATGTGTCTGTAGATTATAGTTGGGTAGGCAATTGCTCATTTGTTGCCGTTTTAAAGCTTAAGATGAACTCTGTTCCCTTATTAATTTCACTTTTACAGCTTATTTCGCCACCGTTCATTTCTACGAAATCTTTAGTTATCATTAAACCGAAACCAGTACCTTTTTCGCCAACTGTGCCTTGCCTTACTTCTGGTGCGCCATTGCTTCCAGATGTGTTTTGCCAATCGGTATTCATGCCCAATCCAAAATCTTTTACCCCTATTGTAACTATATCAGATGTGCAGTTGGAGGACAATATTATTTTTTGACCTTCCTTACTGAATTTTATTGCGTTAGAGGTCAGATTACGGAGAATGACTTTTAACATGTTTTCATCAATAAAAAGTTCCCGACAAGAAATTGCTAGTTCTATTTCTATACCCTTTTCATCGGCCATTCTTTTAAAATCCTTCTTTATGGATTTGAATAGGGTATCTAAATCGCATACTGTTCGATTTAAGGTGACACCTTCTAGTTGATTATAAGACCAGTCGAGTAACACGTTAACCATAGAAATTCTATCCGTTACTTCGTTTTTTAATTTTTTTGTAATCTCTTTTAGTTCACTTTCCTCCAACTGACTTTCTATCATTGCGATAATCGTGCTAACGTTATTTAGCGGTCCTCTTACATCATGAGTAAGTAATGAGAACAATTTGTTTTTAAGCTTATTTACTTTTTCAAGTTCCCCGTTTTGGTATTCTAAATCTTGCTTTGCTATTTGTAAATGTTGGGTTTGTTTTTCAACTTCTGTAGTAAGTTTGCTATTAGCTTCAATCTGAATTTTTATAGTATTATCTTCAATAGATTTATACTTGTAGCTAACCAAAATGGAGAAAAGAACTAATTGAAAAGTCACAAGAATAGACGTTAGTAATATAACAAGGTCGGTATCTACATTAAAATACTTTTGTGAAAACCATGCTCCTATATAAAGAAATGAACCGAGCAAATAAGGTGTGTAAGAATACAAATAATATTTATTAAATTTTTCAGCTGTATACAAACGTATTCCTGAAAATAAGCTGAGAAGTGCTGTTGATAAAGCTATGATGGCAGCGAACAACACTAGAGAACTGTTTAACCAATCAATTTTAGTTATTATGTTATTTAGAATGTGCAAACCAGGCAAACAAATCATGATTATTGCAAATACTTTATAAATTGTAGCTAATGTTGGGTGGTTGTTTTGAGAAATGTTCAGGTAGCTTTTTGTAAACATTAATAATCCAAAAGTTGAAATCATTGCTGTGGTAAGTGAGGTTTTATCAGCGATTAATATAACCTGATCACTAAAAGAACCGTCGATGATGAGAGATAAACTCCAATGTAAAGTCAATCCGAAAATTAAAATAAAATAGTACAGTAGAATTTTATGCCTCAAAACTAGAAATGATAATAGGTGGTATATACCAAAAACGCCAAAAATAGACGTAAAGACAATTGTTGTTAAATACCTAAAATCAATGATATCCATATATAAACTATAAATTTATTAAGTGGGGAGATATGAATCTGAAATGCCCTTTATCATCTCTGCTCTTTGAATTTATAATTTTTTATTGAGAATGAGCCAATGTTAGGTAGGCTTCTTTTTATATAAGTATTAAATTCATTTATATGTTTAGTAAGATGTGATATTGTTTTAAGATTGAATAATTTGCGCAAAATTTGATTCATATTAGAATGGTAAAGTTAGAAGAGCAGCTTAAAAATCCGGTTTGGTATTCCTTAAATGAAACACATAAAAAGTTTGTTGTTGTATATGACGGCGTTCAGTTTTATGATCAAGAGGTGTGTACTTTTGGATCTTTTTTCGATGAATCAAAGACAGAAAAAGCTTCCGGTCAATATATAAAAACTACAGATAGTTTCTTTTTCGTTTCAGAGAATCAGACTCCGCTAATAGATGAAACTAAAATTGTTCTAGAGAAGAAAATTGATGGTTGCCAAATGGTGTTGAAAGAACTTCCAGATGTTTCGATAACAGAAGATATTGTCTTACTGACCGATGAGCATATTGATGAAGTGTATAACTTAATCTGGTTAGTAATGCCTGGTTATTATCGTAGAAGGACTTTTGAAATGGGTAATTATTACGGAATTTTTAAAGACGGGAAATTAGTTTCAATATCTGGTCAGCGAATGCAAACAAATCTTTTTATAGAAGTAAGTGCGGTGGTAACACATCCAGATTATACCAGAAAAGGATTGGCAAAACAACTTATCACTCATACTACAAAAGAGATTTTAAAAGTAAATAAAACACCTATTCTACATACCAATAAGGGAAATTTGGCTATACCACTTTATCAGAAATTAGGATACGAATTAACCAGAGATATGAACTGGTGGTTGTATCGTAAAATTTGATTAATTAGATTTTCTATGGTTGATGTTTTTGGTTTTGTTTTGCATTTTTCAACTATTTAATAAATTATTCTATTTTTTATTTCATTTTGATATGTTATTAAATAACTGTATAACAGTATTATAAAAGTTTATAAACGACTGTAAACGATAACAAACGAAAGTAAGCGTTTGCATACCGATTAATCCTTCAATGCTGTTCTAGGTTTGCAGTGTCGAGTCACATTGGCTTGATAGTATGAACTGTTAAACCATAAAAATTAGAGAGATGAACGCATTAAAAAACAAAGTACAGTTGATTGGTAATTTAGGACAAGACCCAGAAGTCGTAAACTTAGAAGGTGGTACCAAATTGGCTAAGTTTTCTATCGCCACCACAGATAGTTATAAAAACGCTAAAGGTGAAAAAGTTGATGATACCCAATGGCATAATATTGTAGCCTGGGGAAAAACAGCTGAGATTGTAGAGAACTATTTAACCAAAGGAAAACAAGTTGCCGTGGAAGGTAAACTTACCCATCGTTCTTATGAAACAAAAGAAGGTGAGAAAAGATATATTACAGAAATTAGGTGTAATGAGTTGTTGATGTTGGGGAAGTAGATTGATACGTCTTCACGAGGGAGTACGACGAAGTAATCTGTAAGTTTGGTACACGAAATTGGCAGATTGCTTCGTGGCTCGTAAAGATCTAATCCTGTGAAAACATCTGCTAAAGACAATTTCAAACACTATTTTTGCAAAACATGATTACAACAGAAAAAGACTTAATACCATTATTAAAAAAGCATTTTGGTTACGATTCATTTAAGCCGAATCAATTATCAATAATTGAAGATGCACTTAGTAAAAAAGATGTGTTGGCGATTATGCCAACTGGTGGTGGTAAGTCTCTTTGTTATCAGCTGACTGCATTAGCTTTAGAGGGAACTGCGATTGTGATTTCGCCTCTAATTGCTTTAATGAAGGATCAAGTAGATGTTTTAAAAGCTAACGGAATTGCTGCCGAATATTACAATAGCTCTCAGACCCAAGAAACACAGCAAGAGATCCTTGGAAAATTGGAGAGAGGGGATTTGAAACTATTCTATGTGGCTCCAGAAAGTCTGGGCTTTTTTAATAACATTCTTGGGAATTTAAAAATCAGTCTGTTCGCTGTTGATGAGGCTCATTGTATTTCTTCTTGGGGACATGATTTTAGACCTGCATATACTCAACTTGGCGGATTAAAAAGAAGGTTTCCGAATATTCCGGTAATGGCACTTACGGCTACTGCCGATAAGACCACTCAAGACGATATAGCAGATCAATTACAAATAACGAATGCTGAGCGTCATTTGGCATCATTCAATAGACCTAATTTATATCTTGATGTAAAACCTGCTCAAGATCGAATAAAACATATTCTCGATTTCTTAGATGATAGACCGAACGAAAGCGGAATTATCTATTGCCTTAGTCGAAAAAGTACAGAATCTATTGCCGAGAAATTACGTAATGCGGGTTTTAAGGCCAAAGCGTATCACGCAGGTATGTCTTCAGATGAACGCTCTACTGTTCAAGAAGAATTCATTACCGATAAGGTGCCTATTATTGCAGCAACCATTGCTTTTGGTATGGGTATCGATAAAAGTAATGTGCGTTGGGTCATTCATTATAACCTGCCAAAGAACATAGAAGGGTACTACCAAGAAATTGGTCGAGGTGGTCGTGACGGTTTACCTGCCCACGCGTTACTATTTTACAGTTTTGCAGATGTGGCTCAATTACGTAGGTTTATTACGCAAAGTGAAAATGCAGATGTTGAATATGCTAAGTTAGAGCGTATGCAACAATTTGCAGAGGCATTAAGTTGTCGTAGAATAGCGCTGCTAAATTATTTTGGAGAGCAGGTAACTGAAGGTTGTGGCAATTGTGATATCTGTAATGCTCCACCTGCTTATTTTGACGCTACATTATTGGCGCAAAAAGTATGCTCTGGTGTTGCTAGGTTAAAAGAGCGAGAACCAATGGGTATGGTTATCGATGTTTTAAGAGGTGCGCAGAATGCTCAAGTTCTAGAAAAAGGCTATCAGAATATCAAAACATATGGCGCCGTAAAAGATGTCTCTTGGTTAGACTTGCAGCAATATGTTATTCAATTATTGAACCAAGGGGTACTAGATATTAACTTCAGGGAAGGTGCAAGACTCGGATTAACTGAACAGGCAAAGCAAGTTTTGTTTTCTGGAAAAAAAGTTCAGTTAGCAGTATTGCAAAAGGAAGCAGAAAAGAAAAAGGCTGCAGCAAAATCACGAACTACGAAAACAAATTTATTCGAAAAGCTTCGTTTACTTAGACAACAAATTGCAACGGAACAGAATGTACCTGCTTATGTTGTTTTTGGGGATGCGAGTTTGAAAGATATGGAGGCTAAACTTCCAAAAAATAGAGAAGAGTTTATGCAAGTCTCTGGAGTAGGGCAGGCGAAGCTAGAAAAGTATGCAGACGTGTTTATTGCTGAAATCACTAAAAACGCCCCTGCTAAGAAATCAAAAAAAGCAACTCATGACCAAACTTTTGAACTGTTTAGTAAAGGATCTACGGTTTCTGAAATCGCTACGTCAAGAAATTTGTCCGAGAATACGATATACGGACATCTAATGAAAAAGCATGCCGAGGGTGAGGATCTCGATTTAAATCAGTTTGTTGATTCAAAAGAAATAGCTGAAATAGAAAAGGCAAAATCTGAACTTACAGACGCCACAGGTCTAAAAGACTATTTTGAATTCTTTGAAGAGAAAATGCCGTATTGGAAAATTAAGTTTGCGCTGTATATGTTAGATTCTTAAAAATGGATATTTGTCAGCGTTAAAAGTTAACGGTTACACCCATTTGCCTCGGATCGAAATTAAGATTCCAGCTCATCAATGTCTTATGATCATTGTATTTTTCATCGTACATTTTGTCTAGATATCTATCTATAGATTCTACGGTTGCAATACATATGGCAAACGCAAAGACCATATCACTTAAGTAATGTTGACCATCCCAAACACGAGAAATATCTGGAATAGCGCCTAATGTGTAAATACCTGCTTTTACTCACGAATTTTTAAATTGCTTTCCTATTGCATATGCATTGGTAAAGGCAAGCAAAGCATGCCCAGATGGGAACGAATGAACGTTTCTGCTTGAATTGAATGGGTCAAAGGTATCTTTGCCCAACTCAGCTAATGGCCTTGCTCTGCCCACTACAGATTTTAATACTTGTTGCAGCAGTCCTGCAGAAGTAGCTGATGATATTAATAATACTCCAGTTCTTCTTAATTTTTCGTTTTTGGTAATTAATCCTACAGCATATACTCCAGAAGTCGCAATATAATTATTAGCGGGACTTCCATGTATTTCTCCATAATCACGAATTACTTGTGGGACTCCTTCTTTATTGTTTCTTATAAATTTAGAGGTATTGTCATCTGCTAAATATATAAGCCCTGTAACACCTACCATAGCACCAAAGTGACACCACTGTTTACCTTGCCAATGTAAAGGTTTGGTGTATGAGTAACCAACTCCTTTGAACATATTTCCGACATCATATTTAAACATGTTCCACCTTGTCTCGGTAGAATCCTTTGCAAAATCTTGAGCATGAATCGAGAAACAAGATATTAGACCTAATAGGATTATTAAATTTTTCATACTACAAATTTAAAATTCTACTAATTGAAAAATTAATTAAAAGCAAACAATGTTTAACTCTAAAACTCTTGAAAAGCTTAAAAATAGAGTTTCTGTGCCAATCGAAATGTATTAGCATGCGCTTCAACTATAATTTTAATGTCAGGTGAATAACCGCCGCCCATACTACATTGTACGGGTATGTTTAGGTTGTGACATGTAGTTAAAACAAATTCATCCCGTTTTTTACACCCTACTAATGTCAGTGCAAGAGTACCTAATTTATCACTTTCTAAAATGTCAACACCACTTAGGTAAAAAATGAAATCTGGTTTTACCGTATCTATTAGTTTGGGTAAATTTTCCTTTAGAATTGAAAGATATGTTTCATCAGTAGTTCCTTTCGGTAAGGGAATATCCATGTCTGACTTTTCTTTTTTAAACGGATAATTACTTTCACCGTGCATAGAGAATGTAAAAACTGCATCGTCATTCTGAAATATTTCGGCCGTTCCGTTTCCTTGATGTACATCTAAATCTACAATGAGAATCTTTTTTGCAAGACCTTTGTTCAATAAGTATTTGGCGCCAATTGCTTGGTCGTTCAACATGCAAAATGCCTCACCATGATCGCTATAGGCATGATGTGTTCCACCGGCAATATTCATTGCAATTCCATATTCTAAGGCAAAATCGCATCCTTTTATCGTTCCATCGGCAATAATACGTTCTCGTTCTACTAAATCTTCCGAGAGTGGGAAACCTATTTTTCGAGCCATTTTGGGCGAAATCATCATATTCAACAAATCATAGAAATACTCGGGGTCGTGAACAGCTACAATATGTTTGTCATTTGGGATGTCTGGTTCAAAGAAATTTTCTTCGGTGCAGGTGCCTTCATGAATTAATTGCTGTGGTAATAGCTCATATTTTTCCATAGGAAAACGATGCCCCTCTGGTAACGGATGTTTGTATATAGGATGATTTGCTATTTTCAGCATCAGTTCAATTATTTATGCAACTTTAATTGAATACGTTTTCTAGCAACATCCACATCTAAAACCTTTACAATAATCTGCTGATGTAAATGCACATGTTCATTTACATCTTTTACAAAAGAATCAGAGAGATTAGAAACATGAATTAGTCCACTTTCTTTAATACCGATATCTACAAAACAACCGAAGTTGGTAATGTTATTTACAATACCCGGTAACAATTGCCCGCTATGTAAATCAGTAATCGATTTAATGGTTTGGTCAAATGTAAAAACCTTGGCTTTTTCTCTACGATCTAATCCTGGTTTTTCAAGTTCAGAACGAATATCTTCTAAAGTAGGCAGCCCGACCTCATTGGTGCAATATTTTTGAAGATCAATTTCTATGAGTAAAGTTTTATTTCCTATCAATGATATAATTTCTGTTCCTTTATCTTTCGCCATCTGCTTGACTATACCATAACTTTCTGGGTGTACGGCAGAATCGTCAAGCGGATTCTTAGCATCTTTTATTCGTAAAAAGGCTGCGCCTTGCTCAAATGCTTTACCGCCTAAACGTGGAACATCCATAATATCTTTTCGGCTTTTAAAAGCACCTTTTTCTTTTCGCTGAGCAACAATATTCTCGGCTAATTTCGGGCCAATACCAGAAACATAACTTAATAACGGAACGCTAGCGGTGTTGATGTTTACGCCCACAGAATTTACACAACTTTCAACAACCGTATCTAGTGAGTTCTTTAATTTGCTCTGATCAACATCATGTTGGTATTGCCCAACACCTATAGATTTTGGATCAATTTTTACCAGTTCGGCAAGGGGATCTGCCAAACGTCTGCCGATAGAAACGGCTCCACGAACAGTAATGTCGTAATTTGGGAATTCATCTCGCGCAATTTTAGAGGCGGAGTAAATAGATGCTCCGGCTTCACTTACTACAAATACTTCGACCGGGTCATTAAAAATCACCTTCTTTACAACTTGCTCAGTTTCTCTTGATGCCGTACCGTTACCAATGGCAATAGCTTCTATTTTATATGCATTTGTTAATGAACTCAATTTCTTTATGGCGCCACCAATATCGTTTTGTGGCGCATGCGGATAAATAGTTTCATTATGTACCAAGTTACCTTGGGCATCTAAACAAACCACTTTACAACCCGTTCTAAAACCTGGGTCTATGGCAAGAATACGTTTTTCGCCTAGAGGTGCACCCAATAATAATTGTCTTAGATTATTAGAGAAAACAGCAATTGCTTCATCATCTGCTTTTTCTTTTGCTGCTTTTAATAGTTCGTTAGATAAGGATGGAAAAAGCAATCTTTTATAGGCATCTGCGAGGGCTAGTTCGATTTGCTGTCCACAGGCATTGTTTGTTTTTATGATTCTATTTTCAATTCTATCTAATAAGCGTTCATCATCCAATTCAATTTTAACCCTTATGAATTTCTCTGATTCTGCACGTAAAATGGCTAATAAGCGGTGCGACGGACATTTGTTCAATGGCTCGCTCCACTCAAAATAATCTCTGAATTTCTGAGCCTTTTCATCATCTTTTTTGGTGCCAATTACTTTGGTGCTAATAATGGCAAATCGCGCTAATTGAGATCTTATGGCACTTCTTATATCTGTACGCTCATTAATCCACTCAGAAATGATGTGGCGTGCTCCTTCTAAGGCATCATCTTCGTTTTCTATGGTTGAATTAAGGTATTTGGAAGCTGTGAACTCAATATTGTCATCACGTTGAACCATAATGATTTTTGCTAAAGGCTCTAATCCGTTTTTACGGGCTACTTCAGCTTTGGTTTTTTTGCTCTTTTTGAATGGGAGGTATAAATCTTCTAACTGAGTAAGGTCTTCAGAATTATTGAACTTTTGTTTTAGCTCAGCCGTTAATACGCCTTGTTCGTCAACAGCCTTTATAATCGCTTTTTTTCTCTTTTCTAATGCTTCAAACTGTTCTTTGAATTGAACGATTGCACCAACTTGTACTTCATCTAAATTACCGGTTCTTTCTTTACGATATCTTGATATAAAAGGAATGGTGCAATCAGCATTTAAAAGCTCAATAGTATTTTGAATTCCCTTCTCAGGTAGCTGGGTATATTTAAGTATGTAGGGCAGTAATTGCATGTAAAATCGTTTAGAACTTTTAAAAATACCCATTATTAGGTATTGAAATCAAGCAGTGGAAGGTATTTGTGTAGATTTTAATATTCTTTCTTTTCTTTTTTTGAAGATTTATGGAGATCACCTTAAAACTATAATTACGCATGTAACAGGGTTTTATTTAAAACAAGAAGCCTTGGTGAATATTCACCAAGGCTTCTTAAATTGATTAAAATTGTTCTCTAGTTAATCCCTTCCCCATTACCAACACTATCCTCATCTGGGTTAACAAACACCAATTTACCATCGGTATTTTCAGTCATTAAAATCATGCCTTCACTATCAACACCACGTAAAGCTCTTGGTGCTAGGTTGACCAAAACAGTAACTTTTTTACCGACTATTTCTTCTGGTTTATAGCTTTCTGCAATACCAGAAACTATAGTTCTAACGTCTAAGCCAGTATCTACTTTTAAAACTAAAAGCTTCTTAGCTTTTGCCATTTTTTCAGCTTCGATAATAGTACCAACACGCATATCTAGTTTTGAAAAATCATCGAATGTAATGGTATCTTTTTGCGGCATTAGTTTTTTGTTTTCGTTTTCGTTCGCTTTTTTAGTTGCTTCAAGTTTATCTAGCTGGGCTTGAATTTCGCTATCCTCAATTTTTCTAAATAATAGTTCTGCTTGGTTTATTTGATGTTCAGGTTGTAATAATGCTTCTTTTGTTGAAACATCATTCCAATTTAGACCATCACCTGCGCTTAAATCGATATTTAGAATATTTTTAAGCTTATTAGATGTAAACGGTAAAAATGGTTCACTTAGAACAGCTAAACCAGCCGCAATTTGTAAAGCAATATTCATAATTGTTTTTACACGTTCTTCATCTACCTTAATTACCTTCCAAGGTTCTGCATCGGCTAAGTATTTATTACCTAAACGTGCAAGATTCATAAGTTCTTGACCTGCTTCTCTAAAACGGTAGCGTTCAATAGAGCTTGAAATTATTCCTGGATATTTTGATAATTGTTCAAGTGTCTCGTTATCTACATCGGTTAAGCTTCCTGCAGCAGGTATTTTGCCATCGTAATACTTATTGGTCAATACCACGACTCTGTTAATGAAGTTACCTAAAATGGCTACTAATTCATTATTGTTACGTGCTTGAAAATCTTTCCAAGTGAAATCGTTATCCTTAGTTTCTGGTGCATTTGCTGTTAATGTGTAACGCAGCGAATCTTGCATTTCAGGAAAATCTACCAAATACTCATGTAGCCAAACGGCCCAGTTTTTAGAAGTAGACAGCTTGTTTCCTTCTAAATTCAAGAACTCATTTGCTGGTACATTTTCAGGTAGAATATAACTACCTTCTGCCTTTAACATTGATGGGAAAATGATACAGTGAAAAACAATATTATCTTTCCCAATAAAGTGAACTAATTTTGTGTTTTCATCTTTCCAATAGGGTTCCCAATCTTTTCCTTCACGGGCAGCCCATTCTTTGGTAGATGATATATAGCCTATAGGTGCATCAAACCAAACATATAGTACTTTGCCTTCACCACCTGGTACGGGTACTGGTATGCCCCAATCTAAATCTCTAGTTACGGCTCTTGGTTCTAATCCACCATCGATCCATGATTTACATTGTCCGTATACATTTGGTTTCCAATCGTCTTTATGACCTTTAAGAATCCAATCTTTTAAAAATTCTTCATACCTATCTAATGGTAAAAACCAGTGCTTGGTTTCTTTAGTTGTAGGTATGGTTCCTGTAATGGTCGATTTCGGATTTATTAAATCGGTGGCATTTAAACTAGATCCACAATTTTCGCATTGATCGCCGTATGCCTCTTCATTTCCGCATTTAGGGCAGGTGCCTATAACAAAACGGTCTGCCAAAAACTGTTGGGCTTCTTCATCATATAATTGAGCAGTAGTTTCTTCAATAAAATCTCCTTTTTCGTAAAGATTTACAAAGAATTCTGATGCGGTATCGTGATGAATCTTGGCAGAGGTTCTAGAATAATTATCGAATGTGATTCCAAAGTCTAAAAAAGACTGCTTAATTATTGCATGGTATTTATCAATAATATCTTTAGGGGTTACGCCTTCTTTTTTAGCTTTCATTGATATGGCTACGCCATGTTCATCGCTACCACAGACAAAGGCAACATCTTTGCCAGTTAATCTTAGGTAACGAGCGTAAATATCTGCTGGTACGTAAACGCCGGCCAAATGACCAATGTGTATTGGGCCATTTGTGTATGGCAACGCAGCAGTAATCGTATATCTAGAGGGTGATTTAATATCGGACATCAAAATAAATTAGGCTACAAAAATACTGAATTTGATGGGAGAATTACTAATTACTTAAGATTAGTAGTAAGCTACTAGATGAAAATTTTAACCGTGTCTAACTATGTCGTTCATGGATATTTTATACTAAAAACATTTAGAATCTGTTATAATGTAAGAAAATACCTATTTATAAATTAAAACATAGATGTTATGGCTGTTGGTAATTCAAGAAAGTTAAAGCTTGATGAAAGCTTAGAGAAATTTAATGCAGGAATAGAAGATGCACAAACAAGTAAAGAAGATGTTGTGCGGCTTTACAAAGACAAGAACCATAGAGTAAAAAAAGAATTGAGGTTTGAGTCCAAAATGAACAAATCGAAATTAGCATAAAATAAAAAGCCCTATTTAATTAAATTGAATAGGGCTTTTTACATAGTGGGAAACAGATTAAACTACCATCACTGATTTACTCATTTTTTGGTTTTGTACATTTATACGATAAATGTACTTACCTGTTGATAGTTGTTCGGGCATGCGCTCTCGTATATTTATTTCGGTAGAACCTTCAAACATCATTTCGTTAAAAACGGTGCCGACTTTCTGACCAAGAATATTAAAAAGTTCAATATCTACATGTGCCGAAAATGGCATTTCTAAATAGATATGTGGTGTACTATCCGTTGGATAAAAAGGTTTATGTACAACAGCATTTATTAAGTCTGGATTAAACGGAGTCTCTGCTTCTTCATCAGGATACACAGGTGGTGTTACTTCGCCATCACTATATACAATATCTGGGAAAGCCTCTCCACTACAGCTAAAGCCTAAGTCTACCGGTACATACGGTTTGTAATTCAATAAATGCGCTTCAACCAAAGGTATGTCTACACATAGCCATTCTGCTAGAACGGTAGCATAGAGATCTCTGAAATCCATCGTGTATTCTAAGTTTCCGCGTCCATCTGGGTCATCTAACGTTGGGTGGTCGCCAACAAATGCACTACCATTTAAACCTGAACCAAAAAATAATGTTGGTGTTGCTTTACCATGATCGGTACCATTAGAGCCATTTTCAAAAATTCGTCGTCCAAATTCAGAGAAAGTCATGCTTAGTACTTTATCGTCTTGCTGGGTAAAGGCTATGTCTTCATAGAAGTTGTTTACCGCAACAGATAAATTGGTCATTAAATTGGCATGTGCCTGTGGTTGATTACCATGGGTGTCAAAACCGCCCATTGAAATCATGTATACCTTTGTGCCAAGGTTACCTTTTATTAATCTTGCTATAAGTGCCAATTGGCGTGCAAAACTATTGTCTTGATATTCCACTTGATTTTGCCCACGTGTGTAAGCATCGTGTATAATACCAGAATATTCATAAGTTGTATTGGCTACTCCTCTCAAAAATTTCAACTGATCACCGTACATACAGTCATTGAATAAGGTATCATCTAAACCATAGACAACGCCAGATTCTGCAATTTCCTCTAGTTGATCAACATTAGAAGTTACAAATGCATAATTGGTTTCATCTCCTTGAAATACCAAACTACCAAACTGTCCAATTTGTATGGCAGCTGGTGCCGCTGGGGGATTAACTAAATAATCTGGGTACATGTTTTCAAAATGCCTACCCATCCATCCAGTATTTAAACCGCTGAACCCTGTAGTTTCTATGTCTGTATTCGCAAAAATATCTGAACCTGTAAAGTGAGATAAACTTTGTCCTTCATAACCTACACCATGCACTGCTTTAAACTGACCTTCTTCCCACATTGGAGCTAAAGAACTCATGTACGATGGTACACCAAATTCATCGGTCAATTTTAAAACTTTACTTTCTGGTATATAGATATTTGGTCTTGCATTGGCATAACTATCGTATTGTTCTATAGGTATAACCGTGCTTAATCCATCATTACCACCAGACAGGCGAATAAGTATTAAGATATTATCTGTTTCTGCAGCTGATATGCCCGCCGATAATGGCGATGGGGCAGATGCCGATAACATATTTGCACCTAGCATCATTGAGCCTGAGCCCGCAATGCCCATTGCTTGTAAAAAAGAGCGTCTGCTCCATGTTTTATGTTCTTCATCATGACCTTCGTGTTGAAGACCTTTAAATGGGGAGTGGTGTGTGTTGCACATAAGAGTAGGTGTTATTTTAATTGAAACTCAGGTTGTCTAGCTAAATACTGAAAAAGGAGGTATACTTGAAACGGACCTTGTTGCCAAGTAGCCAGCGTCCATGATTCTTGATTACCACCATTGTAGTAAACATCTTCTACATCACTTCTGAATATGGCAAATGCTTTGGCATATTCTTCTTCATTTAGAAGTCCCTTAGTTAAAACGAAATCTATAATTAGTCTAGCAACCTCGTCGGGGTTTGAGCTTGTTAAACCTGTATTTCCTGATATTTCGAGTCCAAATGTTCTAAATTGCTCATTGTCGGCCATATAGAATTCTTCTAATATGCTTTCAATGGTAAGCCAACGCCCAATCATAAAATTGGTGTTGATCCAAGACCTGTCTCTTTGCCAACCGGCAACATCAAAAGGTTCAAATATTTCTTGGCTTAATAAGGCACTGTAATTGACCATTTCGGCAACATTCGTGTCTGTATAACTAAAGCCCGATTCATTTAGTGTGTTAAAATAGAAATCTACCGGACTCTTTATAATTACTCCAATAGCTTCATCGTCGAAAAAGTGCTGACTTTTAAATAGTACTCTTAGCACTGGTGCCAATTCAAAGTCATTAGTTACTAATGTCGCAGCCAAACCATCGATAATTATTTGTGCGTTATTCGCATCATCTTTAGAATCTGGGTGTACAAAAAATTCATATAATTTACGGCAGATGAATTCTGCTATTTCGGGAGCTCTTTGTTCGAAGAGGATGTTGATTACATCATCATACCCCCAATTACCAGTTTGTCCTAATATGGTTTTGGAACCTTCATCATGCTTAGTAGCATCAAAGGCTACAGCTGAACAACCAACTTCGCCGCGTTCTACATAACCACTTAAGGCTTTTGCTGTTTCTATAATATCTTCTTCAGTATACCCATTGCCTTCACCCAAAGTAAATAGCTCATATAATTCACGAGCATAATTTTCATTAGGGTTGTTACCGTTATTATATACACCGTCTAAATAATACAACATGGCATTGGTTAACCCAATTTCGCTAGTAAAGGTTTTAAAATTTCCTAAAGAGTTGCGCTGTAGACAGTCTATATATTGATATAAAAAAGAATTACAGTTATAAACTTCTAATTCAGTAACAAAATGATTGCTCCAGAAAAAGCTTAGCCGATCTCTTAAATTGTTATTTAAAAGACCATTGGCATAAGCCAATTGAAATTCAGATTTTTGCTCTCTTTTTAGTTGATTACTTGCATCACTATCTGCAGGGTAGTTGTCATTGTTCCAATTTGCCCAAGCAGGTGTAGCTATTTTAGGCATATTCAAAGCTTCATCTACCAAACTATCTACCAATGCACTGGCAGATTGACCCGTTGCTTGGTTAATAGTTGCCACTGAGGCACTAAAACCTAATCGGCGGTATAAATGAGCTGCTCTTAGCTGATCTAAATTAGCTGTATACGGAGCAAGAGTAGAAGTATTACAATTAATGAAATATTCCATATTCTTAAATAGGCATTTGTATTACGTTCGTAGAGTTGGGGCTTCTATGCTAAACGTTTCGAAATTTGGTATAGTATTTAAAACTATCTATTTTCGATAATAAGATTTCAAATAACGAGATTTATTGATAAAAAGGCGATGAAATTCCTGTTTTTTCGATGAATTACACAATCTACGTACTACATCATGGGGAAACACAATGAATTTGGTAAAGAAGGAGAGCAGATAGCGGTAGATTATCTCAAAAAAAACGGCTATGTCGTCAAGTATAAAAACTATAGATACTTAAAGGCCGAAATTGATATTATTGCTAAAAAAGGTGATGTGTTGGCAATTGTTGAAGTGCGTTCAAGAAGCTCAAATTTTATTGAGAATATTGCTGAGACGGTTACACCTAAAAAAATTAAGTTATTGGTTATGGCGGCTGACCACTATGTTACCGATAATAATTTAGACGTTGAGGTACGTTTTGATATCATAACTATACTTAAAAATAATAGCCAGTTTGAGCTAGAACATTTAGAATCTGCCTTTTATCATTTCTGAGTAATCTACTAAAAGAGTAGATTTATTAAAAAACATTTTGTTTTATTTATAACAAGTTGTTATATTTGCACAACAACCATACAGTAAAATGAAAACAATATCATCAGTCGTTGAAGAGTACATTAAGAAAAAGCCATTTTTACAAAGTGCTCTAGCACAAGGCATCATCAATCTTACATCGCTATCTAGAATAGTGAAGCCAGAGATTGAGCATGAATTAGGTAAAGACATTCGTAATGGCGCAATTGTAATGGCATTGAAACGCCTGTCTGATGATTTAGAATTTAGAGCGACCCATAAAATTCTAAAAGTGTTGAAGAATATTGGTGAGATCACCGTACGATCTTCACTAACTGATTACACTTTTTTAGCTTCAGATAAAATATTGGTTCATCAAGCTAAATTGCTTGAGGAGATTAACAATAATCAAGATGTTTTCTATACCTCTAGCCGTGGTGTAAACGAAATCAACATAGTAATTAGTAATGTGATGGATAAAACAGTTGAGAGACTGTTTAAAGACGAAAAGTGTACTCAAAAAGCGGAAGAGCTTTCATCTATTACCGTAAAATTACCTGCTGAAAATGTTTCGGTACCTGGTATTTATTACTTTATTTTTCAGAGGTTAGCTTGGGAAGGCATTGTCCTTTACGAAGTAATTTCAACAACAAATGAATTTACAATTCTAGTAAATGATGCTCAAGTAGATATGGCATTTAAAACCATAAAGGATTTAAAGGCGCTTTAGTTTTCTAAAAACTCTACGACTTCTTTATCAGATTCTGGTTTTGCCAAAAATCGTTTTTCACTATCCAATATAAAATAGGTAGGTGTGCTTTGTATGCCAAAAGTATGTGCATACTCACTTTCCCATCTACCTAATGCTATGGCGTGATTAAACCCTGGTAATGTTGCAGAAACTTCCTTCCAATTAACATCATCATCTTCTAACCCTATAGCTATTATTTTTAGATTGTCATACTCTTTAACTTCTTCATGTAATGCAGGAAGCTCTTTTAAACAGTGCGAACAGGTGCTGCTCCAAAAAACCAGTAAATAATTCTCCGCTTCTTCCATGGCTAAAAGCGATTCTTTTTTGCCATTTGCCTGCCAAGTAATATCTGGTGATACTGCTCCAATTCTTAATCGAGATGCCAGTTCTAGCTCATCGACCAATTTTTGATTATTGTTGGTTATTGCCAATTTATTCAAATGGTTCTTGAAAATGTAATCTTGCACAACAGGCATATCATTTACATCGGCTATTTTCCATAATTGATGCATAGCCCTTTCTTGAAAACCGATTGGAGTAGTTTTTATAAACTCAGCTGTGGTCTTTACGTTTTTATTTACCTCAATTGCTAATTGCTCTTTTGTAGTGATATCGGTGGGTAGTGCCGAAAAAACATAACTGGCGAATTTATCGGTTAAGAAATTAGAACCTTGTAGAACGGGATCATTTATTGCTAAATGGTCAAAATGATGTTGCTTTTTATTTTTAAGAAATGTTTCTAAATCTTCGAATTCTGACGGAATGTAACTTCTATTAGCCTTAATAAATTTATGGGCAATAGTGTTAGCATGCTTTTCTTCAAAAGAGATTTGTATCGCATTTAATTCTTTTATAATGCTTGTATACTCTTTATTCGATTCGTTATTGGTTTCATAAAACTCTATAAGTTTATCTTGCGCAGCAGTTATTTTAGAAAAATATTCTCGGTACCACTTATTTTCTTCAGAATTGGTAATTGTCAAACCATCTTTAAGATTGAAATTGAATTTTATATCTTCTTTCTTATTATAAATGACATCGATATAAAATTCATCTTGTGGTACGGCATATACCAATCTATACATACCAGCTTGAGCGGTTAAGGGCATTTCTAGCTCAAATGAACCATCTCTTACGACACCGTCAACGCTATAGCGTTCACCATTTGGGGTCAACTCATAGGCAATCAACCATTTAAAATCTTTAGGCGGGGAAAAATTTCCAGCAATGGAACCTTGGGCATGAATACTTAATGAAATAAATAAGAGGCAAATACTAATAAGAACTTTCATACTTTTTTTAAAACAATTATCGGACCAATATGTATAATGCTAATTACAAATTGAGCTTTATGTTTCTTGAAATCCACATAAAGTGCTGTTGTAATGAAGCGTACTATAAAGTCAATAAAAGTAATATTCAGAAAGCAATTGTAGGCTTTAATTTTGAAAAGCTTATGAAAATTCTTTTTCAATATTCATATGACCTAGTGCTTCAGTTATTTTTATCAGCTCCTTATCATGAACAAATCCATCAGAAATAGCCACCTCGTCTAAAAGTTTAGCAACCTCTTTCTTTTTAGGTAAAGTCATTTGGCTAAGAATTTGAAAAGCTTTGTCTTTATTCAAATTTCTGGCTTGACCTACAAAAAAACTATCAAAAGTAAAGCGGTCCATTAGTTGGGTAAGATATCTCATTTCTGCAGGGTCTACTTTGCTATCTGCTAGAATAACATAGTCTACCATTTTTACTACAGCTAATTTCTCTTCTTTTGTAAAATCTATCATTCTCTTGATTACTCTGTTTCTTCTCCAAGTCCAATATTAATGAATGTTTCGATGATTAAGTCCATTTCTTTTTTATGGATATCACCATCAGATATAGCAACTTCATCAAGGATCTCTGCTAAGGCTTTCTTTTGTTCGTGTGGTGAATTGTAGAGTGTCACTAAAGCATTATCGTACTCTAATAACTTTGCACGTTCTAAAAATGTATCGTCAAAACCAATTTTGACTTTAAGTTTATTTAAGATTTCAACTTCTGCAGGATGAATTTCACCGTCGGCCTCTATAACTTCATAAATCATCTTTACAAAGGCTGCTTTTACAAACTCTTCAAACTCCATTCTTTTTGTTTTGGAGTTGAAAGATAAGGAAAACGATGAGACTTTTTAATATGGTTGTGGAAGGAGTTTTACAACATTATTAAAAGTTATGAGTAGTACTTGTTAAAATGCTTGATACGAAGATATTAAGCCTTGTACATTTATAATTTATTATGCTTTTTTAGAGAGCCCTATTTCAGAGAAGACATGTCGTATAACATCACTTTCTTTCTCATGAATATAGCCGTCAGATATGGCTACGTCTTTTAATATTTGGGCTAGGTTACTTTTTTTGTCCTCAGGCATATCTTTTAAGATATTGACACTTTGTTCTATATCGATACTTCGTGCCTGAATCAAGAAATTACTATCAAAATCGATGATGGTCATCAATTTTGTTAAGGCATTAATTTCGCCATTATGCACTTCGCCATCGGCTACAATAACTGAATCGATTAAATGAACCATCGCCAATTTTTCTGATATTTCAAATTCCATTATGCAGTTGTTTTTTCTTTAATTTCAAAAGGCCTTAATGCCAAATATGCTCTATCTGTAGATCTTATATTTTCAAAAACTAATAATAAGCGTAAACCGTTTCGGGTCTTTTTTTCTTTGATTTTACATTGCTGTGCATTTGACTGCACATATTGTAAAACTCTAGTAAATGTTGAAGTCTGATAAAATTCTGATTGTTGGTCGCTTAAAAAGTACCCGATCAATTTACCTTGTTTCATCACTATTTTCTCTAAACCGATACTGTTTGCTATCCATTTTATACGAACCGAGTTTAGTAAATCTGCCGCCTGATCTGGTAATTCACCGAAACGATCAACTAATTGTGCTTCGAATTTTTGAAGCGCTGCTTCGTCTTTTACCTGGTTCAGCTCTGTATATAACGTTAGTCTTTCAGTTATATTATTAATATAATCGTCTGGAAAGAGCAATTCGAAGTCAGAATCTATCTGAGTTTCTTTTACAAAAACCTTCTCATGTTTACCTTCAACCTCCTCATAAAGGTCTTTAAATTCGGTTTCTTTTAATTCATCGATGGCTTCAGCTAATATTTTTTGATATGTTTCAAAACCTATTTCATTGATGAATCCGCTTTGTTCGCCACCTAATAAATCTCCTGCACCACGAATTTCTAAATCTTTCATGGCGATATTAAAGCCGCTGCCCAATTCGGTGAATTGTTCTAATGCTTCAATACGTTTACGTGCATCATTGGTCATTACTTCGTATGGCGGAGTAATAAAATAACAAAATGCCTTTTTATTACCACGACCTACACGACCACGCATTTGATGCAGATCGCTCAAGCCAAAATTGTTGGCGTTGTTTATGAAAATGGTATTGGCATTTGTAACATCCAGCCCACTTTCAACAATAGTTGTCGATACCAAAACATCGAACTCACTGTTCATGAAACCAAGCATTAAAGCTTCTAGTTTTTTACCCTCCATTTGACCGTGACCCACTGCTACTTTTGCATCGGGCACCAACCTTTGAATCATACCGGCTACTTCTTTTATATTTTCTATTCTATTATGAATAAAGAATACCTGTCCGCCACGTTCAATTTCATAACTAACGGCATCTCTTATAATCTCCTCGTTAAAACGTACAACCTGACTTTCAATAGGGTACCTGTTTGGCGGTGCCGTTGTAATAGTTGATAAGTCTCGAGCAGCCATCAAACTAAACTGAAGTGTTCGAGGTATTGGCGTTGCTGTTAACGTGAGTACGTCTACATTTTCTTTGATGGACTTTAATTTGTCTTTTACGGCAACTCCAAATTTTTGTTCTTCATCAACAATTAATAACCCGAGATCTTTAAATTGAACGTTTTTGTTCACAAGCTGATGAGTGCCAATAATAATATCGACCTTGCCTTCGCTTAATCGCTGAATCGTATCTTTTTTCTCTTTTGCAGTTCTAAATCTGTTCAGATAATCTACCGTTACCGGCATATCTTTTAATCGTTCTGCAAAAGTACGATGGTGTTGAAAGGCTAATATAGTAGTAGGTACTAAAACTGCTACTTGTTTGCCATTATCAACGGCTTTGAATGCTGCCCGAATAGCGATTTCCGTTTTTCCGAATCCTACATCACCACAAATTAAACGATCCATAGGTCGCTCACTTTCCATGTCTCTTTTTACATCTTCGGTAGCGGTACTTTGATCGGGAGTGTCTTCGTAAATAAACGAAGCCTCAAGTTCATTCTGCAAATAACTATCTGGGTTATATTGAAATCCCTTTTCAAGCCTTCTTTTTGCATAAATTTTAATAAGGTTAAACGCTATTTTCTTAACCCTTGATTTGGTCTTATCCTTAATTTTTTTCCAAGCTCCAGAACCAAGTTTATAAATTTTTGGCGGTGCACCATCTTTACCGTTGAACTTTGAAATTTTGTGTAACGAATGTATGCTTACGTATAAAATATCACGCTCACCATACATTAATTTTATAGCTTCTTGCTTTTTGCCTTCAACATCTATTTTCTGTAATCCGCCGAACTTACCAATACCGTGATCAATATGGGTTACGTAGTCACCAATCTCTAGTTTGTTAATTTCCTTTAAGGTAATGGCTTGCTTTTTGGCATAACCATTCTTTAAATGGAATTTGTGGTAACGTTCAAAAATTTGATGATCCGTATAGCAAACTAGTTTTTGATCATCATCTATAAAGCCTTGAAATAGCGGAGAAACAATAATTTGATAATGCACATGTTCGTTAACCTCTTCGAAAATATCATGAAAACGTTTGGCTTGCTGCTCACTGGCACAAAAGATGTAATTGGTGTAGCCTTTGTCTTTATAGCTATTTAAATTCTCAATTAATAAATCGAACTTCTTATTAAAAGAAGGTTGTGGTTTAGAGTGGAATTCGACAAAGTCGATAACATCTCGCTTAGCATCTTGGGTTAAAAGTGTAAAGCCAGATAGTTGTTGTTTAAATTCAGCGCCGCCCATAAATAACTCTTCGGGTTCGGCATGCTTAATGCCTTTTGATAATTTTGTAAAAGCTTCTTTTGCTTTTTCAAAGAAATCGTCCAATCTATCATATAAATAGTCGGTATTTTTTGCAAAAACAAGTGTGTTCGATGCCACGTAGGTCAAAAAACTTTGTCTTTTATCAATCAAAAATTTGTCGGCCATATTCGGCACAATTGTTATTGATTTTACCTTTTCTTTAGAAAGTTGTGTTTCTACATCAAAGGTTCTAATACTGTCTATTTCATCACCAAAAAACTCTATTCTATAAGGCTCATCGTGCGAGAAAGAATACACATCTACGATACCACCACGAACCGAAAATTCACCTGGTTCGGTAATGAAATCTACTCGTTTAAATTTGTATTCGAATAAAATTTCATTTAGGAAATCTAAAGAAAGTGTATCCCCTAATTTCATTTTTAGGGTATTCTTGTCTAATTCTTTTCTTGTAACTACTTTTTCGAAAAGTGCATCGGGATAGGTGACTATTACTGCTGGTTTTTTTCTAGAGTTGATTCTGTTTAAAACCTCGGCACGTAAAAGTACATTGGCATTATCTGTTTCTTCTATTTGATAAGGTCTTCTGTAGCTACCTGGGTAAAAAAGTACCTTGTCTTCGCCAATAAGGCGTTCTAGGTCATTTAAATAATAGGCAGCTTCTTCTTTGTCATTAAAAACCGCCAAGAATGGTCGATCTTCTGTATTGAATATACTGGTAAGCACAAATGAAAGTGATGACCCTACAAGACCTTTTAATTGAATGTTTTTGGATTCTGATTTTTCAGAATCGGCAAAAGTATTTTGCAGTTTCCCTATCTGGGGAGACTGATTATACCGTTGTTGGATAGAAGAATGACTCAACAGTTTAAAATTTTTACAAATATACGCATACCTAAGAAATGGATAAGACTCATTATTATCGAATTTGGGTTACAGATTGCCTCTAGAAAGTTGCACATTGGTGTGTAGCAGAAAAAGAAAAGTGATATGGAAGATAATGAGTTTGATGTTTTTGTAATAGGAAGTGGTGTTGCCGGACAAACGGTCGCTAAGGCTTGCACTGATAAGGGATTAAAAGTTGCTATTACCGATAATCGTGAATTTGGTGGTACTTGTGCAAATAGAGGTTGTGATCCTAAGAAAATATTTCTCGGAGCGATAGAAGCCTACGAGTTAAGTGAAAACTTAAAGGGAAAAGGCATAAGTAAGACTGCGAAAATTGATTGGAAGCAATTGCAAAAGTTCAAACGAAATTTCACTTCTAATATACCTGCTTCTACAGAATATAATTTGATAGAATTAGGAATTACGTTGTTTCATCAATCTCCTACTTTTTTAGATAAGAATACTTTATTGGTAGAAGGTAAAAAAATCATCGCCAAGAAAATTGTCATTGCCACGGGTTTGGTGCCAAGAAAGTTGGCTTTACCTGGAGCGAAACATTTTAAAGAAAGTGATGATTTTTTAAACCTAAAAAAGCTACCGAAGAAAATTGTTTTTGTTGGCGGAGGTTATATTGGGATGGAGTTTGCTCATATGGCGGCAAGAGCTGGAGCTATTGTTACGGTAATAGATACCGGTAAAAGACCTCTGCATGCTTTTGACGAAGATTTGGTTAATGAGCTTAGGAAATATTCTGAAACAATAGGGATTAATTTCATTTTTGAGGCTACACCTAAGGCATTGAAAAAGAAACGTAAACAACTCACACTAACCTATGAGTCAAAAGGGAAGGAGAAGACTATTGAAGCCGAAGCATTTTTTAATACCGCTGGTCGTGAACCCGCATTGGCAGGTTTAGATTTAGAAAAAGGCAATGTTGATTTTAGCGATAAAGGTATAGAAACAAATGCGTACTTACAAAGTACCAGTAACGCAAATGTTTATGCTTGTGGAGATGTATCTGATAAGAACTTATCGTTGACTCCGCTTTCTGGTAGACAAGGTTATGTGGTTGCAGAAAATATTATAAATGGAAATGACAAAAAATTAGAGGTTCCTGTAATACCATCTGTGGTATTTACTTCTCCAAATTTGGCTACTGTTGGGTATTCTGAAGAAGAAGCACGTAGCCGTTATAAGAACATAAGAGTAAATTTTGAGATTGCAACCGATTGGTTTAATGCCAAGCGAATAAATGCACCTTTATATGCATTCAAAATCATTATGAATGATAGAACAGGCGAAATTGTTGGTGCACATCTATTAGGTTCTGATGCTGGTGAGACCATCAATATATTAACTTTAGCTATCACTAATAAAATGACAGATAAGAATATAAAATCTACTATATTCTCTTATCCGTCTTGGGGTAATGATATAAAAAGTATGGTTTAAGATTTTTCTTATAATCGTTCTTGTAGCTTTTTAAACGGACTAGTTTCTCGATTTTTGAAGGCATGAAAAGCAATGGCAATAAATAGAATTACCGTGCCCGTCATTGCTGCGTAAGCAATGTAGATATTTGATTCGTTATGTCTTACATAAATGGCGAATAATGCCCAAATGCCTACAAGGGCGAATTCGCGCATATTTCTTTTCCAAATCATTAGTAGATTTATGATGGTGGCTGCTACAATCATATTTATCGTCCAGGCTTGTTCTGATAATACTCCCCCGTTCCAATCTAGTTTACTTAAAAAAGCTGATATGTTTGCAATGGTGGCTACAGTAATCCATCCGCTGTAAAAACAAATAGGCCACCAAACAAATGCAATGACCGAAATAGTAGCATCCCAACGTTCCATATTGGTGTTTAGAATAATCTTAATTAATGAAAGCAATATTCCGAACATAATAACCACTGAAAGTCCGGTGTAATTGTACATGAATGCAATTACCCAGCAACAGTTTAAAATATTCGCGAAGACAAACCAGTAGCCAGTTTGTTCAATAAAATTACTAGGTTTATCACTGAAAAAAGCTCTTTTTACTTGAAAAATACCATAAGCAAGTAATCCTAAAAAGATTGGGCCCCAAATAGCAAAAGCATATGATGCGGGAGTAAACAAGTTTGCATATTGAGCACTCATCTCACCAATGGTAGTATCATTAAGAGAAAATGCTTGTGAAATGTAATTAACTACAATTACTAGAATAACAGATGCCAAATTAAGAACGGATAATTTCTTTTTCATAACTGTAAAGCTATTGTGGTTATCTTATAAAGTTATGCTCTTTAGCGTATTAAACGAACTATTTTCGGTAATTACGCTTCTTTTTTACCGCTTTTATAGGAACTGGCAGTACAGCGTCACCTAAAAGGGCATAAATCTCACATCCATCGCAAGGTTCTAAAGTGTAAGTGCCAGTAAATTCTCCAAATGCCGGTACTATCATTTGATGTTCGGTTTTGTAAAAACAAGGCAATCGAACAGATTGTCTTCCTAATCCGCTAAGTTTAATTGCAGGATGTATATGTCCTGAAAAGTTGAATAAACGATCTCGTTCTTCTGGGTGATGGGTTAGTAGAAAAGAATCTATAATCATTTCGGAAATTACTTTAATATGTAATTCTTCATATTTCAGCGGAGAAATAATATCGTGATTACCGCTTACTAAAATTATTTCTTGTGGAGTAGCCTTTACCCATTGTTCAAAAAGAAGCCATTCTGTGTTTAATGCAGAGTGAAATAAATCACCTAAAAAAACTATCGAATCTGGTTTAAAATGATTCACTACCGAGGTTAGTGCATCAAAATTTTGCTGTACAGCTTGTTGTGGTACAGCGGCACCGTATTTTCTAAAATGTGATACTTTGCCTAAATGAACATCACTAATCATTAACATTGATTTCTCTACCCAAAAAAGAGCGCCAGAGAAGTGCATTTCAAAAGTTTGATTATGAAGGATAATGGAATGGGTCATTGATGCAAAATTACCTATTTCTTCATCAATAGTGCAGCCATTTTTTTAATTCGGTCAGCCAATATTTCACTTGATAATTTTTCGCGCCCCACACGTTCCGTAATTAAAGGGAAAGAAAATGGTGTGGGTTGCTCGCACGCTTTCCAAACGATTTCTTGCGTTGCAATACGTTCTAATGAAAGTCGTAAACGTCCTTCTTCTAATTGATGCTCAAAGGTTTCTGTAAAGGCTTGTTGAAATAATAAGTTGTCGGGCTCGTAATCTCTAAAAACATCAAATAATAATTGCGAACTGCTTTGTAAGTGTTTCATTTTAATACCTTTTTTGGGGTATCCGGTAAAGACCATACCGCTAATAATAGCAACATCTCTAAAACGTCGACGCGCCATTTCTGTGGCATTCAAACTTTTTTGCAAATCATCTAACATAAAATCTGTGGTGAACAAATCATTATCTAACACTTGTTGAATATTTATAGGTTGATCTGATAGTAGCTCAAAACCGTAATCATTAAACGCCAATGAAAAAGTAATAGGGGAGAGTAAACTAATGCGATACCCTAGCAAGCTGCCCATTGCCTCATGTACAAAACGACCTTCAAAGGGATAAAACAGGTGATGGTACCCATCGCGTGTTTTAAAGGTTTCAATTAGAAATTCTGATGGTTTGGGTACAATGCTATCTCTTCGTTGTCGGTCAAAAAGAGGTTTTAAAGCTCGTATTTCTGCAGATTGATTTTTAATAGATTCGCTAGAGCTGTATAATTCATTTCTAAGTAACTCTGACATTTGAGCAGATAAGGTAAGGCGGCTTCCCATCCAACTCGAAATTTTATTGGTTTTCTTATTCGAATTTTTTACCTGAACGGTCATTTCCTTTATCCGGATTAATTCTAAATTTCTACCAGCAAATGTGAATACATCACCTCTGTTTAATTTTGAAATAAAGAACTCTTCAATAGAACCAATGTAGCCACCTTTTTGATATTTGACGGATAAATTAACATCACCGACAATAGTCCCGATTTGAAAACGGTGTCGCATCGCCACACCTCTGTTATTCACCTTGAATTTACCGTCTTCTTCAATTTCTACTTTTTTGTATTCGTCATAGCTCTGTAAACTTTGACTGCCCATTACCAAGAAGTTCAATAACCACTGCCATTTTTCTTCGGTAAGGGCTTGGTAGCAGAACGTCTGTTTTATTTCTTGATAAATTTCTTTAGGATAGAATCCGTCAGAAATCGCCAAAGTGGTTAAATACTGTAATAAGACATCATAGCTGTTGAGGTATGGCATGCGATCTTCAACCGTATTCTGCTTTACTGCTTTTTGTAATGCCGAAGCCTCTATAAGTTCAATGGCATGTGTTGGTAGAAAATAGATTACACTTTCCTTACCTGGACGGTGACCGCTGCGCCCTGCGCGTTGTAAAAACCGGGCAACACCTTTTGGCCCTCCAATTTGAATAACGGTTTCCACTGGGGCAAAATCAACCCCCAAATCTAAACTTGAGGTACAAACAACTGCCTTTAGTTGTTCATTGCGAATGGCATTTTCAACCCAAACCCTAGTTTCTTTATTTATACTACCATGGTGCATTGCCATTTCACCGGCATATTCTGGGTGTTTTTCAAGAATTTTCTGAAACCAAATTTCGCATTGACTACGGGTATTGGTGAACAGTAATGTGGTTTTACTGTTGTTGATAATAGGTACAACTTCTTCTAACAAATGAAGCCCTAGATGACCACGCCAGGGGAAGGTTTCCATCTTTTTTGGAATGATACTTTTTACCGTAATCTTCTTGTTTATGTTAGCTTTAATGAGGACGGAATTCTCAAGTGCTTTTGATTCTATGCCTAATAATACATCTCTAGCCTGTTCTAAATTACCTATGGTGGCCGAGATTCCCCAAATTCTTAATTGCGGCGATACATTTTTTAAGCGAGATAATGCAAGCTCCATTTGTACACCTCTTTTGGTACCCAAAATTTCATGCCATTCATCTACCACAATAGCAGTGCAATCTTTAAATATTTTCTCGTAGCCTTTTGTGGCTAATAGTAATTGTAAGCTTTCCGGTGTTGTAATCAGCAAATCGGGCATTTGCTTTTTTTGTTGCGCGCGCTCTTTGGTAGTCGTGTCTCCTGAGCGAATACCAACGTTCATTTGTGTGCCTAGATCTAAGGTAATACGTTCGGCAGATTGCTTTATTTCTTGGGATAAAGCGCGAAGTGGGGTAATCCAAATAGCCTTTAATCCCTTTTTATGCTTTGTCTTATAATCGGGATTGTTTTTTATGTAATTCAACACAATAGGAAACCATAATGCATAGGTTTTTCCACTGCCTGTAGGAGCGTTTAGTAGCCCGTTTTTACCCTGCAGAAATGCCTTCCAAGTATCTTTTTGGAATTTAAATGGTTTCCAATCTTGTTCTTGAAACCAATTTTCGGCGATATCGTAAAGTTCTTGTCTTTTTACCATTGCGAGCAAAGCGAAGCAATCTGTTTTTATAAGTTAGTTTTAGTATTATTTAATTGGGTATTAATCCTTTCAAATCCTCAAGCGTATTTGCTTCATGAATATTCTTGTCTTTTCGCCATCGTAACATTCTTGGAAAACGAGTGGCGATCCCGCTTTTATGACGCTTTGATAATGCTATACCTTCGAAGGCAATTTCAAACACGTGATGTGGCGTAACACTTCGTACGGGTCCGAACCTCTCCAAGGTATTTTTCTTTATCCATGCATCAAGCTTTCTGAATTCTGCATCTGTTAATCCGGAATAAGCTTTAGCGAACGTAACCAGTTCTTTTTCTCCTTCTTCATTATCTTTCCAAAGGGCAAAGGTATAATCTGTAAAAAGATTACTTCGTCTTCCATGTCCGCGCATGGCATAAGTAAGTACGGCATCAATAGTTAATGGATCTACTTTCCATTTCCACCAGTCACCTTTTTTTCGGCCTACTAAATAAGGAGAATCTTTTCTCTTAAGCATGAGTCCTTCACTATGCATTTCACGAGATCGGTCTCTTTCTCGCGCTAATTCATCCCAAGAATTAAAATGCATTGTTTCAGAAAGGTAAAGAGGGATATCACTTTGGCTACGCTCAGCGACCTCACTTTGGCTACGCTCAGTAACATCTTTAAATAGCTTTTCTAAAAGTTGTCTGCGTTCTATAAATGGTGTTTGGCGAATATCTTTTCCTTCCCACTCTAAAATATCATAAGCTTTTAATATAACTGGCACTTTTTTTAATAGTGCTGAGGATATATTTTTACGGCCAATTCTAGTCTGTAGGTCATTAAAGGTTCCTATGGTTCCATTGGGATAAGGAAGAATTTCACCATCAATGACAGTTCCATTAGGAATTACACCAACGAACTTTTTAAATTCTGGATACTTATCGGTCACTAATTCTTCACCACGACTCCACACAAATAGTTCATCGTTTCTAAGAATTACTTGCGAACGAATACCATCCCATTTATGTTCTGCAGACCATTCATTAATATCGCCTAGGTCTGACGCTTCACCCTCTATAGCATAAGCCAAATAAAATGGGTAGGGTTTTGACAGGTAATCGCTCTCATTTTCTTCAAGTACCAATTGTTGAAAAGAAATAGTGTTAGGGTCCCAATTACCCATAAGTTTGTAAGCTAAAATATCCTCATCTATCTCGCTTGCTTTGGCTAATGCTCTGGTCATCAGTTTTTGGCTAACTCCAATTCTGAATCCGCCAGTAATCAATTTTGTAAACACAAAACGTTCGTAGTAGTTAAGTACTTTCCAGTTTTCGTATAGATATGCTTTTTTATCATCATCTGACTTCTTTTTTAGGGCTATCATTTCCTCAAGAAAAACCGTCAAACTCTTGTCTGATGATTGATTGGCTGCAGGAATGACCAAGGCAATAGTTTCGGCTAAATCACCTACTATATGGTAGCTCTCTTCAAATAGCCATAACGGAATATTCGCCAATTCTGACGCCCAAGTTCTTAGAAGGGTAGTGTTCACTGGTCGTGGCGGCCTACGATGAGATAATATAGCTATTGTCCATACTTTATCGGCATCGTTAGCCTTTAAAAAGTAGTTGGTCAGTGCCTGTACCTTAACCGTAGTTTTATTGGTACTGTCTAATGTTTTTATGAGTAGGGCAAAATTTTTCATGATGCAACGGTAGATTTAGACGCTAATGCAGTTTCGTTTTCTTCTTCGCCATATTGCGTTGCTTCGGTACGTGCGTCATACCCTTGTTCACGTAAATATTTAGAAAATATATCGGTGTATCCGTGTGTAGAAATAATTTTTTCTGCTCCCGTTGCCTCAATACTTTCTAGAAGTCCCGGCCAATCACAGTGGTCACTTAAAACAAAACCTTTGTCAATTGCTCTTCTTCTTCGGGCACCTCTAAAGGTCATCCATCCGCTTGCGGAAGCGGTTACATAAGGTACCATTTTTCTTATCCATGTGCTGCCGTGTGCACTTGGCGGTGCCAACACTATATTGCCTAACAATTGCTCTTTCTTCGTTTCTCTAGTAATAAGAGTCGTTTTTGGAAAATCTACTAAGGGTCGCAATACCTCTGTCATATTCTCAATAGCGCCATGAGTATATATTTCACCAATATCAGTATTTAAATATTTTAACAGCCGCTGAGCTTTTCCTAAGCTATATCCGAAAAGAATAGATGTTTTGCCTTCGGCTTTATTTTCTACCCACCAATTATTAATGTTCTCTAGCACCTCTGCTTGTGGCGTCCATTTAAATGCTGGAAGTCCAAAAGTACATTCGGTAATAAAGGTGTTGCATTTTATGGGTTCGTACGGAGTAGAGATTCCATCGTTTTCAGTTTTGTAATCACCTGTAAATACCCAAACCTCGCCTTTATGTTCTACACGTATTTGTGAAGAACCTATTATATGACCTGCCGGGTGCAGACTAAATTTTACATTATTGATAACAAAAGTTTCGCCCCATTCTTTTCCATCAACATTAATTTCACCTAATCGATGTAGAATAATTGGAACATTTCTGTGGTGGGTAATATACTTTTTATGACCGTACCGACTATGGTCGGCATGCCCATGCGAAATAATGGCATGGTCTACTGGTTTCCACGGGTCAAGATAGACCTTGGCTTTTTCGCAATAAATGCCATTGGCAGTAAATTGTAATAGAGGAGTTTTCATAGCGACATCAAGTTACAAATTTTGCATGCAAACAAAGTTGATGACAAACTAAACTATGACCTCTAAAAAAATTATATTTGCTCAATAATTAAAAAATAAGATATGTCTTTTGCAGATTTATATAGTAGCGGTGAGCACAGAAGAAACTTAGCTCATTTTGCAGCTTTGGCAACTTTAGCATCTATTGATGGTGAAATTAGTACTGAAGAAAAAAAATTATTAGATCGTTTCGCTACTAAATTAGATATCACTGATTCTGAGTATTTAGAGGTGTTTAAGAAAGAAAATAAATATCCTATCGATTCTACGCCAGATTCTGAGAAACGATTAGAGCGTTTATACGACTTGTTTAGAATCGTGTATTCTGATCATGAAATTGACGATGAAGAAAGACTATTGATTAAGAAGTATGCTATTGGTCTTGGCTTTACTGAAGAAAAAGCAGATGTTATTATAGAACGTTCTGTAGCTATTTTTGGTGGTAGAATAGATTTTGATGATTATCTATACTTAGTAAAACATTAAGCTTTGAAAAAAGTGAAATAAAAAAGGGAGCAATTTGCTCCCTTTTTTTATTAATGATATTTATTTAAAAATTCTTGTAGTTTTTCGACCATGTTTTTGCTTCCACAGAAGAACGGAACCCGTTGATGGAGTTCTGTTGGTTGAATATCCATAATACGATTTTTACCGCCAATTGCTATTCCGTTTGCTTGCTCGGCTAAAAAAGCCATAGGGTTACATTCGTATAACAATCTTAGTTTACCACTTTCACTTACGCTACTTTTTGGGTACATATATATACCACCTTTTATCATGTTTCTATGAAAATCAGAAACTAAAGATCCTATGTACCTTGAGGTATAAGGTCTGTCGTCTTCTTCCATTTGGCAATACTTAATGTAATCTTTTACCCCTTGGTGAAAATGCACATAGTTTCCTTCGTTTACAGAGTAGATTCTGCCATTTTCAGGAAACTTCATATTTGGGTGAGATAGGTAAAAAGTACCTAACGCAGGGTTTAATGTAAAGCCATTTACGCCATCACCAGTTGTATATACTAACATGGTAGAAGTACCGTACACTACATAACCTGCTGCAACTTGCTGGTTACCTGGTTGTAAAAAATCTTCCATAGTTACGGGTGTACCTACGGGAGTTATACGTCTGTAAATAGAGAAAATAGTACCTACCGAAACATTTACATCAATGTTAGAAGATCCGTCTAATGGATCTATCAGCACTACATATTTATTTTGATGATTGTCGTCATTACTATTAATACTAATGAAACTATCTTCTTCTTCAGATGCGATACCGCATACAATTTCTCTGTTTTTTAAAGTCTGAATAAATTTGTCATTAGCAAATAGGTCAAGTTTTTGTTGATCTTCACCTTGAATGTTGGTTTCGCCAACTCCGCCTAAAATATCGATTAGACCTGCTTTGCTCACCTCGTGGTTTACAACTTTAGCGGCTAATCTAATGGCATTGATAAGCTTTGATAATTCACCTGAGGAATATTGAAATGAATCTTGATTTTCAATAATAAACTCCCCTAGGGTCTGATTTCTTTTTGGAGACATCTTTTAGTTTATGGTTTATACAAATATCGTGTATTTTGTTAAACGTTCAATTTTGATTTTAATTACATTTTTTAAATTTATAACTTTGTGTTTTATTTGTAACAATTATGAATTATACTATTAGAGTTGCCCAGAGAGAAGATATGAGCCAAGTGCTTCATTTAATTCAAGAATTAGCCTCTTTTGAAAAGGAAGATGATGCCGTTGAAGTAAGTGTACAGAACTTAGAGGAAGATGGTTTTGGTAAACAGAAATTGTTTCACTGTTTTGTTGCAGAAAAGAATGATAAAATTGTAGGTATGGCTTTGGTTTACCCTAGATACTCTACTTGGAAAGGACCTGTAATTCATTTAGAAGATTTAATTGTTACCGAAGAAATGCGTGGTAGTGGTTTAGGTACGGCACTTTTAAATGAGGTCGTTAAATATGGTGATGAGTTAGGTGTAAAAAGAATAAGCTGGGAAGTGATCGATTGGAACGAACCTGCAATTGGTTTTTACGAAAGTAAAGGAGCCAATGTGATGAGAGATTGGGATGTTGTTCAGTTAGATGAAGCAGGCATGAAAGAGTATTTAAGCGCGTTAGCTTAATTGAAAAAGAACTATAAAATTTAGATAGCAATAACATATGAGAGTTTTTAAATTTGGAGGAGCATCGGTTAAAGATGCAAATGCGGTTAAAAATGTAGTTAAGGTTTTAAAAGAAGTAGGGTATGAAAATACGCTATTGGTAGTATCGGCAATGGGTAAGACCACCAATGCTATGGAAGATATTATAAACGCTTATTTTAATGATAAGAAGGAAATACCTTCTAAGGTTGCCGAGATGGTAGACTATCATCATGGTATTATAAAAGACTTATTTCCTAATGCACAGCATGCTATTTATAAGGATATAAAAATATTGGTCGATGAGATCAACGGTTTTTTAGTTTGGAATAAATCGCCCAATTATAACTTCGTATATGATCAAATAGTCGGCTACGGAGAATTGATTTCTACCACTATTATCAGTGCCTATTTTAAAGAAATTGGCATAAAAAATAATTGGTTAGATGTAAGAAACTTTATTAAAACAGATAGTAATTATAGAGATACCACGGTAGATTGGGAGCGTACTCAAAAGAACGTAACTAAAATTGATCAAAAGGTATTGAATATTACTCAGGGTTTCTTGGGTAGTGATGACAATAACTTTACTACTACATTGGGTCGTGAAGGTTCAGATTATTCTGCTGCAATATTAGCCTATTGTTTAAATGCCGATTCGGTTACTATTTGGAAAGATGTACCAGGCGTTTTAAATGCCGATCCTCGGTATTTTAAAGAAACGCAATTGCTAAATAATATATCTTATAGAGAAGCTATTGAACTGGCGTTTTATGGAGCATCAGTAATTCACCCAAAAACATTACAGCCTTTACAGCGTAAAGAGATACCACTTCATGTAAAATCTTTCGTTAATCCTAAAGGTAAGGGTACAACTGTTGGCAAAGGTGTTGGTATAGAACCAAAAGTACCTTGCTTTATAGTAAAAAAAAATCAGGTTTTAATGAAATTGTCCTCACTTGATTTCTCTTTTATAGTAGAAGATAGTATTAGCGAACTATTTAAATTGTTTCATCAACATAAAATTAAGGTAGATTTAATTCAGAATTCCGCTATTAGTTTTTCTGTTTGTATAGATAATAAATTTGGCGGATTAGAAGCGCTGCTACAGCAACTAAAAAGTAAGTTTAAAGTTGCTCATCATGAGAATGTTTCATTATACACCATTAGACATTTTAATACTCAAGCATTAGAATCGTTGCAGAATGGCCATGAGCTATTATTAGAACAACGTGGTACAGAAACGGTACAGTTGGTTGTGAAGTAATTCAAAGGTCATTTCAGTAATTTTTAATAGGTAGCTACAAACGCTATTTTCCTATATTTACAGTCTAATCGATGATGATTTATGGGTTTAGTTACCGCGAAGGAAATTGCCATTGCTATCAATCTCTCTAAATATGGGGTGTTTGGTACTTTTATTGGTTGGGTACTATTAAAAGTGACGCGTTTATCTCGTATAAATAGAGATTACGATAGCATTGCCCATTTAGAAGGTGAAGATTATGCCAATGCTATTCTAAAGCTTTATGAAATTGACTACGAAATTCCTGAGGAAGATTTTAGGCGTTTGCCGAAAGAAGGTCCGTATGTGACTATAAGTAACCATCCATTAGGTGCTATTGACGGTATTTTGTTGTTCAAGTTAATGGTGAAACAACGACCCGATTATAAGATAATGGCTAATTTCTTACTACAAAGAATGGTGCCGCTAGAGCCTTTCGTTCTGCCTGTTAATCCTTTCACTGAACATAAAGATGCTAGAAGTAATTTAGCCGGATTCAAGAAAACTTTAGAGCATTTAAAAGATGGTCACGTATTAGGGGTTTTTCCTGCTGGTGAAGTTTCTACACATAAAGATGGTAAGCTCATTGTAGATAAACCTTGGGAAGAAGCCGCTTTAAAATTGATTAGAAAGGCTAATGTACCTGTGGTGCCTATTTATTTTCATGCCAAGAACAGTTCGTTGTTTTACCGTATTTCTAAATTGGGAGATTCGTTGCGAACGGCAATGATTCCTTCTCAGGTATTTTCGCAAAGAAACAGACCAATAAAGGTGAGAATAGGGCAGCCTATTTCTATAGCTACCCAAAAAGAACAACAGAGTTTAGAAGAATACACTGATCTTCTGCGTCGTAAAACGTATATGCTATCTAACGCATATGAGAAAGAACGTTTAATAGATCAAATACCTACTTCCCTTAAAATACCTAAGCAGCCAAAGAAAATTGCAGATGCGGTTCGTAAAGAGGTTATGGAGGGCGAAATTGAGAAACTTAGGGAGAAAGACTGTCGTTTACTTCAAAGTAAAAATTATGAAGTATTTCTAGCGAAGGAAAAAGACATGCCTTTTATTTTGAAAGAAATAGGAAGACAGCGTGAAGTAACCTTTAGAGCCATTGGCGAGGGTACGAATAAAGCGATTGATCTTGATAGTTTTGATAGCTATTATCATCATCTTTTTTTATGGGATGCCGAGGCTAAATGCATTGTAGGTGCTTATAGAATGGGAATGGGTTCTGAAATTTTCCCAGAACATGGTATTGATGGTTTTTATCTTCAAGATCTTTTTAGGGTAGAACCTGAATTGTATGATATGATGGAACACTCTATTGAAATGGGTCGTGCCTATATCACTAAAGAATATCAGCAAAAACCAATGCCATTATTTTTGCTTTGGAAAGGGATAGTGCATACTACTTTACGATTTCCAGAACATAAGTACTTAATAGGTGGGGTAAGTATCAGCAACCAGTTTTCAAACTTTTCTAAATCGTTGATGATCGAATTTATGAAGTCTAATTATTGGGATCCTTATGTAGCGCAATATATAAGACCAAAAAAGGAATTCAAAGTGAAGCTAAACGATGCTGATAAGGAGTTTGTTTTTGATGAAACTCAGGCAGATTTAAATAAGTTTGATCGTTTAATTGATGAGGTAGAACCTGGTAATTTACGTTTACCAGTTTTAATTAAAAAATACATCAAGCAGAATGCTAAAGTAGTTGCGTTTAATGTAGATCCATTATTCAATAATTCGGTAGACGGATTAATGTATATTAAAATTGCAGATTTACCTGAGAGTACAGTAAAACCGGTAATGGAGGAGTTTCAGGCAGAATTGGAACGAAAATTACATGAATCTCAAAATCCTGAAGCAGAAGCGTAATTTAGTCTATACCAACAACGCTACTTCGTCGTTCAAAAAGCACATTATCTACCCATTTACCGTGTAATTTACCAATACGCTCTCGTATGCCGATCATTCTAAACCCTGTAGCTTCATGTATATTTATGCTGCCATAATTTGTAGGGAAGATACCAGATTGTAAGGTCCAGATGCTTTCTTGTTCGCTTGCCGATATAACATGTTCTAACAATAACTTGCCTAAACCTTTGCCACGGCTATTTTTAGAAATATAGACACTGATTTCTGCGACGCCACCATATACACATCTGCTTGAAACAGGGGAGAGGGCAACCCAGCCCATAATATCAGTATTGCTTTCGGCAACAAAACGGCAGGTGCTCATGTGTGCTTTGTCCCAAGCTTCAAAAGCGGGGACATTGGTTTCAAAAGTGGCTATGCCAGTAGCAATGCCTTCTTTATAAATATTAGCAACAAATTCCCAATCTGTCGGCAACATGGTTCTTATTGTTATAGCATTCATATCGAGTATTCTTAACAATAATTGCTTTTAGTGGCGTCGAAAAAAGAATTTAATAATGCTTGTATTTCTGTCCATTTTGGTAGATTAATACAATAGCATACTTTTTTACCTTCAATTTCACCTATAATTAAATCTATACTTTTTAGTTCTTTTAGATGCTGAGAAATAGTAGGTTGTGCTAAACCTATTTCATCAACGATGTCATTGCAAATACATGCATCTTGCTTACTTATATATTGTAAAATGGCAATACGAGCAGGGTTTGATAATACCTTAAATATAATCGCCAACTGATTCTGCTCTACATTAAATATTTGTGTTTTAGTAACTCCCATTTTGTATTTATATATTGCTATATTGCTATATTGCGATAATAAATATTATAAAAAAAGCCAGATGATATTTTATCTGGCTTACATTATTTAGAACCAAGGTTTTCTACCTACTTGATAGGTGTTGTAAAACTCTTCGTCTGATTTTGTTAGGTATATGATACCTTCAATGATACCAACTACCCACATTGCAGATGCACCGATACCACAAGTTACCGCCCCTAATACTAGCGTAATAACTAACATAATAATACCTTCTTTTTGGTATCCTAAAATAAATTTATGAATCCCTAAAGAACCAACTACGATTGCTAAAATTCCAGCAAGCATTTTCTTGTTTTCTCCTCCTGGACCTCCGCTGAAAGCCTCTTTAGCTCCGGCAGTAAAATCATTAGCTGTTTTTTTAGCTCCTTCGCTAAATTCTTTAGCAGATTCTTTAGCATCCTCTGAAAATTCTTTAGCCGATTCTTTAGCACTGTCAAAAGCATCTTCTGCCTTATCTCCAAAATCTTTATTCTCGTCTGACATTTTTTTGTTGTTTGGTGGTTATTATAAGCGATAAATGTAGCGATTATTTTAACATCATAAAAATGCTTTATCTATTGGTTCCCAAAGTTCTAGCTTATTTCCGTCGGGATCTAAAATCCAACCGAACTTTCCATATTCGAATTCCTGAATCTCACCGACCACAGTAACTCCTTCTTCCTTGAGTACTTCTAATAGTTCTACAAGATTTTCAACCCTAAAATTCATCATGAAAGTAGATTGGCTAGGTTTGAAATAATCAGTATCGTCGTTCATGGGGCTCCATTGTGTGGAGCAATCATTTCCTTCTTTATCTTTCCACCAAAATGTACAGCCATATTGGTCAGTGTTAAGCCCTAAATGTTTGTTGTACCAATTTTTAGAATGGTCAGGATCTTTCGCTTTGAAAAAGAATCCGCCTAAACCTGTTACTCTTTTTTTCATATCGATTTATTTTTTGATATTCTTCTCGTATAAACTAATCCATTCTGTCGCGGTCATTTTAGTGCATAGTTCTGCAATGAGCTCGTACGGAATATCATCCATACTTTTAAACCGAACGCAACTTTTACCCATATCTAGCTTGCGTTTGCAATGAATTGAGTATTCGTTCTTGAACCAGTTCATTAAAGCAGGGTCTGCATATATGCCGGAGTGGTAAAGTGCTATATAAACTTTCTGAGACGCCAAATTAATAAAAGGTAAAGGTAGTTCTGGTTTTACATGATACCCTGGCTCGTATAAAGAATGTGGTACTACGTAGCCCAACATGCCATAACTTAACTGCTCTTCAAAACCAACGGGTAAATTTTTTGAAATAATACCTCTTAGTTTTTTAATTACCACTTTGCGTTCTTGTGGTAGTTGAGCAATATATTCGTCTGGTGAGTTGGCTTCGTATTTCATGCTACTCCAAAAATTTAGCTTTTATCTTGTCTACTACAGTCTGTGCTAATTTAATTTTGCTTTCAACCGTCCACCCAGCTACATGGGGTGATAGTATTATTTGGTCAGATTTAATTAGGTATTGAAATGCTTCAGGTAAATTGCCGTCAGTAAACATATTTTCGAAAGAGGCTTTTTCATATTCCAACACATCTAATCCTGCTCCTAGAACTTTACCAGATTTTAAGGCATCTACCAAAGCTGTGGTTATGATACATTTACCTCTTGCGGTATTAATAATCCAAATCGGATTTTTAAATTTCTCAAGAAACTCTGAATCGACCATACCTATAGTTAATTCTGTCTGTGGTACGTGTAAGCTAATGACATCGACTCTATTTTGAAATTCGATAATACCTACTTGACGAGCATTTTCATCTTCTACACCGCCTTGAATATCATAACAAATAACCTCTTCTACGTCAAAACCTTTTAGCTTTTTAGCAAATGCTTTGCCCATATTGCCATAGCCGATAATACCAACAACCTTACCTTCTAGCTCAATGCCACGGTTGCCTTCGCGATCCCAATTGCCACTTCTTACTTCTTTGTCTGCCGTGTTCAACTTATTAAAAAGAGATAAAAGCATACCTAAAGCATGTTCACCTACAGCATTACGATTGCCCTCGGGTGCGGCAGCAAGAAATATACCAAGCGACTTAGCATGTTGTGTATCTATATTTTCTAAACCGGCGCCTAATCTTCCTATAAATTTTAAGTTTTTTGCTTTGTCTAAAAACGCAGCATCTATCGAGAATCTACTACGTATTATGAGTCCGTCATAATCTTCTATTTTGGCTTCGATTTCTTCTTTGGTAGCGGTGTAGTCTTCATCGTTTTGAAAACCTAATTCAGAAAATTGCTCAATTATTAGTGGGTGATTTATATCTACGTGTAATACTTTCATTTATGCTTAATTATATTTTGGGGTAATCTGTTTGTGTTTTTTCGTCTTTAACGTTACCGGTATGGGCTGTGCTTAATTTTTCGAATAACATGAGTTGTACAACTTCATCGTTTTTGGTCATGGGGCAGTGCTCAATACCTTTGGGTACTATAATAATTTCTCCTTGTTGAACAACTTCTGTGCGATTTCGAAATTGCATATAAAGCGTGCCTTTTACAACTTGAAAAAGTTCATCTTCATTTTCATGTGAATGCCATACAAACTCACCTTTGATTTTTGCCAATAGCACTTGCATATTGTCAACAATACCTATTTGGTGTGGATGCCAAAAATCATTTACATGATTATACTTTTCTTTTAGGTTAATACTTTTCATGTGTGTTCGTTTTATCCTGCTTTAGGATAAAAGGGTCGTTTATTTTCTGTGAATATAAAATATGATATAGTAAGATACGCAAAGCGCCACTATTCTAAAAAGAAGATGAGTGGTTTATTAAATGCCAAGAATTACTTTGGCAATAGAGAAGTAGATTAAAATACCGAAAATATCATTTCCTGTCGTAATAAACGGACCGGTAGCAACTGCGGGATCCACGCCTCTTTTATCTAAAAATACAGGTATGAAGGTGCCAATTAGGGCAGCAATTATTATTACGGAGATTAATGCAACACACAGCGTAATTGAAATTAGGTAACTGGTGTGAAAGAAGAAATGACTTATAACCAATACTATGGAGGCTATTGCAACACCATTTATTAAGCCTAAGGTAAATTCTTTTAATAATCTGTTTAATATTTCTCCTTTAACTGTATTGTTGGCAAGACCTTGTACCATAATTGCCGAAGACTGTACCCCAACATTACCTGCAGTAGCCTGTATTAATGGAACAAAAATTAGTAAGATTGGAAAAGTGCTCATTACTTCTTGAAAACTACTAATAATACTTGCTGCACCAATACCACCAAACATACCAATAATTAACCATGGTAGTCTTGCTTTGGTAAGTTCCCAAATACTATCATCCGCCTCTACGCCTCTAGATATACCTGCTGCCATTTGGTAATCGCGCTCAGCTTCTTCTTTTATGACATCTACAATATCATCAATAGTAATACGGCCAACCAATCTACCTATTTCGTCAACTACAGGTATAGCTTCAAGGTCATATTTAGTCATGATTCTTGCCACTTCTTCGGGGTCTTCGTTAACGTTAACAGAATCTACGTTCTTTATAAAGACGTCTTTAATGTGGGTTTTTGTAGAAGTGGTTAATAAATCTTTTAACGATAATCTTCCTTTTAGTTTGTCTTCATCATCTACCACATAAATAGAATGTACCCTAGTTACATTCTCTGCTTGCGCCCGCATTTCTTTTACACAGGTGAGCACATTCCAGTTTTCATTGACTTTTACAAGCTCTTTTGCCATAAGTCCGCCAGCAGAATCGTCAGCATATCTTAATAAGTCAACGATATCTTTTGCGTGATCTCTATCTTCAATTTTAGAGATAACGTCTTGTATTTGGTCTTTAGGTAATTCACCAATAATATCTGCAGCATCATCGGTATCTAGCTCTTCTAATTCGCTAGCAATTTCTTGAGATGAAAGATTACCTAAAATGGCCTCACGAACGTCTTCATCTAGCTCGGTAAGTACATCAGAGGTTTTGTCACTTTCAAGCAGTTTAATAAGATAGGTAGCCTTGTCTTCATCTAACTCATTAATGATTTCGGCAACATCGGCATAATGCACAGCACCTAGCATAGAATTAAGTTCAGTATCATTGTTCTGTTCAATGAGCTGTTCTATTTCTACTACAAATTCTTCGGTTAGCTTAAAGGGTGTCATCTGCTATTTTGTTCGTCAATGCTATAAAATCGTCGACCGCCAATTGTTCTGGTCGAAGGTCAAATATAATATCTTCTCTTAAATTATCTGATAGTGTAAATGTTTTTAAACTGTTACGTAATGTCTTTCTACGTTGATTAAATGCAGTTTTTACCACACGATACAAAAGTTGTTCATCGCAAGAAAGTTCAAAATTCGCTTTACGAGTTAATCGTAAAACGCCCGACTGTACTTTTGGCGGAGGATCAAAAACATCTGGTTCAACCGTAAAAAGATATTCTGCCTCATAGAAAGCCTGTACCAAAACTGAAAGAATACCGTATGCCTTACTACCTTCTGGTGAGCAAATACGTTGCGCGACTTCTTTCTGAAACATCCCCGAAAATTCAGGAATTTGATTTCGAAGCTCTAACATTTTAAAAACTATCTGAGTAGAGATATTATATGGGAAGTTACCGGTTATGCCAAATTGCTCATCGCCGAAAAGGGTTGAAGTATCAAAATTTAAAAAATCGGCTTCAATGACTTTAAAAGTACCATCGCCTTCAAATGCTTTTGGGTGTTCTAACGGAAAGTTCTCGTTGAGGTAGGTGATAGATTCCGTATCTAAATCCATAGCCACTAAATTGCTATCTCTTAAAAGGAGGTATTTAGTAAGTACCCCAGTACCCGGACCAATTTCTATTACATTCTTATAATCTTGTTGTAATAGTGTTTCGGCTATTTGTCGGGCAATGTCCTCATCTTTTAAGAAGTGTTGACCTAGGTATTTCTTTGCTTTTACAGGACCTTTTTCGTATTGCTTTTTATAAGCATACTTATCACCTTTATTCTTCTTTCTTTTCGTTCCCATAGCTCTAATTTAACGGTGCCTTATTTTGCAATATATGCCCAAGCATTTTTTCCTGAAGCTAATTGAATTTCAATTCTTTCGTAAGCTTCACCTTCGTACCTATCTGCTTTTTGTAACTCTTGATGAGATAGGGTATATACTTGTCCTTTTATGGCATCTTCCTTAACTCCTGTATGCTGCAAAGTAGGGTAGAGGTCAGCCACTTTTATGTCAGATAATGTATATAAAGGTAATTCGTCTTCGAATCCGTTTAAAGGTCTTGCGAAAACTCCCAATTGTACTTCTAATTCTTGTAAAGTTCCGTACGTAAATAGATAGTGTGTGGCAGTTGCTCTTTGAACAAAGAATTCATCTACCACTTCTAATTCGGTTTTAAAAGAAACCAGCTGACCAGCAAACTTCTTCTGAATACTTTCTATTAGCGCAGGTGCATCTTCTTCATAGTATCTTTCTAAGGTAGCTTTGTCTTTTACGGTATATTGTACCGAATAAGTGAAGCCGCCCATATCTTCTTCAACTAATACTTTTGAGAATTTTGCACTTAAAAATTTACCTGTTGATAGCACTTGTGGAATATGAGTTTCTTTCATCCACTGCAACCAGGTATTATGAGCAGTTTCTTCTATATTCGTGGTAACGTTATATATATACATGGGTTATCTCAAGTTCTATTTGAAATGCAAAGTTAGTTTAACTAGGGCTTAAAACGAATTAGATAATACCTGATTTTAATTTATGGCGTCTCCCCTTAAAATTCTAAAGTTCTTTCTGGCTTCGGGAAAGTAGTAACTGTCCTGATAATTGTAGATAATTTTCTCGTACTGCTCTTTTGCTTTTTGAGGGTCGTTCAATACTTTTCTATACAATTCACCTAAAGCATAATAGGCATCATCAGCTAGAATTCCATTACCGTAAAATGTGATGATTTTCTGATAGTTTAGTTGTGCTTCTTCATATTTCTTTTGCTTCTCAAATAATTGAGCTTGTTTTAAAAGTGCCTCGTCTTCAATTTTTTCGCCTTTATGATTTTCTAAAATATCGCCCAATGCGATTATTGCCTCATCGGTTTTATTCTGGTAGGCTAAGAAATCTGCCCTTGCATATTTTTTCAAAGCTGTTTGTGTAGAGTCTTCAAGTGAATTGTCTGAAATTAGTAAGCTCAACTGCATAGCATCGTTGGCAATTAGTTGAGAAGTAGAACTTCGCAATACCTTTAATTGGGTTAAAGCCCAATCGAAATCTCCTTTGTAAAAACTAGTTTGTGCTACTTTATAACGCGCATCTTGACCAAGAACATCGTTCTTTAATTTTTGCTGAATCTGAGAGAAATAGATGAGTGCTTCGTTGAACTTTTTGTCATAGACCAAAATATCGCCTAATGCTAATTTTAAATATGCGGTATCTCTGTCACTTAATGGCAACTCTAAACTATTTTTCAATAATTTTTCTGCAGGCTCAGGATTGTTCTTTGTAAACGTTAGAAAATTAGCATAGGCTACTTGAAGTTGTAACGATTGCTTTTTGTAGCCATATTCATCTACTAAGGCATCGTATTTTTTTTGAATAGCATCTAATTGATTGCCAGACACATTTAATAGTTCAATATCAATGAGGTTTAATTCGGCATCTAACTGTGTTATTTTATTGCTGGTATTTTTAATAATATAACTGTAAATATCTTTGGCAACTTTATGTTCTTCATTGTCTTGGGCATCATTGCCTAAATTTTCTAAACGAGTAGTAGAGCTACCGTTCATACGTTTGAAAATGGCTTTTTCTTGCCTGAACGCACTTCCGTATTGCTTTTGCTGAACGAACAGCCAACTCAGAAGTTCGTTCCAAAGAATATCAGGATTCTTTTGTGCGCGTTCTAATAGTACTTTTTTTAAGAGTATGTTGTTTTTGTTTTCCGCATCTTCAGAAACGAAATCATCAATACTCCTTAATATGTTAGATTTAGATGTTTTGCCATCAATAACAAGATTTAGATATGAGTTATACATAGATTCAACATTGCCTTGTTCTCCATAAATTCTGGCAAGTTGAAAGTTGAAGTTCAATGCCGGATTTAGCTTCATTGATGTTTGAAAGGCTTTTATAGCCATGTCTAAAAGACTGTATTTTTGAAATTGTAGGCCTATAGCGTATCCATAATTAGGATTTTTAGAGATGATATCTAAAGCTTTGTCATAATAGGTTTGTGCCATTTCTTCTTTTTCTTGAAGGGCATAATTGTAACCTAAGTCTATTAATAATGTTGGGTAGGGATTACGGTCTTTTAGACGCTGGTTTAAAAAATCTTCAGCATCTTGGTAGCGTTCTAATTGCTGATAGCAAGCAACTAAATCTTGAACATATTCCGTTCTTCTCGGACTTTTTTCTACTAGTTTTTCATAAAAAACAACTGCTTTTTCAAAATCACCATCGGCAAAATATTGCTTTGCCAAAAAAACATCTTGGGCAAAGGCAAACATAGACAGTGCTAAATATGTTATTATGAAAAAGATAAAGCGCATAATCAAATATACATAGAATGCAGTAAGTTGTTGTTAAGTAGATGCTAACAAGCACTTGATTTTATGCGGTAATATTAATTTTTTAGTGAGTAATTCTTGTAATAACTATAGTATTAATGAGATACTACTTTAAGACCTATAATAGAACCTATTAATGTTGTAATGAAAAGTATACGTAAAAAAGTAGCTGGTTCTTTGAATACGAATATACCAACTAGTACTGTGCCTACGGCACCAATACCTGTCCACACGGCATATGCGGTACCAATGGGTAATGTTTGTGTCGCTTTTACTAATAGTATCATACTTATGGCAAGTGCAACTAAAAACCCAACATACCACAAGTACATTTCATTGCCAGCGGTTTCTTTGGCTTTACCTAAACAGAATGCGAAGGCTACCTCAAAAAGACCCGCGATTATTAATAGTGCCCAATTCATAATACAAATACTTAGTTATACTAAAGGTCGATAATCTCTTCTACCTATTCATTGTAATGAAGGTATTTTTTAAGTGTGGTGTCTTCGCAGATAAACGAAAGATCTTCGTTGTAAATCGCTTGGTAATCAGCATAAACCTGATTGCAGTTACTTTCATTATAATGAATTATAATAACGAGTTTTTCGTTATCTAAAAAGCTTTGTGCTCCAGAGGTATCCCACCAATTTTTCTCATCACTGTATGATTCATAAGTTACCCCATCAAAATCTTCGGCATTTTCAACGAAGTTCTTTGCCATGCATTTCATGCCTTTTTCATGTACATAATTACAAAGCTCTTTATAATAGGCAATACCATCTTCTTTCGATACTTGAATGCCATAAGTTTCTCGTGTTTCATCATACAATGCCCAATCCATATTATCGAATTCTACCCAATCAAAACCCAAATCTGTAATTTTATCAATTCGAGCTTTCATGACATCGATTATTCCGGTTGTAGTAGTGTTTACGAAGTATTCACCTGGCCACTCTGCCCATTGTTCGGTAGTTAAAAAAGGCTGAAGTTCATTGAAATCATCTCTCCAATCTTCACCTGTACCAATACTGATATAGGCTGCTAATTGATTGCCGTTAGCTTTAATTTCAGCGATTGATTCTGCAACGTCATCTTCGAATGGGTCAACTAATACATATGCATTTGTAGCATTTAAAGCAATGTAGGCTAATTGGTCTACTTCATAATTTTCAATATAGGCGTGGTTGTAGATTGGTATTGCGTTAGAATTTTCATTTTCCTCTGTTACTTCATCAGTACTGGCAATATCAGCTTTATCATTACAAGCAATAAAGGTCGATAACAATATTAGTAGACTAATGTTTCTCATAAGCGTAAATTATAATATTGTTTAGTGGAGTCTATATATTTGGTTATTTATATACGCTTTTCATTAACAAATAGTCTATAAAGATTTTGAAAATATATCTTATGCTTAATTTAATATTGGAGGTTTTCTATGTTTTGTGCCTTGTTCATAAGAATAAGTTAGCCCTATTAAAATTGGCTCGTCATATATTCTACCCAGAAATTGCAGTCCCACTGGTAAATTTCTACTAATAAAACCTATGGGATCGGTAAAAGCGGGTTAACCTGTTTGCGGACTAATATTTTGGCTATTGTATTCTTTTTGAAATTTATCAATAGAGATTTTTATTGTGCAAAAATAAAATCAATATTGTAGGCACCTTCAATATTCGTCTAAATTGAAAATACAATCAGACCGCTCAAAATACATTCTAAATTATAAAATAAAGTAAGGCGAACTGGTGTTAATTAATCATATCAAAACCACAATAAGGTACTAATACATCTGGTATTTTAATGCCGTCTGTAGTTTGATAATTCTCTAGAATTCCGGCTAATACACGTGGTAAGGCCAAAGAGCTACCATTTAATGTATGAGCTAGTTGATTCTTTCCGTTTTCATCCTTAAAACGTAGTTTTAATCTATTGGCCTGGTAAGTTTCAAAGTTTGAGACAGAGCTAATTTCTAACCATCTGTCTTGTGCAGTTGAAAACACTTCAAAATCAAACGTAAGTGCAGCTGTGAAACCTAAATCACCACCACATAGTCTTAGAATACGGTATGGTAATTTTAATTCTCCTAGAATGTTCTTTACGTGATCAACCATACCATCTAAGGCATCATATGATTTTGAAGGGTGTTCTACGCGTACAATTTCAACTTTATCGAATTGGTGTAAACGGTTTAAACCACGTACATGTGCGCCATAACTACCTGCTTCTCTTCTAAAACACGGAGTATACCCCGTATATGAAATTGGAAAATCACTTTCGTTTACAATAACATCTCTAAAAATGTTGGTTACAGGAACTTCTGCAGTAGGTATTAAATAAAGGTCATCTGCCGTTACATGGTACATTTGACCTTCTTTGTCTGGTAATTGACCTGTGCCATAACCAGATAGTTCGTTTACCAAGTGTGGCACTTGAATTTCAGTATATCCTGCTTCGGTATTTTTATCTAAGAAATAGGCAATTAAAGCACGTTGCAAACGAGCTCCTTTTCCTTTGTAAACAGGAAAACCGGCTCCAGCGATTTTAACACCTAATTCAAAATCTATGATATCATATTTCTTCGCCAACTCCCAGTGAGGTAAGGCGCCTTCTATTAACTTAGGTATTTCACCTTCACTGAATATTTCCTCATTGTCCTCTTCAGTAGAACCTTTCTTTACAGAAGTATGCGGAGCATTCGGTAATTGGTAAAGAAGTGTTTGTAACTCTTCTTCTGCAGTGTTTAAATCTTCGCTTAATTGTTTAGACTCTTCCTTCAGCTTTACTGTTTGTTCTTTTAAAGAATTAGCTTCTTGAGCTTTTCCTGTTTTATACAAAACACCAATTTCTTTGGAAATTTTATTCGATTCTGCCAAAATATTGTCCAAACTTGTTTGGGCAGCACGTCGGTTTTCATCTAATTGAAGCACTTTTTCAATTAAGGGTTGTGCATCAATATTTCTTTTTCCAAGGGCTAGGATAATATCTTCTTGATTATCTCTAATGGTCTGTATTTGTAACATTATTGAATTGTATTTGACTGCAAATTTACGTTAATCTTATATTTATAGCGGGTACTTTGAGGACTAAACACGTATTAACTAATTTTTTGAGTTCCCGAAGTTTGAGGGAAGAATCCAGTCGTGATGTTTTGTTTGGTACCAAGTCTCTGCCGCCAGATCAGTTTTAGAGTCTATAAACGGAACAAAAGGTTTGCGGTTGATGCTGATCTTTGAGTTTTCTAGGTATACTGAAACATCTCTGTCATTTTGCTCAAACTCTTTCTTTAAATATTGGGCAAACTGCCATGCAAAATCTGGGTAAGCAAATACTTTGCGTTGTTGGCCTCGTGTTATATATTTTTTTGGATCTATTATAATTTCCTCTTTCGTGGTATTGTCGACTACTTTAAAGTTGCCTTTGCCACGTCTGCTGCGTAACATCATTCTCCAGCTCATTCGGTGTCCCTCTTCTGTCCAAAGCACATCTCCATCAATAGCATGATGACGAATGGGCATTAGTAATTGGATAATAAAGTATACAGCAAAGCCTAATAAAAGTGCGTTTTTGTGTGTTGAAACAATTAGTTCTGACGCAGTATACGGTCTCTTAGATTTAAAAAATATCTTGCGAATAGTTTCTGGTTCAAAAAAGAAGACACTAAAAGCAATAGATAAATAAGGGAATATGCCAATCTGAAATATGATGGAATTGAATAGATGAAAGAAAAGTGAGATAAAGAAAGCCGCTTTTCTTGTTGGTTTCCAGAGAAGGGCGGGTACAATGAGTAAATCAAACAAAATGCCAACGGATCCAATAATACTATGTATCCAAGGTTCTTGTAAAATATCACCAACTAACCAATAGTTTTTTTTAGAATGCATTAATACTGCTATGGTACTAAAATCAAGCCAATCTCCATACATTTTAGCAATAGAAGCGTATACGTAGACTATAAACAATTGTAGCACTACTACCCATTTTACATAGGCGTACATTGAATTGCTTTCTAATTCAGGTTTCATTTTAACATCATATGATCGACTTCTTTCCGCAGGAAAAAAGCACATAATCAATGATATCAATATGAGTAAGTAGTAATGATTGTTATAAGCTGTTTTTTGCATCAAATACGTTGCAGTCCACAACACGGTAAATGATATGATGCTTACTCGGTATTTGAACCCTACGGCAATAAAAAGCCCAAGTAGTCCCATCACTATAAAATAGAAATACATGCCATTGCCAGGTACTGGTTGAAGAAATTCAAAACCTATGAAAGGAAATGTATGATCAGGAGTGATTAGATTTCTCTTTACCCATCCTGTAGCAATAGCGCCAAAACATTCTAAGGAGACGAGTATACCGAAAATTATACGAAAGATGATTAACGGGCTATTATCAATGCGTTGAAATAATAACCTATTGAGCATAATTACTTTTTAATATAGTGTAGCGATTTTTCTTTGTCTTTGGCCAATTGAGCTTTTAGAGCATCGATAGATTCAAATTTATGCTCATCTCTTAAACGAACCAAAATATTAACCTGAATTTTTTGGTCATACAAATCTTCATCAAAATCGAAAAAATTGATCTCTATCGATTTCTCCGTACCATTTACGGTTGGGTTATAGCCAATATTCATCATACCATAAACAACCACTCCATTTAAAATGCTATTTACAGCGTAAGCACCAGTTTTAGGTATCAGCTTGTAATCTTCAGCTATAGCAAGGTTTGCTGTTGGGTAGCCTAGTTGCTTGCCAATGCCCTTGCCTTTTATAATGGTACCTGTAAGCATATATTTATAACCTAAATAGCTATTAGCGGTTTCAATATCGCCATCTTCTAATGCTTTTCTGATTTTGGTAGAACTTACCGATACATCGTCAATTTCTTGAGCAGGAATTTCTTCTACAGTAAAGTCATACGTGTTGCCAAAAGTGATTAAATCTGTGATATTGGCATTTCTATTTCGTCCAAATCTGTGGTCATACCCAATAATCACCTTTTTTATATGTAAAGTATTTACAAGCATATCGCGTACGAACTCAATAGCTGTAAGGCGAGAAAATTCTTTGGTAAAAGGATGAATTATAAGTACGTCTAGACCAAGTTTTTCTAAAATATGAATCTTTTCGTCTATGGTATTCAGCAGTTTTATATTCGCATCTTTTTGTAAGACCATTCTCGGGTGCGGAAAAAACGTAAGAACCGAAGATTTTAATTCGGTACTTTTGGCATGATTTATGATTTTACTAAGTATTTTAAGGTGACCTATATGTACACCATCAAAGGTGCCTATGGTAATGACCGTAGGATATTCTTCTTTATATTTAGAAATGTTGCGGACTGTAATCACCTATGATAGAAAATAAAAAGACTTATATTTGATTTTGAGTTAAAAGCCTCTTGATGATTGCAAAATTACGCCTAGTTTTTACAATTACCATAGTATTTCTTTCCTTTTCCGGTATGGCACAAACTGCTTATTGGAAAAACACGAAATTAAATAATAAGGCTAAGCAATTCACTAAGCAACAGTTAAGAGTGAATAAAGGAACAGCTTTTACCCTTAATCAGCAAGAATTTTTACAGGCACTTTCAGGGCATAAAGCTTCCAAGATTATTTATTTTCCCGATGAAACGGGCAAGTTAATTCCCTTTCTAGTAGAAGATTCTCATCTTTTTTCTGAAGAATTAGCACTTAAATATCCGTCCATAAAATCGTATAAAGGTATTGCTTTGCACGATGCCACGACCCAAATTAGGTTTAGTATTTCTCCTAAAGGTATTCAAAGTACTATGAGTACTTCTGGTAAAAACGGAGCATTGTTTATGCAGAAATCTGCAGATGATACCTATGTGTTATATCGTAGAACGGAGCAAGACGAGCGCGATATTGATTTTGTGTGTAAAACTATGCCAGAGGTTAAAGAATATTCGCAGAACCTTACTGCGAAGTTAGTGGATGACCAAACACTAAGAAAGTTTAGAGTGGCCATTTCGGCTTCGGGTGAATACACTGCATTTCATGGAGGAACAAAGGCAGATGCTCTTGCTGCCATTAATGCAACCTTAACTAGAATTAATGCCGTATTTGAACGCGATTTAGCCATAACCTTAGAGTTGATTGCAAATACAGACCTTGTAATTTATACAGATCCAGAAACTGATCCTTATATGGGCAGTTTAAGTTCTCAAGTGCAAAATACATTGACATCTGTTATTGGGGAGGCTAATTACGATATTGGGCACCTTTTTAATCAGCAGGATAATACCTTAGATGGTAATTCTGGTTTTATTGGCGCTGTATGTACAGATGGCAGAAAGGGTAGTGGTTACAGCACGTTATCTTCTCCTGTAGGCGATGCTTTTGATATTGACCTTGTTGCTCATGAAATGGGGCATCAATTAGGTGCAAACCATTCATTTTCACATACTTCTGAAGGTACGATTGTGCAGGTTGAGCCAGCTAGTGGTACAACAATTATGGGGTATGCAGGCATAACTGGTGTTAATAACGTTGCTTCTAATAGTGATGATTACTTTCATTACGTTAGCATTGTACAGATACGAGATTACTTAAAAACTGTTTCATGCGGAGTTACAGATGTGCTCACCAATAATCCGCCTACGATTACGCCTTTAACAAATTACGTTATACCTAAAGGAACTCCTTTTGTTCTTACGGGTGAGGCTACAGATGTTGATGCAGCAAATGTGCTTAGTTATACTTGGGAGCAGATTGATAACGGAATAGTTACTCAAGCTACATTTGGACCTGATAACCCAGCTGGGGCAAATTTTAGATCCTTACCGCCTACGCTGGTTCCCGAAAGGTATTTTCCTAATTTAAATAGAATTTTAAGCGGAGAACTAACTCAGACAGTACCAACTTCTGGTTCTGCTTGGGAAACGCTGTCTAATGTCGGGCGTGAAATGAATTTTTCATTAACCGTTCGTGATAATGCTTTAAATGGCGGACAATCAGATTCTGATGAGATGACAGTTTCGGTGGTCAATGAGGCCGGTCCTTTTTTAATTAGTTCGCAAACTAATGGAGAATCTTTTGAGGCTGGATCGTTGCAAACCATTACTTGGGATGTTGCGAATACTGATGTTTTACCTGTAAGCGCAGAAACTGTTTCTATATATTTATCTACAGATGGAGGTGTAACTTTTCCTATTGTTCTAGAGGAGAATATTTTGAACGATGGTAGTCAGACTATAATTGTGCCAAACATTCCTACCAGTACGGGACGTATAATGATTAAGGCAGATGACAATATTTTCTTTGCCGTTAATGATGCAATTTTTTCTATAACTCCTTCAGAAATCGTACTAAATTTTGAAGAGGTTGTTTTTGATATTTGTAAACCAGACAATCTAAGTGTTGATTTTACCTATGAGACCGATTTAGGTTTTGATGAAGAAAGTGTCTTTAGCGTACTTGATTTGCCAATAGGTATTACAGCAACTTTTACACCTGCTGTCGCAGATGCAGACGACACTTTGGTTACAGTTGATTTTGAAGGAATCGTTACTGTAGATCCTGGTATTTATCCTGTTCGGGTTTTAGCGAGTGCAGATACGTTAACAAAAGAAATTATACTGCAGTTAAGAATTTACGATGATAATTTTGAGGAAGTAATTCTAATTTCACCTGTTGATAGTTTTGAGAACGCGTCTACCGATGTGTTGTTAGAATGGGGAACATCGGTTGGGAATACCCAGTATGATGTTGAAATTGCAGATGATGCTGCTTTCACGAATATTATAGAATCGAGTACTGTTAATGATAGTTCGTTCTCGCCTACGCTTTTAGATAATAATAGCACTTATTTTTGGAGGGTAAAGCCAAAAAATGATTGTGGAGAAGGTGTTTTTAGCACCCCTTTTAGGTTTTCTACAGTTCAATTTAACTGCGCTACAAAAAGTGCTACAGGTATGCCAATCGCTATATCAAGTAGCGGTACACCAGTTATTACCTCTAAAATTGTGTTTTTTGAAGATTTGCCTGTTGCAGATATTAACGTACAGCTAGATATTGAACATACTTTTCTGTCCGATTTGGTAATTACCTTAACATCGCCTGCAGGTACTACGGTAACTTTGGTTTCTAATTCATGTGGTGATTCGCGAAATATTGATGCAACTTTTGATGATGATAGTCCGGCTTTTACTTGTTCGGTTAATCCTGGTATTAGTGGTTTGGTAAAACCTTTAGGGAGTTTAAGTTCTTTTAATGGAGAATCTATATTGGGTGAATGGACTTTAGAAATTAAGGATAACGCTCCTTCAGATGGTGGTAGTTTGAATTCTTTTGTTCTTGAAGCTTGTGTAGAGGGGGTTTTTAGACCAGATGACGATAATGATGGAGTGTTTGATGATGGTGATGATTTATGTTTAGGTACGCCTGCCGGTCAAGAGGTAGATGCTTCTGGTTGTGCTATATATCGTTTCCCTGTTGAGAACTTTATTATTAGTTTAGAAAGTGAAACGTGTAGAGATAATAACGATGGTTCGCTCTCTATTGTTCCAAAGTTGGCGCTAGATTACCAGGTGGTAGTTTCTGGTAATGGATTAAATCTAACACAGAATTTTTCGAATGCCTTTAATTTAGCAAATCTTGAGTCTGGTACATATACTTTGTGTATGACGGGGACAGATGGTGTTATCGCGTATCAAGAGTATTGTGTTGAAGTGCAGATTACCGAACCTTCATCACTTAATGTAACTTCTAAAATTGCGGTAGATGGCTCTCAAGTAACACTTGAAATGAACGGGGCGTTATTTTACACCATAGAACTAAACGGTGTGGCTATACAAACAGAAGAATCAACAGTAGCACTAGATTTAGATAAAGGATTGAATACTTTAAAGGTTTTTACAGATATACCATGTCAAGGTGTTTATGAAGAGCAGATAGGTTTTTATGTACAGCCGGTTGTATATCCAAATCCTGTAAAAGATATTGTTCAAATCTATTTAGGTACTCAGCAAGAAGAAGTAACTGTAAGTGTTTTTAGTGCCGACGGCAGATATATTTCTAGTAATTCTATACTGCCATTAAATGGAATCATAAGTTTAGATTTGAGTTCGCTATCTACGGGTATTTATTACTTAAAATATGAGGGAAGAACAATAAATGGAACTTCTAAAGTAATTAAAGAATGATGCGCTTTTTAGTACTTATTACGTGTTTGTTTATGGCTGTTACCAGTTGTAAAAAGAAAAGTGCCGCAAATCCACCTGAAGCAGTGCTTTTGGTTTTTCCAGAAGAGAATTCTGAATGTACGACAGGTGTTGATATAGGTGAGGAGACGAGTAGAGTAGAGTTTCGTTGGGATTTGGCAGATAATACCGAGACGTATGAACTACGTGTTACTAATATCGCCACTGGTACAGTACAGACCATTGTTTCGGCGTCGAATTCTGCTCAATTACCTTTGGCAAAAGGCGAGCAATTTTCATGGCTTGTTCGCTCTAGAAATAGTGAAGTAGAGCAAACGGTATCTAGTAAAGAGTGGTATTTTTATAATTCTGGATCTAGAACCACATTTGCACCTTTTCCTGCAACTATTATAAGTCCGGCTTCTTCAGATAATGTTTTTAAAGATATTAATAATGAGGTTGAATTATCATGGTCTGCTTCTGATTTAGATAATGATATCGCTGGTTATGAAGTGTATTTCTCTGTAGAAACACCACCAATAAATTTAATTCGAGAATTGTCATCACCAGTAACAAGTATAAAAGTATCTGTAACATCAGATACGGTGTATTACTGGAGAGTTGTTGTTATTGACGAAGAAGGTAATAAATCAGATACCGGTATTTTTACTTTTAAAGTGCTTTAAGAATTATTGAATTGATTCATAGTTCTAGCAATGCCCGCTAGTACAAATGAATTAATAATTTCGGTTGACTTTTTTAATCGCTCTGGCATTAGTGCTTTTTCTTCTTCGCTCCATTGCCCTAAAACATATTCTACCTGTCTACCTTTGCCGAAGTCAGCACCAACTCCAAAACGATATCTGTTGTAAAGTATAGTCTGTAGAAACAGCTCTATATCTTTTAATCCATTATGACCTCCATTGCTACCTTTAGTTTTTATTCTAATGGTGCCAAAAGGTAAATTGATGTCATCTGTTATGACTAGAATGTTACTTTGAGGTATTTTTTCTTTATCCATCCAATACTTCATAGCCTTCCCGCTTCTGTTCATATATGTGGAAGGTTTAAGGCAAATTATAGTTCTACCTTTTACCTTGTATGACCCTATATCGCCAAGCTTTACGGTTTCAAAAGTAAAGTCATTTTCACGTGCTACTTCGTCTAGTACTTTGAAACCAATGTTATGTCGGGTTTCTGCATATTCATCACCGATATTACCTAAGCCTACGATTAAAAATTTCTTCATGGGATCTTTCTCTTCAAGTATGATGTTCTGTTTTGTAAAAAGAGCTTTAAAAAAACCGAACATTTGTTTTGTGATTTAATTGATAAAAATACAAAAGCATCCTGATACAAGTATCAGGATGCTTTATTATGAATCTTAAAATTGTAAAGACTACTCTTGAGCAGCTTCTTCAGATGCACCTTCTGCACCTTCAGCTCCTTCTTCACCTTCTTCATCTTCATCCACAACAACAGCGGTACGTGCAGTTTTAACCTGTACTACAACTTGGCTATCTGGGTGTAAAATGGTGAAATCATCATTTAATAATGATGCTACATCAATGTTTTGACCGATTTTCAACTTAGAGATATCAATGTTGAAGAAATCAGGTAATTTGCCAGGTAAAGCTTTAATAGAAAGTTTACGTTTTCTGAACAATAAACGTCCACCGTTACGTACACCTGGTGAATTTCCTTCTAAAGTTACAGGAATATCCATAGTAACCATTTTATCATCGAATAATTGATAAAAATCAATATGGATGATAGCATCTGTTACAGGGTGAAACTGAATATCTTGCATAATAGCTTTTACAGAAGCTCCACCATCTAATTCAATTGCAACTGTGTGCGCATTTGCAGTGTAAACCAAATCTCTGAACGCTAGTTCATTTGCTGAAAAATGTAATGGTTTATCCCCTCCGTATACTACGCAAGGAACCTTTCCAGCATTACGTAAGGCTTTGGTTGCTTTTTTGCCCACGCTTTCTCTTTCTGATCCTTTAATTGTAATTGACTTCATTATATGTATTAAAAATTAATATTCTTGTTTTGGCTTCTAACTTACATTAAGAACTTAGAAGAAATAGAGTTATTGTTGTGTACTTTATCCATTACCTCGGCAAATAGATTAGCACAACTTAATACTCTTACCTTATCACTCTTTATTTCGATCGGAATAGAATCTGTAATGATCAATTCCGTTAATTTCGATTTTTCAATTTTCTCGTATGCATCACCTGACAATAAACCATGTGTGGTTATAGCCCTAACACTAAGAGCACCGCGCTCCATCATTAAATCAGCTGCTTTGGTCAATGTACCCGCAGTATCTACCATGTCATCTACTAGTACAACATTTTTACCACTTACATCACCTATCAACTCCATATGAGAGATGACATTAGCTTTAGCTCTTTGTTTGTAACAAACAACAACATCGCTATCTAATGCTTTAGAGTATGCATATGCTCTTTTTGAACCACCCATATCTGGTGAGGCTATAGTAAGATCTTTTAGACCTAAGTTTTTTAGGTATGGTAAAAATAATGTAGATGCGAAAAGATGATCAACAGGTTTTTCAAAGAACCCTTGTATCTGATCAGCATGCAGATCCATTGTAATAATTCTAGTAGCACCTGCTGTTTCGAGCATTTTAGCAACTAATTTTGCTGCAATAGGTACTCTAGGTTTGTCTTTTCTGTCTTGCCTTGCCCAACCAAAGTATGGCATAACTGCTGTAATATGACGTGCAGATGCTCTTTTTGCAGCATCTATCATTAACAACATTTCCATCAAGTTTTCAGGACCAGGATGTGTAGAACCTATAATAAAGATTCGCGTTCCACGAATAGATTCTTCGAAAGAAGGTTGAAACTCCCCATCGCTATAACGAGAAAAAGATATTTTACCTAACTCCGTTCCATAAGCCTTAGCGATTTTCTCGCCTAAGATTTTACTTTGTGTACAAGCAAATATTTTCGGTTGTGGAACTTGGTATGGCATGTCTTTCTTATTGTTTTCCAAACTGTTACTTCAATAAAGTATTGAGGTCTTTGTTTTTAAGGAGGTGCAAATTTAAAAATTAAATTCGGTTGCTAATGCATAAATCTTGATATTTTTGGTGTTGGAAAGAAAATAATTATTTAGTTTTGCAGTCCTGTTTTACAGGATGCCGTTTCTTAACGGTAAAATATGCTCGAGTGGCGGAACTGGTAGACGCGCTGGATTCAAAATCCAGTTCTTCGGAGTGCGGGTTCGATTCCCGCCTCGAGTACTTCTAAAACCCCTAACAATCTAATATGTAGATTGTTAGGGGTTTTTATTTTTTAGAGATTAATTTGCATAATAAAGTATAGTTAAACTACTTTAGCATAAACTATATTTATTTGAAGTTTTGTGTTTAAAATGATAAATAGGTAGTGTTAAAATATGAATAGTAACTTATTTATGGTTCCAAAAACGGTCGGTTTTCTAAAGAAGTACGAAATATGGGTGTTTTTAGCACTCGCGCCTTTACTTAATTTTGTTATTACTTATTTGAAAAGTAAGGGGGTTATTGAGTTTTTTCCATATACCAACGGTCGCTTTTACGCACTAATGTTCTTATTGCTATTTATTGTAAAAATTACAAAAGGCAATGAGGGAATAAAGAATTTGTTTAGACCTATGCTAATTTGGAAAGTGCACCCAAAGTGGTATCTATTTAGTTTACTGTTCGCATTTACCATAGGTTTAATAACTTTATTAATTGTAGCTTTTTATAATGGAGACATGTCCATTCTAGATTTCGAAATTTATATACCTACCTTAAAATTTACTTTGTTTCTATTATCTTGGGCATTTCTAGGTGAAGTGGTATGGATCGGATATGCATTTCGTGAACTTTCGAAAATCACTAAACCATTTTACGCAACTCAGGTTATCGGTTTTGTATGGTCTTTATGGTGGCTACCTTCCGTTTTTATTAATGTCGGAGTAATAGAAGATTTACCAGTATGGCCCTTGTTTTTGAACATGATGGGAGCTGCAGGTATGTGTGCTATCGTATACTCAAAAACTAAAAGTGGAATATGTGTATTGGTAATACAATCGATGTTAAATATGTCTCTTGTTTTACTGCCGATTTCACCAGATGCGGGTGACAATACCTATACTACATTTGCGGTTCTTTATTTTGTGATCATGTTGATTTTCATGTATTTTATGCCGCCGAAGATGAATGTGAAAACAAAAGAATTAGTAGGTGGGTAATAGTTGTAAGGTAGTTTTTGACTATTCTAAAACCTTATAAGCTATAGCTTTTTTGTCTGTAGCTATTCTAGTTGCATTATCCTTTAATTGAGCCATAATACTCTCGGCCAAAAACTTCGCTAAGTTAACGGGTACTGCGTTACCGATCATTTTGTAGCCTGCAGCCACTTTTTTGTAATGAAAAGTAAAGTCATTGGGGAAAGTCTGTATTCTTGCACATTCTCGCACGCTTAATCTTCTATAAAGCTTTTCTTTACCTGGAACAAATACGCGAACATCTTTCTCAACAAGCTTCATTTTTGGTGCCTGCGGATGTATTGGAGCATGTCTACCACCTGCTTGTATAGTAAAAGATTGTTCATCCCAATTGCGAACACGATTTCTAGACATATACATGGTCGAAAAACCACCAATCATATACTCGTGATTGGGAATAGTACACTTTTTACCATTAGTGTTATTGAATTCTAGCGCAGGAATTGCTTTTTTGTTTAAATCAGCTATAGCAGATTCAAGTGTTATTTTAGGAAAAGTCTCGGTCGGGAATTCATATTTAAAATTCAAGTCTTTTCTAATGCCTATAAAGAAAACTCTTTTTCTGTCTTGAGGTACATTGTAGTCAGATGCATTTAGCATTTGAAAAGAAAGGTCATAACCTGTACCTGCATTTTTTAAAAGATTCTTAATGCCATCAAGTGCTTCGCTATGTTTGCCAATCAGCATTCCGCTTACGTTTTCTGCTAAAAAGAATTTGGGTTGCTTGGCTTCCAGTATTCTAATGAAATCATAGAATAGCTGTCCTCTTTTGTCTTGAATACCTCTTGCGGTACCGGCTGCACTCCAACTTTGACATGGCGGTCCGCCAATGATTCCGTCACAATCGGGAACATCATCCGCTGGTATATCTACAATACTTCTTTTGTCGAATGTAGTATTTGGATGATTCTTTTCATAGGTCTCCCAAATATCCTTATCATATTCGTTTGCCCAAATAACATTAAAGCCAGCTTGTTCAAAACCAAGATCTAGTCCGCCTGCTCCAGCAAAAAAGGATACTATATTCATTTTCTTACGCTATTCTATATTTCTTAGATTTTCTAAAGAGATTTTTAGAAAACACATCTCCTGAAAACAAAAATACATTTTAGAATTTCAAATTGCTTTTAATTCAATCATCTATTTTACTCGATAATTGAGATTTGAATGATCTCATGCTTGTGTCTAAATATTAATTATGTTTTCAAGTTAATATCTCGTGGGCTTGCCCCCAAAGTTAGTTACTTGTATGGTTTCTTTCTTATGTTTAATAGCTACTACATTATTTTCAAAAGCCTTTATGGTATTTTGGTCTTTAATAACAAGATGCATACCTACTTCGCAATGTATTCCGCTATAATTTAATTCTGGCATGTTGGTGAATTGAGTGATATTCACATTGTCTAGGTAAATAAATTGTGTGGGAGTGAAATTATAAGAACAGTATATAAGTGTGTTGTCTATGATGATAAATTTTGAATGTATGTGCTCATTTACATAGTATTCAATATTTTCAGAGCGCTTGACCTGACTATAGAATTGCTGAAAGCTATAGGTGTTTACAGGTCTTCTAAATTTTAGCTCTTTAAATTTCGCTGCATCTTCGGTCACAGGAGCAAAAGTCTGTGATAAACAAGTTACTTGAATGCCTTTTTTCGCCATGGTAATTACATCGCCTAATATACCTTTACGAATTTCATTTTTATTGATAGTAGCATGATGTTTAGCATTAAATTTGTAATTAAATGCTGCCAAATGCTGAGCACAAACTATAATTCTTTCTTTTGCTGCTACTATATATTCTGATAATATTTTTTCTAGAATATTCGCAGAATTATCATAAAATGGTGCAGTAATAAATGCAGAATTTGAAGAGTTAAATTCAAGTTTCTTATATGTATTACATGTGGTGTTTAAAGACGTTTTGTAATCTTTAATAGCAATTGAATTACTGATTAAATTTTTGTAAAATGCTTTTATGTTTTCCTCATAGTTTGGTTCGTCTTCTATACAAATCATAGATTCATTTTTTACCAAATCTCGTACTGCTAAATTAGACGAACTCATTAAAGCTATATAGCCACTTTTCTTTTTAATGTAAGCAGATTTAATATGTAAAGAATAGGGTAGAGAGCCTCTTGAGAATTTTTTTACACGGGCACTGCGTACATATAAATGTGGGAACACATATAAATTAAAATTTTTGTGTGATGTTGATCTGTACATCTCCCCATAAATTTTTCTTGCCAAATTATATTTAGTGAAACTTGTACTTGACTTCTCGCCCGTTATAAGGTTTTCTATAACTTTTGGGTTAGAGTGATCATAACCCTCTAACGGAATAGTAATCACATTAACTGTAATACCACTTGTGGCTACTTCTTTTAAATAGTCATGCAAATGTTGGTTGTTGTACAAATACCACGAAATAGTGATTTCTTCAATATCATTTTTTTGCTCTTCAATAGTGTCAATAAACTTTTGAAGGAGCAATGGAGAGCCACCTTGGTCATAAAAACCAAATCGGTCTTTATAATTTTTAGGTTCATCAAAATAAGATTGAAATGGCATTTATACTTTAACTGATAGTTACATTGTAATAAGACGGAGTTTTAATTACTTCACACTAATCAATACTGCTTCGCAGCTCTTTAGGTCTGAATTCAATACTATGTTTTCAGATTTTTTTCCGTCAGATATTTCAACCGAAACCGTATTTGGTGGCGAATCGCCTAAATTATGGGCGTAAAGAAATAAATCGTTAGATTTTGTTGGGTCAAGTTTAATTTTGAATTCCTTTTTCCAATAGGTTAAATAGTATTTTTTAACTACTTGAACGCCGTTCAAATAAATAGATACAATATCGCCATCTTGTCTGCCGTGATCCCATATTTTTATAACAATATCTTCAGAGTTGAACTCGAATTCTTTGGTATATGAAATTTTTCTACCATCGAAGCTATCTCTAACTTCAGATTTGCTTTCAGTTGTAGGTTCAGGCTTTTTTTCTGCCTTGGCAACTGCAGTTCGCTTAGGTGCTATTTTCTCTTTTGCTTTTTTCTTTGCTTTAGATCTAGACTTCTTATTTTTCGGGGTTACTGTGTTGGCATTTGCCAATTGCTGCTTTTTCTTTCTTTCGTCAGATGCTGCATTTATAATCGAAAAGAACGGAGTAACCTTTTTAGCAATATTGAATTTATCATCAGGGAACAGTTCTATGGCAACCACTTGGTATCTATTACCAGAGCCAATATTTTTTGCCAATTCTATTCCTTCTTCAAAACCATCATTCTTAAAAGAACCAAGCTCTTGTACTACCATTTCATTACGTACTAGAAAAAAACGAATGGACTTGCTAGTATCTATTTTTACGGTATTCCACTGCAAAGCAATTTTGTCGGGAATGTTCCAGACAGTGCTTTCGTTTGGGGAAACGATATTTATGGTAGCGATATCTTGCGCAAAACTAATAGTAGATACTAGTAATAGGGTAGATAAAAATATAAAATGAATTTGGCGCATATGTACTGTATTATCTTAAAGATTGTATTAAACGATTCTTGTTCAATACCTCTATAATCTACAAGATATATGACACTAAACGAAAATTTATACCATTTTAATATAATAGTAAGCGCCTTTTAATTCATTTAGGTCATATATTTTTTTTCTATAGTAGTTTTACTAATTATATAACACTTGTGGTTCTTATTTTTTAATGTTAAATATTGGAAATAATCCTAATAATTGGAAATATTCCATAATTTAGCTATCCCGATTTTTAAGAGGGATAGTTATGAGCAAGACCATACTTCATATAGATTTAGATACATTTTATGTATCCGTAGAACGATTAAATAATCGTGAATTACAGCATAAGCCATTATTAGTGGGCGGTACGGGAGATCGCGGCGTGGTAGCGGCATGTAGTTATGAAACCCGCGGATTCGGAGTGCATTCTGGTATGCCCATGAAAATGGCGCGAGAACTGTGCCCCGATGCTGTTGTAATTCGAGGTAATGCAGGTGACTACAGTAAACACTCAGATGTAGTGACGGAAATTATTAAGGAGTACGTACCGGTATTCGAAAAATCGAGTATTGATGAGTTCTATGCAGACCTCACCGGTATGGATCGTTTTTTTGGTTGTTACCAGTACGCTTCAGAAATGCGTAAGAAAATTATCAATGAAACCGGACTCCCCATTTCTTTCGGATTATCAGCAAACAAAGTAGTTTCTAAAGTAGCGACGAACGAGGCGAAACCAAACAATCAATTGAAGATAGATGAGGGACTGGAGAAACCTTTTTTAGCTCCGCTATCCATAAAAAAAATACCAATGGTGGGCGATAAGACTTATCAGACCTTACGGAACCTTGGACTACGACAAGTACGCACCGTACAAGAAATGCCCATGGAGGTGATGCAAAGGGTGCTGGGCGCTAATGGCGGAGTAATATGGAAGCGTGCTAATGGAATTGATAATACGCCTGTAATTCCGTTTTGCGAACGAAAATCTATCTCTACTGAACGAACTTTTAACAAAGACACTATTGATGTAAACAGACTACGTGGTATTCTTATCGCAATGACCGAAAATCTGGCATATCAATTACGACGTGGAGATAAGCTAACGGCGTGTATTTCAGTAAAGATTCGGTATTCAGATTTTAATACCTATTCAAAGCAAATGCGGATTCCTTATACCAGCGGAGACCATATTCTGATACCTAAAATTTTAGACCTGTTCAAGACCTTATATAACCGTAGGTTATTAGTTCGGTTGATTGGTATACGTTTCAGTCATTTAGTATCCGGTAATTATCAGATTAATCTGTTCGATGATACCGAAGAAATTCTAAGTCTTTACAACGCTATGGATAATATTCGAAAACGCTACGGAGACAAAAGTGTATTGCGGGCATCGGGTATGGGAGCAAAAACAATTGGTAGAATGCATAACCCTTTCAACGGATTGCCACCTGTTGTGTTGGCGCATAGGAAAATCTAGTTGATGGTTGTTGGAGGTTTCTGTCCGGTCGAGCGCAGTAGAGACCTGTTGTCTGCTGAGGAGAGAAAAGAAGTTAGAATATAGAAAATAGAGAAGAGAAAAACGCATTGCGCCACACGCTGCACGCGAAGCGCAAAAAAAATAGTGTATAGCGCGTAGCGTGAAGCGAACAGCACTCAGTGCAAAAAATCAACAACCAAAAGCACAGCGTATAACGAATAGCGAACAGCGCAAAAAACGAACAACCAACAACCAAAATGTACCTAAACTGCCACACATACTACAGCCTTCGCTACGGAACCTTTTCGGAACTGGAGCTCTTGCAATTGGCAAAAGACCATGGGGTAACGCAATTGGTATTGACAGATATTAATAATACATCGGCTTGTTTAAACTTTGTTCGTAAAGCACATGAATATGATGTGCGACCTATTTTAGGTATAGATTTCAGAAACGGAATGGAGCCATGCTTTGTTGGTGTAGCAAAGAATAATGAAGGGTTTTTAGAGCTCAATGATTTTTTATCACATCACATACATCACGGCAAGAAGATTCCCGATACCGCTCCGCAGTTTAAAGATGTGTTTGTTATTTATCCCTTTGAGAAAGTGTTGGAGAGTGAAAAGAAAGTCTTTGCACCGCATGAGTTTATTGGGGTTTCTGTTAATGAGTTAAAACGACTCCGTTTTTCAAGGTTATTAGAACAACGAGATAAAATTGTATTACTACAGCCGGTCACGTTTAGAAACAAGCGCGATTTTAATGCACATCGTTTGCTACGCGCTATAGCTAATAATACCTTGCTGAGTATGCTGTCGGTTACCGAGCAGGCTCGTGATGATGAACACATGTATGCGATACCTAATTTGGCGGCGCATTTTTCTGAACACAGCTTCATTTTAGAGAATACTCAACAGTTGATGGATGCCTGTACTATAGATTTCGATTTTACCGAAGGGCGAGAAACACAGAACTTAAGTACCTATTTGGGCAGTAAAGCAGAAGATGAGGTATTTTTAGAACAATTGTGCCAAGAGGGATTGCCCAAGCGTTATTCAGAAATTGACCAGGCTGTTTTAGACCGTTTGGCGAAAGAGTTGTACCTCATTAAGAAAATGAATTTTGTCTCTTACTTTCTCATTAATTGGGATATTGTCACCCATGCACGAAAGCAGAACTTCTTTTATGTAGGTAGGGGTAGTGGTGCCAATAGTATTGTGGCATACCTGCTTTTTATTACCGATGTAGATCCCATGGAGCTGGATCTGTATTTTGAGCGATTCATTAATTTGTATCGTGTGAATCCCCCCGATTTTGATATTGATTTCTCACATCGCGACAGACCTATAATGACGGAGTATATTTTCAATCGTTTCAAAAATGTGGCACTTTTGGGGACCTATGTTACTTTTCAATCGCGAGGTGTTATTCGAGAATTAGGTAAGGTATTCGGTCTGCCAAAAGATGAAATAGATGTGTTGTGCAATGGTAATATTCAAGCAAGCAGGTTAGATAATATATCGGTTTTGGTATTGAAATACACACAGCTGCTACATGGCATGCCCAATTATTTGAGTATTCATGCAGGCGGAATCCTAATTACCGAGAAACCCATTCATTGGTTTTCAGCTACCAATATGCCCCCAAAAGGATTCCCTACTACGCAGTTTGATATGGTAATCGCCGAAGATGTCGGTATTTTTAAGTTCGATATTCTTGCCCAACGCGGACTCTCAAAAATAAAAGAGACGCTAGATATTCTGGAACGTGACCGACCAGAAGAATTTGCCAAGTTTGATATTCATGATATCAAGGCATTTAAAAAAGACCCAAAAGTCAATACTTTGGTAAAAACGGCGCAGTGTATGGGTTGTTTTTATGTGGAATCTCCCGCCATGCGGATGTTATTAAAGAAGCTAGAAGTTGATACCTATTTGGGTTTGGTAGCCGCAAGTTCTATTATTCGCCCGGGAGTATCTAAAAGCGGAATGATGCGCGAGTATATTCTTCGCCATCGTAATAAAGGTAGGGCAGAGGAGCTGGCACATCCGGTGATGTTAGAAATTATGCCAGAAACCTACGGAGTTATGGTCTACCAAGAAGATGTCATAAAAGTAGCCCATCACTTTGCAGATCTAGATTTAGGAGAAGCCGATGTATTAAGACGCGGAATGAGTGGTAAGTTTCGTTCTCGAGAGGAGTTTCAAAAAGTGCAAGACAAGTTTATGGACAACTGCCGTAAAAAAGGATATGCAGAAAAACTCATTCAAGATATTTGGAATCAAGTAGCGAGTTTTGCAGGCTATGCTTTTGCTAAAGGGCATTCGGCATCGTATGCGGTAGAAAGTTACCAGAGTTTGTTTTTACGTGCCTATTATCCGTTAGAATATATGGTGGCGGTGCTCAATAATGGTGGCGGATTTTACAAGCCTGAGTTCTATGTGCACGAAGCCCGTATGTTGGGGGCAACAATTCATCCGCCATGTGTAAATAGAAGTAATTCGGGAAATCGTATCTATGGGAAAGAATTGTATTTAGGATTAGGCTATTTACGAGAATTAGAACAACGGGTCATGGAACGTATTTTAAAAGAACGCTTTGTGAAAGGTGATTTTATATCGTTGGAGGATTTTTTGGATAGACTGATTATCTCCATAGAACAAGTCAGTATTTTAATACGAATTGATGCCTTTAGGTTTACCGAAACCAATAAACACGAACTGCTGTGGAAAGCACATTTGTGTTTGAACAAAACAAAGAAAATAGACCACCCAAAACTGTTTGCCCCACGGCATCAACATTTTGAGATTCCGTCATTGTATACTACCAATTTAGAAGTCGCCTTTACACAGCTAGAGTTGTTAGGGTTTAGTTTGTGCAGTCCGTTTGAGCTTTTGGTAGAAGCACCATTAAATAGTTCTGGGAGTAAAGATTTAGAGCGGTATTTAAATAGAAATATAGATGTCTACGGATATTTGATAACGGTAAAACGAACCAGAACACATAAAGGAAAAGCAATGTACTTTGCGACCTTATTAGACCAACAAGGTCAAGTTTTTGATACCGTACTGTTTCCGCCTGTAGCAGAGAAATATATGTTTAGGGGAAGAGGAATTTACAGATTCTATGGTAAGGTGGTCAGTGAATTCGGTTTCTTGAGTATAGAGGTTATTAAACTTCAAAAACAAGATTTTATTCAAGACCCAAGGTATGCCGATATGAAAACCAGCGCCAAGGTTTTTGGACAAAAGAGAACTGGTGAGAAAGTAGGAGGGAGAGAAGAGAAAATAGAAGTTAGAGAATAGAGGAAGCGCCGTTCGCTATTCGCAATGCGCTACGCGCTTAGCGCAAAATAATTATTTCGTGAAGTTCATCGCGAGACGAAAAGCACCCCGGTTATCGCGTCACGGGCGAAGCCCAATTGAAGCGCCCAGCGAAAGGCGTCCAGCGAAAAGCGCAATGCGTGAGGCGAAAACTTATGCTGAGCGTAGCCGAAGTGACCAACACAGAACAACCAAAAAACTTATAGCGTCCAGTGAGCTGAGTAAACCGTACAACGTCTAACGCAAAAAACCATCAACGAAAAATGATTTTTCCTAAAAAGCATCAAGCACATAGCCTAATATCCAGAAAAGTATAAGGAACACAAACACGGTTCCTATACAACCACATTTACCTCCGCCTATTTTCTTGGCGCCGTACCACGCACCAATAATTTGAATTAGTTTTTTCATGATGGCAATTTACGAGATTACTTGGTTGTTATTGATTTAAAAATTAGCTTGAAAAAAAATGATATACTTTGAATTTTTTGGAGTGTTGGAGTTGTAGAGTATTTTAATCAAAAATATTATTTCTCGTAAACAGATAGTAATTTAGATTGAACGATCGCAGAGGTGAATTTTGTTGCCACAGTTTTTTGCATATCTCCAGAGAAAGTCGGCCATAGATTATTCTCCCAAATTTCGATAATTAGATCACTATAAGCTCTTTTATTAAATTCAATATTGATTAATTTATTTGAATTTATAATCTCGCGGTTAAATCCAAAATCACTACATAATGGTACAATCCCTAAGGACATAGCTTCTGTTAAAGCATTAGAATGACCTTCTCTAGGCTCTTGAGTTGGGAATATAAAAAAATGTTTATTCTTGAGTTTTTCAACTAGTTTTGAACCGAAGGCAGGTGGCGAAAGTTTTATATAATCTGATAAATTTTCAGATTCAATCTTTTCCTTTATTTGTTCAATATATTCTGAATTTCCTTCCCCAATTAATTCTAATTTAAATGGTATTTGCTTGCTTTTTAACTCTGAACAGATGTCTATTGTGAATAAGACATTTTTAGTTGGAGACATTCTTCCAAAATATACTATTTTAATTAGGTTCTTGTTTTCTAAAATGTTTATATCTCTTGGTGTAACGTCTCCCATAATATAATTAGGATAATGAACTATTTTTTTTGCTCCCAATTCATTTAAAAGTTCAACATACCTTTCCCCTTGTACTAAAATGGTGTCTGCAGACTTAACTGCTTTTTTAAAAAATAACTTATACAAAAAAGAACCTTCTGTGTACGCTTTTTTTACACCACCTGCTCGTAACTCATATATACACTTTTTACCAAAAAGATTAACTATGTAAATGCAAAGTAATTCTTTAAGAATAAGTTGCTTGTAAAAACCAGAAATATGAACTATTTCAATATCCTTATTTTTTAACAGTTTCAATAACAATAATAAAGGCATTAAGCTTAAATGGGCTAAATGTTTTATTTTACTTAAAAAGCTTTTAGAAGGATAGGGTTTTCTCAATCTAATAATATTAAATCCTGCTTTTTCTAAAACTGAAATGGTTTTAAGATTACCAGATTCACCACCACCAACAACTTTTGAGTTTTCCTTACCTAGAGGACCATAAAAAAGAACATTTGTCATTAATTATTTTTTTTTAAAACTCGAGCAGGATTACCAACTGCAATTGAGTTTGGGGGTATACTTTTGACTACGACACTTCCGGCTCCTATAATTGAATTTTCTCCAATTATTATATCACCGATTACAACACAATTTGCACCAATGTCGACATTATTTTCTATAATAGGAGACTTGCCGCCAGGTTTTGAATTTCCAATAGTGGTATTATGGCGTAAAGTAACATATTCACCAATTTTTGTATTGGTATTTACAATAAGCCCTTGCCCATGCATTACTTTTAATCCTCCTTTAATAGTAGTAGTATCAGGGATTTCGATACCTAATATCCATTCCACAAATATTTTATATAATATACGAACAGGTATACCTATAATTTTTAGAATTATGTTTTTTGTAAAGAATTGACTTATTCTAAAAAGAATAATGAATAGTAATCCTTTGGTATTATTTTTATTTGAAGAGAAATCTTCCTTTATCATTTATTTAATAATAAATTATATAATTCAATATACTGAGCTGTCATTCTATTTAAGTTAAATTTAGTCTCAATGGTTTTCATAGCTTCTTTGGAAAGCGTTTTATTAAGATTTTCATCTTCTAAAACTTGAAGAATCCTATCTTTTAACTCATTACTTTTATGTGGTTTTATCAAAAATCCATTACTACCGGAATTAATTATCTCTGGAGTACCACCATCATTTGTTGCTATAACAGGTACACCAAAAGCCATCGATTCCATAATTGCATTAGATACTCCCTCCTTGTGGTTGTTGGGGTTTGTGCACAATACGGATACATCTGTTATTCTTAAAAGGTTTTCTACATCAGAACGAAAACCAAGAAACTTTATAAACTCCTTCTCATTTTGTTCGATTTTAGTCTGAAGTTTTATTGAGTTTGGACCAGTACCAATAATTAGAAATATAATATCTTTTCTTTTTTTAATTATGGATTTTGCAGTTTCAATTAATGTTATATGGTCTTTGTTATTATCTAATCGCGCAACCATGGAAACAATGAAATTGCTATTTAAATTCATTTGTTTTTTAAGTTCTTTTTTGCTGTGATTAGTAGTTTTAAGCCTTTCATTATTAAATCCGTTATAAATTACTTTAGCTTTTTTTTCTGGTACACCGTATGCTTTTATACCAGCTTCAGAATTTCCTATAATACAATCTGCCAACCAAATATTAAAAAGAATCGTGAGTTTTTGAACAGAATACTTTTTGGGCTTATTACAATTCGCCACATAAGATCCAATGTACTTAAAATGCCTGAAACATCTAATCGGATTAGTGAAAAGAGTGGAAAAAACGCCCCAAACCTGAACAATGTCGGGATTAAATTTTTTCAATAATTTATTGACTACAAAAAATGTTTGTAAATAATTAAATCCTTTATTTTTTCTATCTAAAATGTGTAATTCGATATTTGTATCATATAATTCTTTATATGCAATATCATTATTTATAATGATAACCTGAATATTAGTATATCCTTTCTTATTTAGACCTTGAATCAACTGAAGACATCTACGTTCTTTACCTCCACCACCAAATGTATCAAGTACAAATGTAATTCTCATTTTAAGGTTTTCTTGTTGATGAAGGCGTTTAAAGGAAGCTTTTCTATGGCTTCTTTTTTTAGTACATCATCTTTATTCTTAAGATTTGTATTAATCTTCATCATTTTAAATTTATATTCTTCGGTAGTACAAATATTAGTGGCGGGTACACCTGCTACAACAGTATTATCTGGTATGTTTTTTGTTACAACACTATTTGCGCCAATTACACAATTCTTTCCGATTTGAACACCAGGCATAATTACGGCATTATTACCAATATAAGTATTGTCATCAATACTTATTCGTCCAAATACATCAAAATTTGGAATTTCCTGCCTAAATACCCAAACACCCCCATCATGGTTAATAAATTGGACATTTGTAGTAATGTGCACATGATTACCAATGGTAATCAAATAGGGTTCCGAGCCCCAGTTTTTGATAGCAATTTTACAGTTTTTACCAACTTTTACACCTTTGCTTCTTGCGTAGGATATTGGTGATTGCCTAAGCTTATTAATTTTTTTAAGAATTTTTATTAACATTTTAAATCTTTTTTAAAAAAGAATCAATACTTGTAGATAATACTTTATAATCAAAATGGTTTTTAGAGATTTCATAGGCTTTATCGGCAATATTTTGTTTAGGTTTATGTATAATACCATTTAATATATTTACGTATTTATCAATAGTATAGTTGTCAGCTAAGAAACAATTATCATTATTGAAATAATTTATTACCTCTCCCCATCTGTTAGAAACGAATGGAGTTTTACATGCGGTGTATTCGGCGATTTTATGAGGAAACCTTGCTTTGTGTTGTTCAATTTCTGGTAATGGTATTAATAGTAAATCTGCGCCCTTATATAAACCTATAAGTTCACTATATTCAATTCTACTTTTTAAAATGATATTGTTATTTTTTTTTGAATGGTTTATTAATTGTTTTACCTGCTTCATTTGACTTTCACTACCTGAAACAATTAAAATTAGATTCGTATCTAAAATTGTCTTTTCAAAAACCTCAATTACAAATTTTAATGTTTCTAAATACGAAGCTGATGCACAGTATAATAAATTAAAATCGTCTAATGTAATTTTCTTTATTTCATCAAGTTTTGAGATGTCACAAATGACCGGTATTTTTAATTTAGGAATGTTATTCTCATAATTGTCCATCAACTTATCACTAATTAAAAGAACACCATCATATAGATGTTTATTGTACTTGTCAAAAAGTTTATCGTTTAAACTTGCATCTATATTATCCCCTAAAGCTTCATTGATATCTGCAACATATTTATAACCTAGAAGAAATGATAAAAGGCGGTAGTATACAGTACTTATGAAGCTAGTTCTTACACTAAATAAAATGTTTTTAGTATTTCGTTTTCTATTTTTAACGATATAAAAGGTTTCCAAAACTGAACCCAAAGTTTTATTTAAAGTACGAAAAATGAAGTTAGAAGGTCTATAAGGAACAGGACTTGCGCACAAATAAGGAACACCTTCTATTTTCCCCTTTCTCTTAAGTTTCTCTTGTTTGTCAAGTAGTCCAAATTTGGTTAAAACCAGGCAACTGTTTTCTTGTAAAACAAAGCCTTTTGCAATTAGTAATTGACGTTGAATCGTTGCCATACCAAAAGGAAAACCGTTTGCTCCTATATATATAATATTCATAATTCTTTTGTAACCTATAAAATTTTTCTAAAAATGTCGTGGCTAATATCTTTATTATCAACTTTCATAATAATGTCGTTCTGCAAATTCTTCGAATTCTTTTAAAATATTTCTGTTTGGCACACCTACGGCCACTGAATTGTCGGGTACATCTTTATTTACTAAGGTATTAGCACCAATAACAACATTATTACCAATATTTACTCCACCAACAATTACTACACCTGGGGATATCCTAACTTTATCTCCAATAACAGGAGCTTCATTTTTTTCTGAAGCAAGTGTCACACTATGTGTTAGCATTACATTATCGCCAATTATAGATTTAGAATTTATAACCAAAGCCATACCATGGTTGATTTTTAAACCATAACCTACTTTCACGGTTAATGGAAAATCTATGGAGTATTTTGTACTTAATCTTTTGTAAATAATGTTGGTTATAACTGCAAGAATAAAATAAGATCTTTTTTTATTAAGAATATTGAAATGTTGTGCCAATCGAAACCAGATTATGAATCGAAAAATTTTATTTGTTCTATAGGCTTTTAAAAATGATTTTTTGGATATACCCGATCCTAATCTATATAAATCGGATTTTACACATTTGACCAAATTTTTATTGGATATAATCATGAATTGGTTGATTGCATTAGTTTAATAACTTTACAAGGGTTTCCTGCTGCTATTGCGTTTGCAGGAATATCTTTGGTTACAACGCTGTTTATTCCAATTATGGTATTCTCTCCAATAGTTACCCCCTTCATTACAACAACTCCGTATCCAAGCCATACATTATCCCCAATAAAAACCGGTTTCGGACCAGAGACTCTGGGGTCATCTAAATGCCAATCACTATCTGTGATTAAAACATTAGCACCAACATTAACGTTGTTTCCAATTACAATATTTTTAAAACAACCTATGGAAACACCACTAAATCCAGAATTGGAACCGATTTGTAATCTGGCATCGTTACCGAATGTTGTTATCATACACTTATGACGAATACCAATTCTATTTGAGGTTGTTTTAGAATTAAAACGGCATTCTTTTCCAATCTTTATATTAGAATTGTTGGACATCTTAAAAGATGTCCATCCTCTAAAACTGCAATTATTGCCAATCTCAACTCCTATTAATTTTAAATAGATATTTTCTATAAAAGAAGTAACTCTATTTTTGAAAACCGCCATTAAAAAATCCACCTTATTGAATACTTTATTAAAGATTTTTTTCACTTTCAAATTAATTTTAGTTTTTTTTGAATTCCTGTAATTTATAATCTAGTTTATAAAATTTTAAAGGGGATATACGATATAATATAAGTTTGATTTTATCCTTAAAACCATTGTTTTTAATTTTTAAATACTTTGCTTTTGATTTTAATAAGGACTTATGTTCATCATAAAATGAAATGAAATCTGAGTTGTTCCAAATATTACGACTAAAAGATAAAACTGCTTGTAAATTTCTATATGATCTATATTCAAAAAATGTTTTATCTTCTTCAGTTACGTAATTCTTTTTAAAATTTTCTAATGAATGAAATATTAAAACTAAATCTTCCAAATTTTTAATTTTAATATTACGCATTATCGATCCCGAATTTCTTAGTAAATAATTATAAATAGGTTCTTTTAAAACGTATAAGGTTTTGGTCGAGTATAACATTTTTGGTCCAAATTCAGCGTCTTCATGATAGACGTTGGGCATGAAGAAAAGATTGTTTTTTAATAAAAAATCTCGTTTAATTATAAAACGTTGGGAAGCTCCGGAATTATAGCCTTTAAATAAATACTCTTTCCCTTCGATTACACCATCTACATTTGGGTATACTTCAACCTCTTCATTATCTGTTAATTCGTCTACTCTATTAAGTCTAGTTGCAATAACATCAACTTTAGTTGAATTTATGGTGTTATATATTAATTCTAATGCGTTTTTTTTGATGGTGTCATCACTGTCAACAAACCAAACATATTGTCCAACAGCAGCTTTTAAACCAACATTTCTTGCTGTACTTAGCCCTTGGTTCTTTTGTCTTATTAATTTAATATTTTCAAACTTATCTTTGAAAGTGTTTATTATGCTTATGCTATCGTCTGGACTACCATCATCCACTATAATAACCTCGTAGTTCGCATCGAATTTTTGTTGATTGAAAACACTTTGTAAGCAATTGTAAATATATTTTTCTACGTTGTAGATAGGTATTATTATAGATATAAACATATTAAAGGTTATTTGTTTTTATCCACTTTTTATTGATTTTGTCAATGGTTTTCGTTAAAATAAATTCAATAGTTATGAAATTTTTTAAAAATTTAAATCTAGTTTTTATTTTTCTTAAAAATTCCTTAATAAATTTTAGTCTGAATTCAGCATTGTTCATTTCATTATAACCATGTAAAAGATAATTTCTATCCAGTGATTTCTGGAATAATTCCTCCCATTGCAATGTAATAACTTCAAAGGAAAAATTAGAGTCTATGAAATTCAATACATCGTTATAATCATTTTTCTTTGCTTTTAGTAACATAATAACATGATTTGCCAATGAATTAGTGGATTTATATAAATCATTTTTATTGAATACAGTATCTAAATAACCAGGACATTTAATAGTTGTAACTTTACAACCCATAGCTTGCATTTCAATTGCTGTAAAACCAAATGTTTCACTAATTCCAGAAGGATTAGGAACTCCAACTCTACATTTGAGTAATATGTCATTTTTTTCTTGTCCTAATACTCCCATAAAATGAACAGACGAATGAATCTTGTTGTCTTCAATCAAATAATTCATGAATTTGTCTTCATAGCCCTTTACTGCTATTCCCTTTTCTCCTAACTTCAAATCTCTATTATACAGTTTGCCAGAGCCTAATACATATAGTTGTGCATCAGGTATATGCTTCAATATTTTTGGCCAAGCTTTGGCAAGAACATGAAATCCTTTTGAGGGAACTATACTTCCCATATATATTACATTGTTCCCTCTTTTTTCAAACGGAAATGATGTGACCTTATAATTTTTAATAGAACTTAGAGATAGAGCATTATAAATATAGTCCATTTTAAAAGATACTTTATGATCTCTGTGCAAATCTCTTTGTTCCCTACCAACATTAATTATTCTGATAACATTTGGAGCATTGTAATAAAATTCAAGATCCATTTCTTTTAGGAAATTATGGGCCCAAATAACAAATTTAACCGTTGAATATTTTGAAATAAGTTCTTTAGGTATTCGTTTGTGATCGACAAGAAAGTAGTCAACTTTATTTTCTATTGAGCTTAATATTGCATTTTCTATGGTGTTAATAATATTGTAATTTATTTCGTGTGGAAATAACCCTTTTCTTTCAGAGTATAAAGTGATATTTAATTCATTTTCTCGTACAGATAATTGATTTGCGATAGTTAGTATTGCAAACTCACTACCTCCAATACCAGGGTTTGAATTAATTATATTTCTACAATCTATAGTGTCAATTCCTATATTGTTGAAATAAAAAGCGACGTTTTTCATATTTTATTCTGGTTAACATATATAAAAGTAGGGCTTGGACAAGCATACTGCTTTGCTGGTAAGCTTCTGGGTGCGTTATTGAAATCATTAACAAATAGATAAACCATGCCCCTATGTATTTGTAGGGTTTTGGAACTTTCGTTCTAATAGCCTTTGTCATATAGCTTATAATGCACAGCACTAATGGTATACCACCAATCCAACTCAATCCTAATAAGCCCCAATCTGCTAAATTTATTCCTTCTTCTCTTAAGTCCATTACATATTTACCATAAGAGGAGTCCCCTATTAGACCTGAACCAAAGAAATATTCTATATTACTTTTGAAGTGGTCATTAAAAAAATAAATTAGCTGAATAGTTCTAGCATAATCTTCATTGTCCAAAGTCTCTCCTCCACTTTGCCTTTCCACCATATGATTTAAAGCTTCTTGAACAGGTGGAATGAAATAAGATGCAGCTAGAAATATTAGAATTCCAAAAAGTGTTGATAAATTTTTAGCTGTAAAAAGTTTTTTATTATGAGCATAAATCAAATACATACTAGACACAATCATAGAAAAAAGCATAATTCTAAAACCACGCATCAAAACGGCAATGAAGCAAATTATTATTAATATTAAATATTTGGATTGTTTTGTGGTTAAGAACTTATTCAATCCATAAAAAACACCTAATGATAGAAGAGATTGACCATGAATTTGAATAAAACGCCATGCAGTTTTACTATTAATAATCCAATCATAACTTGATGCAATAAAATAAATTCTAGGAAACATTATTTGTTGAAAAAAATAACAAAAAGCCGCGCCTAAAGTTAAATAGAGAATAGCTTTTTCAAGTTTCCTTACAGAGATATTGATGTAAGCCAAAAAATAAAAAAAGAAAATATCTAAAATAAAAAAAGCAGCTTTAAAGCTTGAATATAAGCCCTGTTCTCGATAATATAAACTAGATATTGCATTAAGTGTTAAGGCTATAATGATAAAGATAAAATACTTCTTAAATTCTTTTTCTTTACTAAAACCTAGTATGGTGCCTAATGCGAGAATTGCTAAATGAATCGTATTCCCTAACGGTACATTTTTAAAAGCTATGAAGCCATAAAAAAATGTCAACAATAAAAATAGGGAAATAACTTTAGCACTTTTACTCATGAAATTTATTTACGATTTTATTAGCCTTATTTTTTAAAATGAGAGTTACTTTTTAATAGTTTAGTTTCATAATCTTTCTAATTGAATTTGTTTTTTAGTAAGACAATTTTTTCTTCTACAAATTCTTTTTCTACTTTGTTAAGGCCAACAAAGTATATAGCTAAGCTGACAGAAATTACACAACTTAAACCAACAATTATAAAAGAAAGAAAATCTTCAGTTAGGTTTAATACAAGTATAATTGGTAGAATAATAGAAATAGCTATTACCTTTAAGCTAGTAACTACAACTTCATTAAAATAACTTGTTAAGGAGAGATTAATCATGTTTTTGATAATTAATAATCTTGCAGTTTCAGCTATAATCGAAATTATAATTTGAACGATAAAAACATATTCTGGAACTGAATATAATTTAAGAATAAGATAAGCAATAGGTACTATGGTTATATTAATACCTCCCACAATTAATTGAAAGTTACGAATTTTACCTTGCGATCCAGCTGCCGCAGATATGGGATTTCCAACGGCCGTCAATATTCCTATAAATATCATCAACTGTACAAATTGCACAGTATGGTCTGGGACTTCTTTCAGCCAAATAGCAAGAATATACTCGGTTTTAAGAAGTACAGGAAGTGATAAGAATAATAGAAGATAAAATGAATATTTGCAAGCAGAAAGAAGTAACTCATGCATATACTTGAGGTCTCCAGAAGCATAAGACTTATGCAATTGAGGATTTAGAGCCTGTTGAAAGCCAGATGTAAATTTTTGAAGTGCCATTTGAATTTGAACGGCTATTCCCCTCGCAGCATTTACAGCAGGATTAAAGAAAATATTTAACAGTATATTAATTCCTTCTACTGTTAACAAATTAGATATACTGCCACTTAAACTCCAGAATGCATAAACAGACATTTCTTTTACAAGTTCTTTTTCCACTTTAAAACTAAATTTTACATCTGTAAAACTTTTTCTACAATAAATCTGATAAACCACTCTAGTAACTAGGTTTACCAATAACATGAAAGAGGCATATGTAATTAGTTTATCTCCTGAAAACTTCACTAATAGAAGAACTAAAAAAAGCTTTAAGGCGGTTTCAACTATTGATACATAAGCGTATATATTCATTTTTTCATGAGCAATAATAAGAGCATTATAGGGTACGCTTAAAACCATTATCATAGTTGAAGCAACGGATAAATGAAAAACCCAATTTGCGGCTATAATTCTATCACTTGGTATGGTCATTTTATTGTTTAAAAACCAAAGACCTATCGTTTCTGCAAATACTAGGATTAATATTGCAATACAAATATGAATCAAAACACTTGTGCTAAAGACAATATTTAATTTTGATTTTTTTTCATCAACTAGATAGAAAGACATAAACCTATTAGTAGCACTCCCCATCGCATAATTAATAAAAGTAAATAATACCACTACACCTCCTATGACATTATATATTCCATAATTGGTTTCTCCCAATTCTTCCAAAACTATTCTAGCAGTAAATAGACTAACCCCCATGATTATTAACATACGTATGTATAACAATCCAGTATTTTTTGCGATTACCTTATTTTTTTCTCTACTCATAATATGTTAAACTCAGATGAAATCTATAAACTTATTTTTATCTGATAACGTTTCTTTAAATTTATAATGGAGCATTGATATTGTACAATACCATGTGTTAGACTACAAGTTTACTGATTAAGTGAATATTGGATAAAATATATGATTCTAATCGAAAAAACTCGCTAAAAACTTATCTGTAATTGGTTTTATCTGAATATCTTAATAATATTCATTATTTATTTTGGATTTTTGGTAAGTTTTAAACCATTCGATAAAAATTGATACACCCTCCTTGATTTCTACAGAACTTTTATAACCTAAATCTTCTAAATTGGTAGTCTTGGCCCAAGTCCTTGGTACATCTCCTGATTGCATGGGTAAATAGTTTTTTTTCGCAACTATTCCCAAACTAATTTCAATTTCTTTTATAAAATCCATTAAATTTTGTGGACTTCCATTCCCTATGTTCAATATGCGATAAAGTAAATTTATATCATCTTTTTTAGATTGTTGTAAAATTACAATTTCAATACCATCAATAATGTCATCTATAAAAGTGAAATCTCGACTCATATCTCCATTATTAAAAACTTTTATTGGATTTCCTTTTGAAATGGCATCGGCAAATAGTATGGGAGCCATATCTGGGCGGCCCCAAGGACCATACACCGTAAAAAATCGTAAGCCTGTTGTTTGTAAATTATATAAATGGCTATATGTGTGTGCCATTAATTCATTGCTTTTTTTTGTCGCAGCGTATAGGCTTACGGGGTGATCAACACGGTCTTCTTCTGAAAAAGGAACTTTTGAATTGGCACCATATACGGACGAGCTAGAAGCGTATATGAAGTGTTCAATTTTATAATTCCTACAGCATTCTAAAAGGTTAACAAATCCCACTAAATTGGACTGTACATAGGCATGCGGATTTTCTATAGAATAACGAACGCCTGCTTGTGCAGCTAAATTCACAACATGTGTAAACTTTTCTTGCTTAAAAAGCTGCTCTAATTTAAGTAAGTCTGTAATATCGATTTTAGCAAAACGATAATTAGAGTGTATATCACTTGTAATTAATTCTCCATTTTCATGTATAAGATTTTGCTTAATTCCTGTTTCGGTCAACCGAGCAAGTTTTAAATTAACATCATAGTAATCATTGATATTATCTAAGCCTATGACGGTATGACCATTATTAACTAATTTTTTAACTAAATGAAAGCCTATAAAACCTGCAGCTCCAGTAACTAATATTTTCATTTCTTTTTTTATATAATAGAACTAATGTAGTTTTACTTTGTGATTAAGAATAGTTTTTGAATTCCTTAAATTGGAATAAATAGGGGATTTAAATTTAGAACAAGAATATCTAAAAAATTTACATTTTATTGATTAGTGCCACTATTATTAATTCTTGTATTTTTTATAAATGCATTTTATTTTGAGATAATTCGGATTATTCAAATTGTATTATTTATATGGTTGGGCAAGATACTGTTTTTCTAAAATTCAATTCTTTTTACATCTTATATTCCGAAATTATTCGATGAAAAGTAAATTCTCTAAAAGTTTTTATGCTTATGAAAATTTGGTTTATAAGACGTTGCTTACTTTTTTTAATTTGTTTAAAACTAGAGCAATAATATTTATTAGTCTGAGATGTAAAAATATCAATGACTAATTTTAAACTAATAATTGTTAAGTTTTTGCTATAACGATTTTATTTGCATAATGTCGAAGAAAATATGCTGAAGTTTTTTTAAAAAATAGCTTTACTGGTTGTCTTTTAATAAATAGGTTTGTTAGTTAATCATTGGCAACATTTTGTTTGATTGTTATGAAAAAAGTTTTTTTAGTTTTACTATTATCTATTGTCAATATGGTTTCTGCCCAAATAAAAATTGGAGATAACCCAGAAACACTCGATACTACTTCTTTGTTAGAGTTGGAGAGTGCTTCCAAAGTTATAGTTATTAGTAGAATGACAGAAGGGGAAATGCTCGCAATAGACCCATTAGAAGGTGCAATGGTTTATAATACTGATGCCTCTTGTATTTTTTATTATGATGGAGCGCAGTGGAATAATATGTGTGTGGGTGAAAATCCTGGTAGTATATCTTGGGGTTCGTTAACAGGTTCTTTGACAGATCAAACTGATTTAGCAGCTGAATTTGAAAATTATGTGAATCTTAGTACTTCCCAATCGATAGCTGGAGAAAAAACACTTATGGATAAATTAACCGTGAATACAGGTGATGTAGATGCGCAAATTGCGGAGTTTTTAGGTCGCGTTAAAGGAGAGGAAGGTTTAGCTCCAGAAGATTTTGTAACCAAGGCACAATTAGATGCTTCGGGTGGTGCTACAAATTGGGGCGCAATAACTGGAGATTTAGTCAACCAAACTGATTTAGCTTCTGAATTTGAAAATTATGTGAATCTTAGTACTGCACAATCGGTATCAGGAGAAAAAACACTTACCAATAAATTAACGGTGAATACAGGTAATATAGACGCGCAAATCGCTGAATTTTTAGGTCGTGTAAAAGGAGAGGAAGGTACAGAGCCTGAAGATTTTGTGACCAAGGCACAATTAGATGCTTCTGGTGGTGCTACAAATTGGGGCGCAATAACTGGAGATTTGGTTGGTCAAACTGATTTAGTTTCTGAGTTTGAGAATTATGTAGACATTACTACGTCGCAATCGGTAGCTGGAGAGAAAACACTTACCGATAAACTGACAATAAATACAGGTGATGTAAATGCCCAAATTGCTGAATTTCTAGGTCGTGTAAAAGGAGAGGAAGGCACAGATCCTGAAGATTTTGTAACCAAGGCACAATTAGATGCTTCGGGTGGTGCTTCTAGTTGGGGTACAATAACCGGAGATTTGGTCGATCAAACAGATTTGACGGAAGAATTTGAGAATTATGTAGATATTACAACGGCACAATTAGTAGCGGGAGAAAAAACACTCACTGATAAACTGACAGTAAATACGGGTGATTCTAGCATACAAGTTGCAGAATTTCAAGGTCGAGTAAAAGGTGAGGATGGTACAGCGCCAGAGGACTTTGTCACCAGATTACAACTTGACGCGATAACTTCAGGGGGTCATACAGGTACACAAGGTTCCGTTTTTTTTGCAGGGGATGATACACAACCTACAGAAGATAATGAAAACTTGTTTTATGATAATACAAATAGACAATTTAGAGTTGGTGGATTTGTTGATGATATTGCAGTTGATGGACTTTCAGATGATGAAACTACTTTAAGTCTGCAAGGCTCTTTTTCAACACCAATTGGGTTTCCTAGAAATTTAACAGAAGAACATCATACAACTATTATTCGTTGGTCTACCTATGTAACTTTACCTGACCCTACTACCTGTATTGGCAGAATTTATATAGTTAAAACAAGTCCTAAAAATTTTAATAACCCTACGGAAGATACTAGAGTTCAACTAACAAATCGCAAAGGTTATACAGATTCAGCTTCGGTAGTGCGCTTTGAATTTCCTCCAGGAAGTGTAACACAATTACAAAGTAGTGGTTACACGTGGGAACAGATTAACTAATGTTAGTGATTATGTATATTTTGGTCTATAAATAATAACATGACAAATAATACCGCCCCTCGTCGATTTTTATTGTTAGTGTTGTCTTTTTATCTGAATATTGCCAAGTGTAATATTCATTTTTCAAATACGAAGTAATTGTAGACTTTCTCCCTTATAAATGAAATATAGTAATTCAGATTTTATCATACCCATATCTATTATTATACATTTGTGCATTATAAATGGGCTGTTATTTATTTTAACACCAGATACATATTTGAATATTTATAATATTATCTATTATAATATAAGTTGGTTGTTAATTACCTTTTTCTTAAACTTTTACCCAACGGAAAGACAGGAATTATTTTTTACTAGGTTTCATAAAATAATTCAAGTCCTTTTCGTTTATTTTCTTTCTTATTTTGCTTTATTTTCAATTAAAGGAGAAACCATAGCTGTTTTGGGTTATCAATATCTAGTTTTTGGAATATTGACCTTATGTATTTTATGGTATAGAGTTGTATTTTATTGGTTACGAGGGAAATATAGGGTTACCGGAGGTAATAATGTTAAGGTTATTGTATTAGGAAGGGATAGAAATTTAAAAAAAATCAGAAAAGTTTTTGACAACCCTTCTTTTGGGTATCACTACATGGGCTACTTTTCAGATAAAGAATCAAAGAGCCCGACTTATTTAGGGCCAATAACGAACAGTTTTGCATATATCTTAAATTACGATGTTGATATTATCTATTGTGTTGCTTCTAATTTTACCGAAGCCGAATTAAAGAATTTTGTAGATTTTGCCGATAATAACTTAATTCGATTCAAAGTCATATTAAATGATATGGATGTTTTTAACAGGGCTATGTCTGTAGAAACTTACAATACAACTCCTGTTCTTAACTTGCGTAATGTACCTTTAGACACAGAATATGCACGTATAACTAAACGGGCCTTCGATATCATTTTTTCTAGCTTGGTTATTGTTTTGGTTCTTTCATGGCTTACACCTATATTATATATTCTTATCAAACTTGATTCTCCGGGAGATTTTTATTTTAAACAATCTAGGCATGGTTATAAGCGTAAAACATTTTCGTGTTATAAGTATCGATCCATGACCGTAAATACAGATTCTGATAAGGTTATGGCGAAAAAAGGAGATATGAGGGTTACTAAAATCGGAAAATTTATACGCAAAACCAGTTTAGATGAATTACCTCAATTTATTAATGTTTTTAAAGGTGATATGAGTGTCGTAGGTCCAAGGCCACATATGGTCGTACATACCTCAGACTTTGAGAAATCGGTGGATAAATATTTAGTACGTCATTTTGTGAAACCTGGGATAACTGGTTTAGCTCAAATAAAAGGATATAGGGGTGAAATCTTACAGAAATCAGATATTAAGAATCGAACACGTTTAGATATCTTTTATGTAGAGAAATGGTCATTGGGTATGGATATCCACATACTATTTTATACGATTTATAATATTATTAAAGGAGAAGATAAAGCATATTAATTTTTTGGAAACATAATATTACTTGATGGTTTTCGATTATTTTAAGTTAAAATAGTAATATTGTTTTTTAGCATCCAAAAAATAATTGAAAGAATAAGTTATACTAGAGAATCTTTTGTTTATGATTCGCTTATATTATTAAAATAAGAAATCAATTATATTTTTAAATGAGTAAAGAGAATTACGACTTATATTCAGAAGAATCAGAAGGTATTGAGTTTAAAGCAATCTTAGACCGTTATTTGAGATATTGGCCTTGGTTTGCTATTGGGGTTGGTGTATGTTTGTTTTTAAGTGTGGTCTATTTGAGCATTTCAAAATCTACATATAAAGCTGTGGCTACTATTATAATAGATGATGAAAAAAGCAAAAGTTCTTCGGTAGGTTCGGCTTTTTCTGATTTATCCTTGTTAAGTGGACTTTCTACTAGTAGCATAGAAAATGAATTAGGTCTTTTACGTTCTAAAAGGTTAATGCACAATACTGTTAGAGCTTTAGACCTCAACGTGCATTATAAAGAAGCTAATGGCATTTTAAAAAAAGAGTATTATATGAACAGTCCTTATATAATACGAATTGCTTCTTTGGATTCTGATTTATTGAATAAGGCTATGAAATTGGAGGTAAATAAATTTACCATTAATTATATAGGCGAAAAAGACGTTGAGATAAAAATAGAAAATAGCGATACTATTATTACTAATAAGATTGGTGAGATAGTGGATCTTGAATTTATAAAATTCTTTGTAGAGCCCAATGAAAATATGGACTTTAGTGTCGATGATGATGGTAAGTTTAAGAGTGTTTTGGTTTTGATTTCTGGAGTAGAGGGTACTGCATCATCATTGAACTCAAATTTAAATGTGAGTCTTGTAAATAAAAATTCTACAATGATTCAGTTAGGTCTTACAAATGAATTTCCAACAAAAGCTAAGAATGTTTTAAATCAATTAATCTTTGAATATAATCAGGAAGCTATTGAAGACAAAGATTTAATCGCTAGGAATACTGCGTTTTTTATTGATGAACGTTTGGCAATAATTAACTCTGAACTGGATTCTGTGGAAACGGGTAAAGAACAATTTAAGGAGTCTAATTTATTGACGAATATTGAAACAGAATCTCAATTAATTGTTCAGAATGTAAGTGATTACAAAAATGAGCAACAGCGCATTGGTACAGAACTAGAACTTACAAATGCCTTAATAAAACATTTACGAAACAATAAGACTAGTTTGTTACCAGCAAATATAGGTATTGAAGATTCTGGTTTAGGTGGTTTAATAGAAGAGTTTAATTCTATTGTATTGGAAAGGAATAGATTACTAAAAAGCGCAAGTAATCAAAACCCTGTTGTGGTTGGTCTAAACAATCAAATTGATCAGATTAGGGACAATGTGATGGCGAGTTTAATTGGAATGCGGTCAAGTTTAAATATTAAGAAAAATAATCTTGATCGACAATCTGGTGTTTTGGCTTCACAAATCTCAGATGTACCCGCGCAGGAACGTGCCTATAGAGGTATAGAAAGACAACAAAATATTAAAGAAGCTTTATATTTGTTTTTATTGCAAAAACGAGAAGAAAACTCACTATCGTTGGCAGCAAGTGCACCTAAAGCTAAAATTGTTGATGAGGCTTATTCTTTAGGTGGACCTATATCACCTCGACCCAAATTAATTCTTTTAGGGGGCTTATTCTTAGGATTGGTTTTTCCATTTTTAATTATTAACGCAATTTCACTATTAAATGATAAATTACAGAATAGTGAGGATGTAAAAAAGGAAGCAAAAGATTTAACACTTTTAAGCGAGTTGCCTCATATTTTACCTCAACAAACAGCAGTTGTTGAACCTAATATACGTACAGTTCTCTCAGAATCTTTTAACATACTAGCTTCAAATGTTCAACACATGCTTGAAAATACACTTTCAGAAGAAACGTCTAAATGTATTTTTGTCACCTCATCTTTAAAAGGAGAGGGTAAAACGTTTACATCTGTAAATCTGGGAATAACTTTAGCTTCTGAAGGCAATAAAGTAATTGTAATAGGGGGCGATTTACGAAATCCACAATTACAACGTTATCAGAAAAATGCTGATCATCTTAATGGATTGAGTACTTACTTAAATGATACCAGTTTAATTGTACAGGACTATATTAAAGATACTGATTTGCATAGTAATCTTAAATTTATGTACACAGGAGCTATACCGGCCAATCCTTCTCAGTTATTAAAGAGTTTGAAGATGAGACAAATGTTTGACGAATTGAAAAAGGATTTTGATTATGTTATTATTGATACGGCTCCAGTACTTCAAGTAGCTGATACTTATATTATAAATAAATATGCAGATGTGACTTTATACTTGTTGAGAGCTTCAGTGACAAAAAAGAATTTTGTTGGTCTGGTGGAAGAAATGGTGAAATCTAAGAAGCTTAAAAATGTAGGTCTAGTTTTAAATGATGTTAAATTGAAAGATTCGTCTTACGGGTATGGCTATGATTATGGTTCGTAAGACTTATTTACGCAAGTTCAATCAAAGCTTTTTCTGTTATTTAGTTTATCTATAGTATCCATAACTAGTAACCCATCTTTAGCTTGGCAAGAATTTCTTCCTTGCCAAGAAAATAATCAACTGAAGACTTTATTATAGGTTCTTGAACGTGCTTTGGGTTAGTGAATGAAAATATTTGTTCTTCTTTGATGGTTTTTAAAATAACCTTGCTTCCAGAAAAGGAAAACTCAATGATTCCTTCAGTGTAATAAATAATGCACTGATCTTTTTGGTTAATTTCTGCTACTTTGAAATTCCAGAGATCACGAAATTGAATTTCATTTTGAAATGAAATAATTCCATTAACAATCTCTTCTACGTTTGCATTTCTAGTTGTCGATTTAGTTAATCCGAGGACTTTATCTATTGATCCAAAGAAATGAATCATTAAATCTATATGGTGTGGTGCTAAATCGTAAAATATCCTCCACCAGAGATTTCTGGTTGTATTCTCCAATTGTCTTTAATATCTGCTACAAATAGTTTCTTTTTAGATTGTAAAACTCGAAGATCAATATGTAGTATATCACCAATACTATTTTCATGCAATAGTTCTTTTGCTTTTAAAAAAGCAGGTAGTTTACGACGATAGTGCGCCATGGTAAGCTTACTGGTACTGTTTTTAAGTGCATCACATATTTGTTTGGATTCATCAGCGTTTAAAGCCATTGGTTTCTCTAAGTATACATGTTTGTCAGCTTTCAATGCTTGTAATGCATATTTTAAATGCGAAGATGGAGGTGTGGCAATATATACCGCATTGATTTTCTTATTGGCCAGAATATCATCGGCATTAGAAGTCCAATGTGGAACATTATGCCGCTTTGCAAAATCTTTAGCTTTTTCTTCATTTCGACGCATAACGGATACTAAATTAGAATTTGCCACTCTTTGAAAAGCGGGTCCGCTCTTTACTTCGGCTACATCTCCACAACCAATTATTCCCCAATTAATCTCTTCCATCTTTTGTCCTTAAAGTTTCTAAAATCTATCTGCTCTTTATCTTTTTGAAATTACAAAATAGCGTCGATTCATTTTTTTTACGGATAGAATTCCTATAAATGAAATGGTTAAATTATTTTTGATCAAAATTAGAAATACATGGCTTCAGGTTTTTTTGCAATTTTAGATGATGTAGCAGCACTTTTAGATGATGTAGCGGCAATGAGTAAAATAGCCACTAAGAAGACGGCTGGTATATTAGGTGACGATTTAGCTGTGAATGCAGAAAAAGCTTCAGGGTTTGTCTCTCAAAGAGAATTACCGGTATTATGGGCTATTACCAAAGGGTCTTTGTTGAACAAAATCATCATTCTGCCTATTGCCTTTTTATTAAGTGCTTTTTTACCATGGGCAGTAACCGTAGTTCTGGTACTTGGTGGCATTTACCTTGCCTTTGAAGGTGCCGAAAAAATTCACGAGTTCTTTGTTCCTCATGAGCATGCACATATAGCTGCTGAAGCGAAGCCGATGACTAAGGAAGAGATTCTAGAATTAGAAAAAACCAAAGTGAAATCTGCTATAGTTACCGATTTTATACTATCCATTGAAATAGTCATCATTGCTTTAGGAGCTGTTATAAAAGAGCCTTTAGTGACCCAAATTGCAGTGGTTTCAGTTGTGGCGTTAATAGCGACGGTTGGGGTTTATGGTATTGTCGCCCTAATTGTACGTATGGATGAGTTTGGTATGCGATTAATTAACCTGAACGAAGAAGAAAATAGTATCTCTGATAAAATAGGTCGATTCTTCGTTAACGCGCTACCTAAAGTAATTAAGGCATTATCAGTTATTGGTACAATAGCGCTATTGTTAGTTTCCGGCGGAATATTTGTCCATAATATTGACTTCTTTCATCACTTTCTTCCTAACGTTCCAGCTATGTTGGTAGAATTTGTAGTAGGACTTGTAGTAGGGTTCATAGCACTTTTACTGTTCAATGGTGTTAAAATGCTATTTAAAAAGAAGTAATTAGTACGCCTTCGCTTCGCCTTTAATAGCATTGTAAATTGTTAAGAATACAATTTTGGCATCTAAGGCAAGCGACCATTTTTCCATGTAAAAAATATCATACCGTACTCTATTAACAATATCAGATCTATCAAGGATTTCTCCTCTACAGCCTTGAATTTGAGCTAAGCCTGTAATGCCTGGTTTAATAAAGTGCCTTACCAAATATCTATCTACTGAGTTTTCATACTCTTGAGTATGTACCACCATATGTGGTCTAGGGCCAACAACACTCATGTCGCCCATTAATACGTTGAAAAATTGAGGTAGTTCGTCTATGCTGGTCTTTCTTAAAATTCTACCTAATTTAGTGACTCTGACATCATTTTTAGTAGCCATTTGAGTATCGCTAGTAGTACTCTTGGCCATGGATCTAAATTTGTAGCACCAAAATACATCTCTATTGACTCCGTGGCGTTGCTGTTTGAAAAACAACGGGCCTTTAGAATCAATTTTCATTAATATATAAACAAGCGGCGTTAACCATGACAACACAAACACTATAGCAAAGCTTGATATTAGAATATCAAAAATACGTTTGATCATGTTGGAATAATCTAAATCTAACGGTGATGCTCTTAAGTTTAAAATAGGAACAGCGCCATATAACTCTATTGACATAGCGCTAGAGAATAATTCTTTATTATCTGGAATAATCTTTATTCGTTTAAGACTATTATCGGCAATTTTCATTACATACTGTATCTCGGCTTTAGATAGTTTAGAAGCCATGCAGTACACTTCTTCAACATTATTTTCAAAAATATAATTGAAAGAGCTTTCAATATCCCCTAAGCAAGATTCACTCTCAACTGTAGAATTGTCAAAATAACCCATATAGGAATACCCATATTGTGGATTATCAAAAATGCGTTTTAGCTTTGGTAAATTTCTATCTCTGCCAATGACCACTACTCTGGTAGTATTGTATCCTCTTTTTCGATATAAATTTCGAGCCAAATAGAATAACACTCTAAATAGGGTAAGCAAGGCGCAAATTTGAAGATATGCAAGAAATAAGTAAGGGGTCGAATAAGAATTTAACCCGAAGAAAACAAAGGACGTAAAGTAAACTAAACCGTAAATGAGAAAAAGTTTTATAAAACTTTTTAAATTGGTCATAAAGCCATCTCGTCTTGCAGTAGGATAAAAATTTAAGCTATAGGTAGTTATTAGCCACGCGATATTATAGTATACTATGCTGAATACATTTAAGTATGTTTCAGGAGTATATACATATAAGGTAAGGTTGATAATCAAAATATGGACTATCAGCGAGATTGGTATAATAAAAAGCGATTTCTTCATTTTAGCTTTTGAAATGGTTGGTAAAACAGCTAATGATAGGTTATTACATTAGCCAATAGTTTGCAACTATTGGCTAGTTGTAATTTTTGGGGTTGATAGAAATCTGAAATTTTAAAGAATGGCTAATTCTTTTTGGTATACCAAGAATATACTTGCTGTACACCTTGTTCTAATGAAATGGTATGTTTCCAGCCAAGGTCATGTAATTTGCTTGGGTCTGTTAACTTTTTCATTGTTCCGTCTGGCTTTTCAGTATTGAAATATAATTCGCCTTTAAAATCTATAGTTTGCTGAATTAGCAAAGCCAAATCTTTAATTGAAATATCAATACCGGTGCCTATATTAATGTGCGTATTTCTAACCTCTTTGTTGTCTTGTGCGTAACAATCTTTAAAATCGCGTTGCTCCATTAAGAAAACACAGGCATCTGCCATGTCTTCGCTCCAAAGAAATTCTCTCATCGGGTTTCCTGTACCCCATATTTCTAAGTGAACAGTATTGTCTTTCATCTTAATACCGTACTTATCTAATGCGGAAATAATTTCTTCTTTAGATGAACTTCCAGTAACGCCTTCAATAGGTAAAGCATTTAAATCTGAAGCGATAACGTCCCAATTGTTATTCTCTAATGCTTTACCTAAGTGCATTTTTCTAATTAATGCAGGTAATACATGCGATTTTTCTAAATCGAAATTGTCATTAGGTCCGTATAAATTTGTTGGCATCACAGATATAAAGTTTGTGCCATACTGCAGATTGTAACTCTCACACATTTTAATACCTGCTATTTTAGCAATAGCATATGGTTCGTTCGTGTATTCTAGCGTATCTGTCAATAAATAGTCCTCCTTCATAGGTTGCGGACAATTTTTAGGATAAATACAAGTACTCCCTAAAAAGAGTAATTTCTTTACGCCATGAAGATAACTTTGGTGAATTACATTATTCTGAATCATTAGATTCTCATAAATGAAATCTGCCCTGTAGGTATTGTTTGCCACAATACCACCAACTTTCGCAGCAGCAAGGATAACATATGCTGGTTTCTCAGTTTCAAAAAACTCAGCAACTTTTGTTGGGTTGGTCAAGTCTAATTCTTTATGTGTTTTAAAAATTAGATTTGAGTAACCCTTGCTTTCAAGATTTTTAACGATTGCACTGCCAACAAGACCTCGGTGACCTGCGATATATATTTTAGCTTCTTTATTTAACATTTGGTATAATTTATCTACTAATTAGATGTATAAATGTTTTTGAAATCTTACTCAAAATAATTGAAAGTTACGTAGCCACCATCTTTTAAGTACTGATCTTTTTGCATCAATTTAAGATCATTTGTCATCATGTCTTTTACTAACCCCTGTAAGTCATATTCAGGAATCCATCCTAATTTAGTATTTGCTTTTGTAGCATCACCAATTAATAATTCAACTTCTGTTGGTCTAAAGTATTTAGGGTCAACAGCAAGAATTTCTTTTCCTATTTCTACTTGAATATCAGGATTTGAACATGATTTTACATATCCTTTTTCATCTACACCTTCACCTTTGAATTCTAATTCAATGCCCATTTCAGCGAACGCCATTCTTACGAATTCACGTACAGGAGTAGTTTTACCAGTTGCAATTACCCAATCTTCTGCTTCATCAGCTTGAAGAATCATCCACATCATGCGAACATAATCTTTGGCATGACCCCAATCTCGTTGCGCATCTAGATTACCTAAATAAATTTTGTCTTGTAAGCCTAAACCAATTCTTGCAGCTGCTCTGGTAATTTTTCTAGTAACAAAAGTTTCTCCTCTAATAGGGGACTCGTGGTTAAAAAGAATACCGTTACATGCAAACATGTTATACGCTTCTCTATAGTTTACTGTAATCCAATATGCGTACATTTTTGCAACAGCATACGGGCTACGTGGGTAAAAAGGAGTAGTTTCAGATTGTGGAACTTCTTGTACTTTACCGTACAACTCTGAAGTAGATGCCTGGTAAATACGTGTTTTTTCAGTTAAACCTAATAAACGAACAGCATCTAGAATTCTTAAAGTACCTAAACCATCAGCATTACCTGTATATTCTGGAACTTCAAATGATACTTGTACGTGGCTCATTGCCGCTAGGTTATAAATCTCATCTGGTTGAATTTCTTGTATTAATCTAATAAGATTAGTACTATCTGTCATATCACCGTAGTGAAGTACAAAATTTCTATTCTCAATATGTGGGTCTTGATAAAGATGATCAATTCTGTCTGTATTGAACATTGACGCTCTTCTTTTAAGACCGTGTACTTGATACCCTTTTTTTAATAAAAACTCACTCAAATAGGCGCCGTCTTGACCTGTGACTCCGGTAATTAATGCTACTTTCATACTCTTGTAAAATGGATTTATAAATGTTTTTTTTAATTTAAATTTCAACTATTCTTAGTATTATAGTTTTAGGCTATAATCTAAATAATAGCGTAATACGTTACGAAAATTAAACGATTGTTTCTTAATTAGTATAACTAGATTGTTGAAGGCAAAAGCTCAATTTTTACCATTAACGTGATAACAATAATTAAAGTATCGGAAGTCACTAAGATTAGGTGTGAAAATTCTTAATCTTTTAACTATGGTTAATGGTTGTGAAGCAAATTTAGGACATTATTTGTGTATTATAGATCAATGCAAACAAACCTTAGACCAATTAATGATATAATCGTTAAACTGTGTTTTTGTGCTATTTACATAATAGTAATGTGCTGTAATAGTAATAATATCTGGATAAATGTAGAGTTTCTTTGTTAATGTCTCATTTAATTAATTGTTGATATATTTAATATAAAGGATACTTTATAGGTTATAGTATTAAATTATTGATAAGTGAGATGTAATCGTATTGTAGCCTTTGCCCTACTTGACTTCGTGGTAATTGTCAAATTTTACTTTGTAACTATGTGCTTAGTTAATTTACATTCCTAATAATTAAATTTAAACTGCTATATATGTAGTGGAATATGCAATAACCTTAGCCTTTACTTAATTGACCTAGAGATACCTAAATGACCATTTCACGGTTATCAAATTGCAATAAATTATGTTAAATTTTAGTAAAATTCATACAAAAGCAGTGTGGTTATTAATATTTAGCTTATGTTTATTTCATCAAAGTTTAACAGACATCTCTTGTGTATTAGAAATAGGACTTAAATTTTGATTTAAAATTTTTATTGTTTTTCCCCGTTATTTTATCAACTTAAACCACCATACGATGATATCTAACATTTTAAACGGGAAACTAGCATCTTCTTATCAGAAGAAAAAGTTAGTTTCTCTTGAAGATTGCTACATGCACCTTAAACCTTATTTTAGGCTAAAGAAAAGTGCAAAGAGTAACGAGACCGATAATGTTTTGGTTCGTGAAAAATCAAAGAATGCAAAAGTTAAAAATGCATTCAACTCCATTGAGCAAAATCAAATTTTATACGCCAAAATTATGACTGAAAGGTTGTTAAAAGTTTAGGCGTTTAGATGATGAGAATATTTTCTTTATGAACGTGTTTTCTATTTTAAACAAATAGTGCTCAATTGGTATTTAATATAAAGTGTAGTATTGAATTAGAAGTAATTCAATACTACATTTTTTGTGTTTTAAAACTAAATATTATGGCTTGTATAGTTCTCAACTTTTAGTGAATTGTTACCCGTATGTAAGCTCAAATACTTCTATAATATTTCGGCTTTTTCTTCAGATGTAAACGCACATCTAGTATTCACTACACATCAGCGAAACTAAATTTCTATTCTATAGATTAATAATATATTTATCGCACAATGTGATCATTGTAAATTTTAATCACTGCCATAATGATGTTAGTTTAATTAATTCTAGATCTTTTGTTTATTTTTAATGAAGTAGTAAATACCTGATTAAAAGGACTAAAGAAACTTTAAATTATAAGATCTTTGTGACTGTTGGTTTCCCGAAATTTTGAATTGCATTAACCTATATTATTAAACAATCTTGGAAGTACTGACACATTTTAACCCTTTTGAAGGTCCAGAGATAAAACATATTTTGCACACTACAGATGCGCAAGAAGAGATTTGGTATTCTTGTTATTTTGGTGGTGACGATGCAAATAAGGCCTATAATCTCTCATTAACCATTGAATTTGAAGGTAATTTGGATATTACCGCCTTACAATGGTCTGTTGACATGCTTATCAGTCGACATGAATCTTTACGTTCTGTATTTAGTCCCGATGGAAAATTTATTAATGTTTTTGCTTCCATCATCGCAAACTTAGATTTACAAGACTATGCAGGTCTGTCTGCTCAAGAGAAGGAAGCTGCCATAAAAGACTATACCAAGACCGATACTGGTAAAGCGTTTGATCTAACCAAAGAACCATTAATTCGATTCGCCGTTCTTAGAACTGAACCGGATAAATTTCAGTTTATAATCACCACGCATCATATTGTTTGTGATGGTTGGTCTTTAGGTATTATCATGCAAGAATTGGGAGCCTTGTATTCTGCAAAGGTCAAAAATGTATCTCATAATCTTCCTGATGCTGTACCGTATACTGAGTATGTGGCGCATCAAAATGAAATAAAAGTAAGTCCGGAATTCAATCAAACCGAACAATATTGGTTGAATGTATTTCAAAACGATATTCCGATAACAAACCTTCCGACAGATTTTAAACAAATATCCAAGAGAACCTATAACGGTGCACGTATTAATCAATTATTAGATAAACGTGTAGTAAAGGGTATTAAAGAAACGGGTATTAAGGGTAACTCTAGTTTGGTGCTGACCTTAATGGCCGCTTTTGAAATATTACTATATAAGATTACCCAGCAAGAAGGTATTGTGCTTGGGTTGCCTGTTGCCGGGCAATCATCAATGGGTGCAAAGCATCTTGTAGGGCATTGTGTGAAGTTGTTACCGATGAAAAGTAATCTAGACATTGACGACAGTTTTATAGACTATTTAAAGAAAAGAAAATCTGCCAATTTTGATGCTTTCGAGAATCAAGAATTATCATTTGGTAGTTTATTGAAGAAACTTAATATTCCTAGAACTCTTGGTAGAGTACCATTGGTGCCAGTCGTTTTTAATGTGGATATGGATTTGGACGATGGTGTTACTTTTGAAGGCCTTTCGTATCAATATCATAGTAACGAACGAGAATATGAGACTTTCGAATTATTCTTGAATGCTACTGGATCAAAAGACAATATAGTTTTAGAATGGTCATATAACACCAACTTGTTTAAAGAAAGTACCATAAATGCTATGGGCGAATCTTTCAATGCGATTTTAAATACATTGATCGAACAGCCTAATGCGAAACTATCTGAAATACTAAACAGATCGAATGAAGAGAGTATTGTAACGGGAGTATCATTAGAATACCCAAATACAACACTTCATGAGTTAGTATATAAGCAGGCGACAAGTACGCCAACAGCAATTGCATTAGAATTTAAAAACGAAAAAGTTACCTATGCAGAGTTGCAAAGAAAAATTAATAGTACCGCTGTTTACTTGTGGGAAAAAGGGATAAGACCAGGAGATACAGTTGCTATTTCATTAGAAAGGTCACCTGAGTTAATTGCAACTTTATTTGCCATACTTCAATGCGGAGCTAGATATGTACCGATAGATACCGGCTACCCTGATAATCGTACCTTATTGATGATTTCAGATGCTAAATCAACCTTCTTTATTTGTGACAAATCAAAACAAGCACTTGAGCATGGTGTCAAAACGATTTTCATTGAAGAGTTACGTATCAAAGCAAATGAAACTAGTAAAACTATAATTGATGTAAATGTAGCTTCTGATGCAGGAGCTTACATTATATATACTTCTGGATCTACAGGAAAGCCAAAGGGAGTTCAGGTAACTCATAATAATGTTGTAAACCTTTTGTTTTCAATGGGCAATGAGCCTGGTATTACATCGAACGATAAAATATTTGCAACCACAACCATCTCTTTTGATGCTATGGTGATGGAGATTTTCTTGCCATTGGTTCATGGTGCCAGTGTGGTATTGGTCGATGAAGAAACACGAAAAGACGGACACCTTTTATTGCAAAAAGCAATTGAAGATAACATTACCGTTATTTGGGGAACACCAACAATATGGCAAATTTTATTAGACTCTGGTTGGAAAAAACCATTGCATATTAAAGCACTTATTGGTGGCGAACCGGTTTCTAAAGCACTTTCATTAAAGTTGCTAGAAAAGGTTGATGAAGTATGGAATATTTATGGTCCGACGGAAACGACTGTTTGCTGCATACTCACAAAAATTACAGATCAAGATGATCCGATTACTATTGGGAAGCCTATAGCAAATACTGATATTTATATATTAGATGCTAACGGTAAACCTGTGAGAACCGGGGAAGTCGGAGAAATTGTAATTGGTGGCGACGGAGTTACCAATGGATATTTAGGACAAGAGGAGCTCACCAATGAGCGCTTCGTAGACAATACTTTTCAAGCGGAAACGAGCACTAAAATGTATTTATCGGGGGATTTAGGTAAACTTTTGCCTAATGGTCAGATTGAATGTTTGGGTCGTAAAGATGGTCAAGTAAAAGTCCGCGGACATAGAATTGAACTTGGCGAAATTGAACATTCTTTAAATAAACTGAAAGGGATTCAATCAGCTGCTACCGATGTTAGAAATAATGCGTTAAAAGCTTATGTGGTTTATGGGGGCAGCGATTGGAATACTGATGTTACGCTTTGGAAAAAGCAATTAGCAGCGGAGTTACCCGTATTTATGTTGCCTCATGATTATATTAAATTGGATAAACTGCCCGTAACTATCAACGGTAAACTAGATAGAAAAAGTCTACCAGATAATACGCATATCATCATTACTAAAGAGGAGCGTGTTCAGCCTTTTACCAAGGCTGAAAAATTGGTATCAGAGGTTTGGAAAGAGTGTTTGTTTTTAGATACTATTAATTTAAACGATGATTTCTTTGAATTAGGTGGGCATTCGTTAATTGCTGCTAAAGTAATGACTAGGCTAGAAGAAAAATCTGGTCAACGATTACCATTGTCTTCTTTATTCGAATATTCTACGGTTAAAAGTCTGGCTAGTTTATTAAAAATTGAGGAGAATACCGTAACCTGGGATTCAATGGTGCCCATTCAAAAAAACGGATTTAAAACACCACTATTTATAGTTCATGGTGCAGGGTTAAATATACTTTCTTTTAAAACCTTAAAGCATAATATGAATCCTGATCAGCCTATTTATGCTTTTCAGGCTAAAGGTTTAGATGGTAAAGAAGAATTATTGACTTCTGTAGAAGAAATAGCATCACATTATAATGAAGCTCTTTTAGCAACACAACCAAAAGGACCTTATAAATTAGCGGGTTATTCCTCTGGGGGTATTATCGCCTATGAAATGGCAAAACAATTAATGGCAAAAGGGAAAGAAATTTCTGCTTTGGTATTGTTAGATACCTATGCATATGCCCATTATGGTAAAAGTACAAGTTTAGGTAAGAAGATAGCTTATGGTAATTATTTAGCGAATAAGACCCTGCATGTTTTAAAGCAATTATCAAGTGTAGAAGGGTTTAAATATAGAATTGGAGTCACTAAAGCTAACTTGAAGAAATTGTATTTAAGATTAAAGAAAGATAAAACTAGAGTAGCTAAAACGGATTATGATTGGGAGTATGAAAGCCGAATTATTGAGCACAATAAAGTTGTTGATAGCTATCATTTAAAACCATTGCCTATAAAGGTCGACTTATTTAGAATCGAAGATGTTATTGATTACACGCACGATAGTGTAAATCTTGGCTGGAAATCATTTGCGGAAAACGGAATTGAGCTACATTATGTACCAGGGGATCACCTTAGTATGTTTAGCCCGCCTAATGATAAGGTTTTAGCTACATCATTGCAAAAGGTTCTTGATAAAAATGGTTAAGGTTATAAGGTAGTAAATTATAGATGTAATGATGCTTTTCGCAAAACCATTGACCGAAGATATCTGTACATAATCCATAGAATTATTCCAACATTTTTAAAACCTATTTGAGTTTCGAAGAACGTCATTTATTTGTCGATGAAATTTTCTAGTCATAAAATAAATGAAGTAACCGTATAAAAACTATAATTAATTGATAATCAATTTATTATATTGAAGTATTGAGTGTAATTCAACCACTTTAAATCTTTTATAAGATTGAAATGTTCATGATATTCTGTAGTTTTACTTCATTGAATATTTACATTTTTTGTTCAGATTTTTTATTGAGTTGTACTTTTAAGTACACGACAAGATTAAAATTTTTATTTAATTATGAAGTTATTCATAAACTGTTTGAAGAAGATTGATATTTTTTCTTTAACCAATATGTAAATAGGAAACCCTAAAGTCTATACCTAATTATTATTTTACAATGGAAGCTAGAAATGCGAATTTAATAACTGATTCTACTACAGAATATTGGAAGAATATTTTATTAGAAGATGTAAAATTATTAGACCTGCCAAGTAGAAAGCTTACCGTAAAAGAAAGCGTAGGTCAAGGATCAACGTTGCGTACTTATTTTTCTGCTGATGTAACTAGTCAAATAAAAGCTTATACAGCTAAAGACAGTATAGAGTCTTTTTTAATTACTGCATTAAGTGTTCTGCTACAGAGATACACTAATCAATTAGATATCGCTTTTGGTTTAACCATTGATGATAACGATAATAAACAAAATAATTTATCTCTATTTAGAAATACTATAGCTCCTACTGTAGACTTTAATACGTTAAGTAATCAAACAAAAAAAATACTTGCTTCAAATAAAGCGAATATATATCCTACCGATAAATTTATTAAAGATTTCAATCTTGTAAAAGAGAACGGGGAAAATGCTATTTTAGATTTTGTTCTGTCTATAAATTCTCAAAAAGATCAATCTGTTATTTCAAAAGATATTAGTGTTACTGATGCCATTGAGTTTATTGGTACTGTTGATTCTAATTCAAATATCAAGGTAGTATTACACCTTGCTGATGAACAGTTCAAATTAGATGTTGTTTTCAATGAAAATATTTTCGATAAAGATTTGATTGAGCAGTTCATGGTTCACTTTAAGACTTTAGTGTCACGTTTAATTGAGCAGCCATCAACTCCTGTAGGAAATATTGATTTCCTTTCTAAAAAAGAACGCAATACTTTGTTGAGCGATTTTAACAAGCCTGTTGTAAACTATCCAAAAGAGAAAACTATTGTTGATCTTTTAAATGAACAGGCTGCTAAGACTCCTAACAATACTGCTGTAGTTTATGGCAGTACTAGTTTAACATATGATGAGCTACATAAACTATCGAACCAATTTGCAGACTATCTTATTAAAAAACATGGCGCTAGCAAAGGTGATTTTGCTTGTTTACTATTAGAACGTAGCGAATGGTTGATTGTAAGTATGATGGGTATTATGAAGGCTGGGGCAGTATATGTGCCGGTAGATCCTAATTACCCTGTTGAGCGAATCGATTACATTAAGGAAGATAGTAATTGCGATTTTACTGTTGATGCTGCGGCAATTGAAGAGTTTAAGAATACTCTTGATAATTATGCTACTGAAGATGTTAAAAACATTGAATTAGCACCAAACGATTTAATATATATTATTTACACTTCTGGTACCACTGGTAAGCCTAAAGGTGTACAATTAGAACATAGAAATATTGTTAGTCTATTTGTAAACGATGAACCATTCTATGATTTTAATGATACTGATGTTTGGACCATGTTCCATTCGTATTGTTTCGATTTCTCGGTTTGGGAAATGTATGGAGCATTATTATTTGGAGGTAAACTAATCATTCCTTCAAAAGAGGTGATTAAAGACCCTTACGAATTTATGTCCTTGGTAATTAAGGAAAAGGTGACGATTTTAAACCAAACACCATCTTCCTTCTTAAACATTATGGGCAGTCTACCTACAGAAGATGTCGATTTAAATTTACGATATGTAATTTTTGGCGGAGAAGCTTTATTCCCTAAGTATCTAGAAAAGTGGTACCGTAAATTCCCAAGTATTCAATTTGTAAATGGGTATGGTATTACAGAAACTACCATATTTACAACTTTTAATATTATTGACGATGAAGATATCAGAACCAATATTTCTAATATTGGCAACTGTATATCAACTTTGTCTTCTCATGTGGTAAATACCAATAACCAATTACAACCTATTGGTGTTATTGGTGAATTATGTATTTCTGGTCATGGTTTGGCAAGGGGTTATTTGAACAGACCAGAACTGACCAGTCAGAAGTTTATTGATAATCCTTTTGAAGATGGAGAAAAAATGTACCGTTCAGGTGACTTAGTAAAAAGACTTGCTGACGGAACTTTAGAATATATTGGTAGAATAGATCACCAAGTTAAAATTCGTGGGCACAGAGTAGAATTAGGAGAAATTGAATCTTCTATTGATGCTATTTCGGGTATAAAACGTACCGTAGTCTTGCCTAATACAAATGCAGAAGGTGAAGCCAGGTTGGTCGCCTATCTTTTGGCTGAAGGTAAAAAACCTGAAATAAGTAGTATTAAGCAAGAGCTTAATGATAAATTACCAGAGTTTATGGTACCTACATTTTTTATGTGGGTAGATGAGTTTCCAACAAACTCAAACGGTAAAATAGATAAAGAAAAATTACCGGAGCCAAGTTACGTTAGATCAACTTCAGACGTAATATTTAGAAAGCCACGAACAAAGATTGAAAAAGGTCTTGCCAGTATTTGGGAAAAAGAACTAAAAGTATCGGGTATTGGTTTAGACGACAACTTCTTTGAAATGGGAGGTACTTCTATTGTAGCACAAAAGGTAGTTAACGCTATCATGAAAACGCTTCAAGTAAGAATACCGGTGACCAAATTATATCAGCATACTACGATTTCTGCGCTTTCAGAATTTATGAAAGGCCATAAGAAAACAGCATTGTTTTCTAGTAAGCGAAAAGTAAAAAATAAAAACCAGTCTAATGATGTTGCTATTGTTGGTATGGCAGGTCGGTTTCCTGGTGTAAATACCATTGATGAATTTTGGGATGTCTTAAAAAATGGGAAAGAAACGATTTCATTTTTCACGAAAGAAGAATTGGATCAAAGTATTCCGGCATCTTTACGAAATGACCCGTTATATGTTGCTGCAAGAGGTGTCGTGCCTTCTGCAAAAAAGTTCGATGCCCGTTTCTTTGGCTTAACGCCTAAATTGGCAGAAGCTATGGATCCCCAACAACGTTTATTTTTAGAATTGGCTTGGGAAGCTCTTGAAGAATCTGGCCACTTGCCAGAACATTATACAGGTAGGGTAGGAGTATATGCAGGTACAGGTACAAATACCTATTATAAAAAGAATGTACTGCCAAATAGCGAGGTTGTAGAAAGCATTGGGCAACTGCAGTTAGATACGGTGAACGAGAAGGATTATGTGGCTTCAAGAACCGCGTATCAATTAAACTTAAAAGGTCCGGCGGTTAGTGTCCATTCAGCATGTTCTACATCACTATTGGCAATCGCCGAAGCCGTAGAATCTATACGTAATGGTCATTGTGAAGTTGCACTGGCGGGTGGTTCTAGTATTACCGCACCTATAAATAGCGGACACCTTTACCAAGAGGGTTCTATGCTCAGTACCGATGGTCATTGTAGACCTTTTGATGCTCAAGCAAAGGGAACTGTTTTTAGCGATGGAGCCGGAGTAATCGTTTTAAAAGATTTAGAAGAAGCCAAAAATGACGGAGATGTTATTTACGGCGTAGTAAAAGGTGTTGGTATAAATAACGATGGTGGCGGTAAAGGAAGCTTTACGGCACCAAGTGCAGAAGGTCAGGCAAATGCTATTAAAAGTGCCATTGACAACGCCAATATTTCACCTGATACCATTAGCTATGTAGAAGCGCATGGTACGGCGACTCCGTTAGGGGACCCTATAGAAATAGATGGTCTTAATCTCGCTTTTGGAGAACAATCAAAAAATAATTTTTGTGGTCTAGGTTCTGTAAAGAGTAATATGGGGCATATGACTGCCGCAGCAGGTGTTGCGGGTGTAATAAAAACAATTTTAGCATTTAATCATAAACTAATACCGCCTTCTTTAGGTTACGATAAACCTAATCCTGTAATTGATTTTGAAAATAGTCCGTTTTACGTCAACAACAAATTGACTGATTGGAATGTTGAAGGTCCACGAAGAGCGGGTGTAAGTTCATTTGGCGTAGGTGGTACCAATGTTCATGTGGTTTTAGAGGAATATGAAATGGAGGAGAAGACTTCCAAATTTCAACGTCCTTTGCAACTACTACCTATTTCTGCAAAAACCGAAACAAGTTTAGCGGGATTCGAAACCGTATTAAAAAAACAAATCGATGCTAAACCAGAATTGAATTTGGCAGATGTTGCCTATTCTCTAAGTACTACTAAAGCTAATTTCAATAATCGTAGATTTATTTTAGCGAGCGATACAAATGACGCTTCTGAGTTTTTGATTGATAACGATCTAAAGGCTACGCAGTCTTCAGTTGTAAAAAACGTTCCGAGTGAGATTGTATTCTTACTTCCTGGTCAGGGTTCCCAGTATTTAAATATGGGTAAAGATTTATATGATGGGGAAAGCGCTTTTAGAGAAGCTGTTGATAATTGTGCCGATTTACTGTTAGATACCATAAAAGTAGATATTAGGAAAATCATTTTTCAGGATGCGAATTCTGAAGATGCGGAAAACAAGTTACGAGATACCCGTTATACACAACCTGCTTTATTTACCATAGAATATGCCCTTTCACAATTATGGATGAGCTGGGGAATACTGCCTACCGTATTATGCGGACATAGCCTTGGGGAATTTGTAGGTGCTCATTTAGCCGGAGTTTTCAGTTTAGAAGATGCCTTGAAATTAGTTTCAATGCGGGGTATTCTGGTCAGCGGACTTCCAAAAGGGAGCATGCTTACCGTGAGAATAGACCAAGAATCGCTAGAAAAAATTCTTCCGAAGACATTATCAATTGCAGCTATTAACTCCGTTAAACTTTGTGTAGTATCTGGCGAAGATGATGAGATAACGAAATTCAGTGAGCTTTTAAAAGAGCAGAGCTTAGCATACCGTTTAATTGCTACCAGTCATGCCTTTCATTCATCTATGATGGATCCTATTTTAGAGGAATTTCGTGATGTGGTCAAGAATATCAATTTAAACATTCCTGAATTACCAATAATATCTACCGTTACAGGTACTTGGCTTACGAATGAAGAGGCTGTAGATGCTGTATATTGGACAAACCATTTACGAGATACCGTACGATTTTCAGATGCTATGGATACCATAGTGAAGTTAGAAGACGTTGTATTGTTAGAAGTGGGTCCGGGTAATACGCTTACCACTTTAAGTCGCCAGAATAAGGGCGCAAAAAATATAAAATCTTTAGCTTCATTACCTATCCCGAAAAATGATGAGAATTCTTATCACGGGGTATTAAAAGCTTTAGGTCAATTATGGCTAACTGGTCTTACCATAGATTGGAACGCCTTATACACAAACCAAGAAAGGCAAAAACTGAGATTACCAACTTATGTTTTTGACCGTAAACCATGCTGGATCGACCCTCTGGTTTCTATTCCAAAAGAAAGAACCCATTTGAATGCCGATCAGCCCATAACTAGAATAATAGAAAAACCAAAAAGTGCCGCACCAATGAGAAACGTCTCTATTTTAAATAAAATTTCAGAGTTAATTTCAAATTCATACGGAATTGAGCTTGAAGTTGCCGACAAAGACAGTAGCTTTCTAGAATTAGGATTAGATTCTTTAATTCTAACACAAATGGCGATTACCTGTAAAAAAGAATTCAAAATTCCGATTACATTTAGACAGCTTAATGAAGGTATAAACACTCCTGAGCTTCTAGCTAATTACTTAGATAAGAATTTGCCGGCAGAGTTTATGGCGCCACAACCGGTTGCAGAAGCAGTTCCTCAGCCAGTTACCGCTGTTAATCACGTGCAACAAGCTATTCCTGCTAATTATAATACTTCGGCAACGAACCAAACGGCAATTGGCTTAATAGGTGAGCAGCTTAACTTATTAAGTAGGCAGCTTCAGTTGTTACAAGGTAATGCGCTAGCTCCAGCTCCACAACCTGTTACTGTTCCAAAGCCTGTTCCGGCAAAAGTGGTAAATGGATCGGCTACTTTAGATGCTCGTTCAGAAAAAGAGAAGCTTGAGCATAAAAAACCGTTCGGTGCATCACCAAGAATTGAAAAGCAATCTACAGGTTTAGATCAAGAGCAATCGCAGTATTTAAAGGATCTTACTATAAAGTACAATACCAAAACTATTGGTAGTAAAAACTATGCTCAAGATAATAGAGCTAAAATGGCAGATCCTAGAGTAGTATCTGGGTTTAAGCCATTAACCAAAGAGTTGGTGTACCCTTTAGTAATTGGTAAATCTGCAGGTAACCGTTTATGGGATGTAGATGGCAATGAATACATAGATGCCTTAAATGGTTTTGGTTCTTGTTTCTTTGGCTATCAACCCGATTTCATTAAAAAAGCGATGCATGACCAAATTGAATTGGGTTATGAAGTAGGACCACAACACCCTTTAGCAGGTGAGGTTTGTGAACTTTTATGTGAATTTACAGGTCATGATAGAGCTGCTTTGTGTAATACGGGGTCAGAAGCGGTGCTAGGAGCTATGAGAATTGCACGTACGGTTACCGGGCGTTCACTAATTGTGGCATTTACTGGTGCTTACCATGGTATTAATGATGAGGGTATTGTAAGAGGTTCCCAAAAGAAAAAAACGTTTCCGGCTGCTGCAGGTATACTTCCAGAAGCAGTTCAGAATATGTTGATTCTTGATTATGGAACGGATGAAAGTTTACAAATAATAAAGGAGAGAGCTCATGAAATTGCAGGGGTACTTATAGAACCTGTTCAAAGTCGTAGACCAGAGTTTCAACCTGTAGAATTTATAAAGAATGTAAGAGAACTAACTACTAAAGAAGAGATTGCTTTTATTTTCGATGAGGTGATAACCGGCTTTAGAATGCATCCGGGTGGTGCTCAGGCATTATTCGATGTCAAGGCAGATTTAGCTACCTATGGTAAAGTTATGGGCGGCGGAGTTTCCATTGGTGCCATTGTAGGTAAAAAAGAATATATGGATGCGCTTGATGGCGGATTTTGGCAATATGGAGATGATTCTTATCCTGAAGTAGGGGTGACCTATTTTGCAGGTACTTTTGTTCGTCATCCTTTGGCTTTAGCTTCATCAAAGGCAGCCTTACTTCATATGAAAGAACAAGGTCCAAGTCTACAAGCGAATGTATCTGCTATGACAGAGCGCATGGCAAAAAGCCTAAATGCTACTTTTGCAAAAGACGGACTCCCCATAGAAATCACTTATTTTGGATCGTTATGGAGATTGAAGTTCAAGAAAGATATTCCGTATTCAGAATTACTATTCGTTAGTATGCGTGAAAAAGGAATTCATATTTGGGACGGCTTCCCTTGTTTCTTGACCACTGCGTATACTAGTGATGATGTTGATTTCTTGATGAAAACATTGTTGTCTTCAATAGATGAGTTGGTGGCTGTAGGAATCCTTTCTAAAGAAGGTTTAAACGGTAATCATGTTGCTAGCTCACAATCATCTTTTGATAAATTAAATACGCCTCCAGTACCTGGAGCACGTTTGGGTAGAGATGAAAAGGGTCAGCCGGCATGGTATGTAGCAGATGCGAGTCAAGAAAGTGGCTATATGAAAATTGATATTTAATTAATGTTCATGTGTACTTAAGTATAGAATAGAGAATATATCAATTTAAATGATACACGTATTATTTACGTATTTAACCAGTGAAAATAACGATGAGTTTTTTGCAAATGCGCACCATAACTTCTCGGAAGATTTTAATAAAAAAGTATCTAAATATAAACGTTGGCAAGATGCTAAATCGACGGTTCTTGGTAGGTTGTTATTAGGTTATGGTCTAAAGCATTTTTATAAACAGGATATCGAAAATCTTAAGATGAATTTTTCCAAGGATAAAAAACCTTTCTTTGAAAATTCATCTATACACTTCAATATATCGCACTCTAAAGAGCTCATCGTGTGTGCAATTTCTTCTACAGGAACTATTGGCATAGATGTGGAGAAAATAAGTGATTTAAATATAGAAGATTTTAGAGAGCAGTTTTCTGAGAATGAAATCGGTAGAATGCATAATTCTTCAAATACACTAAAAAGCTTCTACAATCATTGGACCCAAAAAGAAGCGATTGTAAAGGCAAATGGTTCTGGTTTGCATATACCTTTGAATTCATTTGAAATAAATAGCCAACAGGCAACAATTGCAGATCAATGTTATTATTTGAAGGAAATACATCTCAATCCCCAGTATATATGCAATGTAGCTACCCAAAATATAATATCCGATAACGTAATGACGTTAACAAGTCTCAATACGGAATTAATTACAGATTTTGGGTCATGTAATAATTTTAAATCTTTTTGCTAATAGCGGTGTATGCCTTGTGTGGCCGTTAAAGTGCTTTCGTTTATATCTCATCTGCTTAGGTGGCAATTGTGATATAGATGAATTTCTTAATTACGACGATTATATAAACGATGACGTCGGAATTTATAAGCAATCAATTTTTGTTTGATTTAATTTTGAGCCTTATCATGTACAATAACTATAAGCTACAAACTTTACTATTTATGAAAGCTGATATTTCCCCATTTAATTTTAAGAACATAAGAAATTCATTGTTTAGATTTTCTTTACTACTACTAGTTGCATTACAAATTTCATCTTGTGGTAGTGCAAAAAAGTCTTCTTACTTTAATGAAGTAGGTGACAATTCGTTTGCTACTTATTTTGAACCATTAGAACCAATATTACAGAAGAACGATTTGTTAAGCATAAACATTACTAGTTTAAATGCAGAGGTAACAGAGATGTTCAATCTAGCCAATAACGCTGGTGGTGCGCAATCTATAGGATATTTAATTGATCAAGATGGTTACATACGTTTCCCTGTTTTAGGTAAAATAGAAGTTTCTGGGTTGACCAAAAAAGAGCTAAGAGAATATATTAGAGAAGAATTGATTGCGAAAAAGTTATTAATGGAGCCGATTGTAGATATTCGATTCATGAACTTTAAGGTTTCTGTTTTAGGTGAAGTAAATCAGCCTGCGGTATTTACCATTCCTAATGAGAAAGTAACTTTACTAGAAGCGTTAGGTATGGCAGGTGATATGACCATTTACGCACAGCGTAATAATGTTTTGCTAATCAGTGAAGAAGATGGAGTTAAGAGTACTAAAAGAATTGATTTGACATCAGATGAATTATTCACATCTCCAAATTACTATTTGAGACCTAATGATATCGTTTATGTACAACCTAATGATAGAAAGGTTAGAAATACATCTAATGCTGCGCAATGGTTTTCAGTAATATTAGGTTCGTTATCATTAGCGGTAATCTCAATTTCTACTTTTAAGTAAATCTCAAAAGAATATTATAAATAAACGGTTAGTACAGGGCTTAGTGTTTATAAAATAACAACACTGGTTTTATTTACCGATTATTATTTCCCATTTAAATTTAAATATAATGACCGAAAAGGAATATTTTGATTCACAAATGTCTTCCAAACAAAATGTAGAGAATTTTGATTTGAAGGGACTGTTGAATAAATACCTTAAATCATGGAAATTTTTCATGATTTCTTTGTTAGTGTTTTTGGGTTTAGCTGTGGCTGCCTTGCAATTTATAAGTACATCTTATAATGTATCGAGTAAATTATTACTAAAGAATGAAACGTCGAATATAGATGCTTCTGGTAATAATTTAGTTTATAATAATCCTTTTAGTAACTCAGAAAGGGTTAACAATGCTATTGAAGTGCTTACTTCTGTAAATTTAATGCGTTCGGTGTTAGATACGTTGTCGTTACAAGCTAAGATTACGGCTCCAGATGCTTTTCCAAAGAAAGAAATTTATGGGTCGGCATTACCTTTTAAAATGGTAATAGATACATTATACCCATCTGCTTATGAAACAACCTTGACTATTAAATTTGAAGGTGATGATAGCTTTAGTATAGCAGAAGAATTCGAAGATTCATCAGAAGGAGCAAGTACGGTCAGTTCTGATTATGGTTATAATAAATACAATGTTGATTATAAAATTGAAAAACCATACGGTGTTTTTAGAATTATATCCAATGAAGAAAGTACATCTAAAAATACCGAGTTCATCGTAGATTTTAGAGATATTGATGAGATGGCGCATAATTATGTAAAGAAAGCATTAAGTGTTCATGTAATAAATAAAGACGCTTCGGTAATCAATATTTCATTAAAGGAACAAATACCTGAAAAGGGCGAAGATATTATCAATAATCTAGTCGAACTTTATGGATTAAAGTCATTTCTAGCTACAAATGCCTTGGCTTTAAGTAACGTTAAGTTTATAGATGATCGCTTAAATACACTTTCTACAGAGCTTAGTGAGGTAGAAATGAACGTTGCACAGTTTAAAACGGATAATGAATTGGCTAGTGTAGAGTTTGATGCAAATTCTTTTGCGGAACAAGAAATAGATTATGGCAGAAAATTAGCGGATTCGGAAATCGAATTAAAGGTGCTAAGTGCTATTGAGCGCAATTTAAAAAGGGGAGATAATGAATCTACCATAAATTCGTTGAGTGTCACTAGTCCAAACTTAATTTATTTAATTGATAGTTATAATAAGTTGCAGATAGATAAGAAAAGTTTGCAGCGAACTGTACCTGAGAACAATCCTAGAATGATTGATATTAGAGATCAATTAGAACAGCTTAGGAGAAATATATTGGGTAGCCTTTCAACATCTAAGCAAAGTTTAAGAACTACAATTAATAGTATTAAGGGTAGATCTGATCAGTTTGCAGAGAAGAAGCAGAGAATTCCAACCATGCAAAGACAATTACTTGAGATTAGTAGAGAGCAGGGTATTAAAGAGAATTTGTTTCTATATCTATTACAAAAAAGAGAAGAAGCAGCTTTAATGGTTGGTGTTAGAAATGATAATTTCACAATCATCGATAGGGCTATAACCGATTTTGAATCTGGTTCGCCTAGTAAAAAATTATTTCTTTTAGTTTCCTTTTTAATGGGTCTTATGGTACCAATTGGTTTTATACACTTAAAAGAAGGTTTAAGCACTAAAGTAAAGAATAAGAAAAATGTTGAGGACAGAATAAGTGTACCCGTAATTGGTGAGATAGTGCATAACAAGTCTAAAAACAATTTAATAGAAAAAGGAGAAGAAAAAAGTCTTTTGGCGCAGAGTTTTAGAATGATGCGAATGAATCTAGATTTTATGCTCTCTAAAAAGAAAGTACAAACGGTTTTAGTGACTTCAGCTATTAAAGGCGAAGGAAAAACCTTTTTCTCTTCAAATATGGGTGTCGCCTTGGCTTCATCTAGTAATAAGGTGCTAATACTTGAATTAGACAAACACAATCCTGAATTGATTGAAGCTTTAGGAGAAACCAAAAAAGAATATGGTATTTCTAATTATTTAAACCAAAGTCATAATACTATAACGGTTCATGATCTTTTAATTCCAGTAAGTAATAATCCAAATCTTTTTGCAATTGGTTTAGGGTCTGAAAATATTGACGGTCTAGAATCTTTCAATTCGAATAGAATGGAAGTATTGATGAATAATTTAAAACAAGAATTCGATTATATATTAATTGATTCAGCGCCTATAGGTAAATTGGCAGATACTTTTGCACTTTCGAGATTTACAGACTGTTGTATTTATATGGTTAGGGAAAACCACTCTAATCTAGAAGATTTAGCAATAATAGAAGATATTAAGGTGAACAAAAAATTTAAAAACCCAATGGTGGTTTTAAACGATGTAACTTCTAATAAGTAGGTTGATTATTTCACCGAAAAATACTAGTACAAGGTAAAAAGAGAATGAATATATATTATATTATTACTTTGTTTTTTTTACTATTTGCTTCTAAAGCCAATTTTTTAGTTCAATCTAATTTAGCTTGGTTTGGTTTTGAAGTATGTATGATATTTGTTGCCTTTTATTTTAAAAGGGTGAAGAAAAAAGATGTGCAGTTTTTTTTAATAAGTGCTGGAGTTTATTTTGCCTACATTTTATTTCGGTTCAAATTAAACCAGTTACCCAGCGATTATTTTAAGAGTGATGTATTTTACTTTTTCAAGTTCGTTTTTACATCCTACTTATTTTGTTTGATTTTAAAAGAGAAGACACTTTACTATTTAGTGAAAGTAATTTCACACTTGGCCTTGGTATCTATTCTATTTTATATCATTCAATTTTATCAAAACGGGGCTATTGTTAAAGCGATAGGTAATACGTTCGAAAGCCTCACGGTAAATGATAATTCACTTAGGTACACCAACTTTTTAATATATACCTATGATACTATTCATTATTATAGAAATTCTGGTTTTTGTTGGGAACCTGGGGCTTTTGGTTCGTTCTTGACTTTAGCGCTGTTATTCAATTTTTTAATGAATGACTTTAAGTTGAATAAAGAAGCATTTATTATTACGCTTGCTATTTTAACAACGGTATCCACTACTGCCTATTTGGGTGTATTTCTATTATTTTTCTTGAGATATCGTGTTTTAAATAAGGGTAGTAAAGTAACCATTATTGCCTTTGCTATAATTTTTGCATTAGCGATACCTAATGTGCCGTTTTTAGGGGAAAAAATAGTTGAAATTTATGAGCAAGATATAAGGGATCTTAAAAGAATTGAGCAATTATCTACTTATTATGATGATGTGCAAAGACAAATTCCTTTGAATAGATTTGCTAGTGTAATTTTTCTTTATGAGCAATTTGATTGGAAATTGTTTTTAGGGGTGAGTAACCAATATGATGAGTATTATATAAATGAATACAATATCAATATATCTAATGGTATAATGGATTTTATTACCAAATTCGGTGTCGTAGGGCTCTTTGTGTTATTATATCGTTTTGGTAAAGTATGCAAGGTATATCTCCGTAAAATGGAATACGTATTCTATGCAATACTTATTCTTTTAATTCTGAGTTTTGGAGAACCTATTTTAATGTTGCCTATTTGCGTGATATTTATATTTTTACCAACATTTAAGAATCAAGATTTCTCGGCATTATCTTATGCTTATAGAACTAAATATTTAAAAGTAGCAAATACCCAATAATCTATAATGATAAAAGCATACAATACAGTCAGGGTATTTATTAAATCTTATTTCGAAGGAAATTCAAGAACTAATTTGTTGGTTAAGAATGTGTTTTCTTCTTTGATATTAAGAGGCTTGGGTACGGCCATAAATTTCTTGTTTGTGCCATTGGTGATTAATTTTGTAAATGCTGAACGATATGGTATTTGGTTAACATTAAGCTCTGTATTAACCTGGTTTACACTTTTAGATATAGGTTTTGGAAATGGATTACGAAACAAGTTTTCTGAGGCGGTCGCCTTAGATGATATTAAAGAACAACGTAAATTAATACATACTACAGCAGCTGTTTTAATACTTATTTCAGCCCTCATCTTTATCCTTAATGTCATATTTACCGATCAAATAAAATGGGATGAATTTTTGGGTGTTGATGCTTCGTACAGAACAGAGTTGCAGCAGCTTGTATTTTTACTGATTTCCTTTTTTAGCTTACAGTTTATATTTCAAATTTATAATCCCATACAGTACGCATTACAAAAACCGGCAATGATTGCGAGAACAATTTTGGTTGGTAATGCACTTGGGCTCATAGGTATATTGTATTTGAGAGAATTTTCAGAACCTTCATTATTTAATTTGGGTTTTGTGGTTATGGGTAGTAATGTGCTTTCTATATTCTTGTTTACAGCATATTTCTTTATTGTACAAAGACGAGATTTAATACAAAAAATAGAAAAACCTACACTAGATACCTTAGGATCTATTTTCTCTTTGGGGATTAAGTTTTTCTTTTTGAATATTGCCTATATGGTACAGTTTCAAACAAGTAACTTTTTAATCAGTAAATATTTTACACCAGAAAAGGTTACGGAGTTTAATATCGCTTTTAAGCTTTTTAGTGTGGCTTCTTTGGTTTTTGGTATCATATTGAGTCCCGTATGGAGTTCGGTTACCAATGCCCAGGTAAATAATGATTATACTTGGATAAAGAAGTTAATTAAGAAGTTGTTACTCATTTGGGGTGTTATTGCTATAGGTAGTATTATCGTATTAATGATTGCACCTACCATTTATAATTTATGGATCGGTGATATCATAACCATACCGTTTATAACGTCATTGGGTGTGTTGTTAATTGTACTTTCTAATTGCTTTTCAGAAATATTCATTAGTGTTCTTAATGGTATGGGCAAGGTGAATCTGCAATTTTATATTTCCATTTTTGTAATCATATTTTTTGTACCGATAGCCTATTATTTCTCGGTAGAATTAGAGTATGGTATTTTTGGAATATGTATGGCAATTGTAATAACGAATGTCAACGGATTAATAGTAGCGCCCTATCAGGTGTATATTGAAATGAGAAAAAATCGAAAGTTACCAGCTTAGTAAGTTGAATTAAATTAATGATGATGTCAACTAAAGAAAAGAAATTAATTACTGTTTTGCTTACGTGTCACAATCGTAAGGCAAAAACGTATAGCTGTTTGCAAGCGTTGTCTAAATGTACTTTAGATGATGGTTTCGATTTGAATATATTCTTGGTAGATGATGGTAGTACCGATGGTACGACCGAGTATTTGCAGGGTAAGTTTGATAACCTTCAGATTATACAAGGATCCGGGAGTCTATTTTGGGCCGGTGGTATGCGAGCTGCCTGGAAATATGCGAATGAGCATGAAAATAATACAGATTACTATCTGCTATTAAATGATGATACCATTGTTTTTGAAGATACCATTACTAGATTGTTCAGTGATTTAAAATCAGTTAATGAGCCTAAAAGCATCATCGTGGGCCCTACTATGGACCCAGATACAAAGAAGATATCTTATGGCGGACATCAGCTATTAAACAGACTGACTTTTAAAAGTAAAATGTTAATACCTAATAATGAGTTTCCTCAGAAGTGTGAGTTAGGTAATGCTAACATCATGTTGGTGCCAAAAGAAGTGTACAAAGAAATTGGATCTCTAACAGAAAGCTATACGCATGGTATTGCAGATTTTGATTATACCTTGAAAGCTTTGAAAAATGGTATTAACAGTTATATATCAAGTGCCTATTGTGGCTATTGCACAAATGACCACGGGGTTAATTGGCTGCCTCAAGACAGTAATTTAAAAGAAAGAATAGCGTATTTGTATAGTCCTACGGGGTTATCATATAAAGAATATTTACAATTTGTTAAAACACATTTTCCATTACACCTGCCCCAAGCCTTCTTATTTTTGTGGGGTAAAACCTTGTTCCCTATTATTTGGCAATTATTTAAAAATGAAGACTACTTAAAATGAGAACAACCATAACCACACCACAAGCACCGGTACTTTTTATCATTTTTAATAGGCCTGAACAAACAAAAAAGGTTTTTGAAATGATACGAAAGGCGCAACCTAAAAAACTTTATGTTGCGGCAGATGGACCACGAAATAATGGTAAAGACGATCAACGTTGTAAAGAAACTAGAGCTATCATAGATTTAGTGGATTGGGACTGCGAGGTTAAAACACTTTTTAGAGATGAAAACATCGGTTGTGGTTTAGGACCAAAAGAAGCAATTGATTGGTTCTTTGAAAATGAAGAAGAAGGTATTATTCTAGAAGATGATTGTTTGCCATCAGAAAGCTTTTTTAAATTCTGTTCAGAATTGTTAGAAAAGTATCGAGATAATAATCAGATTATGCATATTGGAGGTTCTAATTTTCAGAATGGATATGTGCCTGATTCAGATTATTCATATTATTTCTCTTATTTTAGTCACGAGTGGGGTTGGGCTAGTTGGAGAAGAGCTTGGAAGCATTATGATTATGAAGTGTCCACCTATCCGGAGTTAAAAAAGAAAGGATATTTCGATAAGTACTTTTCAAATTTTATTGAGAAAAAATACCGACTTAGCAAGATAGAAAAAACAATCAAAGCCAAAGAAGTCACTTGGTGGGATTATCAGTGGGATTATACCAAACTAGTCAATTCAGGATTGTCAATTATTCCGAATCAAAATATGATTAAAAATCTTGGTTTTGGGGAAGATGCTACACATACGTTAAGTGCTAATGATGAAAGGCAGAAAAATGAAGCGCATGAGATAAACTTTCCGCTGTCCCATCCTAATTTTATTATTAGAGATACAAAGGCAGATAGTAGGTATTTTAATTGTTTCTTTAAAACCACCGTTGTACGTAGAAAAATATTAGGATTCTTAAGAATTCCAGGGTATTCAACTCGTGGATAATTTTAGCAAGCAAGTTTAACTATAATCAATAGCTGTCATCAATTAGCGGCACTACAAGGAAAATCAAGTACAATAGGGTCTCTTGGTTCAAAATCGATATCGTCCCTATAGTCTACAACTTCAAAACTATATTCTGGCCAAATAATATTGGTAGGGTTGCATGACTCATAAACAAGGCAGTCAATAATTTTATTGCCGCCAGAAGTATCAAAAGCTGCAAATATTAATGAATTAGATGCTGGTAGCCCTCTGTTTTGTCCTAATTCTCCACATATAATTTGCTTAGCACGTAATCTGTTAAAAGTTACATTACCAGAACCTTCAACTGAAGATGCAACACCGTTGCCCATCTCTAAAAAATCTACATCTTCAACAAGTCCGCCCGTACCTCCACGTGCGCCTTCGGTATTTTGATCTTCAAACATCACACCAACACCATTGGGGCTGTTGTTACCGACTATCAAACCTTTTTTAATCTGTTGGCCTGCGCTTTTGTAGATACTAATATTGTCTTCGGTCCAAGCAATTTCTCGGTCATTTATGACTGAAAAATTCTCTAGCAAACCTCCAATACATTTATCGTATTGCACTAATTGCCCTCTAGGAAAAGGACCTCTCATATTATGACCTTCAATATAGGTCAATACAGATTCGTCACATTGGTCTAATCGAATACCTGTAGAGCCATCTTCAACTTTTACATACGTAATAACTAGATTTTGAGAATCAAATCCTTCAATACAATTTCTAGTAGCATCTGCTAAAGGTCCACTAGAGGGAGCATCTGTATATGTTATGGAACAGTTTTCAATAGTTAGGTTATCTGCCTCAGAGAATTTAATACCCATATAAGCACCAGTGTATTCTATAATACAATTAGATATTACTACGCCGGTAAAACCATTAATTTCTATACCATGTTGATTTGATGTTTTTATATTCAGGTTTTCTATGCGCTGATTATTTTCAGTGACAACTATTGGTCCTGAATCTTGACGATTGCTTGAACATGGAGTCTCTACGATCTCAGGTTCTATAATCTCAGGCTCAACAATTGTTGGTATTACGGTATAGTTTTCTTCGGATCCATTTTCAGTAGTTACCGTATAGGTGACTTCCTCACTAAAATCTTGTGGAGTAGTGGTATCGGGTATTACGGTAGTAGCCGAATCAACGGTAATGGTAGGTTTTAGTTGAAGCGTAGATATGCTACTGGTATCAATGTCAACATATATAAGATTTTTTTCTTCATCAATAACACCAATAATATCTGTGTTCAAACCTATGTTATCAATAGATTGAATGCTGAATTCAGTAATTCTAAGAATTGGAATAAAAACAGATTCTTCTGTTGTGGTATCAGTAATAACAGATTCGCTTAGAATATCATGATCGGACGAACAAGACCCTAATTGCAATAAAGGGAATGTTAGTACAAGTAAGGTAAATACTGTATTGTTGAAGTACATGGGTTTAAATGTGATTCTTGCCATAACGTTTATTTATATCATTGGGCCATGAATAAATATTGAAGTGTTTAGTCTGTATTGTCTACTCTCTATGAATAACTGATTTTTCCGTTGAATGTTGTTCTAGTAATATAAACAGGTTAATTTATGGAGTGAATATTGATAATTTGCAAAAAAAAATATTATAGATGAAGAGATATAATTTTTATAAGAAGGTTAAATAATTAAAATAGATCTAGAAAAAATGGATTTATATAAGATAGTACACTTACTAAATACTCTTAAATTGAAAATAAACTTACCTTTTCTGCAGATAAACGTAATTTTATTGTTAATAATTTAGAATTGGATATCTTTGCTTTAAATTCTAATAACCCCCCGGAGTAATTACTATTCCTAAATTACAGCTGTTAAGATTTAACGGTTAGTTGGTTTTAAGAGAATGTATTTACTATGATTTTAGATGATTATATGATTGCTACTGATATTAATTCAGAAGTTTTATGTCTTGGTTACCCTATTTATAATTCTTCACTTGATAATTTGCCTAATAAATCAAAATTGTTGGTGAATACCATCAATCAATATTCATATTGTATTTCAGAAGAAGATGCTACTTTTAAAGAAGCACTTTTGAAAAGTGATGTTATTTTGCCCGATGGTGTTGGTATTGTATTTGCATCAAAGTGGTTGAATGGTGTTAAGGTAAAAAAAATAGCTGGGGCAGATTTTCATGAATTTCAATTAAAACGTTTAAATAAGATAAATGGTTCTTGTTTTTACTTGGGTGCTTCTAACGAAACCTTAGGTAAGATAGAGACCAGGTTGAAAAAAGAATACCCAAATGTAAAATTTGGTAGTTACTCGCCTCCTTACAAGCCTAGCTTTACAGAAGAAGATAATGCTAAAATGATACAAGAGGTGAACAATTTTAGCCCAGATGTATTATTTATAGGTATGACAGCTCCAAAACAAGAAAAATGGAGCTACGCACATAAAAATGCGCTCGATGCTAAAATCATTTGTTCTATAGGTGCTGTATTTGATTTTTATGCAGGTACAGTAGAAAGACCTAATAAGATATGGCAAGATTTAGGTTTAGAGTGGTTTGGTCGTCTTTTAAAGGAACCTAAAAGAATGTGGAGACGTTATATTTATTACGGTGGTGTTTTTGCTAAACATTTGGTGAAGGCTAAATTTAATTGATTATAAATATTTACGGCTAAGCGATATTGCAAAATCTTTAGCCTTGTTATATCTAAATGCAGTATTAATTTTAAGTATTTTCTTTGTAGTATAAATTTTAATCTACTATTTATTAATTACATAGGTTTAGACTTGAATTTTCTATTGAATTGTTAGTCCCTCTTAATCTAAAACAACCGGGACTGGTAGTAATAACCTCTACTCCAGATAATGTGACGTTAACTCCATCTGCACTGTCTAATGGATATACCGTAGAAGTCAATGAATTATCTTTGAGTACCATATTTTCGAATATCACATTATCTAAATTACCTACAAACCTTAAGGTGTTAAATTTATGATTGGCTTGGAAAATATTTGTTTCACTTTCAGCATACAGGTTTTTAAATATACCGTTAGATATATTTTGCATATCCGCTAATCCGTCCCGTCTGTAAGAAGCGTAACCATCTACATTTACGTTAGTGATATTATCTGTCAATTTAAGGGAATTACAATACCCACCACCCGATCTAACATTAACGGATCCAACATATTCTCCATAATCTATAACATCAGACATGTATACTTCGTTTGAATCATTTGGTTGACCGTCTCTATTAATGTAAAATAAATGTGGTGGAGGAGACCAAGTACCACCATTTCCGCCAATGTCACCGCCAGCAGCATTTTGAATATCGGTATATCTATGTGATCTTACTGTCTCAACATTAAAATTAGATACATTACCTTGTATGCCCATAATTGTGCCATCCAAGGTCAATCTCCTTAAAGTAACGTTTGAGGTTTGGGTTTTTGGATCAGTACTTTCGTTAGTTACGGTACTACCTTCATTATATTCTGTTGTTAATTTCATAAAGTAAGGACAGAATTGTTGTGCATTTGCCCCATCAGGAACTCTTAATGACAAATCTTCTAATAATATATTCGAAGAACCTCTAATATTAAAAACGGCCCAAAAGGAAATTGCTCCCGACCATGCAGGGTCAGCGCCAGAAAAAGACATTCCTTTATTGGCAATTAACCAGTTTTCTACCTGTAATTGATTGGCGGCATTTGTTTGCGAATCAATCGGTAAGGTAGAATAGGTTTGATCCCATACCATATTTAAATTTTTAAAGGTAACATTATCGGCAAGTGCTATTATAAATGCTGGTGAACGTAAGTTGTTGATAATTAATTCTGATTCAGATGTACCCTCTATCCAATCATTATCATTCAAGAAAATTGACTTTGTACCAGTGGCCGAAACATCAATAAACATTTTTCCATCAATCAAAATTTTGGCATTTGTATTATTTGCTTGCTTAAGGGTCTCTTCAAGATAGTCCCTGTCATCGGTCGAACCATTCATGTAAGCACCAAACCATTGAGGCTTAATAAACTCTGTGCCAAGGGTTCCTGCTAAGTTAATAGATTCAAAAATACGTTGGTTGTCTTCAGTTTGAATTATTGTATTGTTGAATGATATGGTTCCATTAACTAAGGTGCCACCTTTAAATACTAAGGTAATATTTTCTGGTAATATTATTTCTTGACCACTAAACTCAAAACGGTCAAAAATCTCCCATGAAGCATTACTCATATTTGCAGGAATATTACTCCAATCAAAATTGCTTGGGATTACAAAATTCGTACTACTTATGTCGTCGGTACCACTAGTATTATCAGTTTCCTCGTTTCCTTCGGGTTCTATTGTTACAGTGCCTTCTTCAATTGTAGTAGAACCATCTTCCTCTTCTACTTCAATGACATAATCAAAGGTGTCTGTTTCATGATTGTTTTGATTTTCGGTCTCAGAATCGTCGGATGATGATTCTGAGGTTTCAGGCGTTTCGGTTGTTTCAGTTGCTGTTTCTGATTCTTCTTCTGATTCATTCGAAGAATCTTCATTTGGCGTTTCCGCAGTGCTGGATTCATCTTCATTTTCAGAAGTATCTGCAGGAGTATATATAATTTTTTGATTTTCACTGATCTCTATAGCTCCATTTTCTGGGTTAGAAGTTTGAATAATTTTCACATTTTGCCCTTCTACAAATGTGTCATTGGCTAATACATCTAAAACTATAGGGTCATACCCGTTAATTATAAAAGCATCATCTACTGCATATTGATTATTGTTTTCATCAATGTTAGTGACATATTCTGAGAGAATATCTGTATCCTTACTACAAGAAAAGTGAAGTGAAAATATTACTAATAAAAAAAGCATATTTATCTTCTTGAAAACTAAACGTTGCATAAATAGGTTCATATTGTTGATGTAATTTTGGGATGGTACTTAAGCAATTACTTTTGGGGTTGTAATTATTTAAATATTTATTCTGTTAATTATTAACTGTGTTTTCTTTATTTTTTTGATATACGTATACAATTAAGGTTTTGGTTGTCCAAGACCTTGATTATTAGACTATTGTTTTTTAAAATGTTGTGAAAACCTCATTAAGGATAAGTAAAATTTTACTTTTTTTTGTAAAGAAATATTTAAATATTTCTTTACAAAAATATTTAAATAAATAAAATAATCGATGAAATATTCAAATAATCGTTGAAATACACTTGATAATTTTTTAATCTATTTTTTGTTCAACTTTTTTGAGTAAAACTTGAATAAAATGTAATTAATGGTTTAATTACGTTGGTTTTCACAAAAAACTTAATTAACAATATTTTGATTAAAGGATTTATTAAGAATGTAGAAATACAGACTTGGGTAAGATTAGAATTTGTCTTTTTTAGGAAGTAAATAGTAAGTACAATTAAGAATTTCTCTTAATTAAATTTTTATAATAGAATTGGTAATACTGAATAGGAAAGATGCAACTCCATTTAAAAAAATGGAGATCATTGTTTATATATTTTATTTCTAAAATTATTACGTAGTTTTTATTAAATAAATATAGGATATTTCAAAGAACTTATATTAAATTACGGTTATTGGAAAAATTCTGTTTTCTTGAATAGTATTAATCTTAATGTAGGCTTCCCTAAAAATAGGACAGTTCATAATTCGAATTTACTAACTTTAAATTCAAACTGTCACGATGAAAAAC
>NZ_JAUOPN010000019.1 GCF_030547005.1 Maribacter sp. 1_MG-2023 | reverse complement strand
GTAGGGCCAGCGGGAGCAGATGGAAACGATGGAGCAACAGGAGCAACGGGAGCACAAGGTCCAGCCGGTCCAGTAGGACCAGCGGGAGCAGATGGAAACGATGGAGCAACAGGAGCAACGGGAGCACAAGGTCCAGCCGGTCCAGTAGGACCAGCGGGAGCAGATGGAAACGATGGAGCAACAGGAGCACAAGGTCCAGCAGGAGCAACAGGTCAACAAGGTCCAGCAGGGCAAGATGGTCAACCAGGTCAAGATGGACAAACAGGACCAGCGGGTCCTGCAGGTCAAGACGGTCAGACTGGCGCAACAGGAGCTACCGGGGCAACAGGACCAGCGGGTCCTGCAGGCCAACCAGGTCAGGATGGTCAGGATGGTGATCCAGCAACTGATGATCAAACATTGGCAACAACAGGAGCAGCAGGTCAAATATCTATTACAGGAGGTAATGCAATTACTTTAAATGTAAATGATGCCGATTCAAATGCATCAAACGAGCTTCAAACACTATCTAAGTCAGGTACAAATATAACTTTGTCTAATGGTGGTGGTACAGTTTCTATTGCTGATAATGATAACAATTCTAATAATGAAATACAGACAATTACATCAACAGATGGTTCTGTAACAGTGACTCCAACAGGTATTAATTATAACTTATCTGTACCAACAGCAAATGGTGCAGAAACGATTGTAGAAGCTGCGCCAGACACAGATATTAGTGTAAGTGGTACAGGTACATCAGCTGATCCATATTTGATAGCCAATACAAGGCCTGATATTTTCTATCCGCCTTCTATAGAGGTAGATGTAGCAACAACGGGTACTGGTAGAACAATAGATTTATATGCAGAGTATATTGATCAGTATGGTACACCAGATGTAGTTAGTGCAGGAGCTCCAGCAGCAATACCAACGTATGCTAATACAGAACTATACTATTACGTAACGCATTATGATGATACAGTATTTGACAATGTAAATGTAAGTGCGACAGGTGTTATGACCTATGATGTAATTGCAGCACCAACAGATTATAATACATTGATTAATGTAGTTTTTGTAGCCAAATAATTAGCTTAATAAAGCTTAGATCTCAAATCGATTTGAAAAAAACGCATATATATAAAACCATATTCCTCAGTATCGTAACTACGATACTGGGAGTGTTGGTATCTAATGCCCAGTTCTTACTTCAGGCACCTACGGATAGTGATCAAAATAACTTTCGTTGGTATGAAGCTTCAGACACGGCAAACGTACTTGGTACAGATTCTTTTTACGAAGTAACCCAACCGGGTATTTACTTTGCAACCTATGACGGTACCTTATGTGGCTCTAATGCAACAGGGTATTTTATTGTAACCGATTGTAATAATCCAGACAATGAAGTAACAATGGATATTACTTCTAACGTACCAAGCACAGCTTCGGTAAGTTGGAGTCCGCCATTACCAGGTGATCAATTAAGTCCCATGGTCATTGCTACCGATGCAGTGGTAAAATATACTGCACTAGTAACAAAAGCAGGTAATACGTTTAGTCTACCAAATTTTACGGTGGTGTGTTTGCCTGAAGCAGCAGATTTAGAAGATGATTTTGTAACTACAGACGAAGAAGTACCAGTAATTATAGATATTTATGGTAATGATGCCGATTTACCAGATGTCGGAGCCTTAACAACGACTGATCCAGCAAATGGTTCGGTAACAATTGATGATGGAGGTACACCAAACAATCCGATGGATGATATTGTTACCTATACTCCAGATGTAGATTTTAACGGCACAGATACTTTCGATTATACCATTTGTAATGCTTATGGCGATTGTAGTACGGCAACCGTTACCGTAGAAGTATTACCAATATTAGATACTAACGATGATTCTATTGCAATTGATATCAATGCAATTACAGTAATAGATACATGGCAAGTAAATGATAATGATTTACCAACCGATGGTACATTCAGTGTAACGCAACCAACCAATGGTTCTGTAACTGTTGATGATAATGGTACACCGAATGATCCATCGGATGATATTCCGACATATTTCCCGAATAATAACTATTTAGGTACAGATGCATTTGATTATACGGTTTGTGATACAGTAGGTAACTGTAGCACATCGACCATAACTATTCTTATTAACCCATTGGGTGTTGATATGGATAGTGATGATGACGGTATCGTTGATAGTTTTGAAGATTTAAATTTAGATGGCGATAATGACCCTTCTACTGATCCAACAGATTCTGATGGTGACGGCTTCCCAGATTATCTAGATATTGATGCTGACGGTGATGGTATACCAGATAATGTTGAAGCTCAGGCGACGGCAGAATACATTCCACCTTCTGGGATCGATGCGAATACCAACGGTTTAGATGATGCGTATGAAGCTAATGGTTTAACTGGATTATTCCCTGTGGATACAGACGGAGATAACCTACCTGATTATTTAGATGAGGATAGTGACAATGATAATGTACTAGATGCTATTGAAGCTCATGACCATGATCACGATGGTATTGCTGATGTTGTTATGATTGGTTCTGATAAAGATAATGACGGATTGGATGATGGTTATGAAGGTGCAATTTCGGTTGATACGGATGTCAACGATGAAATTGATGATCCTTACGCACAACTGCCAAATACGGATAATGACGAAGAGTCAGATTATAGAGATACCGATGATGATGATGATGGTATAGAAACAAGAGATGAAGATGTTAACCTTAATGGAGATTACGTTGATGATGATTCTGATTCTGATGGTATACCAAACTACTTAGATTCAGATTTAGGTCAGCTAGAAGAAGAAATTGAAGTTTTCAACGTTATTACACCTAACGGTGATGGCATTCATGATGTTCTTAGAATAGACGGTTTAGAGAATTACCCGAACAATACACTGAAAATCTATAACAGATGGGGTGTAGCGGTATATATGACAAAAGCATATGATACCGAAGGTAACGTCTTTGATGGAACATCTGAAGGTAGGGTAACCGTTGACATGGACAGTAAATTACCAGTAGGTACATATTTCTATATTTTAGATTATGAATTACCGAATGGAGAAACAGAAACACTGTCTGGTTACATATATATAAATAGATAATGAAAATATTGAATACATATACAACCATACTTAAAAAGCATTTTCTAAAACGGGCTGTCGCAATAGTTGCAATTTGTTTTGGAGTGTTTTCTTATGGGCAGCAAGACGCGCAGTATACTCAATACATGTATAACACCATAAGTGTAAACCCTGCATACGCGGGTTCTAGAGGGCATATTAGTATAGGTGCTTTGCATCGTTCTCAATGGGTAGGTTTAGATGGTGCGCCAACTACACAAACTATTAATGTGCATTCACCTATAGGGTATCGGGGTGTAGGTTTAGGTTTGTCAATTGTTAATGATGAAATCGGACCAACTTCAGAAACTAATTTTGATATCGATTTTTCTTATACCGTTTATACTTCAACTGAAGGTAGGTTAAGTTTTGGATTAAAAGCTAGTGCTAACTTGTTAGATGTTAGGTTTTCAGAATTAAACCAGTATACAACAGATCCAACCTTACAACAAGATATCGATAATAGACTTTCTCCTAATATTGGAGCAGGTATATATTATCATACCGAAAGATTCTATGCAGGTTTATCGGTGCCTCGATTTTTAGAAACATCGCATTTTCAAGAAAGCAACCTTTCTACGGCTAAAGAACAAATGAACATGTATTTGATTACTGGTTATGTTTGGGATTTGAATGAGTCTGTAAAATTTAAACCGGCATTATTGACAAAGGTGGTGCAGGGAGCACCCTTACAAGTAGATTTATCGGCAAACTTTATGTTTAACGAAAAGTTTATTTTAGGAGGAGCCTACAGATGGGATGCCGCATTTAGTGGAATGGCGGGTTTCAATGTATCCAATAAGTTTTTAATTGGTTTAGCGTATGATAAGGAAACAACAGACCTAGGTAATACTGCCTTTAATGATGGGTCGTTTGAGATAATTTTCAGATACGATTTCATTATGACCAAGAACAACTTAAAATCTCCACGTTTCTTCTAGATTTTTCTTTTTATATATTCATCATTACGAAAAATACGTAAAACGCCTTATTTTTACGTTATGAAGGAAGAACAGGTAATTCTCGTAAACGAAAATAACGAGCAAATAGGCACTATGGCTAAAATGGAAGCCCATGAAAAGGCAGTTTTGCATAGAGCATTTTCAGTATTTATTACAAATGACAGCGGTGAGATTATGCTGCAACAACGAGCGGCATCTAAATATCATTCTCCATTATTATGGACAAATACATGCTGTAGTCATCAACGTGTAGGTGAAACTAATATTGAAGCTGGTAAACGTAGACTTCAAGAAGAAATGGGGTTTCAAGCAGAATTAAAAGAATTATTTTCCTTCATTTATAAAGCTCCTTTCGATAATGGTTTAACCGAACATGAATTAGATCATGTAATGATAGGTAGTTATGATGCTGAACCAAACATTAATCCAGAAGAGGTAGAGGCATGGAAATGGATGTCTCCTGAGGCTATAAAAGAAGATATATCTAATAACCCTAATGAATACACGGCATGGTTTAAGATTATCTTTGATAAGTTTTACGAACACTTATTTAAAATGCCAGCGAAATAATGAAAGTAAAAGTAAGTAGAAAAGCACATTTTAATGCAGCCCATAGATTATATAGAAAAGATTGGGATGACAGTAAAAACATAGAAATTTTCGGAAAATGTAACAACCCTAATTTCCACGGACACAATTATGAGTTAATTGTAAGTGTTACAGGAGAGATAGATGCTGAAACGGGCTTTGTTATGGATATGAAGGTGTTAAAAGATCTGATCAAAGTAGAGATTGAAGACTATTTAGATCATAAGAATTTAAATATTGAAGTACCCGAGTTTAAAACGTTAAACCCAACAGCAGAAAATATTTCGGTCATCATATGGCAGAAGTTAAGACCGCATATTCAAAAATCGCACGATTTAGAAGTAGTGCTTTATGAAACGCCGAGAAATTTTGTAACGTTCTCTGGATAATTCAAGCATTAAAAGATAAGAAAGACTCCTATATAGCGTTATTTACCTGATATAATTGACCAACAAATAAGATATACAATGATACATCCTCTGAAATTTAGACCAATTTTAAAAGAAAGACTATGGGGCGGTACCAAGCTTAAGGAAGTTTTTGGTAAGCCTATAGAAAGTGATATTACTGGCGAAAGTTGGGAGTTATCTACCGTTAAAGGTGATATTTCTGTTGTTGCCAATGGTAGCTTAGAAGGGAAGTCACTTCAAGAACTTATAGACTCGAATGCAGAAGAGCTTTTGGGTAAAAGTGTTGTCGAACGCTTCGGAAAAGAATTTCCTATTCTTATAAAGTTTATCGACGCCAAACAAGATTTGTCTATTCAACTGCACCCAAATGATGCCTTGGCAAAAGAACGTCATGATTCTTTTGGAAAGACTGAGATGTGGTATATAATGGATGCAGATCCAAAAGCAGAACTAATTGTAGGCTTTAATAAAGATGTAACTAAAGAAGAATACGCTGAAAGTATTGATAATGATACCTTGCTTGATCTTCTTAATTATGAGGAAGTTAAAGAAGGAGATACTTTCTTTATTAATACAGGTAAAATTCATGCAATTGGGGCAGGGGTAATGTTAGCAGAAATTCAACAAACATCTGATGTTACGTATCGCGTTTTCGATTTTAATAGAAAAGATAAAGATGGTAACCTTCGTGAATTACATACAGAACTAGCATTAGATGCCGTTGATTATGAAAAGAAAGATGATTTCAAAGTTTCTTACGGTCATGAAAAGAATGAGGTAAATACAATGGTAGATTGCCAATACTTTAAAACCAACTTCATTGAGCTAACAGAGAATTTAGATTTAGACACTACACAAAGAGATTCATTTACCATATTTATGTGTGTTGGTGGCGAAGCTAAAATCAGCACTGCTGAAGGCGAAGTTTCAATAAAAAGTGGCGAAACGGCATTATTGCCAGCTTCTACACAGAAGATTTCTTTACAATCTAGTGGTGCTAAACTATTAGAAGTTACTATTTAAGGTCTAATTAACTGTACGGCAGTTCAAAAATTGTATTTTTGCAAAAAAATAATTAGAAATGGCAAGTATTAAAAATTTAAAGAAAGATATTAATAATGTTCTTGGTGACATTATAGAAGGTGTTTATATAGTTGAGGCTACTAATGGTACTACGCATTCAAAAGAAGGTTCTGCAATTATAGATGAGGCAATTTCATCTTTTGATGAATTGGTTGCTAAAGTCAACAAAAACGATGTTGAGAACAAGAAAGCACATTTCAAAGATGTAAGAAAAGATTTGGAAACTACAGCAACTAAATTGGTCGATGACCTTAACAAGTTGGTATAGTTTACCTCTTCCTTAAAATAAAAAAGCATCCTAATAGTTTAGGATGCTTTTTTATTTGTAATAAGTTGGTTTGTTCTATTTAATTCTTTTTCAATAGTTCAGCTAATTCTTTACCATATTTCGATTCAGCAACCTCTGGCGATAGCACTTGGTAAATAGAATCTAAGTATTTGACGTTGGCATCAGGTATTTCCTTTAAAGCGATGTATGGCGCTATAAACGACGATTTATTGTTTAAGGCAAAATTAATAGCAAACGCATAACCTCTTTGTGTATTTCTATTGCTGATATTTTCTAAAGAATCAATACTTATTTGGCTAAGTTGATTTTCTGGTTGGGCAGCCTTCATCATTATTTCAACATTCCTTTTATTAATACCCGTCATGGTCTGTTTGTATTCTTCAAATTTTTCTTGAGATTCAGAACCAGTTATTCTAGCAGTAGTATCAAATGTGTTCCAGTCTGTTTTAATAGTAGTTGTGCCTGGTTCAGCAAAGAAAGTAATACGGTCGTTAATGTCGTTATTATCTTTTTTATCTAAGTACAGGTAAAAAATCTCTGGACTCATTAATTTTGTAGTAAAAGAGAAATTTCCATCTCCGTTTATGGCTACAGAATCAACAGTAACAAGAACAGAATCAGGTACATGTTGTAAATACAGCGTACCTTTTTTAAGTCCTTTTATTTTACCGTTAACAATCATAGTTTCCTCTGGGTTGTCGCCACATGAACCTAAAGCTAGTACTGCTGCAACAACAAATAATATTTTCTTCATTCTATTTATTTAGGGCGCAAATATCTATAAAATTTGATAATAAAGAACGCCAACCCTTTATTTTGTTATTAATTATGAATACCTATAAGCTAGATGCAACTTCCATTAGATAGGCGCAAAGTAAAGCACCGCCTGTACCTACAACATACCCTAAAACAGCTAATAGTACACCAACAGATGTTAATGACGGGTGAAACTCAGCAGCAACCACAGGTGCGGAAGCAGCACCACCAACATTCGCCTGGCTACCTACTGCTAAAAAGAAGTAAGGAGCTCTTATGAGTTTGGCAACCAAAATCATTAATCCTGCATGAATGGCAATCCAAATAAAACCAACAGCAATCAATCCTGGGTTTTCAAGTACTTTATTTAAATCCATTTTCATACCAATAGTTGCTACTAATATATAAATAAACATTCCCCCAATTTTACTGGCACCTGCACCTTCGTAATTCTTTGCTTTGGTAAATGAAAGTGCTATACCTAAACCGGTAGCGATAACCACCATCCAAAAGAAAGCAGATCCTAAGAACGAAAGAAAACTTTTTTTATCGCTAACAGCATCAAAATTACTTTCTAAATAAGTACTGATATGGTCTCCGAAAAAATGTGCCAAACCAACCGCGGTAAACGCTAATGATAACATAATCATATAATCGTTTAAGGTGGGCACACGAGTAATTTTCTCTGTAAACTCCGTCACCTTTATTTTCAAGGTTTCAATAGCAGAAGTATCCGCTTTTAGCCATTTGTCAATCTGTTTGGTTTTACCAACACCTAAAAGCACAATAGCCATCCACACATTGGCAACTACAATATCTATCAATACCATACCACCATATTTTTCTGGATTGTACTGAAAAATTTCTAGCATAGCTGCTTGGTTGGCCCCACCACCGATCCAACTACCAGCGATAGTAGATAACCCCCTCCAAATAGCATCAAAATCATTACCGCCAACGGTATCGGGAGAAAATATGGAAACGATAAGAATAGCAATTGGTCCGCCGATAATGATACCTGCGCTACCGGTCAAAAACATAATAATTGCTTTAGATCCTAAATTGGAAATTGCTTTTATATCTATGCTTAGCGTCATAAGAACAAGCGCTGCAGGCAGTAAATACCTAGTTGCCATAAAGTATAAATTTGAAATTTCATCAGAGACAATACCAGTACTGGTCAATATTGCTGGTAACAGATAACACATAAGTACTGCTGGTACAACGGAGTAAAGCTTACTCCACAATCCGGTTTTTAAGCTTGAGGTGAAAAAGATGAAGCCTAGGCAAAGTGCCAATAGACCGAATACTACGGTATCGTTGGTAATTAAAGGTTGTGTAATAAGATCTGGCATAAATTATTGGTAAGTTGCTAGTATCAAATATAGTTAATATACCAAGTTATTGGCTATGTAATGTGCTACTCCGTCTGCTGTATTTTCTAATGTAATATAATTTGAAATCGCTTTAACCTCATCTCGTGCATTAGCAACGGCAACACCGCAACCTACTTTTTCAAGCATTTCAATATCATTGTAATTATCACCAAAGGCAATGATGTCTGATAGCAATTCATGCTCTTCCATGAGCAGTTTAATTGCAGAGAGCTTCGATACCGATTTTGGGGCAATTTCGATAAGCGTATCATTAGATCGGTACAGGTTAAGAGAATCTCCTAGATTTTCTTGTAGAATAGGCATCAATGTATTTGCACTTGTTTTAGTACACATCAACATGATTTTGTGAGCACCGATGTTACGCTCTTTCCAATTTTGTAATGTTTGCTCGGTATCTTGAAATACTGGGGTAGATTTCGTGTATTTGATTTCTTTTTCTACTCGTAAAGAAGTTTTTGGTACGTACCATTCATTATTATAGTACAACCCTATATCAGCTTCTAAGTTCACACACAACTCGTAAATCGTATTTAAAATATTAATAGGTATAAACACCGAATTAAGTTCTTTATTACCTGATAAAACCAACGCCCCATTATAGCAAATGATGGGTTGGTCAGTAATACCTAAGTCTTCTTGTAAATACCACATTGCACTAGGCATTCTAGCGGAAACAAGTATGATTTTGGTTTCATTTTTTATTTTACCTATTTGCTCGATAGCATTTGGCGAAACATCACTTTTTGTTGAAAGTAGCGTGCCGTCTAAATCTGAACACAAAATTTTATACTTCATATTAGATATTTAACCAGTAGGTAAGTTTAAGATTGATAGATCTATATTTTGGTTCGAAAGAGTTGACAAAGTAATTATCGTTATAAACGATAAACAGGTCGGATAAAGGAGCAAAACGCCATTGTAGTCTAGAATTAAAACCGAGATTATCACGTTGATTACTATACTGAACCAGCGTTGACCAAAAAATAGATTTACTAAAGGTAACGTCTATTTTAGGGCTAATAAGCCAAATATCGGTGCTTGAATAGGGTTCTGGTAGCGATATTTTATCATAGTTCATTACTAACGATAAAAATACCTTTGGTTGAAACCTCAAGTACATTTCTGCACCTACCGAGAATCTATCACCATTGAAAAAACTCCCCATGGTAGGTGATATAGAATATGCAAATCGCTTTCTGCTATCAGATTGATATTCTAATGAAACATAATTGTAATGATAGCCAACTTCATTGGGTAGGGGAATAGCGTCGTCTAAATCGGTTGGGTCAAATTCATCAAAAAGATAGGTATATGAATGCGTATAAGAAACATTAATTTCTGATTGGTCGTTAAATTTCGATTCCCAAGCACCCATTAAATCATAATCTGTATGAAGAAAATCATTTTCGGGGCTCCATGTCATAACTGGGAAGAACTGAAAACTATGGCTTTGCAAGGCGCTATCTTCTGGCCAGAAAACACGTTCTATCATCGTTGCTGATTTAAAAATATCTGTTCTTCGAATAAAGCCAAGGTCAGATCTAAAATCTTCACCAATATAGACTACATCTTCAAAAAAGTTCCAGTTTCTTGAATTATACTGCATAAATGCACCCGACGAAAGATTTGCTTTCCCGGCATTGTGGGCAAAAGATTTATGTAAATAGAATTTACCGTTCCATACATTATTGTCTGAAATAAGGTTGTAGTCTATCCCTGCGACTCTGTTATAGCGGTCATCGGGATCTTGAAATTCATAATCTTCAAAAGTTTGTCTATTGATAAAGAACATGCCAATGTTAGAACGCCCGAATACATTTTGCTGTAATGCTAACATGGTGTTATTGTTAGACGCGATATTTTGTTCTAGGTCCTCTTCGGTCTGTAGGTTTAAAAAGCCTAATCTAAGACCCTGAGTTACTTTTCCACTTAAACGAACACCACCGATAATTTTATTCTCAATAGCATTGTCAGCAGTATCTTTGGCAATCCCTATACGTCTAGAGAAAAACGGATTAGCATCTCTACCACCCCCGAAACTGCCGAATAGATCACTATTATCTATAAAAAATTGTCTTTTCTCGGGTAGCGAAACTTCAAAACGGGTTAAGTTGGTTACCTGATCATCAACCTCTACTTGAGAGAAATCTGGGTTTATCGTTACATCTAAATTCATACTATTACCAATGGCGATTTTAGCATCGCCACCGACATTAAATTTGGTGTTGCCCTCGTTTAGTTCAAAGTCTTTTTGGGATCCTAGATTTACATAGGGAATAATAGCTAGGGGAGTACGATATTTACCTAAAGGTTTCTCAAAAATCATATCGCCCATAAAGGTGAGTCCGTATATATTCTGATTTTGTGGAATATTCATCCAGGTACTATTTTCGTTAGATTGGGTATCAAATCTATAGCTATTGAAACGCCATTTGGTTTCCCCTTCTTTAAATTTAAATGCGGTTAATGGTATAACCATTTCTGACGTATAGTATCCATCATAAATTTTAGAATCTCCGCGCCACTTTACATCCCATGAAATGGTAAAACCGTTTAGATTAAGTCCGCCACCAGAAACTAGACCTTCACGACGAACGCCATAAGGGTTAATACCAAAGAGAAAGGCATTGTTACCATCATTAAATGTGTCGAAAAGTAAGGTAATATTATCACTGTTACCAGCTCTAAAATCTCGTTTTAAAGATTGAATGGAATAATCGTTACCAGAAGTATATATGGTAATGCCTACATAGAGGTTGTCATTATCAAATAGCATTTTTATTTCGGTTTGTTTTTTCGATTGAACCGTGTCTAATGGGAAGTATTGCCAAAATTGATCTGCCTGTTCAGCAGTTTCCCAGCCAGGTTCATCTAGAATTCCGTCAGGTGTAATTTTATCATTAGTTTCTTTTACAACAAATGATTTTTCTGAGGTTTGTGCATGTAATGAATAGCAGAAAAATATAAGTACGAGGGTACTTAAATATTTGGTCATTTTGGTTTGAGTTTGTTAGATGACCAAATTTAAGATTTTGTTTTGTTAAATAAATGCCAAACTCAATTAGGTTTATTTGATTTGGGTTCTCTTTTGGCCTCTTTTAATGCTTTCATTAAGATCCACTCAATTTGCCCGTTGGTACTACGAAACTCGTCTGCAGCCCATTTTTCAATAGCCTGCAGCATTTCTTCGTTCACACGTAGTGCAAAAGGTTTTTTCTTACTCATTTGTAATTTTGAAATACCGTTCTATTACCATTTTTGCATCATTTTCTTTTTGAGTGCCAATTAGTAATTTATTACCGTTTTTTAATACAAGTTGTATGCCTTTGTTACCTTTTACATTCAGAGCTTTATTCTTTCCTGATAGACCGCGGTAACCCCATCCACCATATTCTCGAATGGGACTATATTTACGTACAAAGCATTTTTCAATTTCATGCCACCTAATTATTTTTTTTGAAATATTTATAGGTATAAATTGATAATGTATACCGATTTCATCGATAGTAGTTTTTAAATTAAAAACATATATCAGCGGTATTACAAGGGCAATTACTAATATAAATATCGTTTGACCTACTCGGTCATCTGCCGCTACATTACCTACGGCATCCTCCAACACAAACCAGGTATAACAATTATATAACATCAAAAATAGCAAAGCTATGTTTATCAATAGAAGCCACCATTGTGTAAAACGCTGAGTTTCGTTGAAGATTCGCATATTAATGATTTAAAGAGCCTGCATTTACAATAGGGGAAACATCCTTATCTGAACATAGAACGACCATTAGGTTACTTACCATGGCAGATTTTCTTTCATCATCTAGATTTACCAGATTCTTTTTACTCAATTCTTCTAAAGCCATTTCAACCATACTAACGGCACCTTCTACTATTTTATGTCTCGCAGCGACTATGGCTGTAGCTTGCTGTCTTTTCAACATGGCGTTTGCTATCTCTTGCGCATAAGCCAAATAGCCTATACGCGCTTCTAACACTTCTAGACCTGCCATAGAAAGGCGTTCTTGCAACTCTTGTTCTAATGCCTCACTTACCTCGTTTACACTAGACCTTAAGGTAATATCTTCGTCAAGACCTTCGTCGGCAAAATTATCATAAGGGTACATACTCGCTAGTTTACGCACGGCAGCATCGGTCTGTACACGCACAAAATTTTGATAATCATCAACATCGAAAGCAGCTTTGTAGGTATTGGTTACGCGCCAAACAAGTATTGTGCTGATCATAATTGGGTTACCAAGTTTGTCATTTACCTTTAACCGTTCGCTATCAAAATTACTAGCTCGTAATGAAATTCTTTTTTTGGTGTATAGGGGATTCGCCCAGAAAAGTCCGTTCTCTTTGATCGTACCCATGTATTTACCAAATAGTAGTAAAACTCTTGAGCTATTCGGATTCACCAATACAAACCCTGCACACATAAATAATGCGGCAAAAACCATAAAGGCACCAACATAGATTCTAAGAAGTGCAATACCCCCAACCAATAGTACTAAGACTACAAAAAGCATTATGTAGCCATTCTGTGCTTTGTGAATTTTCTCTACTTTCATAATTTATGATATTAAAATGATATCATAAATATATCAAATTAAATAATACAAATTACGATCGAGGTCAAATTTGATTAAAAAATAGATTATCCATTAAACTTTTTGTTCTTCTTTTTATTCGGATTTTTAAAGAGACGCTTAAAGAATCCGTCGCGTTTTACGGGGTCACAATTCAATGCTTCTAACACGGAAGATGAAGGTTTTTTAAAACTGGTTTTTGTGTATTTATCAAAACCTTTGTCTTTGTTCAACTCTTGCATCCATAGTGCAAATAGGGGTAGAGCGGCATTTGCACCTTGCCCTATATTCGTATTACTGAATCCGATTTCATGTTGATCAAGACCCACCCAAGTTATGTGAACCAACTTTGGGGTCAGGGCAACAAACCAAGCATCTTTATTATTTTGGGTAGTACCTGTTTTACCGGCAATGTCATTTTTGAGTCCGTATGTATTTCTAAGTCTAGCTGCCGTTCCAGAATTGACAGTAGATTTCATCATTTCAATCATTATCTGACTAGTTTCTTTAGAAAAAGCGACTTTTTCGTTCAATTTGGGCTTAAATTCAGCTAAAACGGAGTCTTTATGATTAGAAATGCTTTTGATCAAATTTGGTTGAATATGATTGCCATTATTTGCATAACTGGTGTAAGCTTGTGCCAAATCGATGATTTTGATTTCACCTGTACCTAGAGCAATCGAAGCTTCATTGGGCAATTTATCTTCTATACCCATGCTTTTTGCCATATCTAAAACATTGCCAATACCGGCTTGTTCCAATACTTTTACAGCAATGGTATTGATAGAATTGCTCAGGCCTTCTTCCATAGAATAGTTGAGGTAAGCTTCGTTTTTATTGCCAGAATTAGAAGGTGACCAACCTTTTAGATTATCATATTCAATTTCTTCGGCAGAGAAATAAGTACATGGCGAAACACCTTGTTCCACAGCAGTTGTGTACACAATGGGTTTGAATGTAGAACCGACTTGGCGTTTGCTTTGCGAAATATGATCATACTTATATTGTTCAAAATTAATACCGCCGATCCATACCAAGATATCACCATTACTAGGGTCTACAGCTAAAGAACCCGTATTTAAGAATTTGGTATAATGTTGAATACTATCCATAGTACTCGCGGTTGTTTCTTCATCTTCTTGCCACGATTTGAAAGTCCTTTTTTGTTTGTCTTTAGATAAGCTATCTATAATTTGCGCATGCGACAAACCAGAACTCTGCAGTCTTTTATATGTAGGTGTTCGCTTGGCTATTTTTTCCATTAACTTTTTATCTTTTAACCAAGGTGCGTTAGAACCGTAACTTTTTTCGAAACTATTTTGCAGTTTCGTCATATGTTGTACCATGGCTTCTTCAGCCAATTTTTGCATTTTGTAGTTTAGTGTAGTGTAAATTTTTAATCCCGATGTATAGATGTTATAATCGGTATGATCATTTTGCTCGGCAATCCAAAGCAGCATTTCTTTACGAACCTCTTCTCTGAAGTAAGGTGCAATTCCGGCATTGTAATCGAACTCTCTATAGTCTAAATTAAGACCTTCTTGAGAGTATTGTGCTACCTGTTCTTCTGAGATGAAATCATTGTTATACATAGCACGTAATACCAAATTACGTCTGCCCAAACTTTTATAAGGAAATATTCTTGGGTTATAGCCATAAGTAGCTTTTAGCATACCTACCAAAGTAGCGGCTTGGGTAGCGGTTATATCTTTAGTACTAGAGTTGAAAAACTTAAGAGCGGCGCTTTCAATACCAAAGGTGTTATCACCAAAAGAAACGGTATTTAGGTAATTGGTAAGAATCTCGTCTTTAGTGAAAATCTTCTCTAGTCTTTTGGCGATAATCATTTCTTTCACCTTGTCGACTACTATATTGGTTTTATTTCGCTCTTTTCTAGGGTAGAGATTTTTAGCTAACTGTTGCGTAAGCGTACTACCGCCGCCAGAAGAGTTGTCGCCCAAAAGAACAGTTTTGAAACCGACTCTAATTAAACTTCTAATGTCTACACCAGAGTGTTCGTAAAAACGCTCATCTTCCATGGCAATTAATGCGTGTATTAAATCTTTTGGAAAATCGGTAAAAGTAACTGGTTGCCGGTCATACAAATAATATTTTCCGATCAATACACTATCTGCCGAATAAACTTCAGATGCCATTTGATATTGAAAATTAGAGAGTTCTTTTTTAGAGGGAATTTTACCCCATAAACCTATGTTGACACTACCTATAAATATGATAAATAATACGAAAAGACTTAGTATGCCTAAGCCGATTATTTTACGAATGCTTAATTTTCGTTTAGATGATTTTCTCGTCTTCCTCTTCATATGTGCAAGTTCAGATATAAATTTAATCTTACCAAGTTTTAACAATACCTTAAAATATGTTGTACTATTTTTGGATAAAATTATAGTGATGAAAAATTGTATTATTTTATTGTTTTTGGTAACGAATTTCACCTTTGCGAATGATATGTATTGGTCAAAAACTGGGCATAGAGTTGTTGGTGAAGTTGCTGAGCAACATTTAAGTAAAAAGGCAAAACGTGCCATTGAAAGTTTGTTGGAAGGGGAGAGTTTGGCTGCTGTTGCCAATTTTGGCGATGAAATAAAATCTGACCGGGCCTATCGCAAATTCAGTGCGTGGCATTACGTGAATATTCCTTTTGGCAAAACCTATGCAGAAATAGAGAAGAATGAATATGGCGATTTGGTACAAGGGGTTAATACATGTTTAGAAATTATAAAAGACGAAAACAGCAGTAAAGAGGATAAAGCCTTCTATCTAAAATTTTTGGTTCATTTAATTGGAGATTTACACCAACCTATGCATGTAGGCAGAGGAGAGGATAAAGGAGGTAACGATATTCAACTACAATGGTTTGGTAGTGGTACCAACTTACATAGAGTGTGGGATTCTAATATGATCAACGAAAACGGAATGAGTTTTACAGAACTCGCTACTGAATACCCTGAAATGTCTAAAGAGCAAATTAAATTTCTACAAAGCGGAAGTTTGCTTGACTGGGTAGAAGAATCTCATCTATTGGCAGAGAAAGTTTATGCATCGGTAGAGCCAGGTGAAAAACTAAGCTACCGTTATAGTTATGATTGGTGGGATACTGCTGCAAATCAATTACAAAAAGGCGGAGTTCGCCTTGCTGCAGTATTGAACGAGGCATTTAAATAATTATCGTTTAGATATTTATTTCCTGTAATGTTGCGTTGTCTAGAACATCTAAATCGGTCCATTTCATCGGATCTTAATTTAGCATGTTTTGTGGCGCGACCTTGAACACGTTTGCGCCACATTCTAAAACTACTTGGTTTCATTTCGCGACGCATGACTTCGATAGTCTCTTGTTCGCTAATACCAAATTGAAAAGTAATGGCTTCAAATGGCGTACGGTCTTCCCATGCCATCTCAATAATACGATCTAATTCTCTTTCTGTAAATTCTTTAATCATAACGGTATAAAGATAATACATGGTGATAAATAGAAAACAACACGTATCCGTTTTTTTATAACTCAAAACGAATAGAGCAAAAAAAGAAAGCTTCTAAATGGGGGTGGAATACACCATCCGGAAGCTTTAAAATTTTGATGTTATATATAAGGTATAACTTTTACACCAAAACATTCTTTAGTTCATTACGGTACTCCGAAGGATTTTGACCGGTAAATGCTTTGAATGATTTATTAAAGTGAGAGAAGTTATTGAATCCGCATTCAAAACAAACCTCTGTTATACTCATTGGTTTTTCTGCCAAAAGTTTAGAGGCGTGTACTAAACGATATTCGTTAACGAATTGTATGTACGTTTTATTCGTAATCTTTTTAAAGTACCTACAGAAAGATGGTATGGTCATACTCACCATAGAAGATATCTCTTCTAGCGTAAGTTCTTCTCTAAAGTTATTTTTAACGTGATTGAATACGATGTTAATTCGGTCATTATCTTTTACATCGGTAGTAAATGAAAACCCCTCTGCATTCAATAATCGAATATCTTCTGAATTTCCTAATTCATTCAATATATTAAGGATAGAAAGTAGCCTTTGAAAATCGGTCTGATATTCTAAAACCTCCATTTTGTCTCCTATTTTTCGTTTTGTCTTCCCAGAAAAAGCAATTCCGCCACTAGCGCTATTAAACAAGCTTGCAATTTTCTTCATCTCGGGAAGGCTAAAGAAGTCTGGTCCTAAGAAATCTAACTTCATTTGAACAACCGTTTCACTAGTATTACCGGTAAGGGCATCTGTAAAGCCGCAATGAGGTAAATTACTACCTATTAGTATAAGGTCACCGTTCGTATAGTACGATACATGACTACCAATTTGTCTTTTACCAGAGCCACCATTTACATAGACTAACTCAAGTTCTGGGTGGTAGTGCCAAAGATTATTTTTATTCAATCGATGTTCATCAAACTTTTGATAAGTAAAAGAATGACCGAAATCTGGCTTAATAGCTTCGAATGTAGGTTTTTGTTTTACCATGATATTAGGGGATTATACTATAAAATTAAACCTTCTAATTTGTATGTTCTTTGCAAAATTAACTAAAATATGTGGAATCTTAACCATAGGGTAGTAATCGATATATGAAGTGGTTAAAATAGCACACAAATAGGGAAAATATGATGTAGTGAGAGTTTTATAACGGCTGTATGTTTGTAGTGTAAATTATCATTAACCCTTAAATAATTTATATTATGAAAAACCTAGTAAAATTCACAACAGTTGTTGCCTTTATGTTAGCTACAGTAGCAGGCATGGCAAGAGAGCCAAAATTAAACCTATTATCTGCGGGTAAAGCCAAGAGTGTGGTTTTAACTATGGATGCATCTATTAATGGTGTACAGGTTAAGTTAATGGATTCTGATTTAAATGTTATTTATTCAGAAAAAATGACCGAAGGTCAGTTTAGCAAGAAATTAAACCTTAAAGATTTGACAGATGGAGTTTACTTCTTATCTGCCGATGATAATATGACAGCATATTCATATACAATCGTTTTAGATAACGATAATGTGAAAATCGTAGAATCTGATGAAGAGATCAAGCCTTTCTTTAGAAAGACTGATAATATGATCTTCATGAACTATTTGAACTTAGATAAAGCAGATTTATCTATCAAGATTTACGATACAGAAAGTAGAACAGTATTTACACAAGAAGTAGCAGATGAAATGATTGTTGAGAAAGCATTCAATTTCACAGATGCTTTCCCAGGTACTTACACGGTAACCGTGAAGTCTGCAGGTAAAACATATACTGAAGAGTTTGTTGTTAATTAAGTTGATTTAAGTTGATTTTAAGAAGGGGACGGGAGCGTCCCCTTTTTTTTTGCTATAATTTTAAGTACATAAAAGCCCAATACATTAAAGCAAATTGTATTGGCAATCTCAGTAAAAGTGCCCACTTTGGTAATCCTGCACTTGCCTTTTCGCTAGACAACATATAAAAGTGCACCAATAAGAATACGGCTAGCATAGCAATAATGCCATAAATGGAAAAGTTTTTGGTCTCTTTAAAAAATAGACCAATACCCAAAACAATCTCTGCTACACCACTTAGCAGAACCAAAGCTTTGTGAGCAGGTAAGTAGCGTGGCATAATTCTAAGATATATCTTAGGTTTTATAAAATGCATAAAGCCCGCAAAAATATAGATTGCGCCCAATACATATAAGTGCCACGGATAAGTCATAGGTATTTTAAAGTTTAATATGTTAAGCTTTGGTGTTTGCGGAAATCCAATTCATGATTTTTTCTTCAAGTAATGCTAACGGTACGCAACCTACTTCTAAAACTTTCTCATGAAATACTTTAATGTCAAAATCTTTACCAAGGTTAGCTTCAGCCTTAGCACGAAGTTCCATGATTTTTAGCTGACCAATTTTATAGGATAGTGCCTGACCAGGATTTGCCATATATCTTTCTATTTCTGCGGTAATACTAGCCTCAGATTCTGCTTCGTTATCTAAAGAATATTGAATTGCTTTTTCTCTAGACCATCCTTTGGAATGTAAACCTGTATCTACGACCAAACGAACTGCACGGTGCATTTCTGCCCCTAGCATTCCAAAATATTGGTATGGGTCAGTGTACAAACCTAGCTCTTTACCTAAAGATTCTGTGTACAAAGCCCAACCTTCACCATATGCGCTATACCAAAGTGTTTTTCTGAACTCGGGTAAATTTTCATTTTCTTGTGTCAGCGAAATTTGAAAGTGGTGCCCCGGGATTGCTTCATGCAAAAATAAATCTTCATCAGAGTAGGTGTTGTAAGCGGTAACGTCTGGTATAGGAACATAAAATATTCCAGGTCTGGTACCATCTAAAGAACCAGGGTTGTATTCTGCACTGGCAGAAGCTTCTCTAAAAGCCTCTGTTCGTCTTACTTCAAAAGGAGTTGTAGGTTGTTTGCTAAATAAAGCATTTACCTTAGGCATCATTCTTTTGTGGATGTCATTAAAATTATCGATAACCTCTTGTGGGTCTTTGTTGGGCATCAGTTCCTTTTTGTTACGAACCTCATTAAAGAACGCTTTTAGGTCACCATTAAAACCTACTTGCTTTTTAACAGCTTCCATTTCAGCGCTAATTCTAGCTACTTCTTTTAATCCAATTTCATGGATTTCTGAAGCAGTCATATTAGTTGTAGTGTACAATTTTATTTGATGTGCGTAATACTCATCGCCATTTGGTATTCCTTGTATACCACTAGTTTCTCTACCGGCATTTAAATATTCGGTAGCCATAAAATCATGAAGTTCTTTGTACGCAGGAATTATTTTATTGGTAATTACATTTGTATAAACTTCGGTTAATCGTTGTTTATCTGAGTCGGAAAAATCTGCAGGGAAGTTTTTAATCGGACTGTAGAACAAGTTGTCTTCAAGTTCGGTGTTAGCAACACTGGCTAGTTGAGGTAATACTTTTTTGATAAGCGATTTAGGTAATACGTTTTTAGATTTGATACCTTCTTGCATTTTAGATTTGGCTGAGTGTAACCAGACTTCATAATCTTCTAAACGCTTGCTCCAGTTTATATAATCTTCGGTAGTCTTGAAGGGTTGCGCACTTGTGCCACCAGCTAATTGACCCATCATTAAATTCATGGACCACATTTGGTCTATTGGCGTATACTGTTCAAAAGCTAGTCCCTCTAAATTTACTTCGCATTCCCATTTTAATATAGCTTTAGACATTAGCTCACTTTCAGAAAGTTGCGCATTGTCAAATTTCTCCGCTTTTTCTAAATAGGTTTGGTAATAGTTGACCAGTTCATTCTTGTAACTATCAGAAAGAAAATTTGGTAAGGTATCATTATATCTATTATCACCTTGAAAAGTAGCGGCTAACGGATTCAATTTTAACCCGTCATCATAATAATGCGCCAACAGCGTGATGAAACCAATATTGTGAATAGTTGGGTTGGTTGAAACCTCTGCGTTCGTCGTTAGTTGAGCCTGAGTATGCAGCCCAGCAGTTAGGGCAAGTAGTATAATTAGCTTTTTCATTAAATTGAGTATTAAAATATTATAGGTATTTCATGAATCTGTCCTTTTTGTATTGCGGTACAGCTTCGTTGGTCATGAACAGTTCTAGCAAATCTTTTGATTTTTCTTTTGCGAACATCAATTCATAAAATTGTTGGGAGGTGAAAGTATTTATAGATTGTTCCACTAATATCATTTCATCACCGGCAGATACAAGACCTTCTTCTAGTATTTTTACGTAGGTACCTGGGTGATTATGAGTGATAAATTCTTTAAGTATTTTTTGCGTTCCAAAACGGATGCCTAGTTTATAACAAGGTTCACGTGGCTGAGAAACTTGTACCAGCGCTTTACCTAGTTTGTAAATGTCGCCTACACGAATTTTAGATTCATCAAGACCTTCTACGGTTAGGTTTTCTCCGAACATGCCCCAATCCCATTCTAAATCTGGGTAAAGATTCTTCCAATAATCATAATAGTCGGCAGAGAAAAGATAGCATGCTTTGTTGGTGCCACCATGGTGAACACGGTCTATTACAGTGTCATCTTTAACGTCATTTTTAGTTAGAAATAAACTTTTAGAAGTTGGGTATTTGAAGATACCGGTTTGCTCTGTGGCGCCGTTCCATTCAAAAGTTACTGCATCTCCTATGTTCGTTGAAATCACCTTCATGTGGTGAAGATAAAAAAAGCACTAGTATTTATAATAAAAGGTTTACCTAAAGTTGACCAAACTGTTATTAAATTGGTTGAAAACAGCTTATGTAAATGATTAACTATAGATTTTTATGCTTCATATTTGCTAATTTCTAAATTTAGTAATTAGACTATTTGTATTGATTAGTTGTCAAAGTGTCTAGTAATATGCCAGTATTTTGAACATTTGGAGTAGTACTGTTTTCTGGAAAGTACCAGAAAGAGATGGTTTTTAACGTATCTATTTCCGTTTTTGTTCCTTTTTGTTTTTTGTTAGCAGGTCCAATTACCCTAACAAGGTGTTTGCCTTTTTCTAAACCCTCTAAATCTATATAAGTTTCAAATCCGAATCTATCATTTTTATTATTTGTCAGAATAAATTCTTTTTCAAAAAACATAGTATCAATTTTTATTTTAAAAATCCGGTTCATTACATTCAAAAATTTTTGCTGCTTTTTTAGTACTGCTTTTTCAGGATCATTTGTTAACCCCATACTTTGAAACATTTTTTCTGGTTGAAAAGTAAATCCTCTTTTATCATTCTCTGGTTTCAATGTGGTATCGGTTTCAATAATTGCATCTTCAATGAAATTATTGAAACCAACAAATATTTTCATGTAAGGCTTGTCAATTACTTTAGATGAGATGGAAATAAAGTCAATCATATCTTCTTTTTCGATTAATTGATCTTCGTAATTTAATTTATTGATAAACGTACTAGATGAAGCCTGATTAATAATTTGAAAATTTGAATTTTGATTTCCAGTTAAACCAAAAAATAGCGAAATCACGAAATAAAAGGGTAGAATATATATAGCAACCCATCTAGCTTTTTTTTGATCTAAAAAATTATAAACTAAAGGACGATAAATAAAAGAGAGTGAAATAATATTGAAAACTTTATAAATGGGATAATATAACTTAGCGGTCATATCATTTTTTTTCAAAATTCCCATACCTAGAAAATCAATCACTAAAAATAAAATGCAAATAGCATACGGTATTCCAATTAAGCACATTAAGATTATAGATGTGGTTTTTGAAAACCAATCGGTCATGAAAATTAGATAAACTAATAATTGAAAAATACCCATTATTAAAAAATAGGATAAAAAATAAAAAACCATTAAAAAGGCTAAAGCAAATAGAGAACTACAAATGTTTTCAAGTCTAGAGATATATCGGTCAAAAGAACCTACTTTAACTTGAAGGAAATTTGTGAATTTATCGGTGTAACCAAGTTCTTTATAGTCAATTTCCCCAGAAACATAACGTAAGCCTAAGGTGCCGATCCACAACCCTCTTAGAATAACATGAATTAAAAGAACAATCATCAGTATATAAACACCATTAATAGTAGGCCCAAGCAAGAATTTATAAATTTCGTCATCTTGCTTTAAGGCTTTTAAATATTCAATTTGTAAAAAATCTTGTGATTGCCATAACCCATATATTGCAAAACCTGATATTATGAGTTCAAGTTGCCAACTTTCAGTCTGTAGCTTGTCTAATAATTTTTTGAAAGAAGTAGAGCTATGGTTGTTATTCATTGTTTTGATTATTTCAAGAAAGATAACAACATTTAACAAAAAAAGCCACTACAAAAAATGTAGTGGCTTTTCTTAAGATTATAGGAAATGGAAATTACTTTACCATCTCGTAGCTACGCTTAATGAAATCTGTTAAAGCTTTACCTTTAAGTAAGCCTTTAGATAACTTCGCCAAGTCCAGTGATTGATTGATCAATCGCTCTTTTTTCTTCGCAGTCTTTGTATTTAAAAACTCACTAACCAGTGGGTGATTTGTGTTTACAATTAAGTTATACATGTCTGGCATAGAACCCATACCGAACATACCACCGCCACCGCCGGTCTGTTGCATTTCTTTCATACGACGCATAAACTCAGGTTCAGTAATTGTGAACGGAGAAGAATCACTATCCATAGCTTCTAGTTGAACTGTAAAGCTTTTATCAGTTATAGCTTCTTCCAATTCTTTCTTCAAGGTCTCTTTTTCTTCTTCAGATAATTTAGAGATTTGAGTTTCTTCCTTTTGGATCAATTTGTCAATATGATCAGCATCTACACGTGCAAAAGAAATATTCTCTTTAGAGCTTTCTAGCTTCTGCATTAAGTGACCGATGATAGGCGAATCTAATAACAATACTTCGTAACCTTTAGCCTTTGCAGTTTCAATATAACTGTGTTGTGCTTCTTTGTCAGATGCGTAAAGAATAACTGTTTTTCCGTCTTTGTCTGTCTGTGTATCTTTTATTTTCTCTTGCAATTCTTCAAACGTAAAGTAAGAACCATCTACGGTTGGGTAAAGTGCAAACTTATCTGCTTTGTCAAAGAACTTATCTTCAGAAAGCATTCCGTATTCAATAACGATTTTAATATCGTTCCACTTCGCTTCAAACTCGGCACGATCATTTTTGAACAGCGAGTTCATTTTATCAGCCACCTTTCTAGTGATGTAAGAAGATATTTTCTTTACCGCACCATCAGCCTGTAAATACGAACGAGATACGTTTAGCGGAATATCGGGAGAATCTATAACACCACGTAACATGGTCAAAAATTCTGGTACGATACCTTCAACATTATCAGTTACGAATACCTGATTTTGATACAATTGAATTTTATCTTTCTGCTGATTTAAATCGTTAGAAAGTTTTGGGAAATATAGAATACCAGTAAGGTTAAAAGGATAATCTACGTTTAAATGAATATGAAATAAAGGCTCTTCGAACTGCATTGGGTAAAGCTCTCTGTAAAAACTCTTATAGTCTTCTGGCTTTAAATCTGCAGGTTGCTTTGTCCATGCTGGGTTAGGGTTGTTAATGATATTATCAACCTCTTTCGTAGGTGCAGGATCTTCTTCTTTTGCACCTTCAGGTTTTGGTAAGGTTTCAGTCCTCATTCCAAATTTGATCGGAATAGGCATGAACTTGTTATACTTACTTAAAAGCTCGTTTATTTTGCCATCTTCTAAAAACTCGGTAGAATCATCTGCGATATGAAGAATGATTTCCGTACCACGCGTTTCTTTTTCTGCTGGTTCCATGATAAATTCTGGAGAACCGTCACATGACCAATGAACCGCTGGCTCATCTTTAAAACTCTTGGTGATAATCTCTACTTTATGGGCAACCATAAACGCAGAATAGAATCCAAGTCCAAAATGACCAATAATTCCTGAGTCCTTCGCAGAGTCTTCATATTTGTTCAAGAACTCTTCAGCACCAGAAAAAGCTACTTCATTAATATACTTCTTTACTTCTTCTTCTGTCATACCTAGACCTTGGTCAATGATATGTAGCTTCTTACCTTCTTTGTCTACTTTAACCTCTATAATAGGGTTGCCATATTCAACCTTTGCCTCACCAATAGTGGTCAAGTGCTTCATTTTTAAGGTTGCATCGGTTGCATTCGAAATCAACTCTCTTAGAAAAATCTCGTGATCACTGTACAAGAACTTCTTGATCAGTGGAAAAATGTTGTCTACGGACACATTAATTTTACCTGTTGCCATTTTTATATTTTTTATGCCACAGTTAGTGCGGCCATTATTAATAATGTTTGTTCGTTGCTAATGGTCAAAAAAAATACCACAATAGCTTATTGTGACAAACTGACAGTTTACTGCCTTTAAAAGTTTAACATATATTTTTGTTTATGAAATATTAAAAAAGGTTAAACATAATGTATATTTGTATTGTGATTATGAAAAAGTGCTATGAGAAAGAATTTTAAGCATAATCACATGTTGATTATTTATTGGTTAGGTTGTTTTGAAAACGTGCTATTTTTAAATAGCACGTTTTTGCTAAATAAAAGCTAATGTTTCATGAAAGCTTCTAACTATGAAATCTGCATCGTACCTTATATAAAAATAATTTGATATGCCTGCAAAAGCTAAAAAAGTAACAAAAGAGACTATTATAACAATGTTTATGGACTACGTTTTAGAAAACGAGAAGTTACCTAAAACAGTTTATAAATTTTGTAAAGTAAATGCTATTAAAGAATCAGATTTTTATCTTCATTTTGGATCAATAGATGCCATCAAGAAAGGTATTTGGAATACATTTTATATCAACACAGTTAGTGTGATAGAGAAAAATAAAGAGTATCAAGATTTTACCAATAGAGAAAAGATGCTTACGTTTTTCTATACCTTCTTTGAAGTATTGACATTGAATAGAAGCTATATCTTATTTATAATGGATAGCGCTTCTGGTCCGTTTAAAAATATGGAACAGTTAAAAGGACTTAGAAAAAATATTAAGGAGTTTTCTAAGGGCTTGATTGCAGATGGAAATGCAGACAAGAATTTAAAAATCACGAAACACAATCCGCAATTGTTTTCAGAGGGGGCATGGTTGCAGACTATGTTTTTAATGAATTTTTGGAAATCGGATGATTCTGCAGCATTTGAAAAAACAGATGTAGCTATTGAAAAATCTGTAAACACCATTTTCGATGTGTTTGATAACACACCTTTAGAGAATATTCTAGACTTCGGGAAATTTCTTTACAAGGAAACCTTTGCCTAATCTAACCCCTACGATTTGAAAACACTTGATAAAATACCTACCGGAAAAATAGAGCGTGCAAGCAAGCTGGTGAAAACTGGAGCTAAGATTGGTGGTAATTATGCCAAGTATTTGGGCAAGAAAATTATAAATCCAGACACGACTAAAGACGAATTGAACGAAGATAATGCCGCAGATATATATGATGGGTTAAAATCATTGAAGGGTAGTGCACTTAAGGTTGCCCAGATGTTGAGTATGGAGAAAAATTTACTACCTAATGCTTATGTAGAAAAGTTTTCACTTTCACAATTTTCAGTTCCCCCTTTATCGGCACCATTAGTTAGAAAGACTTTTAAAAAGTATTTGGATAAATACCCAGAGGAAGTTTTTGATACATTCGATAAAGATTCTATAAATGCCGCTAGTATAGGTCAGGTACATAAAGCTACTAAAGACGGTAAAAATTTAGCGATAAAAATTCAGTACCCAGGTGTAGCACAAAGTATAAGTAGCGATTTGGCGATTGTGAAGCCTATTGCTATTCGTATGTTCAATCTTCAAGGCAAAGATTCAGATAAATATTTTAAGGAAGTTGAAAATAAACTGGTAGAAGAGACAGATTATATTTTAGAAGTAGCACAAAGTAAAGAGATTACCGAAGCATGTGCGGTAATACCAAATATCAATTTTCCAAAGTATTATACAGAACTATCTAGTTCACGTATTATTACGATGGATTGGATGACCGGTAAACACTTGAGTGAATTTACAAAAACAGATTTTTCTCAGGCAACAGGAGATAAGTTAGGTCAGGCATTGTGGGATTTCTACATGTTTCAAATTCACGGCTTAAGAAAAGTACATGCCGATCCGCACCCAGGTAATTTCTTGGTGAATGATATTGAAGAGCTTATTGCTATCGATTTTGGTTGCATTAAAGAAGTGCCAGATTCCTTTTATGTACCGTATTTTGAATTGGCAAGACCAGAGGTGATTTCAAATGATGAGAAGTTTACCGAAAAGTTATATGAGCTTGAAATACTGATGACTACAGATGCATCAGAGGAAATATTATTTTTTAAATCAATATTTCATCAATTGCTAAGTTTATTTACATCACCATTTCACAATGAAGATTTTGATTTTGGCAATGAGGTTTTTTGGAGTGAAATAGCGGCGTTAGGTGAACAATTCTCTTCTGATAAGCAAATTAGAAAAATGAATGGAAATAGAGGTTCAAAGCACTTTTTGTATATGAACCGTACCTTCTTTGGTCTTTACAATCTTCTTCATGATTTAAAGGCAAATATTAAAGTAAACGATTACAAGAAATATTTGAATAAATAATTTCACACTCATTCTTATAATAGATGATTGTTATATTTTTAAAAAAATTTCTTAATAGTTGTTTATATTGCAACACTAATTCAACCTGAACTTTATCAGGATTAAAATATTACTATGTATAATTCAAAAATAATTGGCTTAGGTCATTATGTACCTGAAAACGTAGTGACAAACGATGATTTGTCTAAGGTAATGGAAACAAATGATGCTTGGATCCAAGAACGTACCGGTATAAAAGAGAGAAGGCATGTGGTAAAAGGTGATGGAGACACCACTACTACCATGGGTGTTAAGGCAGCTAAAATTGCCATTGAAAGAGCCGGTATTGATAAAGACGATATTGATTTTATTGTTTTTGCTACTTTGAGTCCCGATTATTATTTCCCTGGTCCTGGTGTATTGGTTCAAAGAGATTTAGGTATTAAAACTGTTGGTGCGTTAGATGTACGTAACCAATGTTCTGGTTTTGTGTATGCTATCTCTATTGCAGATCAATATATAAAAACAGGTATGTACAAAAATGTACTTGTTATAGGTTCAGAACTTCACTCTCATGGCTTAGATATGACTACAAGGGGTAGGGGAGTTTCAGTAATTTTTGGTGATGGTGCCGGTGCGGCAGTATTGACCAGAGAAGAAGATACTACCAAAGGTATATTGTCAACACATCTACATTCAGAAGGTCAGCATGCAGAAGAACTTTCTTTAATTGCACCTGGTATGGGTAATAGATGGGTAACGGATATTATGGAGGACAATGATCCTAATGACGAATCTTATTATCCGCATATGAATGGTCAATTTGTATTTAAAAATGCAGTTGTTCGTTTCAGTGAGGTTATTGTAGAAGGTTTGGAGAAAAATAAATTGAATGCGACCGATATTGATTTGTTGGTTCCGCATCAAGCCAACTTGAGAATATCTCAATTTATTCAAAAGAAATTTCAATTAAGTGATGACCAGGTTTTCAATAATATTATGAAATATGGTAATACTACAGCCGCATCTATTCCGATAGCGCTTACAGAAGCATGGGAAGAAGGTAAAGTGAAAAGTGGAGACTTAGTAGTTTTAGCTGCATTTGGTAGTGGTTTTACCTGGGGCAGTGTCATCATTAGATGGTAAAAATAAAGCACCCATAGTTTTTGCTATGGGTGCTATATAGATTTATTCAATAAGAAAAAACCAACCAATCTTCAATATTAAATATCCCTATATAAAGTAATAGACGCAGTTAAGGTTCGATTGTTACTAATTATAGCTAATTTCTCATTTTCAATATAATTTAAAGTAAACAGGAGGTTTAGAAAAGCTTTTAAAAGAAGAAACCCGAACATTCCAAAATGAATTGGAAGCCGGGCTTCAAATGCTGATAGGCTATACTAAACACTAACCATTAACTATAAACATATAGCGTTACCAACAATTTTTTTATACTCGTAGAGTATTTAACTTTACTAATAGACGAAATATTGTCCGATTAGTTACAGTTTATATAATTTTTAACATTATTTTATCATGAAAAAGACCCTAGTGTTCGGAGCCTCCTTAAAACCAAATCGATATAGCAATTTAGCGATACATAGACTGGTTGATTCGGGGGTTGAAACCTTAGCTTATGGATTAAGAGAAGGTGAGGTTTCAGGAGTCAATATCAGCAATAATTTAGACAAAATTAGTGATATTCATACAATTACCCTATATATAAATCCAAAAAGACAAGAAGAATATTTTAATAGTATAATTTATTTAGCTCCAAAAAGAGTGATTTTTAATCCAGGAACAGAAAATCCGAAATTATATAAACTACTGGAAAATAGTGGTATAGAGGTTGATATTGCATGTACTTTGGTGCTTTTAAGTACAGGTCAGTATTAAGTAATACCGTTAATATTGGCATTGGTATTTTTTTTACGAATGAGCCATAATCCTACAAAGGTTAGCAGACCATTCAACGGTAAAAGCTCATATCCGAAGATATAACCACCAAAATAGTCACTTGGTAACTTCGCTAAAATGAGAATTATCGACACACAAACAAGCGCAACAATCCATACATATTTATCTTTTACTTGATGTTTTGTGAAAATTCCGAAAGAAAATAATCCTAGCAGCGGTCCGTAGGTATATGAGGCTACGGTTAATAATCCGTCAATTACATTTTTATCCAATATATATTTAAAAGAGATGACTACGAGAATTAACAGAACGCTCATACCAATATGTGTAATTCTACGGGTCTTTTTTGCTACATGTTCAGATTTCTTTTCGGTATTAAGAAAATCGATACAAAACGATGTGGTTAACGAGGTAAGTGCGCTGTCTGCACTACTATATGCCGCGGCGATTAAACCGAGCATAAACGTAACTGCAACGGTTATACCTAAGCCGCTGTTTAATGCTATCTCTGGAAATAATAGATCAGACTTCGGTGATCCGTCCATAAGTGGTAGCGCTATATTGTGTGCGTCTGCATAAATAAATAGCAATGCACCAAGAAGCATGAAAACGAAAGTAACAACAACCAATACAATACTAAAGCTGACCATATTTTTTTGAGCTTCACCTAAGTTTCTGCACGTCAAGTTCTTCTGCATCATATCTTGATCAAGTCCCGTCATGCAAATAGTAATGAACATTCCGCCTAAAAACGATTTTATCAAATGATTTTTAGAAGAAAGATGGTCAGTAAAAAAGGTCTTACTGTACTGACCTAATTCGGGTGAGTTTAGAAACTCCATGAAAGTCCAGTCCATTTTATCCAATATAAAATAAATGGATAATCCCACAGATACCAACATAAACAAAGTTTGCAAGGTATCGGTCCAAACAATTGTTTTTATTCCGCCTTTAAAAGTATAAATCCAAATTAGTAATATGGATAGAATAACTGTAATTTCAAAAGGAACGTTCCAAGCATCGAATACGAATTGCTGCAGAACAATAGCTACTAGAAATAAACGAAAAGCAGCGCCAAGAACTCTTGAGATGAAAAATGAAATAGCGCCCACTTTATAACTTACAAAGCCAAATCTATCATCTAAATACTGATAAATAGAGGTTACATTCTGCTTGTAATAAATAGGAAGCAGTACAAACGCGGTAACCATGTAGCCTAAAAAGTACCCAAAAACAACTTGCATGTAACTAAATTCAGAAGCCTTTACCCAACCTGGTACAGAAATAAAGGTAACACCAGATAAAGAGGCTCCCACCATACCAAATGCAACTAAATACCATGGTGACTGTTTACCTGCCTTAAAAAAATCTTCGTTAGAATCATTTTTGCCGGTGAAATATGAAATAATCAACAGCAAAACAAAGTAGCCAGAGATTAAAAGTAAAATATGTGAGGCGTTCATGGTGTAAAATTTGCGGCAAATTACAAAAAGTTAAAGGAGCTTGTGAGATAACTTAAAATCTTGGAGCTTAATTTGAGAATACTTTAATTAAGAACTGATAAAGGTGGTTTACATTTTATTACCGATTTAATTTTGATACCTTTTCGAATATCAAATTCTAAATAAAAATAATTATGAATAAGGGGCATCTTTTGAAAAATAAAATCTTTTTAGGTTTACTGATTTTCGGCTTGCTATTAAGTAATGTGTTAAGTGGTCAAGAGAGTGTAGTTGCGGACAAGAAAATTGATAAGGCAGTCGGTAAGCTTTTGAAAGATAAAAAAATAAAAAATGCTTTTGAGATTATAGATGCTATTGAGAATGAAACAGAACGTGATTTGATTGCGTTAACAGAAATTCCGGCTCCACCTTTTATGGAAGCTGAGAGGGCAGAAGCATTTAAGGAAATGTTTATGGAAGCAGGTTTAGATGAAGTTTCAATTGATGATGTAGGTAATGTTGTAGCAATAAGAAAAGGAACGGTTGGGGGTAAAATAGTTGTTTTAGATGCTCATTTAGATACCGTATTCCCAGAAGGGACCGATGTAAAAGTAGTAAAGAAAGGAGATACCTTGGTTGCACCTGGCGTTGGAGATGATACAAGAGGTTTAGTAATGTTGCTAGCTATTTTTAAAGCTATGAAGAAAGCTGATGTCAGTACTGAGGCTGATGTTTGGTTCGTTGGTTCTGTTGGTGAAGAAGGATTAGGAGATTTACGTGGAGTTAAGCATTTGTTCAGAGAAGGAGCTCAAAAAATTGATTCATGGATATCTATAGATGGCGGTACGGTTGGTAGAGTGAATAATGCAGGGTTAGGTTCTGTAAGGTATAAAGCGCTGTTTAAAGGAAAAGGAGGACATTCATGGGGTGCATTCGGATTGGCAAATCCGCATCATGCGCTTGGTTTGGCAATAAAAGAGTTTACTGAAAATGCTAAGGCATTTACTGATGAAGGAGCGAAGACAAGTTTTAATATAGGTAGAATAGGAGGTGGAACTTCGGTTAATTCTATTCCTTTTGAATCTTGGATGGAAGTTGATATGAGGTCTGTTGATAGTGGTCGATTAAAAGAAGTAGAAGCTATTTTTAAAGAATCTATGGAAACTGCTTTAAAGGCATATAATAATACAGGTATTGATGATGAAATATCATTAGAGCTTATAAAAATTGGTGATAGACCATCAGGCGAGCTTTCATTAGACACTCCTTTAGTGCAGCGTGCCATTAGTGCTACCAATTTATTTGGATATAAACCAAGTCTTACTAGAGGTTCTACAAATAGTAATATTCCTATTTCTATGGGTATACCAGCAATCACCATTGGTAGAGGTGGTATTGGCGGTGGTGCACATTCACTTCATGAATGGTGGCTTAATGAAAATGGTGCAGAAGCTATTAAATTGGCAATGTTGCTTACTGTTATTGAAGCTGGTTACGTAAAATAGCGATTATTTATAAAATCTTTCCAGTATTTTTCAAATGTTAAATAATTTTATGAAAACCGTAAGAGTTGATTTTCAAGTTTAGTTGTAAATTTATACCGACAAAAACTTATGGATTTCTCATCTAAATTATTGGAAAACGCAGTGTATGAAGTTTCGCAATTACCAGGTATTGGTAAGCGTACTGCATTACGTTTGGTATTACATTTATTAAAGCAGCCAGAGCAACGTACAGAAAATCTTTCTACATCTTTGGTAGATTTAAGAGGTAAAATTCAGTTTTGTGAAAATTGCCATAATATTTCAGATACTACAATGTGCGAAATATGTGCCAACCCTAAAAGAGATAGTGCATTAGTTTGTGTTGTTGAAGATATTAGAGATGTCATGGCAATTGAAAATACAGGTCAATTTAGAGGAAAGTACCATGTTCTTGGTGGTAAAATATCGCCTATGGAAGGCATTGGTCCACAGAATTTGAAAATAGGAACCTTGGTAGATAAAGTGAGAAAAGGCGTAATAAAGGAGTTGATTTTTGCGTTGAGTTCTACCATGGAAGGTGATACTACCAATTTTTATATCTTCAGACAGATAGAAGGGGTGGATGTTAAAACCTCTACAATAGCCAGAGGAATTGCCGTTGGTGATGAATTGGAGTATGCAGATGAGGTTACTTTGGGTCGAAGTATTTTGAATAGAGTACCGTTTGAAGGCTCTTTGAGGCAAGATTAGTTCTTGAATTTCATGTAAATGTCAATAAAAAGGTATTTATTTTATTATTTTTGCAAAAAATATAAACAAAACAAGCTTTAAATTATCGATATGTCAAAATTTGAATTGAAACTACCACGTATGGGAGAGAGTGTTGCAGAAGCAACATTGACGTCATGGTTAAAAGAGGTAGGTGATACGATTGAAATGGACGAAGCCATTTTTGAAATTGCTACAGATAAGGTTGATAGTGAAGTGCCGAGTGAGGTTGATGGCGTTTTAATTGAAAAATGCTTTGATGTAGATGATATTGTCAAAGTAGGGCAAACAGTTGCAATTATTCAGGTTGGCGGTGATGTAGAGGTAAGTGATGCTTCGAGCACATCTAATGTAGTTGAGGAGCCAGAACCGGTTCTAGAAGAAATGGTTGCTGTAGCAGAATCAGCGGTTATGCATGCGAGAGCAGAAACATCTACCGTTCGGTTAAATGGAGATTCTGATCGATTCTATTCACCATTGGTTAAAAACATAGCAAAAGAAGAAGGTATTTCTTTTGAGGTTCTTGAGACTATTTCTGGAACAGGGAAAGATGGCAGAGTTACTAAAGATGATATTTTAAACTACGTTAAAAACGGAGCTAGTAAGCCTGCTCAGCAAGTTGCCGCGCCAGAAAGAGTAGTAATTCAAGACAAGGTAGAAGCGCCACAACCAGTTGCAACTCCTGTAAAAGTGGCTGAACCAGAACCTACAGTAGTTGTAAACTCGGCACCGCCAGTTTCCAGAGTAAATACTCCGGCACTTGAAAAGCCTAAAATGCAGGTTTCTCGTGGTGATGAGGTAATACCAATGACGAGAATGGGCAAGTTGATTGCCAAGCATATGAACGATAGTATTTCGACATCTGCACACGTTCAAAGTTTTATAGAAGTCGATGTAACCAATATTGTTACGTGGCGTAATAAGATAAAAGATGCATTCTTTAAAAGTGAAGGGGAGAAATTTACGTTCACACCAATTTTTATGGAGGCTGTTGCCAAGGCGCTAAAGAAATATCCGATGATGAATATTTCTGTAGATGGCGATACAGTTATTAAAAAGAAAAATATTAATATAGGTATGGCTGCTGCATTACCAGATGGTAACCTAATAGTTCCTGTTATAAAGAATGCAGACCAATTGAACCTTACAGGTATTGCTAAAGTTGTAAACGACTTGGCAAATCGTTCTAGAAACAATGCCTTAAAACCAGATGAGGTACAAGGCGGTACGTATACGGTTACTAATGTAGGTACCTTTGGTAGTGTATTTGGAACCCCAATAATTAATCAGCCGCAAGTAGGTATTTTAGCTCTTGGTGCAATTAGAAAGATTCCTTCGGTAATAGAAACATCAGAAGGAGATGTGATCGCTATTCGTAGTAAAATGTACTTATCTCACAGTTATGACCATAGGGTTGTCAATGGTGCATTAGGTAGTATGTTCGCGAAAGCTGTTGCAGACTATCTAGAAGGTTGGGATGTTAACAGAGAAGTTTAGATTTATAAAACTTAAATATTTAAAAGTCCAACAATACGCTTTGTATTGTTGGATTTTTTTTATGTATCATATTGATTTTTAATGGTTTAGAAAGTACTACAAAGGTGAATTGATATGCTGGTTGCGTAAAGGTTTATGAAGATATCTTTGTTTTTATATTTCACAGTAAAAAATTATCAAGGGTAATTTTATGTGTCTAAAAAACGAAAGGGTATCTTTGTTAAAAGTTGAACACTTATGGAATTAAAGCTTACCAGACCTATTTGCTTCTTTGATTTAGAGACAACTGGGATCAATGTAGCAAAAGATCGTATTGTAGAAATTGCGATATTAAAAGTTTACCCTAACGGTAATAAAGAGAGTAAAACGTGGTTGGTTAATCCTGAAATGGTAATACCAGAAGAGGTAATTGCCGTTCATGGTATTACTAATGAAAAGGTTGCTAATGAACCAACATTCAAAGAACTTTCAAAAGAAATTTATAAGATTATAAAGGATAGTGATTTAGGTGGATTCAATTCTGACCGATTCGATATTCCCTTATTGGCAGAAGAATTATTGCGCTCAGATATAGATTTTGATATGAAAAATACGGTATCTGTAGATGTGCAGACCATTTTTCATAAGATGGAAAAACGTACGTTAGAAGCAGCATATAAATTCTATTGCGATAAAGATCTTTTGGATGCCCATAGTGCGGCGGCAGATACCAATGCTACTTACGAAGTGTTGCTTTCTCAGTTAGATAGGTATCCTGATCTTGAAAATAATATCAAAAAACTATCTGAATTCTCTAGAAGAAAGCAATCTGTAGATTTTGCAGGTTTTATAGCTATGGATGAAGAAGGAGAAGAAGTATTCTCTTTTGGTAAGCATAAAGGCAAAAAAGTACATGCCGTTTTAGAAAAAGAACCAGGATATTTTGGTTGGATGCTAAATGCTGATTTTCCATTGTACACAAAAAAGATTCTTACTCAAATAAAACTGAGCAAACTCAATAATAAATTAGGTTAAAATGCGAATTTGTTTAGTATTGTTTTTATTGATATTGGGTGTTGGTCATGCTCAAGAAGTTTTAGTCGAAGGTCATGTATATGATGACAAATCAAAAACTGCAGTACCATATGCCAACATAAGTTTTCTTAAAACTTTAAAGGGAACATCAAGTGATGAAGAAGGGTATTTTTATATAGATGTCCCTGAATCGTATTTGGAACGCGATGTACATATTTCAGCATTAGGCTTTAAAGACACCATAATGTCTGCCAGGGTTATTTCTGAAAAGAAGAAAATATACATGAAAGAAGAAACCTTCGAGCTTGAAGAAGTGGTAGTTTCTCAGAGTTTAGGAGATTCTCAGGTGTTGAATCCTGTGAGTTCTTATAGTATTAAAAGTGGATTCTCTTCTGCAGAAACCCCATGGGTACTGGCATTGTATTTTCCTAACATAGGGGCAGCTAAAAAATATATAGAGAAAATAACCATTCATGTGCAGCAGAATAGCAAGTTCAAAAGAGCTTCGTCAAAATTTAGACTAAGAGTATATGATGTGGATAAAAAGACCAAGAAGCCCGATCATGATTTAATTCGTAAGAGTATCATTTTAGAGAGTTCTAAGAATGAGGATTATGTTTCTATTGATCTTTCAAGCATGGGCATTAGAATGCCAGATGAAGGGGTCTATATTGGATTAGAATGGATATTTCTACCTTATAATTGGTATACGAATACCTTTAGACATGCAATTACAAACAAGAACGTTGTAGAAGACCGCTTTGCACCTACCTTCGCCGCTGTATATCAAAAGAATCAAAACTTTAAAACGATGGTTTATGGTATGGGCGAATGGACAGATTTTGCAATAAAAGCGCCAGGTAACAATGAAAATTTAATACCAGCGATCAGTCTTAAATTGTCAAAGAAAAAATAAGGTAATATGAAAATTATATGTATTGGCAGAAATTATACTGCACATATCGATGAGCTTAAGAATGTAAGACCAGAAGAGCCGGTAGTTTTTATAAAACCAGATTCATCAGTATTACCAAAACAACAAGATTTTTATATACCCGAATTTTCTGATAATGTACATTATGAAGTGGAGGTTTTGGTGAAAATCAAAAAAGTAGGTAAGCATATTAGTAAAGAGTTTGCACCTACCTATTATGATGAAATAGGGTTGGGTATAGATTTTACGGCAAGAGATTTACAATCTAAATTAAAAGAAAAGGGGCTGCCTTGGGAAAAAGCTAAAGGATTTGATGGTGCTGCAGTGATAGGAGAGTGGCTTCCAAAAACTGATTTTAAAGATATTAATAACCTTAATTTTAAGCTGTTAAAGAACGATGAGATCGTTCAAGAAGGTAATACCAGTTTTATGCTTTGGAAGATAGATGAAATAATTGCTTATGTTTCAACGTTCTTTATGTTGAAAAAAGGAGACATTATTTTTACTGGAACACCTGCCGGTGTTGGGAAAATAAGTCCAAATGACTATCTTACGGGTAGTTTGGAAGACAAAGAGCTTTTTACCATAAAAATTAAGTGATGATTTATAACCTGGATAAGATTAATGAGATGGCAGAGGGGGATCAGGATTTTATAAATTCTGTTATTTCTGTTTTTTTGGAAGAAGTACCTGAAGATTTAGAATCTTTAGAAAAAGCTCTTCAAGAAAAAGACCATGATCAAGTATATAAACTTGCGCATAAAATAAAGCCAAACGTAGATTTGCTCGGAATGGAGCAAACACGTGCCATAGCCTTGGAGTTAGAAACTTTAGGTAAGCAAGAAGCTAATATGGCAGAGATTGAAAAGAGATTTCCAATGCTGAAGACCGATATCGCTCAGGTTGTGGCAGAATTAAAAAATGACTTCCAGTTATAATGCTTGTAGAAATTATTACCATTGGCGATGAAATTCTCATTGGTCAAGTAATTGATACCAACTCTGCATTTATTGGTAAAGAGTTAAATAAGATTGGTATTTCAGTTTATCAAATTACCTCTATTCAAGATGAGCGTACACATTTACTGAAAGCTTTTAAAGATGCTTCAGAACGCGTAGATGTTGTGATTATCACGGGCGGTTTAGGTCCTACAAAAGATGATATTACCAAACATACCCTATGTGAGTTCTTCAATGATGAGCTTGTAGAGAATGCCGAAGTATTGGCACATGTAGAAGAATTGTTTGCGAAATACATTAGTAATACTCCAATATCAGATATTAATCGAATGCAAGCTTTGGTACCGAGTAGGGCAGAAGTATTGCATAATGCGAATGGTACTGCCCCTGGTATGTTAATTAGGGAAAATGAAGTAACATTCATCTCAATGCCCGGTGTGCCTTTTGAAATGAAACACCTAATGACGGAATCTGTGATTCCTAAATTGGCAGCTTATTATAAAAGACCACATATTATCCATAGAACAATAGTTACTTATGGTATGGGAGAAAGTGCAATTGCAAAGCGTATTGAAGATTGGGAAGATAACCTGTCTTCTAATATTAAATTAGCCTATTTGCCCAATTTGGGTAAGGTAAGGTTGCGATTGTCTGGTAAAGCGGCTGATTATGAAGAATTGGCGGCTGCAATGGATGCGGAATGTGATAAATTATATCCGCTAATCAATGATATTATATTCGGGCTCGAAGATGATGAGAGTTTAGAAGAGATTGTAGCTAAATTATTGACCGATAAAAATTTAACTTTGTCTACGGCAGAGAGTTTTACAGGAGGCAAAATCGCAGAGAAAATTACGTCGATTCCTGGTGCTTCTAATTATTTTAAAGGTTCTGTGGTCAGTTATGCCACCGAAGCTAAAATTAATGTTTTAAAGGTATCTAAAGAGTTAGTTGATAAACATTCAGTGGTTAGTGCAGAAGTAGCAACTGCAATGGCGAAAGGAGCAAAAGAATTGCTAAAAACCGATTATGCAATAGCTACAACTGGTAATGCAGGACCTACAAAAGGAGATTCAAATGCAGAGGTAGGAACGGTATTTATAGCGATCGATGGACCGAAGTCGAAATTTGTACAAGAATTTCAAATGGGAAGCACTCGCGAGAGGGTTGTGGAAAAGTCTGTAAATAAGGCTTTTGAGCTTCTTCAAAAAGAAATTTTAAAAATGTGATCTTTATTGTTGTTGGAACGATAAAAAAGATATAAATTTGCACCCTGTTTAAAAGAAAAAGTCAGCACGATGTCAAAAGTATGTGAAATTACGGGGAAGAAGGCGATGTTTGGAAACAATGTTTCGTTTTCAATTAATAAAACGAGAAGAAGATTTGATGTAAATCTATCTAAAAAGCGTTTCTACATTCCTGAAGAAGACCGTTGGATTACTATTAAAGTTTCTACAAGAGCTTTAAAGAGTATCAATAAAAAAGGAATATCTGCTGTTTTGAAAGAAGCAAAAGCAAAAGGATTCGTTATTAAGTAATCTGGAAAATAGAGCATTAAGATGGCAAAGAAAGGTAATAGAATACAAGTTATATTAGAATGCACAGAGCATAAAGAATCTGGTCAACCAGGTACTTCAAGATATATCACAACAAAAAATAAGAAGAATACTCCAGAGAGATTGGAAATTAAAAAATTCAATCCTATTCTTAAGAGAATGACCCTTCATAAAGAAATTAAATAGATTCTTTTTTTTAAGGAATCACTAAAAACATAAGACATGGCTAAGAAGACCGTAGCAAGTTTACAGACAAGTTCTAAAAGATTGACAAAAGCTATAAAAATGGTTAAGTCACCAAAATCAGGTGCTTACGTTTTTGTAGAACAAGTTATGCCACCAGAATTGGTAGATGCTTGGATTGCCAAGAAATAAGAAATACAACTTTTAGTTGTTATTGAGCCCCTTTCATACGAAAGGGGCTTTTTAATTTTTTATATTTGACTAACCATAGGATGAACAATGAGCTTATTTAAAAAAATATTTTCTTCTCAGAAAAAAGAAACCTTAGATAAAGGTTTAGAAAAAACTAAAACCAGCTTCTTTTCGAAGTTAGGTAAAGCGGTTGCTGGTAAGTCTAAGGTAGATGATGACGTTTTAGATAATCTTGAAGAAGTATTGGTTTCTTCAGATGTTGGTGTAGATACTACCTTAAAGATTATACAAAGAATAGAGGCAAGGGTTGCTCGCGATAAGTATGTTGGTACCGATGAGCTTAATACTATTTTAAGAGCTGAAATAGCTGGTCTACTTTCAGAGACTAACGATAGTGACACTGGCGATATTCAAATACCAGAAGATAAAAAGCCATACGTAATAATGGTCGTTGGTGTAAATGGTGTTGGTAAGACAACAACTATTGGGAAGTTGGCTTATCGTTTTAAAAATCAAGGTTTAAAAGTAGTTCTTGGTGCAGCCGATACATTTAGAGCGGCTGCAATAGATCAATTACAAGTATGGGCTGATCGTGTGGATGTGCCTATAGTAAAACAACAAATGGGTAGTGATCCTGCTTCTGTTGCCTTTGACACTTTGAGTTCTGCCGTTACCCAAGATGCCGATGTAGTTATTATAGATACGGCTGGGCGTTTGCATAATAAGGTGAACCTAATGAATGAGTTGACCAAGGTTAAACGTGTAATGCAGAAGGTAGTTGAAGATACGCCGCATGAAGTATTATTGGTGTTAGATGGTTCTACTGGGCAAAATGCATTTGAACAGGCAAAACAGTTTACAAAAGCTACGGAAGTAACTGCCTTAGCTATCACCAAATTAGATGGAACGGCAAAAGGTGGTGTTGTTATCGGAATTTCTGATCAATTCAAAATTCCAGTGAAGTATATTGGTGTAGGTGAAGGTATCGAAGATTTACAGGCATTCAATAAGCACGAGTTTGTAGATTCATTCTTTAAAATTTAAAATTGAGATACGGCTGGTTCATACTTCCTCTTTTATTATGTAATCTGAGTTGGGGGCAAATGAACCACCCAAAAGCTAGTCCGTTTTCTAAGATTGAGCAAGAAGTAGGGCTCTTAAAAATTACTATAGAATATTCAAGACCATCTGCTAAGGGTCGAGTTTTGTTTGGCAATGGATCAAATGGTGAATGTGGTTTAGTACCTTATGGTCGTATTTGGCGAGTAGGGGCTAATGAATCTACCAAAATCATTTTCAGCACAGATGTTGTTGTTGAGGGTCAAAAGCTCGTTAAAGGTACTTATGCTTTGTATGCTTTTCCTGAGGAAGAAGAATGGCAAATAGTTTTTCATAACAATACTACACATTGGGGAGATGGCAGGGCAAAGTATAATACAGAAGAAGATGCATTACGTATTCACGTTAAACCAATTCAAAAACAAGATTTTCAAGAGACTTTTCTAATTTCGTTTGATGATATTGATCACAACGGAGCTATTATGAATTGGAATTGGGGAAATACAGAAATATCAATCCCCATTCAATTTGATACGAAATCTATTTTTCAAGAGCAGATTAATGCTCAATTATTAAATACTCCAACTGCACAAACCTATTACCAAATAGCACGTTATTATCAAGAGCAAGGATTAAAACCTAAAGAAGCCCTCGGTTATATTGATAGTGCTATTAGCATGGGTGGAGATACCTATTACTTTTATAGAGTACGATCTTTGATTTTGGCAGATTTAAATAAATATGAAGCAGCAATAAAAGCATCTATAATATCCATTGAATTAGCCGAAAAGGAAGGTAAGGATGAATTTGTACGCTTAAACCAAAATGATATCCGCAGGTGGAAAACTCTTCAATCAACATATAAATAAAAGTATGAAAAAGCATGTTTTATTATTAGTCATTATTTTGTTGAGTGCTTGTAAAAAAGAGCAAGAAGCTAAGAAAGAGGAAGTAATTCTTTGGACACCGTATAACGATTCTATAGAAGTTGCTGAAAATGCAGATCACGAAAAAGGTCGCATGCAATACAAGTTGATTCAATCTAAAGTGTTAGATAAGAATGAAGTCTTTATGCCCTTGTATGAAGAAGTTTCTAATCTAACAGATCCGACATATAAAGAGATGCTTCCTATGATTTTGGAGCAAGATATTTTTGTTATTCGAAATCATATCAAAGAAGGTAGGCTAACATATGAAAATCTGGTATTGTTTTATTTATACCGCATTTATAAGTATGAGTTGAATAATGAGACAACTTTAAATACCATAATAGCCCTTAATAAAGATGTGGTTGAGCAAGCGCGAGAATTAGATAGGGAAAATGAAAAGGGAATAGCGGCTCAAACGCAACATCCAATTTATGGTATGCCTATTTTGTTGAAAGACAACATTAATGCCATGGGCATGAAAACTACTGCAGGTTCAATTGCGCTAATGGATAATAAAGTTGACGATTCGTTTATCGTTCAGCAATTAAAAAAGAACGGAGCTTTAATTTTAGGTAAAGTTAATTTAAGTGAATGGGCGTATTTTTTATGTTCAGGTTGCCCGGTAGGGTATAGTGCCTATGGTGGTCAAACTCTGAATCCTTACGGGAGAAGAGTCTTTGAAACAGGCGGTTCAAGTTCTGGTAGTGGTACGGCGGTAGCTGCAAATTATGCTGTTGCTGCAGTAGGTACAGAAACTTCTGGTTCTATTTTGTCACCTAGTAGTCTGAATTCTGTGGTAGGTTTAAAACCGACCATAGGTTTATTGAGTAGGTCAGGCATCGTACCTATTTCAAGTACATTGGATACTCCAGGACCCATGACTAAAAATGTGAAGGACAATGCTATTTTGCTTTCTGCCATGTTTGGTTATGATGAGTCAGACCCTGCATCTGTTGAAGATAATTTTTTGGGAGTTTTATCTGCAGGCTTACATCCAATACCTTTTTCAGAAATGAGATTGGGTGCTATCAAAGATCTGATGGAGACCGACAGTATTTATAAACATACCGTTGAAGATTTAAAAGAAGCTGGCGCAACAATAATTGAGTTTACACCACCAGAAGTTGATATGAACGGTTTTTTGAGTATCCTCAATATTGATATGCGAAATGATTTAAAGTCGTATCTAAAAGAAAAAACCAAGCCTGATTTGGTGAAAATTACTTCAATTGCAGATGCGGTGACATTTAATAATGCAGATTCGTTGATTAGAATTCCGTACGGGCAAGCACTATTTGAAGGTATATTATCAGATACTACCACAACTGCCAAGTTGGAAGAAATAAAATCTAATCTTGAAAAAAATGGACGAACTTTCTTCGATACAGCGATGGATAAGTACAAGCTAGATGCTGTTTTATCTATTAATAATTACCACGCAGGTTATGCGGCAGTTGCCAAATACCCTGCTTTGACAATACCTATGGGGTATAAAGTGTCTGGTGAGCCAATAAGCTTAACCTTTATTGGAAAACAGTTTTCAGAAGCGCATCTGTTAAGGCTGGGAAAATCATATGAAGATAATTTTCATAAACGCGTGACGCCTAAAGACTACCAAAACTAAATTTAATTACTTAAAATGAAAAGAAGGAGCTTTGTCAAAAAGACTTTTCAGTGGGTAGCTGGGTTAGGTTTGGTAACAGGATTGTACAGTTGGCAAATAGAACCTTTTTGGATGCAGTTTGTGTATTTGAAAATGCCTTTAAAGAATTTACCAGATTCACTCGTCGGTAAAACGGTAATGCAAATAAGTGATGTGCATATTGGCAATTCTTTTGATTATCAATACATCATAGATTCATTTAAAGAAGCCCAAGAATTAAATCCTGATTTTGTGGTGTATACCGGTGACTACGTAACCTATGAAGACAATGAACAACTAAACCAGTTGCAAGAGGTATTGAAATCTGTGGTTAAAGGTGCTTTGGGTACCATTGGTATATTGGGTAATCACGACTACGGAATCGATTTTGTAGAAGATGATGTCGCGCAAAAAATCACGAAGAGTTTAGAAGATGTAGGGGTAACCATGTTGCGTAATGATGCAATAGAAATAAACGGACTCAATTTTTTGGGGATGGATGATTTTTGGGGAAGTAATTTTTATCCTGAAAAAGCTACAGCAAAATATAATCCTGAGAAAGCAAATATTACCCTATGTCACAATCCGGATGTATGTGATCTTCCTGTTTGGAATAATTTTAATGGTTGGATACTTTCTGGTCATACACATGGCGGGCAAGTAAAACCACCTTTTCTACCTGCATTAATATTACCGGTAAAAAATAAAAATTACGATGCTGGTATAAAAGATTTAAAAGACGGAAGAACCTTGTATATTAATAGTGCATTGGGTTGTTTGCGTCAAGTTCGTTTTAATGTAAGACCAGAAATTACGGTATTTGAATTGATGAAAAAAGTTTAAAACCTTAGACTAATCAATTGATTGAATCACGGTATCTTCAGCCAATCTAGATTTACCTATTAAATTCGGTTGTGTGTTATCATGTTCATCACGGTAGCCTATTGCTACTGAAAATAAAACCTTGTGATCTTTAATATTAAGTATGTTCTTATATTTTGCAACGTCAATACCTTCCATAGGAGTGGAGTCTATTTCCATAGACGCACATGCGGCCAAAAAGAATCCTAACGTAATATAAACTTGATGAGATAACCAGTTAACCGTTTTCTCTTTTGATTGCGTTTTTATGTATTGTTTATAAAACTTAATAGAGTTTTCAAGTAAATTTTCTTCAACACGTTTTTCAAACTCTTCAAGGTTATCCATTACGCTAAAAACGACCAAATGACTGGCATTTTTTATTTTAGGGGCATTAGAATATGAAGCATCAGCTAAGTCATTTTTTACCTGTTCATTAGAAACGAATGTGAATAACCAGGGTTGGCTATTAATAGAAGACGGACTTAATTTTAAAATGTGTTTTAAATCTTCAATTTCTGAATTTGAGATTTTTCTAGAAACATCATATTTTTGGGTAGTGTATCTTTTTTCTGCAATACTTCTAAAATCCATTTTAAAATTTTATACAAAAGTAAGAATACTTATTTGCTAAGTGTAGACTACGAATATAAGATGTGTTTAATTAGATAGAAAAACTATTCGATTATAGCATTGATTAGCTCCCATATTTCATTATCGAAATTAGAAGGACCTAAAAGTTCTTCGTTACTGGCACCACCTAATCGTACAACTACCAAATCTAAGCTTGGCACCATATATAGTTTTTGGTCATTTAACCCTAAGCCTGCATACATATCTGCAGGTGCATTGGGTATTAAGCTGCCGGTAAACTCTTCAACGGTACTCGGTAGTCTAAAACTACTTTTACCATTTAACCAATACAGGTATCCGTAAGAAAGATTTAAATCTTGAGAGCTATTTATCATGGCGTTAAAGTAACTCTGGTCAGATAGAATCAAGGTTCCGTCCCAATTACCTTGATTTAAGTTTAAAATTCCGAAACGAGCCATACTTCTTGCAGAACTAAAGAATACATTATTATAGCCTACTTTAATAAATAAGCCTTGCATGCCAATTGGTTCTTTGATCTTTTTAGAAAAATAAGAATTAAAATCCGTGTCGGTCGCGTTGGCAATGACATCATCTAATAACGTATAAGGTGCATTATGATAATACCAAAAAGTACTAGGATCATTCAAATATGATAGACATTCTAAATCAGTGCAAAAAATATCATCCACCGTATAATCTAGACCAGTAGTCATCGTCAATTGATTTTTTATGGTAATATTCAGTTCTTGTTCTAGAGGCATGCTTGACCAGCCCTCACCTAAATAAGTAGACGTAGAATCTGTAATTTTGAGATATTCCTCTTCTTGAGCAATACCTGTAAGCATTGCCGTTAAATTTTTTCCGGCTGAATTCCATGCATGATTATCATCAGACTTAAAATCGCCAAAGTATTTTTCGATTACTATTCTGCCATCCTTCAGAATAATAAAAGCGTCGGTGTTATTATTTTCTAAAAAGAAATATAAGTTGCTTACCTGGTCTTCGTTCCATCCTAAGGTTTCCATAGATATGGTTTCCCACTCGTTAGATCTTGAAATTGGAGGAAAATAAGTTTCTGTAGGTATTGGTGCCACCTCGGGTGGTACGCCACTTTTGCCAGTTTCTGAGGTAGGTTCAGAATCACTGGAGCATGAAGCTACAATTAATGATAGGGCAAATAGCCTGAAATATTGGGAGAATTTCATGGTTAATTTAAGATTTGGGTATTGATAAACTGCAATCAAATAAAGATTACAAGTAAATTTGTCCATATCTAACGTTTTTAAGTACCCAAATCGTATTTTTGCACCCCAATTTAAATTATGAGGACAAAAACCCTTAAGAAGAACAAAATCAACGTAGTAACTCTAGGTTGTTCAAAGAATGTATATGATTCTGAAGTACTCATGGGTCAGCTAAAGGCTAACGACAAAGAAGTTGTACATGAAGAAGAAGGAAACATTGTTGTAATTAACACCTGTGGCTTTATTGCTAATGCAAAAGAAGAAAGTGTTAATACCATTTTAGAATATGTTCAAAAGAAAGAAGATGGTACGGTAGATAAAGTTTTTGTTACTGGTTGCTTAAGTGAGCGTTACAAGCCAGATTTACAGAAAGAGATTCCTAATGTGGACGAATACTTTGGTACCAGTGAGTTGCCAGGTTTATTGAAAGCACTAGGGGCAGATTATAAACACGAGTTAATTGGTGAGCGTTTAACGACAACACCAAAGAACTATGCGTATTTAAAAATCGCTGAAGGTTGTGATAGACCTTGTTCGTTCTGTGCAATTCCTCTAATGCGTGGTAAGCACAAGAGTACACCGATTGAAGATTTGGTAACCGAAGCTGAAAAGTTAGCTGCCAAAGGAGTGAAAGAATTAATATTGATTGCCCAAGATCTTACGTATTATGGGTTGGATCTTTATAAGAAAAGAAATCTTGCCGAGCTTTTAGAAGCTTTGGTAAAGGTAGAAGGTATTGAGTGGATACGTTTACATTATGCATTTCCTGCAGGTTTTCCGATGGATGTGTTAGATGTAATGAATAGAGAACCAAAGGTTTGTAACTATTTAGATATTCCATTACAACACATATCTGACCGTATTCTTAAAAGTATGCGTCGTGGTACCACAGAAGCTAAAACAACCAAGTTGTTAAAGGAGTTTAGAGCTGCAGTACCAGAAATGACCATTAGAACCACTTTGATTGTTGGTTACCCTGGTGAAACTGAAGAAGATTTTGAGATTCTTAAAAACTGGGTAGTTGCCATGCGTTTTGAGCGTTTAGGTTGCTTTACGTATAGTCATGAAGAAAACACACATGCATTTTCATTAGAAGACGATGTGCCAGAAGAAGTTAAACAAGAGCGTGCTAACATCATCATGGAAATTCAATCTCAAATTTCTTGGGAATTGAACCAGAAGAAAGTAGGGGAGACTTTTCGTTGTATTATAGATCGTAAAGAAGGTAACTACTTTATTGGAAGAACAGAATTTGATTCTCCCGATGTTGATAACGAGGTTTTAATAGATGCAGCTAAGCATTATGTGAAGCAAGGTGAGTTTGTAAATATTAAGATTACAGAAGCGGCGGACTTTGACCTTTACGGTGAACCTGTTGTTATCATCTAATTAAATAGAAATCCTGCTTTAAAACCGCCCCAATTGGCAGAATTACCAGAGGTGAATTCTTTGGTAATCGTTGTTCGGGTATATTCTAAATACAGTTTTCTGTATTTGAGTATGAGTCCGTAGTCGATTTGTGCGGTTTACCTTTCTATATTTTTTGAAGAAATTGTATAAGGATTGTCATTTGTAAAAATGCCGCCTTGCAAGGTGGCATCAAAACCAACTATATTAACTGTGGGCTGTGCAAAAGTGTAAAATTTAATCTTCGAATGTGTACCATTTCTAGAAAACGGATGATCTATTAGTCCGACAGTAGAATTAAATCCGACCGATGCATTTGTAAATAAGGTCCCTAGTTGTAGCGAAGTTATTGCTTGTATAGTTCCTAAATTTTTATAATTTAAAATTTGTTTCTCATAGCCAATTTTATAGTTCAACACTAAATCGTTCTGAATTTGATTGTCCCATCCACCTGGAGATTTGTTTTCGATAAGTTTATGAATTGCTGTTTGCATTTCTCTGCCAAATGCACCGGGACCAATAATCCCCAGACTTAATGATTGAGATAATCTTGATTTAGAAACGGTGTCTGTTGCAATTACAAAACTCTTAATGTATATAGCAGCAGCAAAGGGTCTATCATCAATTTGAATATCGGGACTAACAAAATCGCTAGGCGTATAGCCAATATGCTCTAATGCCAATCCGTAAGTGAAGTACTTAGCTTTTGGATTGATGAAAAGATAGTTCATTGGATTTTTCTTTAAGCTTCGATTCGCATACTCAAAACTATAGCCTTGGGTGTAATTTTTATCTGATGCAGCGAAGAAATCATTGTCATAATTAAATCGGAAATAGCTTTCACTACCCATATCTCTAAAGGAGGCAAGATGGTCTATTTTTTGACTTAAAAGAACCGTTGGAAGTAGGTATAGTAATAGAATGTAATTTTTCATCACACTACTTACGATGAAATTTTATGAAGGTTTTACCAATTTGTGTGTTAAATTAGATCAACGACCTTTACATCATATTATAATTTATATAACAATGGTTTAGTTGTTGATTCCCAGATCAGAGAGATATGTTTGAACTTAGTTGAGTAACTTGTTGATACTTGATTTTAGGAATCAGTTGTGTCCACTTTAGAAAGTACATCGCTTGATAAAAACAACTAAAGCTCCTTCTTCATCATACCAATGGTGAAATATCCTAGCAATGCGATTACTACGCCAATAATAACCCACAACCACCACTTATTTTCGAAAAGAGGATTGGTTGTTTCAATTTCTGGTTTAGGAAATTCTACTACGCTACCAAAATCTAGTTTTGTAATATTCTCAGGTAAAGAAATCGTAGTTTTTGATATATCATAATTGGGGAAATTATCATTCGGCTTGCCGTAAACTAAAAAATAGGTAGCTGGTTCTGTAAAACGAGTGGTCAATGTATGCACATACCCTTTAAGATTTACAGCAGATATTTTTAAAGGTTGATTATCATTGTTTAAAATAATAACTCGGAGTTTTTGTGCTAATGTACCAGGTAATTGAAAGCTGTTATCTTCCATTGAAGAAAGGGTTTTTGTAGCTAAAGGTCTGTAATTGTGATAATATCCTTTTTCAGTCTTTACGCTATCAACCAAATACTGAATGGAAATTGACCTGTAGTAATCGATTTTATCATCGACCGTAAACTCTAGTAAGTTAAGGGGTACACGGTTTTTTAAATCAATGTCTATAATCGTTTTTTTGTCTTCTTTAGAAATTTGGAAATCACTAACCTCATAATTGCGATAAGTTGCTGCCTTTTTAGCCTTTTTAGTAATATGTACAGATGTTAGATTCGGCTTTTCTTTACTCTTTATTAATACTCTGTAATATCTAAAGCTAGCATCTGGAAACTTTAATGTAGTAAACGAATAATTTGTCTGGTCATTGTTGATAGATAAAATACGATAGTCTTCTAGAATAGTAAACCATTGTTTCTGATGTTGACTACCTTCAAGTGTAATTTCCCAATTAAAATTAGGATCTTCTATGTTTAGTAGAATCTCATTAATAGTTTCTTTTTGGGGTAGCTCATAAGTATAAAAATAACCTTTAGAATTATTAACGCTATTTATTAGGTTGAAAGATATCTCTGAATTCGAATTTTCAGCTTTTGAAACTTTATGCAGGTATGGCGCTTCAATAGTATCGGTAGCGGTAACCCCATAAACGCGAATATCGCTCATGTTGGTATTTACATCTTCAAATACGTTGTTTGGTACTTCAATAGTATGCCATTGACTGTCGATACCTTTGAGCGCTATTTTTTTAGAATAGGAATCCATCTGTCCAAAACAAACTGAAATCGTTAAAAAGGCAAGTATTGTTAAAAAGCTATTGTTCAGTCTCATCTGAAATAATGTATTTGTATTTGTTGTAAAGAAATGAAATAATCAATAATAAGATACCCAATGATACAAATACGATTGTCTTAGAAATAGTATTTAATGATGAAATATCATAAAAGAACAACTTAATTAACGTAATTGAAAATAGTATTATAGCACCAATTCGCAGGTATTTTTTCTTTTTCCAAATACCTAAAGCGATCAGTAATAGCGCATATATACCCCAAAGAATACTAAGCCCTAGTTTATAAGATTGTTCAGATCCAGATATATCCATCCAATTTAACAATTCGCTACTTGTCACCCATATAATTGTGGTATGCATTAGAATTTCAAACGGAATTTTATAATTGAATTTTAGATACTCTTGTTGTGCTAATTTGTAAATGGCGAATAGAAGGAATGTAAGAAATGCAAATGAAATATAACGCATGTAAATATTATAAGCTCCTACATTATAAAATTCTGTCAGCTGTTGAGTAAGGTAATTTTCACGAAGCTCGCTTAAGGTGTAAAGTCCGATAGTAAGGAATATTAAAGTTATTAAAAGCGCGGAGCCTAAGGCCACAATTCCTAATATCTTGTTTTTAATTTTAATAATATTTACGAAACTTAAAACACTAATAAAAAACATGGTATATAGAATTAACCAAATCTCTTCAAGATCATTAAGGTTGTAATTATATTCAGGGTAAGCGCCAGGGGTACTTGATATTTCTATTTTAGATAACTGAAAGGCATTGTTCCAATACTGTTCAATTTCAAGATAGAAGGCAAAGTAGAGAGTGCTTACTAATAAAGCAGGAATACCAAATGTCATTATCTGTTGAACTATTGAAGGTTTTTCAGTGCTGAATTTTGTTTGAATCCAATTCATGAATCCGAAGACAGCAACGCAAAGTATCGAAGTCAAAAACGTAGTGTTTAATATAAGACTCCATTCGTCTGTGGTATTCATATACGAGTACCTTTCTGCCCAGTCCATTGTTAAGCTTAAGAATGCTAGAGCAACCAAAATATAGGAAAGGTATTCATAGAATTTGACTTTTTTGGTGCGCCCGATCCAAAATAATAGTGCGGCTTCAAATGCCCAAAATAACGTTACCCAATTGCCATCTAATTGAACAGGTACCGCTATGGTAATAAACGTAAGTACAAACCCAGAGGTTAAGAAGAATAGTTTTCGATCGGCTAATTTTCTTTTGAAGATAATTACCGTTATCACAAAATGAATAATTGCATTCAATAGGGTGAATAAACCTAAATAATATTCTCCACCTTCATAATCATAGAGCCATGCAATACCAAAGCCGTAAAATATGAACGAATTCAGCATGATCAAAATAATATCAGCAACTTGAAATTTTTCGGATTTTATCAATTTAAACGCTAAAAATGTAGTGTAAAACAATGTGAAGAATAACGCTAAAAAGCCAAAACCAATAGTGAAATCTTCATCGTAACTTGATAGCGCGTACCAAGTACCATAAATAAGCCAGGTGAATGTAAAGGCTACGTAATAAAGTGCTTTCCAATACTTTTTAAACGAAATAACTAAGAGACCGATATTAATTAAGGCGATATAACTAAATAGAGCAGTAACATTGCCGGAATCATTACTTAAGAGGAAAGGTACGGCGTAAGCCCCTACTAGACCAATGTGAGCAATAATTTGCTTGTTGTAACTTAGTGCGGCTACAACCCCAAAAACGGTAAATAACAGCATAATACCAAATGCTACCATCTGCGGAAATAACCCATAAAGGTCGTAAGCGATATAGGTCAAGAAATAGAGAATAGCCAAAGCACCACTTACTAGAACAGCACTGTAGCTTACGTATTTTGCTTTTAACTTAAATCCGAATCCTAATAAGCCTATACCTACCAAATACCCAAGTATAATTCTGGTTAGCGGACTAATTAAGTTATTTTCGATAGAATACTTTGCACCAATTCCAACACCAATTACGGTAATAAGTATACCTATTTTATTAATCAGATTTTCACCAATAAATTTTTCAAGATTAGATTTACCCTTTGGTAATTTTATTTTCTTTTCAAAAACCTTTTTAGGTTCTTCTTGTACAGAAGTAAGTTCTATAGGAGTAGGAGTTTCAATTTCAACTGCTTTATCAATTATTACAGCCTCTTTTTCAATACTTACTTCTTGAGATTTAGTTGTTTGTTCGGTAGTTTCTTCGTTGAATTTTATTGCCTGAGTATTTCTAAGAATTTGAATATCTCTGCGAATTTCATTTACCTCAATATTAAAGTCTTGCTGCTTTTTTAAAAGCAGTTCTAACTTTTGCATAAGGTTATTTATTTGATCTTGATTGTTTGGCATTGGTGGTGGTTTTTAACCTAAAAGGTTAGGGTCTTCTAATTTAAACGTAAAAGATCTAAATATGTTGGGGAAAGATTGGTGTAGCTATGAAATAAAATATCCCTGAAACGAATTTAATTGTTTCAGGGATATCTAAATAATATGATTTTACTAGAGAAGCGAGATTTAAATGTTCAGAAGCTTGCGTCTAAATCTCAATTAAACTTTTAATTTAATGCCTAAGGGTTTTGTCCCGAGTTTATTTATTTTTCAAAATATAAATAAACATACATATCCATACTATATTCTGTAGTATTGGTAGAAACTAAGCGCCAACCATTTTTTGCATACTCGTCTAGTTTTTCTTGAATTGCTTTATTTGATGAATTTGCTAAATAATTTCTATCAAAAGTTAATTTAGAACGAAATATCAGGGTTTCAACTTTATATTCTTTCATACTGTTTTCTAGTTAACCATAAATAAAGCGTTAGCGAAAAATAGTTTTCCATTTTCCCAAAAACCTCTAAAAAGCGGATTGTCTACCATGTATATTACTTGTCCGCGACCCATATCTTCTGTTCCAAAAATTAAGGTTTCGGCAATTTTTTTCTTTGCCTCGCTACCTGCGAATCCAGATACAGGTTCATTAGCCCCTTCACTTAAATAAACAGCGCTACCGTTTTCTAAATAATTATAAGAACGGGCTCCTAGTTTAAGGGTGAAATATGTGTCGTCATACCCATATGCTAAAGGGTTTGTATTATCAACCGTTGCTTTAAAAATAGCTCCTGTAATTGCTGATTTAATCTGCTCTCTTTCAGAAATTTCAAAAGATTCAATAGTAGTAGAAGAGTCTTTTGGTATTTCTTTTTCAGATAGTTTAAAATCTTTATCCGAGGCTGTAATACCATCAATTGCACCACCCATAGCAATTAATTTACCACCATGTTTTACCCAATCTTTAATTTTTTCTTTATTGTATTTGCTTAAGAAACTGTTATAACTACGACCGTCAGGTAATATTAAAATATCATATTTGGCAAGTTCAACATGACCAAAGTAATCCTCATCCAATACAGAAATAGGGTAGTTTAATTGTTGTTCAAAAAAGTTCCATATTTCTCCAAAGCGTAGGGTAGAAGTAGGCTTGCCAGAAAGTACTGCAATATTCAAATTCTGAATCACATCAACATAACCTGAACCAAAATCTTTACCGCTTTCTACGAAGCCAGTACTGGTAGAAATTAATTCTTTAGAATGGTTGGCAGATGCAGTAGTCAAAATTTCATTAAAATTCTTCAACTGTTTATTATCACTTTTAGTAATGATCAATGTACCACGTTCATGAGAAATACCATCTAATGTAAATGGTTTGTGTGCATAACGCACACGTACTTTATTACGTAATAATTCAGCCAAAAATTGAGCATCTTTCATGCTATTCCAGTCCGCCAAATAAGCATATTTGTTTGCATCTACATTTTTAAGCTCTGGCTTTTTAGGTGCAGCAGAAGAACCACTATAATTGCTTTCACTCGCGATAGCATCTAATCCGTAAGCATAGGGTAAAGACCATGCAGTAATATCATAAGTAACAGAATCACTTAGTTTAGCCATAGGTTCGAAAAGTACTTTTACCAAAGTACTTTTTGGCTGATTTGATGAAATCACCAAACTTTGGTCGGTACTTTTTAATGATCCTGTTTTGCCAGTTGCATACCTGTAACCTTTAACCGTACTATTGGTACCGGCTTGGTATTTTATTTCATGCTTGTCTAATAAACTTGCTAAAACTTCTAATTTATCTGGGTTACCATTCAATACATAACTTTTGTATTTGAAATTTTTATTCAGGTAAAACTTCTTAAACTCGTCATTTAATTTAGATACATTTTTTGAAGCCACTTCTACGGTAGACAAACCAGTAGTTAGATGATGAGAAATTCTATCTTTTAAGGTAAGCGTATCTCCAATACTGGTAGTAATACCAAGACCACCACGACCTCCGCCCCCTTGTTCATAAGTCATACCAATACCACCATTATAAGTAGGGTAGGTGTCACCATAACTTGGGTATAGTAAGTCGAATACTTCTTTTGTAAAATAAAACCATCCATTCTCATCAAAATACTTAGCATGGTTTTTACCAATAGTTTCTTGAAATTCTCTTTGAAAATCTGTAATTACTTCATGAAAAGGTTCGGCAGCTGGTGCAAAATAATAAGGGTTGTTGACACCTTGCTCATGAAAATCTACATGCACGTGAGGCAACCATTTATTAAACTGCTTTAAACGTTGCTGACTTTCTAATTGTGTAAGCCAAGCCCAATCTCTATTTAAATCAAACATATAGTGGTTACTACGACCGCTCCACCAATTTTCATGGTGCTCTTTGCTATTTGGGTCAACTTGATTTGGTGAGTTTTTAAATTGGTTGTACCAGTTTACATAACGATCTCTACCATCTGGGTTAATACAAGGGTCGATTAATACGACTGTGTTTTCTAGATAACTACTTTTGCTAGTAAATAGATCATAAATGGTTTGCATAGAGGCTTCGGTACTAACACTTTCATTACCATGAACATTGTAGCTAAGCCATACAATAGCTTTGTCTGGTGCGCCTTCGCCATTTAAGGCTTTCATATGCTCTTCTCTTATATTATCAAGATTTTGCATATTTTCTTTTGTAGAAATGGTTGCCAATATTAGCGGTCTGCGTTCATTGGTTTTACCATATTCAATAAGCGTCATGCGTTGCGGTTCAGCCTCTGCTAAATATTGATAGTAATCAACAACTTCATGGTGTCTTGTAAATTGTGTGCCTAAGTCATAACCTAAAAATTCTGATGGAGATTTTAGTTGAGCTAAACTTAAAAGTGGAATAAAAAGTAATGCGTAGCGTAAAATTAGTTTCATATAGTTATTTGTGTTGAGAGTCAGTCAAATCTATTAAAATAAATGCAAAATGTAGTTGATTTAGCTTGTATTTTGACGAGTAATCGGGTATTTAATACTAGCGGTAATTAACTTATATTTAGGAAATGTAAAACGAAAGGGTTTTATATTTACCAAGTATTTACTTTTTATATGGATATTGATTGTTTGCCCTTAGAAAAAACGGGCTATTTTTCGAAATTAATTTGCGATTACGTCGCTACTGACACCAAATTAAAACCATTATACAATCGGTTTCCCGATGTTGACGGATTTAAAGGACAAATTGAAGAGAAAGGGAGGTATTTTACCCAAGCTCAACGGAATGTGCTGTATTCTTCAATGCAGAATCAATATAAAAGCACAGATACTTCTAAAGGTACAGCGGCTAATATTGAACTTTTAAAAGAAAAACACACGTTTACTATAGTTACGGGGCATCAGTTAAATCTTTTTACTGGTCCGTTGTATTTTTTATACAAGATTATATCTACCATCAATTTAACGAAGCAGTTAAAGAAAGAGTTTCCAAATAGTAATTTTGTGCCTATATATTGGATGGCTACAGAAGATCACGATTTTGACGAAATCAATTATTTTAATTTCAAGGGATTAAAATTTCAATGGAATAAAGAAGCGTCTGGTGCCGTTGGGCATTTGCCTACCGAAGGATTGGAAGAAGTTTTTACACTATATTCAAAAACCATTGGCGATAGTAACAATGCTAAGAAGCTAAAAGAGTTGTTTGAAAACGCATATCTAAAACATGATAACTTAACAGATGCAACCCGGTTTTTGGCAAACGAAATTTTTAAGGACTACGGATTAGTTATCGTAGACGGTGATGATATCGACTTAAAAAAGACCCTAGTGCCGTACATAAAGAAAGATATTTTTGAGCAAACTGCGTTCGAGAAAGTTTTAGAAACCATCAAAGAAATTGAAAATATTTCATCTGATTATCCGGTACAAGTAAATCCGCGTGAAATCAATTATTTCTATTTGAAAGACGGTATTCGCGAAAGAATTATAGAAAGTAAAGAGAAGTATTTAATAAATGAAACAACTATTTCTTTCACTAAAGAAGAGTTGATAGAAGAGATGAATGCTCACCCAGAGCGGTTTTCGCCTAATGTAATTGCAAGACCATTATATCAAGAAGTAATATTACCAAACTTATGCTACATAGGCGGAGGCGGAGAAATTGCGTATTGGTTAGAATTAAAGGCAGCTTTTGAAGCTATGAATGTTCCTTTTCCTATTCTATTAGTTAGAAATTCAGCTTTGATCATTACCGAGAAACAAGCCGAAAAGCTAGAGCGAATGAATATTTCTAAGTCAGATATATTTTTAAAGCAGAATAGCCTTATCAATAAAAAGATTCGAGAAATTTCTAATATCGATATCGATTTTTCTCCACAAAAGAAATTGCTAGAAGAGCAGTTTAAAGATTTGTACGTACTAACAGAAAAGACCGACAAATCTTTTCTAGGTGCTGTAAAAGCACAAGAAGTAAAGCAGAAAAAAGGCTTAGATGCTTTAGAAAAGAGATTGTTGCAAGCGCAGAAAAGAAAATTGAAAGATCACGTAGTTCGAATGACAGAGCTGCAGAATGAAATTTTTCCAAACCAGTCACTTCAAGAACGTCAGTTAAATTTTTCTGAGTTTTATTTAGCGTATGGCGAAGACTTAGTGCCTATGTTATTTGAAGCTTTAAATCCATTAGATTTAAGTTTTACGGTTATTACCCAAAAATAAATTATGGGCAAGTACAAATCTCTAAATATGATAACCATACTTGCTTTTTTATCATTTTTAGCCATAACCTTCATTACATTTTTTAAAAGTGCCTTAGAGCTAGAAGACGCTGAACAGGCATATTACTCGCAATGGTTTCGTTGGGGTTATGATGATCAACCACCACTTTATACATGGTTGCAGTATGGTTTCAATACCATATTTGGTGTAGGTAAAATATCATTTTCCATTCTTAGGGGGATTTTGTTTGCCGGCACATTACTTATGTTGTATCGATATTCTAAGCTAAGAATTAAAGATTTTGATACATCTAAATTGGCAATTTTGGCATTGGTTTTCATACCTGTATATATCGACTTTACGTTCCGAAGGCTTTCACATACCAGTCTATTGTGTTTAAGTGTAGTAGCGTCTTACTATTGTATACAGTTATTGATGCAACGAAAATCGATTTTAAATTATCTATTACTCGGTTTTGTCGTGGGTGTAGGTTTATTATCTAAATACAATTATGCATTTTTTCTGGTAACCTTCGCCTTAGGTTCTTTATGGGATAAAGATTTGAGAGCTATAGTATTTAACCCGAAAATGCTGTTCACTATTTTGTTTTCTTGTTTGTTAGTAGCGCCACATGCCTATTGGTTATTGGGTCCTGACGGATTTCAAACTTTTTTAGCTTCTAGTATTGAAGAGAAAATTGGAATAGAAGAAGTTGAATCGGGATTTTCATTTATGCCGATTCTAATTTATGTAAAAGGATTATTTGCGCTATCATTCCCTTTGCTATTGGTAATTGGTATCGGGTACTTCTCAAAATTGATAACTTTAAATAAGCAAAATTTAAACTGGTTTTCAAAAATGTTCTTGGCGCAGTTACTGGTGTTGGGCTTGTTTTTTCTTGTTTTTCAAAGTCAGAAAGTAGAAACAAGATGGTTATTACCACTTTTTATTCCTTTTATAGTATTGTTAATAGAGACAATAAGTTTTAAGAATAGTACGAAATTAGTTTCATTTGGATTCAGGATTTTTATAGCTGTAATTTTTATACAAACAGTAAGAACACCAGTAGAAAAAATATTGAATATACCTTCATCTGTTCATTTTGGTTTTGAGCCTATTGCCAATAAGTTAAGCAAGAATTATGATGAATATCAATGGGTGCTTCCTAATGTAACCTATGCAGGTAATGTGCGATTGTTACATCCTGATCGAACAATAATTTCTGCAGATGATTATTCCTTGAAAACTTTAGAATTCAAACATAAAAAGGAAGTTGAAATAACGATTAACCCACCCGAAGTAAAACAGACCACACCTGTAGATAGTCTAATTGTTTTTGGAAAGGATATGGAAAATCTTTATTTCTATATCAATTAAGGAACAAGAAATTCCCCATTCCATTTATCATTGGTTTTTACAAAAACGGCTCTAATATGATTAGGTCGCTTAAGTTTTAAATATTCAATCTTTTTAGGTCTAATATCAATGATGCTGAAATAGTTTTCATCTTCAATATATTCAACATTATCTGGGTTTTTAATAGTGCTTCCTGGCGTCGTTTGGGTAATGTAGTCTTTTCTGCTGTTAGGCTGGATAGTTTTCCAAGTCGTATTTAATCTTTCTGTGTCCGTTACCATTTGGGCAGTACCTTCAACTTTTAACTGTAGCATTTTTTCAGGATGATATAATAAAAAACTAACCTGATTATTATCATTTATATGTTTTATTTTCTGTGTGCGGCTATCAGTATATATAGTTAGGCGTAAATCTTCGGTAATCTCACGTAACACTACAGTACGCAAACGAGCGATAGTTTCATTGCCGACTGTTGCCATGGTAATGAATCTGAACGGATGCCCTTTTTCATTTACTCCGTTGTGTATTTCAGTACTTAATTCTTTAAAAAATGAATTGATCATACAGCTAATTTATCTAAAGGTAAAAATAAATGAATTTTATAGTAGGGTAAATGATGAGCTGGTTGTTATATAAGTAATAGCTGTGAAAAAGAATTGATTAGGTTCAATTTTTAAGCTTTGGTTTGAATTTGGTTTTTGATTTATGTGAAAGCTCGGGGTGGTTCCTGAGCTTTCTTTTTTTTATAAAAAAATTGTAAGGTGAAAAGATAAGTAACGACCTAGTGTTTGAATACATATTGTTATGAAAAAGATTTTTTAAGTATTCGATTTGATAATTGGTTGATTGAAAAGCCCGGGGTGATTACCGGGCTTTTATATTTAATATATTCTTTACCAGATCAGTAAATGACATTGATCAAAGTAACACTATTACTTCACCTTGTATTCTAGGCGCATGGTAATAGATGCTGTTTTATTTTTAGATGAGGTGTTGTACGCACCGCCCCAGCTATAATCTTCACCAGAATTTTGCCCTGTAATTTGAAAAACACCCATATTGGCAGAAACCAAATCACCTAAATTACTACCTGCATTTTCAGCTATTTTTTTAGCACGTATTCTAGCATCTTCGGTAGCTTTCGAAATCATTTCAATTTTAAGGTCGGCTAATTTGGTGTAGTAATATCTTGGTGGCGATGAGTTGAATTGTACTCCTTTATTTAATAACTCGGTAATTTCTCTTGATACACCTTCTATCAATGCAACGTTTTCAGATTCTATTTTTAGAGTTTGAATTAATTGATATCCTCTAAAAATACTACCAACATAATTTCCATTTTCATATTGGTTATCTCGCATTTCGGTAGTTTGTACACTATTAAAAATTATACTGTTCGCATCAATACCTTTTGAGGTTAAATATTGGCGAACAACTTCTTTGTCGCGGTTTAATTGATCAAAAGCTGTTTTTAATACGGTACTGTTTGTAGAAAATTGACCTTCCCAAACAATAAGGTCAGAGGTGAAATTTTCATTGCCTAGACCGGTTACGGATATCATTTGTGGCGGGTTCGCCCTTTGTATATATGCGTTGCCTAAAAAATATGCAGCGATAACAATTGCAGCTCCAAAAATTAATGCACTAACGTGTTTCATGAAAAATATTTAAAATAGAGTTTAAATATAACAAAAGATCCTTTTCAAGAACCGCCAATTTGCTATTTTTGCCCATGCAAAATAAAGTCCTGATACTAGATTTTGGTTCACAATACACCCAATTGATTGGAAGACGCGTACGTGAGCTGAATATTTTCTCCGAAATTAAACCTTATAATAAACTACCAAAAGACCTTTCTGAGTATAAAGCGGTGATTCTTTCTGGATCTCCTTTATCGGTTAGGGGCGAAGATGCCGTTCACCCGGATCTGTCTGAAATACGCGGTAAAAAACCATTATTGGGCGTTTGTTATGGCGCTCAGTATTTGGCGCATTTTCATGGTGGTAGTGTAGAAAAATCTAATACAAGAGAGTATGGTCGTGCCAATCTTAGCTTTATTAAGGAAAACGAACCATTTTTTGATAAAGTTGATACAGGTAGTCAAGTATGGATGAGCCATGCAGATACAATCAAGCACTTGCCAGAGAATACAACCTTATTGGCAAGTACACATGATGTGGAAAATGCCGCTTTTAAGTTTGAAGGGGAAGAGACCTATGCAATTCAGTTTCATCCAGAAGTATATCATTCTAAGGATGGAAAACAGGTTTTGGAGAACTTCTTGGTTAACATTGCCGGAATGGAACAAACTTGGACTCCCGATGCTTTTGTTGATAAAACGGTAGCAGAGTTAAAAGAAAAAATTGGTGATGAAAAGGTGATTTTAGGATTATCTGGCGGAGTAGATTCTACCGTAGCAGCAGTTTTGTTACATAAAGCAATAGGTAAAAACCTTCATTGTATATTCGTAAACAACGGTCTTTTAAGAAAGAACGAGTTTGGTGATGTATTGAAGCAATACGAAGGTATGGGCTTAAATGTAAAGGGTGTAGACGCTTCGGCACGTTTTTTGGATGATTTGGCTGGTGAGAGCGATCCCGAAACCAAAAGAAAAACTATTGGTCGTGTATTTATAGAAGTTTTTGATGATGAATCGCATTTGGTTGAAAATGCAAAATGGTTGGCGCAGGGTACAATTTATCCAGATGTTATCGAATCTGTATCAGCAACAGGTGGTCCGTCACAAACCATAAAGAGTCACCATAATGTAGGTGGTTTGCCAGATTATATGAAATTGAAAGTGGTAGAGCCGCTGAAGATGTTATTTAAAGATGAGGTAAGAAGAGTAGGAGCTAGCTTGGGTATCGACAAGGCATTGTTGGGTAGACATCCTTTTCCTGGTCCTGGTTTGGCAATTCGTATTCTTGGAGATATCACTCCTGAGAAAGTAGCTATTTTACAAGAAGTAGATGCAATTTTTATAGACGGATTAAAAAAATGGGATCTTTATGATAAAGTATGGCAAGCAGGTGCTATGTTATTACCTGTAAATAGTGTTGGTGTAATGGGTGATGAGCGTACGTATGAAAAATGTGTAGCGCTTAGAGCAGTAGAAAGTACAGATGGTATGACAGCCGATTGGGTGAATTTGCCATATGAGTTTCTACAAAAAACATCAAATGATATAATTAATAAAGTCCCTGGGGTGAATCGTGTCGTATATGATATAAGTTCAAAGCCACCAGCAACAATAGAATGGGAATAGTATGAAATACATGTTTAATCAAATTTACTTAATTGGGTCATTTTGTTTATTAGTGTCTTGCACGGCAATGGCACAAAAATTCAATACCCATCAAGTAAGATCAGGAGAAACTTTAGAAAGCATTTCTAAAATGTACGGAGTTTCACCTGCAAGTATATTACAGTATAATAAGGAAATTAAGGAAGGTCAGAAACTGAGGTCGAATACGATATTGGTAGTGCCTGGTAAAAAGATAGTTGAGCAAACAAGTGCGCCGACTTCTAATACACCCACTTCTAGTACGGTAACAACAAAAGTAAGCAATAGAGTAGTTCAAGATTCGGTAAAGGCAAGAGAGCCTATTGGTTATACCGAGCACCGTGTCAAGAAAAAGGAAACAATTTTTGGCATTACTCAGATGTATAATATTACTGAAGATGAGCTAAAAAAATACAATCCGAAGTTGTATGCCTCACCACTTCAGAAGAAGATGGATTTGCGTATTCCGAAGTATCGTGCTCCTAAAGTTGAAGAAGTAGTTGGTAATCAAGATGATTTAGAAAAGTACATTGTTGCGGCAAAAGAAACAAGGTGGAGTATAGCTCATAAATATGGTATTACCATTGAAAGAATGCTAGAACTAAACCCAGGGTTATCTACAGCTAATAATTATTTATCTGAAGGATATGAATTGTTGATGCCTAAAATTGCAGGTAGCACAGTTAAAAATCAGGTAACACAATTATATACTTCGTATACGGTACCTGCCAAAATGAATTTCTATCGTTTAGAAAAAGAATTTGGTGTAAAGTCAGACGAGATTGTTCGCTTAAATCCTGAAATTACAGAACGTGGCGGATTAAAAGAAGGTATGGTTATTCGTATTCCTGAACAGAAAATTGAAACAGGAGAAATAAATACAGATAACTATATTTTTTATGAGGTTAAACCAAAGCAAAATGAGTTTCGATTAACTAGAAAATTCGGAATGACTTGGGCAGAATTGGTTGCTTTGAATCCTGATTTGAAAGACGGACTAAAAGCAGGTATGGTTTTAAAACTACCAAAAGATAAAGTTGGTGATTTTGAGGTGAGAAATGCTCTAGTTCTAGATAAAGTAAATTTATTAGATAGTATAAATGTTGGTGTTACGCCAAAAATATTGTTCTTATTACCATTTAGGTTGGATAAGGTTAATTTAGAAAATAAGGAGAGTTCAGAAAAAACTATTAATGCGCGAAGAGATATGACCGTTAGCTTAGGTCTGTATTCGGGTGCTTTGGTAGCTATTGACTCGATGAAATCATTGGGAGTATCAATTGATATAAAGACTTTTGATAATCAATTAGATTTAGCGAAAACAAAGCAGATTCTGCAAGCGGAACAGTTAGGTAATTATAGTGCTGTTTTCGGGCCTTTAGATGCGCCATCCCTTAAAGAAACCGCTGTGCAAGCATCTAAATTTAATGTACCAGTGTTGGCGCCGGTAAATGCTAAGAGCGATATTAGTTTAGATAACGTTTTCTTCTCTTATACAGAAGAAGAAGTATTGTGGAAACATATGTTAGATTATGTAGAAGCCAGCCATAAAGATGAGACACTTCTGATTATCGCAGACGAGGATAATAAAAAGGAGAAAGAGGCTATTATAAAACGATTTCCAACGGCGAAAGTAGTTGTAGTAAAGGAAGAAGAGAAGAATATAGGTATTAATAGAGATAAATTACAAACACTACTTTCAGATGAAGTTTCGAATTGGGTATTTGTAGAATCTGATAATTATAAGTTGATTGCCAGTGTGGTATCTATTTTGAATTCATTCAATAATACAGCTTTTGATCCTGTATTAGGTAAAGACAAGGTTAATGTTCGCATGTTTACAACAGATATGAATTCTGCTTTTGAAAATGACGTTATTTCAAATACGCATTTATCGAATTTGAAGTTTACGTATCCTTCGGTAAATCGTCCAGTGAAAAACAATTCATTTGTTGAACGTTACAGAAAACGTTTTGGTGATGATCCAGATAAATATGCTGTTAGAGGTTTCGATCTTACTTATGACCTCTTGTTGAAATTAGCTTACAATAACAGTTTAATTGATGTGTCTAGATTTATCGGTGAAACTCAATACAACGGTAATAAATTCAATTACCAGAGAAAAGGTGTTGCAGGGTATTATAATCAATCTTCGTACATTATGATGATGGATGATTTAAGAATTAAAACAATAGAGTAAATGACATCAAAAGTAACCTACAACGGAGATTTAAGAACTAAATGTGTTCATTTAAAATCGAATGATTCTTTCGTTACAGATGCACCGGTAGATAATAATGGTTTAGGTCAGGCATTTTCACCGACAGATACTGTTGCTACAGGTTTGGCTAGTTGTATGTTAACAATGATGGGTATTAAGGCAAACGGGTTAGAAGTAGACTTAAAAGGTACTACGGCATCTGTTACCAAGCACATGGCTGCTTCACCTAGAAGAATATCTAAAATAGAAGTAGAAGTTCATTTGCCAAAAGATATTTCAGATAAGAATAGAAAGATTTTAGTGCATACGGCAAATACTTGCCCTGTGCACTATAGTTTACATCCAGATATAGAGAAAGTAATCACTTTTAATTGGGACTTATAAAAAAGGCACATTTAATATTATTTCTATTTGCACTACTGACCATTTCTAATGTTCAGAGTCAAGAAGTAGTGTCTTGGGAACCTAATTTTAGATTTACTTGGAGTGATTTTAAAGGTGCTGCTCCCATAACTTCAAGAGCAGCGGCAACTACGGCAAGTGGTATTACGTATCGCTTTTCCACTTTTTACGAGAATAACGAATTACAGGTAGATTATAAGGTATTCGCCTATTTCTATCCGACGAAGTCGTGGTACAAACCTAAGCTATGTAATGATGATACCTTGTTACATGAGCAATTACATTTTGATATTACCGAGCTCTATGCACGAAAATTGCGAAAGCAATTGGCAGGGACAAAATTTACTAAGAATGTAAAAGAAGAGATTCGTAATATCTATAAAGCTACCATTCGCCAACTGAACGATTTTCAAAATAAGTACGATTCAGAAACCAATTACTCAAGAAATTTGCCCGTTCAAGAAAGATGGGTTAAAGAAATTGAACATGTTTTAAAACAATAAGACTTAAAATTTTTCGGTAATAAAAAAGCACTTCTCTAAGAAGTGCTTTTTTATTGATTCGAGTATTTAGACTGCACTCAAATTGATGTTTTAGAATTAAGAAAAGTTCTTGTTAAAATTACACATCACAAATAGTAACGCCTTGTTTTAGTGCAGCAATTTTATCATCCCAGCTGGGTACGAATTCTTGCGCTACGTGTCCCGTATATCCGGTTTTTAGAATAGCCTTCATAACTGCAGGGTAGAAAATTTCTTGAGTTTCATCTATCTCGTGCCTACCTGGGTTTCCGCCAGTATGGTAGTGTCCGTAATACTGGTGGTAATCTTCAATATTTCTAATGATATCACCTTCCATAATTTGCATGTGATAAATATCATAAAGCAATTTAAAATGTTCAGAACCTATTGCTTGGCAAAGAGATACGCCCCATTCAGAGGTGTCGCACATATAATCTTTATGATTTACCTTACTATTAAGAAGTTCCATCTGTAAAACTACGCCGTGCTTTTCAGCCAAAGGCATAAGTTTTTTTAAACCTAAGGCGCAATTTCGTAATCCGACTAAATCGTTCATTCCGTTTCTATTTCCGCTAAAACAGATTAAGTTAGTATAACCTGCTTCTGCCACTAATGGTATTACGCGCTCGTAATCGGCAATTAACTCTTCGTGTAAAGAAATATCATTAAAACCTTTTTCTATACCCATACCTGCACCCCAGCACATAGAAGCGTGAATATTGTATTTCTTAAGAAGTGGAAATTCATCTGGTCCTACTAAATCAATTGATCTAATATCTAATTCTACTAAATTTTTAAGAAAATCTTCAAAAGGGATGCTTCCATAGCACCAATAACAAACACTATGGTTAATATTGTACTTTAATTTAGCATCAGTTTCAAGGTTTTTATCGCTTGCCGTTGCTGCTGAAGTAGTTAAGAATCCGACAGAGGCAGCCGCTGAGGTTTCAATAAAATTTCTTCTTTTCATGTTGTTTGATTTGTTGAATTCTTAAAGATAATTTTTTTACATTTAAAAATGGAAATTAATCCAGATAAGGGGAAGTTAATAGAATTGGCGCATTACCGAATGCCATTTGGTAAGTATAAGGGTAAGTATCTAATCGATTTACCAGAGCCATATTTGGTATGGTTTAATCAAAAAGGATTTCCTGATGGTAAATTGGGAGATTTATTGCGTTCTATGTTAGAAATCAAAACAAACGGCTTAGAATCGATAATTCGAAAAATACAAAAACATTTTCCTAAAGAAACCCGTTAAGTTCTAACCTCAATTTGTAACTTTGTGTCCCGTAACATAGAATTCGATACATGGCACAAACCAAATACATCTTCGTTACGGGAGGCGTTACTTCATCACTAGGAAAAGGCATCATTGCTGCATCTTTGGCGAAATTACTGCAATCTCGCGGCTACAAAACAACCATTCAGAAACTGGATCCTTACATTAATGTTGATCCAGGAACCTTAAACCCTTACGAGCATGGCGAATGTTATGTAACTGATGACGGTGCAGAAACAGATCTCGATTTAGGTCATTACGAGCGTTTTTTAAATGTTCGTACCTCTCAGGCCAACAATGTTACTACGGGTAGAATTTACCAAAGCGTTATAGAAAAAGAACGTAGAGGAGAATTTTTAGGTAAGACCGTACAAGTTGTTCCTCACATTACAAACGAAATAAAAGAGCGTGTTCAGGTTTTAGGTAAAAGCGGTGAATATGATATCGTTATTACTGAAATTGGTGGTACTGTAGGTGATATTGAATCGTTACCATATATAGAAGCGGTTCGTCAACTTCTTTGGGAACTTGGTGATAACAATGCTATTGTTATTCATTTAACCCTAGTGCCTTATTTGTCTGCTGCAGGTGAATTAAAGACTAAACCTACACAACATTCTGTAAAAACATTGATGGAAAGCGGTATAAAAGCCGATATATTGGTATGTAGAACAGAGCATGAGATTTCTAACGATATAAAAGATAAACTAGCCCTTTTCTGTAACGTAAAGCGCGAAGCGGTTATACAAAGTATTGATGCATCTACTATTTACGATGTGCCATTATTAATGCAAGAAGAAGGTTTGGATACGGTAACCTTGCAGAAATTGGCATTGCCAAATAATGTAGCACCAGACTTAGGTCGTTGGAACGAGTTTTTGGAAAGACATAAGAACCCAAAAAATGAAGTAACTATTGGCTTAGTAGGTAAATATGTAGAATTACAAGATTCTTATAAATCTATTTTAGAGTCATTTATACATGCCGGTGCTGCGAATGAAGTGAAGGTAAATGTAAAGTCTGTTCATTCAGAATATATTACAGCTGCCAACTACGAAAGTAAATTAAAAGAATTGGATGCTATTTTGGTAGCACCAGGTTTTGGTGAACGTGGTATTGAAGGTAAAGTGAAAGCTGTTGAATACGCACGAGTTAATAAAATTCCGTTTTTGGGTATCTGTCTAGGTATGCAAATGGCGGTTATTGAATATTCGCGTGATGTATTAGGACTTACAAATGCAAATTCTACAGAGATGGATGAAAACACACCTGATCCTGTAATTAGCATTATGGAAGAGCAAAAGACCATAACCGATAAAGGTGGTACTATGCGTTTAGGTGCGTGGGACTGTGATTTGAAAGATGGTAGTTTGGTTAAAGAAATGTACAACGGTGCTTCTCAAATATCTGAGCGTCATCGTCATAGGTATGAATTCAACAATGCTTATTTAGAGCAATTAGAGAATGCAGGTCTTATGGCAACAGGTTTCAATAAAGAGACTAATTTGGTTGAGATTGTAGAGGCAAAAGACCATCCTTGGTTTATTGGCGTGCAGTATCACCCAGAGTATAAGAGTACTGTAGCTAATCCGCATCCTTTATTTGTGGGCTTCGTTAAGGCGGCTTTAGAGCATAAAAAGTCACAAACTAATGCCACATTGGCATAAACCCCATATTTGGACATATATTTGCTTTCTTAAAAATTCAAAATATTCCCAATTAATTAGAAATACCACATGGAAGAAAAGAAATTTGATGTACAATCCATAATTGGCTTCGTGCTTATTTTTGGAATACTGATCTTCATGTTTTACCAAAATCAACCAACTCCAGAAGAGTTAGAGGCAGAAAAGGCAAAGCAAGAACAAGTAGAGGCTGCGAAGGCATCAGAAAATTCAGAAACAGAAACTGTTATTAATGATGTACCTCAGTTAGATTTACAAGATTCAACTGCAGTTGCCAATTACCAAGGTAAACTTGGTGCATTTGGTTTTACAAAACCTTCTAATGATATTACTACATTAGAGAATGGTGTTCTTTTATTAAGAATCAGCAATAAAGGTGGACAGATAGTAGAGGCGAAAATGAAACAATTCGTTACTTATGATTCTGTACCAGTGTATTTGGTAAAAGATGGTAATGCCTCTTTTGGTTTAGATTTCTCTACATCTGATAATAGAGTGTTGAATACTCAAGATTTATATTTTGAGCCTACAATGACAGAAGACAATGGTAATAAGGTATTATCATTGAAAGCAAAGATATCTAGTAATCAATATCTTGAATATAGATATGTTATTAAACCGAACGATTATTTGGTAGATTTTACGATCAAGTCAAAAGGTTTGGATAATGTTATTAGCACAAGTAAGCCAGTAACCTTAGATTGGAAATTAAAAGGGATACGCCACTCAAAAAGTATAGAGTACGAGAACAGGTATACGCGTTTAACTTATAATCATGAAGATGGTAAAATAAGTAAGCTTTCTGAAGGAAGTGATGACGAGGAAACTGAAGAAGATATAAAATGGATTTCATACAGACAACATTTTTTTAGTAGTATTCTAGCAGCAGATGAGCCTTTTAAAGGTGGTGATCTTACTTCTGTTAATTTAGTAGAAGAGGAAAGTAGAACTTTTGGTTTTACTAAAGAATATGCATCTGCTTTACCAGTAGAATTGGAAGGTGGAGAAATATCTAAAGATTTACACTGGTATTTTGGTCCTACAGATGTTGATACTTTATCTAAATATGAAGATTTAGGCCTGGTAGATTCTATTCCTTTTGGATGGGGTATTTTCGGTTGGATCAACCGTTATGTGTTTACACCTTTTTACGGATTGATTAGTAGTTATTTTCCTTACGGTATAGCGATTATAATTATGACAATATTAGTTCGTTTGGCAATGTCACCTGTAACGTATAAGTCGTATTTATCTCAAGCTAAAATGAAGGTGTTAAAGCCAGAGATCACAGAGCTAGGGGAGAAGTACAAAGACAATGCGATGAAAAAGCAGCAAGAAACCATGAAACTGTATGGTAAGGCAGGGGTAAGCCCCATGAGTGGTTGTATACCTGCGGTAATACAAATGCCTATTTTCTATGCACTTTTTATGTTTTTCCCAACATCATTTGCGCTACGTCAGAAATCATTTTTATGGGCAGATGACCTTTCTTCTTTTGATACGGTTTATCAATTCCCAGAAGGATTCTCTATTCCTTTCTATGGTGACCACGTTAGTTTGTTTCCAATATTAGCATCTATCGCTATATTCTTTTACATGATGATGACAACAGGTCAGAACATGCCAACACAACCAGGTATGCCGAACATGAAGTTTATCATGTACCTAATGCCTTTCATGATGTTGATCTTCTTCAATAACTATGCGAGTGGATTGAGTTTGTATTACTTTGTTTCTAATACCATTACAATAGGTATCATGTTGGTCATTAAGAATGTTATTCTCGATAATGATAAAATTCATGCCCAGATACAAGAGAACAAGAAGAAACCGAAGAAAGAGAACAAGTTTCAAAAGAAGATGCGTGAGATGATGGAACAAGCAGAAACACAGAAGAAAAAATAATAAAACTTCTTTTACTTATAAAGTATAAACAGAAAAGCCCTTTCAAAATTGAAAGGGCTTTTCTGTTTTTTGTGGATTATCTGTGTATTTTATCGAATAAATTATGTTTTATTTAAAATAATGTTAAAAAATTAAGATATTGATATGATGTTTTGAAAATAAGAAAGTAAGGGTCATTGGTTAATTTTTCAGTTTTAATACAATCCTTCTGATGAAAAATTAAATAAAATCTTTTTATCGACCACGTTCATATATTTCTTATTGTTGAAAGATGCTTATATAATTAAGAACCCCACATCTTATTTATAACATCGAAATCTTTTATGATATGGTATTTAAATCAATAAATACTATACCATGGGGAACTTTACTTTTTTTTCATTTAGAAAAACTTTACTTTTTTTTACTTTTTTACTTTTTACATCTCTTAGTGCTGTGGCGCAATCATTTTGCCCACAAGACCCAGACCCTTTTGATCAACAAGATTTGAGATTAAATTCGGAATACACTCCTGGCCAATGTCCAGCGAATGATATTCAAATTGTTGGGGCATTCCTCGATACTGGCGAAGTATGTAATAGTTGTATATCTGGTGATGAAATAACTGCTAATTTTTCCATTTCCATTAATCACAATACAAATAGTGGCGATAGATTCCTTGGTGTTTTTGCAGATTTAACCGAAACACGACCAGATGGTTCGGTGGCAGTTTGTAAAATTGCTAGGTCATCTGGTCCAGTTCTTAAGAACAGTGAACAGTCAGGTAATCAACAAGTATTGGATTATGGTGAAGTTACCTTTACATGTGGAAGTCAATTAGTTCTTGATAATATTCTTTTAGTTTGGACAGCTGCAAATGGGGAAAGTCCTGTTACACCTCAAAATAATCCGAATGGTAAATACTGTTATGCAAACCCAGTTATTAATATTGTTCCCCCTTTAAATGCAGTAGCTACGGCATCATGTAATTCTAATAATTTAAGCGATGTAGATTTAGTTGTAAGTGGGGGAGCAGCACCTTTATCTTATTCTTGGTCAGGACCTGGTGAATTTAATGCAATGTCCGAAGACTTAGTTGACTTAGATAATGAAACTACTTATAATGTTACCGTCACCGATGCCGAAGGTTGTACAACTTCAACCAGTATAACAACACCTATTTGCTTTATCTGTCCCACATTATCTGATGAATCTCTAGATATAACAACTTGTGAAGATGAACAAGGACAAATATTATCCGTTAATTCAAATGTTGATAATATAGATATTAGGTTCGTATATTTCACCAGTCAACAATCTAATCCTTATGTAGGTGGTACGCAGATAGGAGCAATAGTTTCTCCAACTGGGGGTACAGCTACTTCTACTGAAGGTATTTCTAATTTAGATCCTGGTACATATTATGCTTATGCCATTCTAGATACTAATGATTCGGATTTAACAGATGCTAATTGTAGACCTTCTGCAACAATTGTAATAAATATAACAGAATCAGTTAGCCCAACATTCGATGCGATAGCAGCGATATGTGAGGGCGAAGTATTGGCGGCACTTCCTACTACTTCCACTAATGGGATAGAAGGAACATGGTCACCTGCACTTGATAATACACAGACCACGGAATACACCTTTACACCGGTGGATGGCGAGTGTGCCGAAACGACTAGCTTGACCATTGAGGTCGGGGATAAAGTAGTTCCGACCTTCGACCCTGTCGCTGCAATATGTGAGGGCGAAACATTAGCCGCACTTCCAACGACTTCCACTAATGGGATAGAAGGAACATGGTCACCGGCACTTGATAATACGCAGACCACGGAATACACCTTTACACC
>NZ_JAUOPN010000018.1 GCF_030547005.1 Maribacter sp. 1_MG-2023 | reverse complement strand
CCGAATGTTACTACTTTTTTCATGTGAATATTAAGTTTAATATATACTGATTTATCGTTTGTTTAATCGATTAACCACTTTGCGTAAAAAATAACCAAAACAGACAATTTTTGATTAAGTTAATTAAAGTCTTACTTTTGGTTAATCGATTAAACAAATATATACAAAGTAATTGAATAAAAAAAGAACAACTTTAAAAGACATTGCAAATGTTTTAAGTATTTCAACTGCAGCGGTTTCGAAAGCTTTAAATGATGATGCGCGTATAAGTGTAAAAACAAAAAAAGCCGTAAAACAAGTTGCTAAAGAGTTGAACTATCAACCTAATCATTTGGCAAGTGCATTAAGAAAAGGGAAAAGCAAATTGGTTGGTGTTATAGTGCCTAGAACTAATAGTCATTTCTTCTCTTCGGTGGTTGAGAGCATGGAAGGCGTTCTTAATAAAGCGGGTTACAATATAATAATAACACAGTCTAACGAATCATTTGAAAAGGAGTGTAACAATATAGATACACTTTTATATCTACAAGTAGATGGCATCATTGCTTCGATGGCGAATGAAACTGTTGATCTATCATTTTACGAGAAAATAAAATCTAACGGAATACCTTTAATATTGTTCGATAGGGGAGAGAATGATTTAAATGTTGATTATGTAGGTATTAATGATTATGCTAGTAGTCATATGATCATAGAGCATTTAGTAGCTCAGGGTTGTAAACGTATTGCCCATATAGGCGGATACCGCAGAACTCGAATATTTAATAACAGAATACGTGGGTATATAGATGCGATTAAAAAGCACGATTTACCACATGATGATGAGTTGTTAATTGAAAGTAGTTTGACATTGGAAGATGGTAGACAACAAATTAAAAAATTATTGGCTTTAAAAAATAGACCAGATGCCGTTTATGTGGCTAGTGATTATGCTGCTTTGGGTGCGTTACAAGTTTTAAAGGAGAAAAACATTAAAGTGCCCGAAGAGATAAAATTAGTAGGATTTGGGAATGAGCCATTTACTTCTTTGGTTACACCTTCAATTACCAGTATTAGTCAGCACAGTAAGCAAATAGGAAAACTAGCGGCAGATACTTTTTTAAGTTATGTTGAAAAAGATGTTGTAGAGCAGTCTTTAAATAAAATAATTCTAGATTCGGAACTAATCATACGAGATTCTTCAAAATAGAAAAAGCGTTATTATGAATTCACAATAACGCTTTTTTATAAGGTATAAATATTTACTAGATACCTAAAGCTTGACCACCACCGATTTGTACAGTTTCAGCAGTAATGAAAGCAGCATCTTTACTAGCTAAGAAAGAAACAACACCAGCAACATCTTCTGGCTGACCTAATCTACCTAACATAATGTTATTTGCCCAAGAAGCGAAAACTTCTGGTTTTGTAGCTTTAATCTGTGCATGGAAAGGAGTATCAATAGTACCAGGAGATACTGCATTAGCTCTAATACCATATTCAGCTAAATCTTTTGCTAATGCTCTAGTTAACGCATGAACTCCTGCTTTAGAAGTACCGTAGATACCAGCGCCGGGTCCACCAGCTGTCCATCCTGCATTAGATGTGTAGTTAATGATTGATGGGTGGTCACCTTTTTTAAGGTAAGGTATTGCAGCTCTAGAAGCAAAGAAAGCTGAATCTAGGTTCAAAGCCATAACGCCTCTGTAAAATTCAGTAGTCATTTCTTCGAAACGAGCTCTACCACCTAGTCCACCTGCATTGTTTATAAGCGTATCTATTTTACCGTATTTTTCACCGATTGCTTTAATGTTTTTTGCTACCGCTTCTTCGTCGGTAACATCAAATCCTAAGTACTCAGCAGTAATACCTTCTGCAGTAAGTTCTTTGATTCTTTCGGCACCAGCTGCGTCATCTATTCCATTTAAGATAACTGTGTACCCATCTTGTCCTAATCTTTTAGCAACTGCAAATCCGATTCCACCAGTTGCTCCTGTAATTACTGCTACTTTTCCTTCTGTACTCATGTTATAATTTATTTTAATCTATTCTTAATTCAGTTTATTTTCATTTAACGGCTCAATTTTACCGCATAATAACCAGATACTTGCCAAAGCAATAATTGCCATCGTAGCACCTATAACAAATGCAGGTGTATAATTACCACCAGAAGTTAACCAAGGCACTAAATAAATTAATGCGGCAGCTGTTAACTTAGCAGCCATTCCTGCTATACCTGATAAAGTTCCAATTGTTTTTCCTCCAAAAAAATCACTTGGTAAAGTTTGAACATTACCAATTGCGGTTTGAAATCCAAATAATATAAGCGCCATAATTAGTACGGCTCCGGTAGGTCCTCCTGGGTTCGCCATTGCCAATAAACTTGGTAACATGATTAGACAACCTATCGTAATTATTATTTTTCTAGTTTTATCGACAGTCCATCCTGCTTTTAATCGATTCTGAGCAAAAAGTCCGCCGAACCAAGCACCTAGCATTGCACCAACATATGGCACCCATCCATAAATACCAATTGTTTTTACGTCCATACCGTAAACCTCATTTAGATATATAGGAATCCATACCACAAATAACCACCAGATAGGATCGATAGCTGCTGAGGCTATGATTACACCCCAACTTTGTTTATGTTTTAAAAGTTTAGAGGTGTCTGGATTATACCCGTCGTCTGGAGTACCGTCATTATCTATATCTTGATTTTTTTGACCTGTTAAGATGTAGTTACGTTCTTCATCAGAAATCCAAGGGTGTTTTTTCGGTGGTGCTTTCACTAAAATCAGCCATGGTATTAACCATAAAAGTCCTAGAACACCAACAATAACAAATATCATCTGCCAACTAAAATATACGGTCATAAATGCAATAGCAGGTATTGCAATAATACCACCGATAGCTGCACCAGAGTTAAATAAACCCTGTGCGAATGCACGCTCTTCTGTTGGAAACCACTCTGCGTTAGCTTTCGCAGCTCCCGGCCAATTGCCAGCTTCAGCTATTCCTAAAATTGTTCTAAAGAAACCAAAACTTAAAACACCTTGAGCTAATGCATGAAGTGCGGTAGCTATGGACCAAACACCAATTGAAATAGCAAAACCAATTCGTGTGCCGACCCAGTCTAAAATTTTACCAAAAATTGCTTGTCCAAATGCATAGGCAAACATGAAAACCACTGAGATAGTAGCAAAGATTTCTTTACGTTCATCATTTGTGCTTTCTGGAAATAAATCTTCTGCAATATCCGGCCAAAGAACTCCGATAGACTGACGATCAATATAATTGATGATAGTAGCAATTGCGATTAAAGCAATAACCCACCATCTTAATCCTTTAATTTTCATAATTCTGTTCTTTTTTGGTTATGGCTTGTAAATGAAAAATAATCAGCTAGATTCTAGTAAAAATCTAAAATGACCTAAATATTTTCAATTCGTTGGTTAATTAGGGTGGTTTATTTCCCTTTTATAAATTGTAACAATATTTATACAGTTCAACAAAATGATCTTTCATCATTTGTTTTGCTTTCTGTGTATTTTGTTCTTTAATGGCTTCAAAAATATCTTGATGCTCTTTTAATCTTTTTTCACTCTGGTTTTTATCGCAGACGTGGTACTTTTCAAAATTGTTAATGATCTCTGGCGTAATAATCAACATCATTCTATTAATGGTACTGTTACCGCATGCCTGAGCAATTGCTAAATGAAAAAGTAAATCTTCTTGAACAGCGTCTTCTTTGTTCAATACTTTTTGTTTAAAGGCCTCTAATGCCGATTCCATTGATTTTAAATCGTCATCGGTTCTTCTTTTTGCGGCTAGTCTAACTGTTTTTAGTTCTAACAGAATTCTTGTTTCAACCAGTGATTTAAAATCAGGGTCTTCTAATCCAAGAATATCATCCATCATACCGTTCATGGCTACTTGCCCAATATCGGCTACGAATGTTCCACTTTGTGGTTTCGATTTTAAAATACCGTAGAATTCTAGTTTTTGAATTGCTTCACGAACATTACTTCTACTAACTTTAAATTTTTCAGAGAGCATACGCTCAGAGGGTAATTTGTCGCCTGGTTCAAGATTTTTGTTGTTTATTAAATCTCTAATATTGGCAATTATAATATTGTGTAGTTCCTTGTGTTCATTTCTTGTACGTATCTCTAGCTTCATAAATCACATTTTATTAATGAAATAAATTGGTTAACCAGATTGGTTTATCAAATTTATGAAAATAACTGTGTTATCAAATTTTTAAAGAACTTAATATTGAGAACTTTACTGAAAATACTTATATGAAAGATTGCTGACCCGCTTAACAAGCCAGCAATCTTAAAAAAACTAACTCAAACAACTTTCTTTAAACTTATTAATTTTAGTACCCGTCATTTTGCTTAATAACACCGTCAGTAGCAAGTATTTCTGAAATTGGTACTGGAAACAAATGGTAATTAGTACTAACTGTTTCTCCCATTTCTGCATCAACAGCTCCTGTTCTTACTAAATCGAACCATCTTTGTCCTTCAAATGCTAACTCAAGTCTTCTTTCATCAAGAATTACTTTTCTAACTTCAGCTTGTGTGGTCGCTGTACCAACTAAACTAGTCAAACCAGCTCTTGTTCTTATTGGATCTAACAAAACAAGTACATCATCAGCACTAGAACCATTTTCATTTAATGCTTCAGCATATAACAAAATAACATCTGCCAATCGAATCTCAATCCAATCGTGTTCACCTCCTAAACCACCTTCTTTAGGGAACTTTATAGCAGTTGTACCATCTTCACTTAGGGTTGTAGCCCTTCTTAAATCAGTACCACCACCGTTAGCATCGCTAGCATCAAAAGCAGCTACTAAATCGGGATCTACTGGTAAATCAGATTTTGAATCATCTCCAACAAACCAGTTCCAGAAGTCAGAACCAAAAGTATACTCGTCTACTATAGAACTTGATATTTGCGTAGCATATATAATTTCAGAATTACCTACTTCGTTTTCAGCTCCGAAAATTTCATTGAAATTCTCTTTCAAACTAACATTTGTTGCATTTGCTACTGCCGCTAATAATGGTGCCGCAATTGCATAATCACCTTGTGCTGCATAAGCTTTGCCTAATAAAGCTTGAGCTGCTAATTTAGAAGCTCTTCCATCAACAATTGCAGTTTCTAAAACAGCTATTGCATCATTCAAATCAGGAATAATAACATTACTATATACATCAGATGCAGGCTGTCTAACCAAAGAAGCAGTATCTTCTATACTTGGAGATGCAGATAAATTAACTGTGACATCACCAAAAACTTGCACTAATTTAAAATATGATAAAGCTCTTAAAAACTTTGCTTCACCAATTTCTACTGCGTCCGTCGAATTTTCAATTACGTTATTGGCAGACAAAATTGACTTATATGCCGCCGAATAGAAAGGTCCAAAAAATTGATCTTCCATCGTTGTTAATTCATTGTCAAAGACATCAAAGGCGGTATAAGGCGCTTCATCCATGAGCGCATTATCAGCTCTAAATTCCCCCATTATTGCCATCGGAGTTACAGTTCCAAGCTGGTAATAATATGCTGCATTTAAAACTCCTTCAAAATCAGTCAATGAATCTGAACTCGCAATATTAGAAGGAAATTGATCTAAATCACTGTCACATGCCGTTGTCAACAACAATGACCCCATTAATAATATATATACTTTTTTCATTTTTACTTATTTAAAAATTAAGATTTAAACCTAATGTAAAGCTTCTAACAATTGGACTGGCACCAACTTGTGCACCGTATGTTGTTGGACCTAAATAATCACCACCTGTTGTCTTTACACCTTCAGGATTATACGACGTATAGTTATCAGCCCATAAGTACAACAAATTAGTAGCCGCACCGTAAATTCTCACAGAATTTAAACCCATTTTTTCAGTCACATCTGAATTAATTGTATAACCCAAAGTTAAATTTCTAAGTGCAACATACGAAGCATCCTGAATCATTGCATCTGTTTGATTTCTATTTCGCTCGTAGTACTCTCCATTATGATCAGCGATACCATCACCGTTAGCATCTAAACTATCGTAATCTAATCTTCCTCCCCATTGAGAGCCATAATAAAGTGGATCTATGTTATATACTTCAGCTCCATGAGAACCTTGAAATTGGAATGACATATCAAAATCTTTATATCTAAAGTTATGAGACATACCCCAATAAAAATCGGGAGTGTTTTGTCCTATTTTTACTAAATCACCACCGTCTTCAACAGTTTTAGTTCTATCAATTACACCATCACCATTTTGATCAACTACATAAGACTCACCTGTTTGGCTGTTAGGATGTCTAGTTCCATCTGCAAGATATTCCATTTCAACATCTCCGATAGTTTCTAATCCCCACATTTCACCAATTCCACCACCTACGTAGTTTCTGAAGACAGCACCTCTACCACTTTGCCCAAAGATTACCTGAGGCAATTCAGTTAAACCACCTAAATCAGTTATTTCAGTTTCAACAGTAGATAAATTTCCACTAAAACTCCATGAGAAATCATCATTGCTAACTGCATTAACGTTTAATTCAAATTCCATACCTGAGCTTCTTACATCACCAGAGTTAAGTACTACTGAAGTAGTACCTAAAACCTCAGAAACACTTTGATTAATCAAGATATCTTCAATATCAGAAGTATAGTAATCTACACCCAATCTAACCCGGTTATTAAAAAATCCTAGATCAATACCATAGTTTGTCTCTGTATTGGTTTGCCAAGTTAAATTTTCGTTTTCTACATTATTAGGAATTAAATATCCTGTTCCATATATTGTTGCTTGCGGCTCCAAAAGACTTAAAGCATCGTATGATCCTAAAAAGGAAGTTGTTCCTAATGAACCAGTACTAAATCTTAGTTTTAACTGACTCAAAGTTTCATTATCCTCTAAAAAAGATTCATTATGAACATTCCAGCCTAAAGATAATGCAGGAAACGTAGCATACTTTTTGTTCGCACCGAAACGCGAATCACCATCTCTTCTTACAGAAACTGAAGCTAAGAAACGATCATCATATGCATAATTAACCCTTCCAAAAACACTTTCTCTCACTCTATTTTCATCACGTTCAGTTACCGTTATATCTGCAGGGTCAAACAAGTTGAAATTAAGAATAGCAGTATCTGGCACATTAGCGCCCGACAAGGCTGTTCCTTTGAAATTGGTAGATTGAAATTCTACACCTGCTACTGCAGAAATGTCATGCTTACCGTATACTTTTGCGAAATTCAAAGTAGTTTCACTTAGTACTGAAGTCACTTTCAAGTCAGTTTGATTCATAAATGTTTGAGAATCTCTTGCTCTTGAATCAAATCCTAATAATCTATGATTATAAATTTGAGTGTCATTCATATCTCCACCTAAAACAGTTTTTATATTTAAACCGTCAAGGATACTAAATTGAAGATATCCAGATACGTTACCGAAAAATGTTCTTTCCCAACTTTCTGTATTGTCCAGTTTTGCTGCAGGACCAGCATCACCAGAACCTCCAATACCGTTATTAGCTCTACCATAATGCCAATCTTGCGCCGCCATACCAGGCTCTAATGCATATATGCTGTTAGCCTCATAACCTGAACCTCTATATCCGTCATCGAAAGCAGCAAGACCTAAACCTTGTGCCTGAGCATCTAATCCTTGAACAAAAGCAATTGATTCAGTAGTATGATATATAGGATGAACACCATAAGACCTTAAAAGGTCTCTCATATCATGACCCAAAATATCTCTTTTAGAAGTAAACCCATTAAAATTTACTCCTGTTTTAAACTTGTCACCTAACTTGGCATCAATATTCAAACGAGCATTTAGTCTTTCAAAACCCTGTGTAATAACAACACCTTCCGCATTTTGATACCCAATAGAAGCAAAATAATTTACATCGTCAGTTCCTCCGCTCATATTGAAATCATGACTGGTTGTAGTACCATTTTGAAAAAGCCAGTCTTCTGGGCTTATAGCTCCAGGAGAATCTTCATAAGCACTTAATCTATATTCTAAAAAAGCAGGATCCTGAGTAGCAACAGTACTACCCCAATTACCAGCAGCAATCTCTGCTCTTGCATGAGCAGCCCATTCTGGACCAGATTGAAGGATATTGTCTCTGTACTTACTTGAAGTACTCGTGTAAGCATTATAACTAAAACTAGCCTTACCTGATTTCCCTTTTTTAGTAGTTATCAAAATAACACCATTCGCACCTCTAGAACCATAAATTGCAGCAGAAGCAGCATCTTTTAATACCTCTAAACTCTCAATGTCATTTGGGTTAACTGATGCTATACCTCCAGAAATGGGATAGCCATCAACAACAATTAATGGATTTGATGCACCTGAAATAGATGATGCTGCCCTAATTTGAATCTTTGGATCCGCACCTGGCGCACCGTCTTGATTCTGAATTAAAACACCTGGCAACTTTCCTGCTAAAGCATCATCAACACGAGTGGCTTGCACGGCAGCAACGTCATCGCCGCCAATTTTTGCAACCGCACCTGTTAAGTGTGATTTTTTACGAGTACCATAACCTACTACAACAACCTCTTCAAGTTGGCTTGCATCTTCGGCAAGAACAACATTTAAAGTTTGTTGGCCTGTAATGTTAACTGCTTTAGTAGTATATCCAATCGAAGAAAACTCTAAAACATCTCCGTTAGAAACTGTGATAGAGAAATTACCATCAAAATCTGTAGAAGTACCTGTAGTTGTATTTTGTATAACAACATTTGCACCTGGTACAGGCATACTTGTCTCATCTGTTACCGTACCGGTCAAGTTATAACCGTCTTGTGCGAACAATGATATGTTGAATAACAACATCATCACTAATCCTAATTTTGTTTTTAAATTCATTTGTAGTCTTGTTATGTTAATTTAAGTCTGATTAAAGCATTCTAAAATGAAAATTGAGCTTTGTTTCATTTTTAGTCTGTTACACTTTTTAATTCTACTATTTAGAAGTTTGTGTTAACAGTTTAATAATTACTTGTCTTAGTAAATGTTTTAATGTGTTTTTTTGTCATTGAGTTTTAATTAATATTAAGTTCGATAATAATTTGAGTAAGCTATTATTTTGGTTTCCCAAACTGGTTATCCAATTTGGTTTACCAAATATATGTTATTTATTCGTTAAAAAAAGAGAAATATACATTTTAACAACTTTGGGCTTGATGAATTTTTTGAATTCCTCTTTTAAGTCCTATAAATATTGAGGATATGGTATTTTGTTAACAAATGAAGTATTTTTTCAAATGAATATTTTTCAGGCTGTTTAGAGCATTTTTTTATCTAAAATTCACGTATAAATTGCTAGATTTGAACGGTTTTCCTCTCTAAATTTTCAAAAAGTTATTTGGTTTTAGGATAAAATACATGAATTCAACATTTTGATTTTCATTGATTTCCATGATTTTTAATGAACACTAATACATTATTATGAATACTGATTTTGAGCAATACGCGTATATACCTTTAAAACAATTTTCTAACAGAGTTTGGCGAACTTATGAAGGTGGAGCATTAATTGATAAGTGGAAAAAAGACGCTCCAGAAGTAGATGGTAGCATGCCAGAAGAATGGATTATGTCTACCGTAACTGCAAGAGGGAATGGCCGACCAGAAAACGAAGGACTCTCTCTTGTTGAAACTCCGTCAGGTACTCATTCGTTAAAAGAATTGGTTGCTTCGAACAAAGAACTGTACTTAGGTAAAGCATTGGCAGATAAATTTGGTACTACGGGAGTATTGATAAAAATGCTCGATTCTAAAGAAAGGTTAACGATACAAGTTCACCCAGATAAAGATTATGCCAAGACCATGTTGAATTCCGCTTTCGGAAAAACTGAATCATGGTACGTTTTGAATAAGAGAGAAATAAATGGAGAGAAGAGTGTCATTTATATGGGCTTTAAAGAAGGTGTGACCAAAGAACAATGGGAAACCTTATTTGTTGCTCAAGATATAGAAGGCATGTTGAACAGTCTTCATAAGATAGAGGTAAACCCTGGTGATGCATATATGATATATGGTGGTGTACCACATGCAATTGGTAGTGGTTGCTTTTTAATGGAAGTTCAAGAGCCTACAGATTATACCATGCGTGTAGAAAAAGTTACTCCTGCAGGATTAACAATTTCTGATGAATTAATACACCAAGGGGTGGGGGAGCAAAATATGCTTGATTGTTTTCATTACGATGGTTGTTCTTATGAAGAAGCAATAAAAAGATGGAAGGTCTCACCTAAAACGATAGATTCATCTGATACTCATACCTTAAATACGATTTTCAATGAAACTCATACAGATTGTTTTGGTCTAAGCGAACTAGATTTAAACGGATCACATACTATTAAGGCAAATGGAAGCTTTTTTGTAGCTGTTATTTACTTTGGGGAAGGAACTATAATTAGTGGCGGTAAAGAATACAGTTTTACTCAAGGTGATGAAATTTTCTTTTCTGCAGCAATAGACCAAGTTGAGTTTAAGTCTACTATAGCATCGAAGATATTATTATGTTACCCACCAAAATAAGGAGTTTGGAAATTAAATATAACAGCGGAAACCAGAAATTATCTTAATATAGAATTTTTAGCTTCTGCTGTTCTTCTACTTTAATTTCACCAGAATTTATAGTTGTGTTATTAGTGTGATGATTATTCTTTTCTCCCCATAAAAGAGCAGCATAGCTAACAGGATTGTTCTTGAAAGTGTTATCTGCAATTAGCACGTTGATTATACCTTTGGTTTTTAATAGAATATCACTTTTTTCATTCTTTCCACAATTTGTAAAACTGCTATTTTTTATTGTTAAATATCCACCAATAGTAGATTCGTCATAACCCCCTCTATAGAAATCAATAACATTCTGCCCAATATTATCAAACTCGCATTGGTAAATAGAGACCATTTCGGCATTGTAGTCACCCTTTTCATCGGCAGCGAGAACTATACCGTTTAAGCAATTATTGAAAGCAGTATCTTTCAATGAAATGCTATTCGCAAAAGAGCCTTTGTAGGCTTTTAAGATAAAGGCGAAATTGCTTATTTCACAACCCACTATATCTAGACTGTAGGCAGATGACATATTTGTTGTTAATGGTGCAAAAGCAATCTGGTTGTTTAAGCCTTTTACTATAATATGTTCCAATCTTAACTTTCCCTTAGGCTTCATTTTAAAAGCCACGCTATCTTTATCATTCGTGAATATTAATTCAGCTTTAGTGGTAGCGTCTTTTGAACGTAAGGTGATACTCTTGTCAATAGCTAATGGAGTATTTATTTGATAAATGGCATCGGTTAATTCTATAATGTCGCCAGTATGTGCCTGTTGAATTTTAGCAGCAAGTTCACCTTCTGCAGCTGTGGCTTTTATTATTTGAGGTTCATAAACTTCTTCTTCGGGCGAGAACCAATCTGGTCCGTACTTTTTCTTGTCGATTATAAATTTTTTAGCTAAAGAAAGGTCGTTTATGGCACCTGGACTATTTTTATAACTTCGCGATGCACCAAAAATATCTTTGTTGATTTTGCTAAAATCGAATCCGTAATACACCACTTTCGAAATACTATCTTTAAAATTGGCAGGAGCAAAGAGCCATTCATTAATTTGCTCCATTTTTACTTCTCCATTTTGTAGTACATCATACTCAGAATATACAGTGCCATTATTGTCAATAATGTTATTCTTAAATAAAATGCCATCCATTTCACTGTGGTTTATAACAGGTGTCCTATCAGCTTTCGAATTATAGATAAGGTTGTTCGCAACGATAGATCGAATAGGTGCTGCAGATCTAATTTCACTCGCAGGCAGTACACTGGCACTTTCTAAATTTTGACCAATACCTATTTGCCAAGGTGATGTGCAATCTACCCAGGTATTAAAAGCGACCACAACATCTGAGACTTGTAGATATCTGTTTAAAGGAGTCATGGGTATGCCGTTCATAATCGCAAGTGGCGACCTAAATTCTTCTCCTTTGATGTTGTAGAAATAATTATTGGTAATCCAATGACCTGCATTTACAACTCTAATGCCACCATAGAATTCAGAATCATCACCACCAATGAAAATATTACCATTTACTTTAGCGTAATTGCTATGTCGTAATACCAAAGAGCCTTCAGATTTGTAAAAGATATTATGATTGAAAGAATTGAAATTTGTCTTGTCTGATATTATCTCGACCTCACCATTACAGGCATTAAAAAAATTATCTGATACGTTTACATAACCTGGAGAAAAACGGGTTTTACTATCACCTATACGTATGGTCTCACCTCTAGGGCCTCCTTTTCTGGGACGTGGTCCAAAATAGTTGTTTACTATTTGATGGTGATTCTCTATATGTTGGTTACCCGCGAAGAATACTCTTAACGTTTCTCCATCATTAGATTTTCCAGATATATAATTATGATCAAATTGGTTGTGCTTACCGTAAAGTTCTATCCAACGGTCATTCGTGTATCGGTTTGGTTGGTTGTAATCTTTAATGACGGTATTGGTTACACGACAGTTATTTGCAACGCTATCTTCATTAATCATAAAACGAATTATAGAACTGTTGGGGGAGTATCCATTTCTAAAGTAGAGGTTACTTACAGTTAAATACTCTCCGCCTAGTTGAATAAATGAATTACCTTCTAAAAATACTTTACCAGGTGTTTCTGCACTAATGGTAATAGGTTGTTTTTCTGTACTGTTACCGTAGAATTTTATAGCAGCATCTTTCCAAATGCCATCGGCTAATAAAATCTTATCACCAGGACTGGCTTTGGCTATTGCAGTATTTAATTCGGCAATGTCATTAACAATGAGAGCTTTTTTAGAACTATTTTCTGTACAAGATGCTAGTGCAATAAAAACAGTAATCGCTAGTAGAATATTCTTCATAAAAGTAACTTGTTAAATAAAATGAACTAGCGTCTGTTTGTTTACTGAATGAAATCAATAAATCCGTTTAATGCAACGTAAAGCATATAACAATTGAAAATAAAAGTGGCGCCTAAGGCTAAATTCATCCCTATACCTACTTTGTACTCTTTCATGATACTCTCTTTGTTTAAGAGAATAATTAGAAAGAGTGTAATCAATGGCATTACAAACGGACTTAATGCTTGAGAAGCAATTAATATCCAAACTGGTTTTCCTCCTAGAATAGGGACAATTAAACCAGACAATGCCACCAATACAACAATTAGTTTGTACAGCGGTTTTTTCATGTCGCGTTCTGTACCTGTGTAATCAGCAACTAACCAAGGGAATAATAATAGGTTAGGAAAGATGGATGACAAACCCGCACCAATAATTCCTAATGTAAATAGGGTAAGGGCGAAATCTCCTGCCCATGGTCCTAATGCATGCATCATATCTGTTGCATCTTCAACAGGTGCGCCCTTAAAGTACAGGGTTCCCGTTGCGCTGATCATTATAGCAAGACTTATAAAAAAGGTCATTACCATTGAAGACATTGCATCTTTGTTTTCAGTTTTTAAATCTTTTAAGCCCCAATTTTGTTCTTGAACGAGAATACTTCTCGACGCTAAACAAACACCTGCCATTGTAGTACCAACTATACCGGCAATTACCAATCCGTTATTATCACCTTTAGGTAATTCAGGAAAAAATTCGGTAATAGAAGTGCCTGCTTCTTTAACCACCATAAAGCTGGTGATAATAAAGGCTAAGGCCATGAAGCCAACCATAATACTCATGGCTTTTATGAAATTTTCGTGTTTACCGGTCCAAAAAAGACCGATAAGTAAGGCTATAAAAAAGATGGAAACTACAGGTTTGTTAAGAAATGAAATGGAAGTTTTTACTGAAATCCATTCCATTGTTACTTCTGCCACAACGCCCATAACGCCAATACAAGATGAAACTATAGAGACGAGTAATGCAGTAATAATAAAAATAGTGAGTGGTTTACCGAATGCCTTTTTGAAATTGAACATTAGGGTATTTCCAGAGACGATGGTCAATTTACTAATAGACACCAATAAGAAATAGGTGAAAAAACAAGAAAGTAGTAAAGCCCATGAAAGACTAAGACCATATTTAGCGCCAGAAACTACCATTGAGGTGACACTACCGGTACCTACAACATAACCAATAATAAAAAATGCTGGACCAAAATCCTTGAGACGTTTTTTAAATTTTCCTGAAAAGGACATATTTTCTGTTGTCATAAGTATTGGTTCAGCATTTAATATGTTATAAAATAGTACTTCAAAAAATCTATTTAAAGCCGCAAAAAGTAACTGTAAATAGATTAGGTCTTACTCTTTATCTCCGAAATAAGATGGACCCACACCACTTAAGAAATCTTCTCTGACAGGGCTAAAAGTATCAATAAGTTCCCCTTCTTCAAGGCAAACAGCACTATGTAATAAATTTGGTTCAATATAAACTCCGTCACCTGCTTCTACTATTTGCTTCTCACCGTCAATTACAAATTCGAATTTACCTGAAACGCAATATGTAGCTTGTGTGTGAAAATGTTGATGAGGGGCACCTAATGCTCCTTTGTCAAATTTTACTCTAACCATCATGATTTGGTTGTCATAACCTAAAAACTTTCTTGATACTCCTCCTCCAAGTAATTCCCATTCCATGTCTTTAGTGATGACGTACTTTTCACTGAATCTTTTCATAATTTTTATTCTTTTAATTTTTATTTAAAATAATAAGAACCAGACCACTCATAATTCTTATCGTTAATTTTTAATGTATGTGTAGCTTCTTTTGAAGCATTGGTATTTGCAATAATAAATAGTTTGGTAGAATCTTTTACGGTAGTTATTGAAATAGCGGTGTAATCTATAGTATCTAAAATTACTTTTAACGCTGAGATAGAACTATTAGAATTAACAGCAGATTCTGAAACCGGGCTATAGCTTCCATGCGCTTCTATAGCTGAAACAAAAAGCGTATTTTGAGTATCTTTTCTGCGGATAATAAAACCAGCTTCTCTTCTTAAATTAAATTCAGGGTCATTGGCGCCTATTCGTACAAATCTTAACTCGTCATCTTTTGAGGTTGCAGATGTTAAGGTATAGAACTTCCCTTTTTCTAGCCAACTCAATTTAGTGTTTTCTTCTGTAGTACTTCCGCAACCTTCTGACCATAAATGTTGATAGCCGCTATTAATACCTAAAGGTTCAAGTGTTTTCGGAACTTCGTATTCAAAATTTGTTTTCAATACTTGACCCATAAAATAAAAGGGCAAATCATATTGGTTGGTATTATCAGATTTAACTCGTAGAATATCAAGCAAGAAAGGCTTTTCAAATTCACCATCTTTAATAATAGCCATTGTTCTGTGCATCTCTGTACCAGGATACGCATTAGTTTCTATAGCACTAACAATTTGTATATTGGCATTAGAATCATCAAAAATATATAAAGTAGGGTTGTGCTTGCTGCCAATATCATATTTGCCTTGGTAGTGAGATTTCTCATTTTGCACTAGTGTATTATGGGCAATAGTTTGCTTAGCCCAAGTTTTATTTTCCTTCAGATAATTACCACCACCTTTCTGTTCAATATTTACAAAACGAGCTAATCCGTAATCCTGCAATACTTCATCACCATTTTCGTAGTAAGAGTATGATAACTTATCATAGTGGCCATGACTTGAGCCTTGTGCTGCATATTTAAAAACAAGTTCTAAATCATCACTTCGTAAAATACCCACACCGCCTTGTTTTCCGTTAGGTCCGTCAGATAAGTTAATTGATTTTTTATCGAAAGGCTTTGCTTTTCCATTTTTTACACCAAGTGCAACTGCCAATCCAGAATCGTCTAGTAAAACCTTGTTTTGCTTTTCGGCGATACTTAATAATCCAGAGTCTTGGTTTCCGAAATAATAAGAAATATCTACAGCAGTAACTAAGGCATCATTGTAATAAGACATTCCTTTCTGACCATCGTTAAGGGGAAAGAAATCTCCATCTGCATCAGATAAATTTAAAAGGGCATTGATTGATTTTAAAAGTACACCGTCCTTGTATTCAAAAATTTTCAATTCTGGTTTTACATTGTGTAAACCTTCTGCAAAAATCAAAAATGGATACATGGCATAACGCTGGTAGTACGGACCTTCATTATAATACCCGTCAGGAGAAAAAGGTTCTTCTATGTTTGCTAGAAATCCAGCTTTACCTTCTTTGTTAATGAATCCGCCATCATCGTCTTTAGCGGTTTTGTCCATTTCTAAATCTGGAATACCGTATAAAGCGCGATCAATTAATTCTTTATCGTTCATTACTAAACCAATCATACCAACAGCTGCATTGCCCCATGTACTATGGTTGTGTACTCTTTGGTAGAATTGCGGACTATCAACTGAAATGTGATCTGCGAATGGTTTAAAAAGATTTTTCTCTAGCTTCTTTCTTTCGGCTGCACTTAAGTAGTTATATACACAATCGTATGCCTGGCTAACGTAAACCAACCAGTTAGAATCATTTAAACATTGCCAAAATAATTTACCACGAGCATAAGATCTGGTTTTGGGGTGCAGAGGTAATGTTTTATACATTCCTTCATATTGCATAAGCATGTCTTTTACATACTTTGCATACTTTTCGTCGTCTAAAATTTGATATAAAACACCAGCTTGTTGCATTACTATCATGTTACGTTTATGACGTACATGAGTATAGCCGCCAGAATAATCTTTAGGTATAGGTGTGTCTATGCCTAAAGCTATTTCGGCATCAATCTCTGCTTTTAACTTTTGTAACGAGGCATCAAATAGTGGTACAGAACCTAATTCTGCTCTTATTTTTTCAACTCCCTCTTTAGTGAGAATAAGGCTAGGGTGTTCTTGTGCAGTTGCACTGAACGTTATTAAAATCGCACAAATAAAAATTTGTAATGTTGTTAAGTATTTGATCATGGGTGTTATTCGTTTTTAAGTAGGCCTAAGTCTTTGCCATCAGTACCTTTTCCTTTCAATGGAGAATCTGAAGGTAATGAGTAGTTGGTGTCTTTAGAAAATTCAGGAACAAGTTCCCATTGATTTTCTACTTGGTATTTTTGATCGCCTGTGACCATAAGTTTTTCTGAATTACTCAAAGCATTATTAAGAACTTTTACAATTGGCTCACCCACTACCAGATGCATGTTAATTGCCTTACTATCTTTAAAAATATTGTTTTTAATAGCTGTTTCTTGAACTCCGTATAAAGAAACGGTAGCATCATATTTATTTTTAGAACCGTAACCGACATGGTCAAATACATTATGCTCCATTTCTAAAAATGGTCCAAAGGTACTTTCGTCCTTACCGCCTCTATACAGTCTTAATGCTGCGCCTTGTAAATCATTAATGGCATTATTTTTCATTAAAAAGTATTCCACATTGTAAGCACCGATATCATCAGTTTCTTTATCTAAGGCTGCAATGCTACCAGAGATGTTTTTAAAGCTAGAATTTTGAATACTAATAGTGTCGGCAAAGGTGCCTTTAGAAACGCGTAACACATCAAAAGAATGATTTACGATCATATCTTTAAACTCACATCTATCAATAAACAGTTTATAATTATCGATCATTGATTTTTTGCTAGTACTAATAACCGAGTTGCCTGCGTAGTCTGGGGATTTGGTACCGTCAAAAGTGATATTTTCTAAAGAAAGACTACCGCCATTTTCAATTTCAAAAGCCATCATTCTTTCAAATAAGATTGTAGCTTTTTCTTTGCCAAGTGTTTTAAAGGTAAGTGGATGGTTGATTTTTACCGCCTTGGTCAATAAGTAGGTGCCACCTTCTTCAAGAATAATAATATCACCTGCTTTCGTTTCTTTTACTTTATCGTACAAGGTATTAATACCTGCGGCTACATTGATAGTGTTACCAGAATTTAACGCAACCGTATTATCTGCTTTTGAATACCATGATATACCTGTGTTCTCTTTAGTTGCGATTTTCGGACTAATAACAACTTTAGTTTTAATCTTGTTTGAAGTTGGTATCGGGAATCCGTTTTTGTCTTTTACCAATTTAATCTTGGCATTCTTAAAACCCTCCTTAATAGTAGTTTCTGAATTTTCGCCAAGGATGTTGTTCTTGAAAGTGATACCGCTAATATCATCATCAATTGTGAAAACATCTTTTTTGGTATCGTTGTAAATGATGTTTTCTGAAAACTCAGAGGTTCTTGGTGCCTGACTTCTTTCGGCATCGCTACCTGCACCAAAAAGAATATTATCGCAGTTTACAAAAGTGTTGTTGTTTACTTTAGAATCGATAACGGGTACATACCTATTCGGTGGTGAATTAGGTACGCCGTTCATCATTACAAAGGCACCTCTAAAACGATATCCTGTCAAGCCAACATGGTAGTTGTTAATAACTGTTTGCGTTTCATTAATGACACGAACGCCGCCAGTACTTGGTTTATTATTGCCTATAAAAACATTACCATCTACCAATGTTTCGTTGCCATGGCGCATAGTCAATGTACCTGTACATTCAAAAAATGTATTGTACTTAAAAGTGTTATTACAAGATTTATTAGAGATGATTTCGTGCTCACCGTTAGTTCTATCAAAATAGTTAGATTCAACCAAGGTGTTGGATTTTTCTAATGCATGGTGGCTAGTTCCTATTCTTAAGGTTTCTCCTCCATTGTTTCCATAGGTAGGGCGTGGTCCAAAATAATTATGATCTATTTGGTGATTGTTCGCTCTACTATCTTCGGTATCTAAACCAACAATCATGGTAACTCCTAAATTCTTTTTACCTGCAATATGGTTATGGTCAATTCGGTTATTTTTTCCGTAGATGGTTATCCAATAATCTTGAACTTGACGCTCAGGATTATTAAAGTTATCGATTACACATTCGGTAAGGCGAGAATTATTAGCCATTTGTTCTCTACTTTTTCTGAAGGAAATAACAGCGTTGGTCGGCGTAAAACCGTTTTTGAATACAAGACCTTTTACGATTAAATGATCGCCAGCGATTCTTAAATTAGATGCGCCAGATAAAATCACTTTTCCTTTTTCTTCTGCTATAAGCGTAATCGGATTTTCTGCGGTACCATTTGCTTCGAAGAGTAGTTCAGAATCCATCCAAATTCCATTGGCAAGAACTATGCTATCACCAGGCTGTACTTTTTGAAGTATAGCTGTAAACTCTGCTACATTTTTTACGTTATAAGTTTGTTGTGGTGTTGAAAAGGAATATGCTAGGCATATAAAAACAGATAAGAATAGAAGGTGATATCGTTTCATGAGTTGAAATTGGTTAACCAAATTGGTTTACCAAAAATAAGGATATTTGCAAGACTAGCAAATATTTAACATAAAAAGGGTGGTTTAAATTACGAATCGATAAATATCTACTTTAGAAATCATCAATTCGATAAATTTCGTTACTTGTAAATCTATCAGTAATTAGAAGTCTATTTGGTCACATAAAGAGTGATTTGTTTATGGTCTAAATAAACTTCAAAACAACCCTATAAGAAAACTGAATGCTATTCCTCATTTGGTTCAGTACCTGCACCTACCGTTGCTTCTCTAAACCACACTTCTGTATAATCACCATTTGCATATTGTTTTTCGATATCACCATCATAGGTATCAGCACCTGTACTCCAAACAATATTGTCTTCTGGAGATTTACCATTAGTTTGATTATATGCACCTTGTTTGAAATATTGAATTTCGCCAGCATATGCATTTTCGCGTTCCAAACCATCACGACCTATTGAGGCATATAGTGTTTTAATTTGTTCAGGTAAGGTTTTAGTAAATTCAGACGCCAATAGGTTTTTGGTGAACTTTACGGTTTCATGACCTTCACTTGTAAAAGTTAAGTACATGATGCCTTTATAAACATTAATTTCATAGCTAAACTCTTCACCTAATTCGATACCATTTACTGGTTCTGCGGGAGGAGTTGTTGCGTCTGATCCAACAACTGACATATCATTACCCCAAACAGCTGATGAGAAATCCCATCTTTTTGAATTATCCCCTTCTGTGTTGATTTCATAATTCCAGAAAACAGATCCTTTTGTATGTCCGGGAAATTTCTTGTAGAAAATTTTTATTGGTTCATTCTCATGTCCCTCATCACTATGTATCTGTCCTACCACAACAGCATAAGAAGCGGCAACTCTTGCATCGCCAGAAGTAGATACGTGTTGTACTTTTAAAGTTCCGGTTAATTTGCCCCCAGTCTCAGGTATCCAATGTTCTTTTTGACCTAATTCTGTTCTTGTGTTGCTAGATGTACGAGATGTTATGCCGCTATTTGGTGTTTTGTAAACTACCCAATCAGTTTTTCCGTCATTAGCAACATAAAAGAAATCATCTTTGGCGTAATTTTTAAGGTTATCCTCGTAGGTGCCATCACCTAATAGAATTTTCCATTCATCCATAAACGGGATAACATCGCTAGGGTATGTAGTGGCAATTACACTATCGATAATGGATGTTTCAGTAGTGTCCGAAGCTTTCTTTGAGTTGTCTTTACAGGCAAATAAAGCTACTACTGCTATGATGGTAATTATTGATTTTTTCATTGGTAACATATTTTTTGTGTGGTATTAGTACATAAGTTTAAGAGGTAGGTTTTCTTGTACAACCAGCTTCCCGGAATTTTTTATTTCATTGTTAAAAGCCTTGTTGTTCTTTGCACCCCATAGACGTGCAACAAGTTTTACAGGGTTGTCAATGAATTTATTGTTAGCAAGGTTTACATTGATAATACCATAAGTATTAAGAAGTAGTCCTTCTTTAGATTTAGATCCACAATGTGTGAATGTACTGTTAGTTACTATTAAATTACCACCAACTGTAGATTCATCATAGCCACCTCTATAGTAGTCCAGAACATTACTCGCAACCCCATCAAATAAACAGTTGTCAATTGTAATGTTCTCGGCATTGTATTCCCCCCTATCATCTGTTTCTTCAGACAGTTCTAAACCATTTGCGCAATCTTTAATTTGAGTAGATTTGAAAGTAATATGCTCAGAGAACGAAAGCTTGTATGCTTTTAAAACATAATCGAAATTCGATATTTCACAATCGACAACGGTTAAATTGTACAGGCTCGACATATTATTCTTTAAACTAGCAAAAGCATACTGTTCTTTAGCTCCAATAAGTTGAACATTTTTAAGAGTAAGTTGCCCTTTAGGATTCATTTCAAAAGCCGGAGTTTCAGATGCTCCTTTATATTGAATAATGGCTTTTGTATCAGAGGTAGTAGCCATTATGGTAATACCTTTATTAATTATTAAAGGGGTATCTAAATCGTAACGCTCGGCAGATAGTACAATAGTATCTCCACTATTTGCAGTTGTAAGGGCGCTGGTAAGCTCGGCAACGGTACTTGCTGAATGTGTTTTGTTTTCGGTGCTCGTAGAATTTGTTTTAGAATACCAGTCAGGACCATATTGCGATACATCCATCATATCTTTTTTATTCACTGGCTTACCTATTACAGCACCAACCAAATTTTTGTCAGCTCTAGAGTTACCAAACAAATCGGCAGTAATCTGGTCAAATTCAAATCCGTAATAAAGTTTAAAGGCATCCAATGAATTATCGGGCATTAAAATATCTCCGTCGGCTACAGTAGTGCGAAAATCTTTTTGGGTAAGTCCGTCAACCGCCTTAAACATCACTCCTTGATTATTAATGACATTACTTTTAAATCTAATGCCATCTATAGAGTCATGGGTAACAATAGGCTGCTTATCTCCTTTGTCATTATAGATAAGATTATTTGCCACAATTGTTCGTATAGGTGTTGCGGATCTAATCTCTGACTTAGGTAAAATATCTTTTTGATCGGTATTCGATCCTACTCCAAATTGCCAAGGCGACACACAATTTATCCAAGAATTATTGGAAACAACAACATCGGTAACTTGTAAATATCTGTTCAATGGTGATTTTGGAATACCGTTCATTACGGCAAGCGGACTCCTAAATGTTTTTCCGTTTAAATTGTAGAAGTAATTATTAGTTACCCAGTGTCCTGTTCCTATTAATCGAATACCACCTATTTGATCAGAATTTTCATCTCCTATAAATACATTGCCATCAATAATGCAGTAGTTACCATGCCTTGTAACTAGAGAACCTTCGCTTTTATAAAACACATTATTTCTAAATTCATTGAAATTGGTTTTACTAGAAATAATCTCTACTTCACCATTACAGTGGTCAAAAAAGTTATTTTCAACTAAAGTATAACTAGGGGCCATAGAGGTAAAGCTATTACCAAGTTGAATGGTCTCAGCACTAGGTCCGCCTTTAGGTGGTCGAGGTCCGAAATAGTTATTGGTAATTTTATGGTAATTCTTAATACTATTATTACCTGCCAAATCAATTCTAACCGTTGGTCCTCTATTCGACTTTCCTGAAATATAGCAATGGTCTAGTTCATTGTGTCGACCTTTAAATAAAACCCATAAATCTGTTTGATTACGTTGTGCTTTGTTGAAATCTATAATTGCAGAATTGGTAATCTTACTATGGTTTGCGACCGAGTCTTCACTAATACCGAAATCGATAACAGCTGAAGATGGAGATGATCCGTTAGTAAAGTGCAACCCATCAACAATTAAATAATCGCCAGCAAGTTTCAAATCAGAAGTGCCGGTAATTCTAACTTTACCAGGCGTTTCTGCACGTAAAGTAATAGGGTTTTTCTCTTTTCCGTAGGCTACAAATTTGATATTCACATCTTTCCAATCTCCATTGGCCATAACAATATCGTCGCCAGGTTTTGCTTCAGATATTGCTGTATTTAACTCTGTAATATCGTTTACGGTGATAGCGTTACTGATTGATTCTTCACTACAAGAAAGTAATAAGAAAACGGAAGCTAATAGTATAAAATACTTTTTCATTAGATAGTATATTAATCTGGTTTGAAACTCAATGTAGATCTGTGATTTATTGTGTAATCACTACAAACTGGTTAACCAGTTTGGTTGACCAAAAATACATATATTTGTAAGAATGACAACTAATTAACACAAAACCTATTAATAAAATATAAAAGAGAGATCAAAAATGAGAGAAGATAAAAAGGGTGTTACTAGAAGAAATTTTGCAAAAAAATCAGCTATGGCATTGGCGGGCATACCTTTAGTACAGTTAGATAGTGATTTTCTGAAACCATTTTTAACTACAGATGATAGTATTGAAGTACACCTATTCTCTAAACATTTACAATTTCTTGATTATAATGAGATGTCTGCCGCAACAGCAGAAATGGGTTTTAATGGGTTAGATTTAACAGTACGCCCAAAAGGGCATGTATTACCAGACAGGGTAGATGAAGATTTACCGGTGGCAGTAGAAGCCATGAAAAAATATGGATTGAAGTCCAAGATGATGACCACCAATGTTTGGGATATTACAGATGCCGGTCAGCAAAAAGTTTTAAAGACAGCTAGCACGTTAGGGTTCCAATATTACCGAACGGGTTGGTTAAGCTATCCCGAAGAAAAATCAATAGAAGAAAGTCTGGCATTATATGCAACGCAGGCTAAACATTTAGAAATTTTAAATTAAGGAATTAGGATTAATCGGATGCTATCAAAATCATGCAGGTAATCACGTAGGTGCACCAATTTGGGATTTGCCTACAATTTTTTCAAAAACGGATACTGAATTTTTAGGATGTCAGTACGATATAAGACATGCAGTAGTAGAGGGTGGCAAAAGTTGGGAATTAGATTTGCGAAGCATTCAGCCGTATATTAAATCTATAGTTATTAAAGATTTTAAATGGGGAAAGAAAGATGGAGTATGGGAGCCTATCAATACACCTTTAGGGGAAGGTATGATAGATTTTAACCGATACTTTTCCTTACTTAAAAAGTACAAAATCAACGTGCCCATATCATTACATTTAGAATATGATCTCGGCGGGGCAGAGCACGGTGCATCAAAAATTACAATAGATAAAAAAGAAGTGTTCGCTAAGATGAAAAAGGATTTAACCTTTATCAAAGAAGCATGGAAAAAAGAGGAATAATATAAATTTTCAGATCAAATAGAATGACCAAAATAGCTAAAGCAACAAAAGATAAATTAAGAAAGGTTAGTACGGCAACCGTTGCAACCTGCTTATTTAAAAAAGGATTGAAAAATCAGTTTATACAGCACGTAAAACCATTAAAGCTAGGTAGACCTACTATGGTGGGTGAGGCGTACACTTTACGTTACATACCTGCTCGAGAAGATCTGAATCCTATAACGGTTTTTAGAGACCCTAAGCATTTACAAAGAGTAGCCGTTGAAGAATGTCCAGAAGGTGCTGTTATGGTAATCGATAGTAGACAAAATGCTAGAGCTGCGTCTGCCGGTTCAATTTTAGTTACACGATTAATGGTTAGGAAAGCAGAAGGTATTATTACCGATGGCGGCTTTAGAGACTCCGCCGAAATTGCCGATTTAGATTTTTCGTCATATCATAATAGACCTACAGCACCTACCAATTTGACTTTGCACCAAGCTATTGCTATAAATGATCCTATTGGTTGTGGTGATGTAGCAGTTTTTCCTGGTGATATTATACTCGGTGATGATGACGGAGTAATGGTAATACCTGCAAATCTTGCCGATGAGGTTGCAGATGAATGTATTCAGATGACATTGTATGAAGATTTTGTTTTGGAAATGGTGCAAGGAGGAGAACCTGTCATAGGGCTGTACCCAATGGTAAGTGATGAGGCTAAAGTTAAATTCGAAAAATGGAAGTTAGATAACATGTAGTTGAGTCATTTTGGCAGATAAAAAAATAAGGTGATTAGCGCTATAACAGCACTAGTCACCTTATTTATGTAAAGTATTGTACTCACCACCTCTTGCAGGGTAGTTATTTTTGTTGACGTAATCTATTGCGTTCAAAATATCATCCCAATGGGGTCTTGCAAATGGCATTGTTTGAATAGCACTTGCATATAATGTATTATCAGGGCGAATTAAAAATAATCCAGGTTCTGAAAATTCATCTGGCTCTTTGTCCGATGTTTTTTTAGAAACATATAATCCCCATTCTCTAGCAGTCTCAATTGGTAAATTATAACCAACAGGTAGTTCAGGTATATTCCATTCTTTGCCAGCTTTTTTTACCCGTTCTTCACTATCACTACTAATAGCGATTAAGTGAACACCTATGTCGCTAAAATTTTTCAATCTTGTCGCAAGATATTCTAAGTAGTTTTTACAAACAGGGCAGTGCAGTCCTCTTTAAAAAACGACCATAGTAAAAGATGTACTAGCTTGGTCATATAAGCTCCATTGTGTATCGTTGATAAAAGGTATTTTTAAATCAGGTACTTCTGATTTGGGTTTTATCATGGTAATGTTATTTTATAATTAGTAAGTTATAAAGGTAAATGAGGTTCTTGTTAAAGCTTTGTTGCATACCTTTTAGTATTTATGCAATACATGAATTTGAATTGGATATTTATTTGCTATAAGCTAACCATTGCTCGTATTTGGCATACTGTGCGCTAGACAAAATACCTTCCATTTGTCGTGTACGTTCACTTTCTATACTGCCTAATATTTTACCAATAGCCATATTAGCCTGTTTTGTTTTAAATCGTTCCATAGAAGATTTGAAAATGCTGATTTGATTTTCGCTCATCTCTAATGCAGTGAACATATCAGAATACTCGGCACCTAAGCTATTTGAGCTATTTTTAGTCGCTACATTGTTCATGGCGCCAGTAGATTCGTTCACTTGTTCAGTGCTACTTTTTTGATTCATAGCTGTTTCAGAAGCAGTATTTTCTGTTGACTTCGTGCTCGTTTCATTTTGCGCGGTATTCATTCGTGCTGTTACTGCTTCCGCCTTGTTTGAAGTCGTTTTTTTAGTGCTTGAGCATGAGGTCAAGATGGCGATTAATGCTAAATTAACTATGATTTTTATCTTTTAAAATTCTCATCGAAAATTATGGCTTAAAATATATTTCTATAGTCGCCATCACAATTAAAATTGACTCTTAGGGTGTAATAGTTTTTTTATAAATGTTAAGGATGAAAATTTACATCGACTTATTTTTGTAAGAAAAATACCATGTTTAAATAGGTCTAATTCATTGAAAGTTGGTACCTTAATAACTGTTTTAAGCAGTTTTATAAACCTTACTAAATGTACAATATTCTGTATAAGTCAATTGCCAATAGCCTAACACCTGCTCAGGTTGATGAAATTCTAATGGAATCAAGAGATTTTAATGGCAAACATGATGTTACAGGATGTCTTATCTATCATGATGGTTTTTTTGTGCAATATTTAGAAGGCGATGCCGAGATAGTCTTGGCATTATTCGAGAAAATCAGGGCAGATACTCGTCATTATGAAGTAATTCTTCTATCTCAAGGTAATATATATTCAAGGGAGTTCGATACTTGGAGTATGGCGTACCTCTCAGATGAACTTCCAAACGAAGCTTTTCAATACATTAAGTTAATGGTTACTTCTGAATTTGAAATTCCCGATATGTCGGTTATTCCTAATCCAACTTCTAAAAGATTTTGGCTGGCGGCAAAGAATTTATTGAATAAAATAGGGCATGATAATTTTAATTAAAAGCGGTTATTGAATCATATTATTAGAGAAAATGTTTCGTACACTTATTAAGTAATACAAAAGGTAAAAAACTGAATTTTAAGTGTTTGATAATAGAACATGTTTTGTGCTTTTGAGTCATTTTTCGTTTTTATTGGTAGAATTTTATTTGATATTTCTATATAGTTTTGAAAGACACACTGATTTATATAGAAATAATGGAAGAATTGAATGTATATATTGCGGATGATGATTTTGACGACCGTGATTTTTTTATGGATGCTTTGCAGAGTGTAGATATAAATACAGAAGTGTCTCAATTTGATAATGGTGTTGATTGAATGGATAGGTTATTCTCTGATGTTACCTTGCCACATGTAATATTTCTAGATTTATATATGCCTATTATGGATGGTTTTGAGTGTCTTATTGATATCAGAAATTTCAAAAAATTTAAGGATATATACATCATTGCCTATTCTTCAATTTATAGAGATAGAGAAGTGAATCAGCTTAAAGAAGATGGGGCTAATCAATTCTTAAAAAAATCATCTTCCTTGAAAGAATTAAGAGAGCTGTTGTCGAAGTCTTTGAGAAAGGTGCCGTTCAAGAATGATGAAGTAGTACATAAAGATGAATTCGTTGTTCTATTGTAAATGAAGTGAACTTTGCTACAATTTTTATAATCGATTGATGGTGTTATGTAATGCTAAAAAATGATTCCTTTTTTTATCATTCCTAAATTAATATTTAGAACTATTTTTCTGTATTTTTAAATAACAAATACATCCATCAAAATAGAAATTATGAATAATATTTTACGAACACTTTTAGTAGTTATTGTAATGATTGCTAGTGGCACACAAGCATATGGACAAAAAAAATTAGACGAACAAGCTGTTGCCGATTTACAGAAAACACCTAAATATGGTTTTATACTTACTACAGAAAGACATTTTAAGGGTGTGCTAAGTATGTATGACCTTCTTATTGAGAACGGCGTTAAAATAGAGGATTATGAAATTGTGGTAAAAGGTAAAGTGGTGACCCAATTGGTAAAAGGTTCAGAGCTTGAAGAGTTCTTTAAAAAATATAAGGGAAAGGTAAAGGTAAGTGTATGCAGTGTTGCTATGGAGAAACTAGGTGTAGCAGAAGAAACACTTTTTGATGGTCTTGATGTTACGCCGACCGCATCGGTACGTGTACTGCAACTACAAGCAAACGGTTATAATACGTTAACCTATTAAGAGAATACATAAAAATTAAAATTACCCTATATCTTTTTGATAGGAATTTTTTTGAACACTCTGGGTAATTGGCATCATTTTTATGTTAGCTAAATAACTAGAATTAAAAAGCTTCTAAAACTCAGTTTTAGAAGCTTTTTATATACTATTACCTATGACAAACTATTTCTATATTTGTCCAAATAAAAATGTCCGACGGTTGTGAATTTTAGTTTCATAAATAGCTATGACTGCTTAGACTAATAATAATGCCTAAATCTTTAATTTTCAATTCATAAAATGAAAGTCTGTATTGCCGAAAAACCATCTGTAGCTCGAGAAATCGCTTCCGTTCTTGGGGCAAATACCAAACATGATGGTTATTACGAAGGCAATGGCTATGCAGTAACCTACACTTTCGGACACCTTTGCACGCTCAAAGAGCCAAATGATTATAAGCCACATTGGAAAAGTTGGGATTTAAATAATCTACCAATGTTACCCGAACATTTTGAAACCAAAGTGACAAAAGATTCTGGTATTCAAAAACAGTTTAAAATTATAAAGCAATTATTCGATAAGGCAGATGTTGTTATAAACTGTGGTGATGCCGGGCAAGAGGGAGAATTGATACAACGTTGGGTATTAAATCAAGCGAACTATAAAGGCAAAGTTGAAAGACTATGGATTTCTTCACTTACCACAGAAGCTATAAAAGAAGGATTCAATAATTTAAAATCATCTACAGATTACGATAATTTGTATTATGCAGGTTTTTCTCGTGCAATTGGCGATTGGCTTTTGGGTATGAATGCCACCCGTTTATACACTTTAAAACATGGTGGCTACAAACAAGTATTGTCTGTTGGGCGTGTACAAACACCAACCTTGGCCATGTTGGTAGACCGGTTTAAGGAGATAGAAAATTTTAAGCCACAACCCTATTGGGAGCTTCAAACATTATATCGCGAGGCGTTGTTCAGTTATGAAGAAGGTCGTTTTTTGAAAGTAGAAGATGGCGAAAAACTTGCCAATATTGTAAAAGAACATGATTTTGAAATTGTTTCCACGACAAAAAAAGCTGGTAATGAATATGCACCAAAGCTTTTCGATCTTACAGGTTTGCAAGTGTATTGTAACACCAAATTCGGATTCAGTGCAGACGAAACGTTAAAAATCGTTCAGAAATTATATGAGCAAAAAGTAGTAACCTACCCTAGAGTAGATACCACATTTTTGCCTAATGATGTGTACCCTAAAGTTCCTGGTATACTCAAAAATCTTACCAAGTATGATACGCTAACGAAGCCTCTAGATGGTAAAAAAATAAAGAAAACCAAAAAGGTTTTTGACGATAGTAAGGTTACAGATCACCACGCTATTATTCCTACCGGTCAACAAATGAACTTGCAGTACAACCAGCAGCAGGTTTATGATATAATTGTCCGTCGGTTTATTGCGGTGTTTTATCCAGATTGTAAAGTTTCGAATACTACAGTGATAGGTAAAGCTGAAACAGTAAAGTTTAAAACCACAGGGAAAGAGATTTTAGAAAAGGGTTGGCGTGTTGTTTTTGAAACACCTGATTCATCATCAAAAGAAACGGGAATATTGCCAACTTTTAAGAAAGGCGAAAAGGGACCACACGAACCTTCATTTCTAGAAAAGCAAACAAAGCCACCAAAGCAGTATACAGAAGCTTCACTCTTGCGTGCAATGGAAACAGCAGGTAAAAAGGTCGATGACGATGAACTTCGTGAGCTAATGAAAGAAAACGGAATTGGTAGACCTTCTACACGTGCCAATATCATTGAAACATTGTTTCGCAGAAAATATATAAAGCGAAATAAAAAGCAAGTGATTCCCACCGTTACAGGTATTCAGTTAATAGATACCATTCAAAATGAAAGGCTGAAGTCTGCCGAACTTACTGGTAAATGGGAAAAGCAATTAAAAGATATAGAGAAAGGTGCTTTTAGTGCAGGTAGTTTTATCAAGCAGATGAAACAAATGGTGGATCAATTGGTTTACGACGTTCGAAGTGAAACTAGAAAGGCTAATATTTCGGCTATAAATAATAAACCGGCAGCAGCGACTTCTAAGAAAATAGCAATTAAAAAGGCTACAGGAATAACATCAGAGGTTTGTCCTAAATGTAAGAAAGGAACAATACGAAAAGGGAAATCAGCCTATGGCTGTTCTGAGTTTAATAAGACTTGCGATTTTGTAATTCCTTTTAAGTTTGAAGGAAAAACTATTTCAGAAAAACAATACATTAGGCTGTTTCAAAAAGGTTCGACAGTAAATTTAAAAGGCTTTAAAGTCAACAATGCTTCCGTTGAAGGTTTGGTTAGATTTGATGAAAGCTTTAAGCTGAAGTTAGAACCTAAGAAGTCTAAAGTTCAAGCAAAGAATACTACTGAAGAAAATAAGTGTCCTAAATGTAATAAAGGTATTATAGTTAAAGGAAAAACTGCGTATGGCTGTAGTGAATACAAAGCAGGATGCGACTTTCGTTTTAGTTTCGATGCTATTCGTGAAAAAGCAAAAGGACAGCCATTGAGTAAAGAGTTGGTTTTTAAAATATTTAGAGAAAACTAAAAGCCTTTATCAGTCTACAAAAGGGTAATTATACACGGTTCAATTTCTAACATTTAAATAAATAATAACTTGTTATTTTTTAAGATGTAGCAATAAATTATCTTGAAATTATAAATGTGATAAAAATAAAGTGAAAATATTGTTATATATTTAGTTTCAGAATATTTGAATTTAATCGAATTGTAATTTTTCACAATATTAAATTTTAGCAATAGGCATTATGAAACTAACCTATAAACAAACCGACAGAAAGCCTGAAAATTCATTTTTAGCACGACAAGACACGATACCTTGTATTGAGCAAGATTGGCATTTTCATCCAGAGATAGAGCTTATCTATTTTTTGAAAAGTACTGGTACACGTTATGTGGGTAATTCGATTGGTAATTTTGAGGAGGGTGAGCTTTATATGATAGGTAGTAATGTACCGCATTTGTTCAGAAACCATCGTGAGTATTATGATGGTTTAGACGAAAATAACTCAGCAGATTTAATTGTAGTAAAATTTGAACGTGATTTTTTAGGAGAGGCTTTTAAAGAATTACCCGAAGCAAAAAGATTACAAACACTTTTTGATAATGCAAATAGGGGTCTTAAGTTTTCTAAGGCTGCAACGTATTTAGTACATACTCATATGATGGGTCTTGTTAGGGGGCAGGGGCTTTCACGAATCGTTGGGCTATTGAAAATATTAGATATTTTGTCGGTAAGCGAGAATTTTAATTTTCTATGTTCCAATGGTTTTGATAATTCATACAAGAAAAGTGAGAAAGAGCGAATGGCTAGAATAATCTCATATCTCAATGAGAATTTTGAAAATAAGATAGAATTAGAGACCGTGGCATCTATTGCTCATATGGCGCCAAATGCCTTTTGTAGGTACTTTAAAAAAAGAACTCAAAAGTCATTTGTGCAGTTTTTAAATGAAATTAGAATTGGGCACGCTTGCAAATTATTAATAGAAGGTAAACTACAGATTACTACAATTTGCTATCAATCTGGTTTCAATACTGTCACAAATTTCAATCGCCAATTTAAGGCGCTAATGAATATGACTCCAACTGAATATATGGAACCTTATATTTCGGATCAAAAGTTAGAGTTAGAAGATGTTTAGGCAATTGATTCACTACCGATTTAGGTACTTTTATAAGGTTTTATATATGTTAATATAGTGTTTCTACAGGGTAATCGTGTAGCTATAGTTAACCGCTATTTCTGTTAAGTTTGTAAGAGGAATGTTATCAATAAACAATTAATTGAAATTAACTTTCCGTAGAATCAAAAGAATATGACCTCGCTTTTTATTTTAATTTTTTGCATTGTTTTATTAATAGTTGGTGTCACGATATTTAAGGTGCACCCTATTCCTGCGCTTTTAATTGCTGGATTAGTTTTAGGGTTGGCAACCGGTAATTCAGTCGAAATAGTAACCGAAAGTCTTTTAAGTGGTTTTGGTAATACGTTAAAATGGATAGGCTTGGTCATTCTATTTGGGACGTTGCTAGGTGAAATTTTGGCAGAGACCGGTGGGGCAGATGTAATTGCCGAAAGTATCATAAAACTTTTTGGAATCAATCGTTTGCCATTGGGCATGGCGGTAATCGGTTTTCTGGTAGGTATACCTGTTTTTATGGATGTTGCCTATTTAACGTTGTTGCCAACTATGGTAGCGTTATCAAAGAGATCTGGTCAGTCTATTTTGGTATTAGGGTTGTCGCTTGCAATGAGTTTAACGGTGGCACATGCACTTATTCCTCCAACCCCAGGTCCTTTAGCCGTAGCTGCACTTTTAGAAATCAATATTGGTGATATGATACCATTTAATGTTATGGTGGCATTGGTTGCGGTAGTTGGTGGTTTAATATGGATAAAGCTCAATGCAAAGAGATTGAATATGCCAAGTTCAAATTCATTTGAACAAGATGCTGATATTAGAGATAAGAAAGAATTAGTTGGTTATAAACGAATATTACCCTTTGCCTCATTACTTGTTCCTTTAATTTTAATGTCTGTAGGAAGTATATTTTCGGCTAACAATCCGTTTATAGATTTTATTAAGAATCCGGTTTGGGCATTGATGATTGGTGTTTGCTTTGCGCTTCCTTTAATAGGTAAAGTGAATTTTTCATCACGCCTAAATTCGTATTTTCAGTCTGCAGGAGCCAAATGTGCCATAGTGATACTTATCACTGGTACAGGTGGTGCCTTTGGTCAAGTAATTAAGGATACCGAGATTGTCAATTCCCTATTTTCAGAAGTAGATATGGGCAGCCTTTCTGTGTTAGGTGTTATTATTCCTTTTTTACTTAGCTTTTTGTTCACCACAGTTACTGGTTCTATAACCGTCTCATTGATAACTACAGCTTCTATTGCAGCCCCTTTGGTAACTGGTGGCGTCTTGAACCCTGAATTAACGGCTGCTGCCATTGGTGCTGGGTCTTTAGGTATAATTCATGTAAACAGTAGTTTTTTCTGGCTATTTAAAGAGGTGCATGATATTTCGGTGACCAGGCTACTAAGGTCATTTAGTGTGCTATCTGGTGTAGTAGCAATTAGTGGTGGTATGCTGGTTCTAATATTATTTTGGTTTTTCAACTAAGAATAATATAAGTAAATGCTTCATTGTCTTTGAATTACATTTAAAAATCTTCAAAATTTATTAAAATTATCTGTTTGGCTATAAGAATTTTGTCAAATTGATAATATTGTGCAGTCCTAGGTTAATAATTGCATAGTGGATCTTCTTGATAACCACGTACTTTGAATTGTTAGTTGAATTAAGACAATTATAGTTGTTGAGTTAGTTGTTGCATATAAGCACGGTAGTAATTTACATGTATTGCCGTGTTTTATATTATAATATGACAATTTGATAGGGTCAATTATTTATTCTTAAAAATGATATTAAATCCAGCTATATCTTTCTAATAAATGAAATTAAAACGAGGGTAAAATTGTGTTTGTGCATGATGAATTCAAATAGTGCATGTATATCGAATAGCTCTTTTTTTTGTATAAAATTAAATTATGAATATTGAATTCCTTCCTTTAATATTAGTGCTTTTAGCAAGTTTCTTTCAGGGAACATTTGGTTTGGGTATGAAATATATGGCTCCTTTAAAATGGGAAGCATGGTGGTTGCTCCATGCCTTTGTTGCAATGATTTTAGTTCCTTTCGTTTGGGCGATTTTGGTCATTCCTGATCTGTTTCAGGTAATTGCTTCAATAGATAGTAATGCATTAGTGCTACCCGCTTTATATGGTGCTTTATGGGGTGTTGGAGGCATCCTTTTTGGGGTTAGTGTAGAAAAGACAGGTATTTCTATTACTTATGGGGTAGTAATGGGTTTAGCGGCTTCGGTCGGGTCAATAATTCCTTTGTTTCAAATTGAAGGGGCTTTTGCGCAACCGTCCTTCCCGATAATAATGATTGGTGTAGTGCTTTTAATAGTAGGGGTTGCAATTACAGCTGTAGCAGGTGTACGTAGAGATAAGTTGAAAATTGATGAGTCATCTACCAATACTGCGATTAAAACCGGTGTATTGATAGCTATAATATCTGGTGTTCTTTCTGCTTTTTTAAATGTGGGGTTCTCAAATGCGACATCAATTGCACAAGTGGCTGTTGATGATTTTGGTGTCGGTACTCAAAATGCAAGTTTAGCATCGTGGGTAGTAGTGCTTATTGGTGCATTTCTTGTTAATGGCGGCTATGCTGTGTTTAGATTGATAAAAAATAATTCTTGGAGTTCTTACAAAGTAGCCAATAGTGGAAAGGCTTATATGTGGGCAATTGTTTCTGGTATATTCTGGTTTTCGGCACTTGGCGTTTATGGACAAGGTGCTGCGTTAATGGGTGAAATGGGACCGGTAATTGGATGGCCAATACTACTTGGTTTAGCATTGATCATTAGTAATATATGGGCATATAGAGCAGGTGAATGGAAAAATGCAAAAGCGCCATTCAAGTTACTAATGATGGGTCTTGCTGTGCTTATTATAGCAATATGCATATTAGGGTATGCAAATTATTAATGAGTTGCCGTAAGGGTATGAATTAAATTGATTTTAAGTAAATAATATATACAAATGAAGATAGCGAAAATCGAACCTTATATCATAGTTCACAAGCTAGACACTCCTTTCTATTTTTCTCAGTGGCAATATGATACCCGTAGAATTTGTATTGTAAAAGTTATTTTAGAAGATGGTACCTATGGTTGGGGAGAAGGCTATGGACCAGCAGGTGTTATTAAGGCAGGTATTGAATTTTTTACACCTTTTCTTCTAGGTAAAGACGCTTTAGGGCATGAAATATTATGGCAAGAAATGTACCGCCGTTCATTAGACTATGCCCGTAGTGGAAGCCTGCAAGCTGCGATTAGTGCAATAGATGTTGCACTATGGGATATTAAAGGAAAATTATTAGATCAGCCTGTTTCTGTACTATTGGGAGGGGTTAAAAATCCTGTAATACAGCCTTATGCAACCGGTTTATATTTTACAAGAGTAGAAAATCTTGAAGAAACATTGGTTGAAGAAGCACTACTATATAAAAGTCAAGGTTTTAAGGCGGTAAAGATGAAAGTAGGTCTTGGAGTTGAAGAAGATCTTAAATATATTTCTGCAATAAGAAAAGCTATTGGACCAGATATTAGGCTAATGATCGATTCTAATCATGCCTATAATTACCGTGAATCTTTAAAGCTTGCGCAACAAGTTGAAAAGTTTGATATTTCATGGTTTGAAGAGCCTGTTTCTCCAGAAGATTATGAAGGTTATAGAAGGTTGAGAGAGAATACATCAATTCCTATAGCTGGTGGTGAATGTGAATATCTAAAGTTTGGTTTTAAACGCTTGTTTGAGAATGAGTGCGTAGATATTGCCCAGCCAGATATTTGTGCTACCGGCGGACTAACCGAGGCTAAGCGCATAGCAACTTTAGCACAAACCTATAGTAAAGATGTTGTACCACATACTTGGGGTACTTGGATCGCCATTAGTGCAGCCGTACATTTTGTGGGTAATTTAGATATGAATCCTGGTAGAATGTACTGCGAATTACCAACGATGGAACTAGATCGTACCGAAAATGCCCTTAGAGATTTAGTTACAAAAAGCGATGTTAAAGTGGTAAATGGTTTAATAAATGTACCAAATTCACCAGGGTTAGGGGTAGATGTTGATGTTGACGCTTTAGAAAAATTTAAGGAGAAAGAAACAAATACAAATAATGAAAGCATTGAAATTCGGTCATAAAAAATTATATATAGACGGGCAATTAACTGAAGCTTCCAACGGAAAGACTTTTGAAGTGATATGCCCTGCAGATGAGAAGCCTACTGCTACCATTGCATGGGCAAGTATTGAAGATACGAATAGAGCCTTAGAATCTGCACAAAAAGGATTCGAGATATGGTCAGTAATGCCATTAGCGACCAGGTTACAGTGGATTGATAAATTAAGAAATAAAATAATAGAGAATAGCGATTTGCTACGTGAAAGTATCATGTATGAAATGGGTAAAACGTGGCAAGGTTCAGAAGAAGATCTTACCAGTATCACTAACTCATTAAAATACTATTCTGACGAAATTCAATTAAGAAAAGATATACCGATTGAAGATGAAGACGGTAGTCATGAACATCATATGGTATCTCAACCGTTAGGTGTAGCCGTTGCTTTTTTGGCATATAACTTTCCATTATTAAATCTAGGTTTTAAACTAGGACCGGCACTGGCATCAGGATCTAGTATCATATTGAAACCATCTGAATTTTCACCCTTATCGGCTTATATAATAGGTGAACTTTGTGCGGAAATAGATTTTCCAAGAGGTGTTGTCAATGTAATTTGTGGTGATTTAAAAGATGTGGGTATTCCATTATGTGAGAGTAAAATACCAAGGTTAATTACCATGATCGGCTCAACTGAAACGGCACAGAAACTTATAGTTCAAAGTGCACGAACATCTATCAAAAGATATAGTATGGAGTGTGGCGGTAATGCCCCTTTTATTGTAATGGATGATGCTAACTTAGAGTTGGCTATAAATCTCGGAGCTGCATTAAAAATTGGAAACACAGGTCAAATTTGTGTAGCGCCTAATCGCTTCTTCGTTCACGAATCACTTATCGATAAATTTACGGAAGGTTTGGCAACAAAGTTCAGTAGTGCTAAAATCGGATTCGGCCGTGAAAACGGTCCTGATATGGGACCATTGGCAAATGAAGGGTCGGTAAAAAAAGTACATGGAATAGTAAAAGAAGCAATAGACCAAGGCGGTGAACTTGTATATGGTGGCAATCCTCTTGATGGAAAAGGCTATTATTTTGAACCAACGGTTATCCGCATGAAAGATAATAATGCAGAAATACTTCAGCATGAAATTTTTGGTCCTGTGGCAATAATTGTTCCCTTTAAAACGAAAGAAGAGGTTATTGAATTGGCGAATAATACAGATGCCGGTTTAGCTTCTTATGTTTTTGCAGAAAATAAGGACACTTTAAACTTTTTTGCAGAAAAATTGGAATTTGGCGAGGTGCAACTTAATGGAGTTAAATATGATATTTATCTGCCTCATGGTGGTGTTAAAAATAGTGGTATAGGTGTAGATTGTTCTACATATGCATTAGATGATTATTTGATTAAAAAGAGAGTTTCACTGGCTTTGAACAAATGAAAATTCCTGATTATTTTATTAGTTGTGATTGGGGTACCTCTAACTTTAGGCTTAGGTTGGTAGAGACCGAAACGTTAAATGTTTTGGTCGAGCATAAAACCGATCAAGGTGTAAAAATTATTTACCAAAAATTCTTACAGCAAAATGAGATAGGCCGAACTCAGTTTTTTAAGAATTACCTCGAAAGTCAAATCAGTAATCTTGGTGAAAACAATAAGGCAGGGCTGGTAATAGCCGCTGGTATGGCTTCTTCCAATATTGGGATGCAGAATTTACCTTATGGTCAAATACCATTTAATACCCAAGGCGATGGTCTTCTTTGGCAAGTAATGTCTTTCAAAGAAAATTTAGCCATTTTATTGATTTCTGGGGTCAAAACAGAATCCGGTATGATGCGTGGCGAGGAAATACAGGCATTTGGTCTAGCTAAATACTTGGAGTCTTACCAATCTGGTATTCTCATATTACCAGGCACCCACAGTAAACATATCGATTATAAAAAAGGGGAGTTTAGCACTTTAAAAAGTTTCATGACAGGTGAAGTTTTTGAGTTGTTTTCTTGTAATAGTATTTTGTCGAATAGTGTAGAGAAATGTCATTGGATCAATAAAAGACATGATGCATTTAAACAGGGGTTAGAAATTGGTTTTAGTGGAGAGTTGAGCGCAAATCTTTTTTCTATAAGGGCTAGGCATATTCTCAACGATGCCAATAAAAAAGATAACTATTATTTATTGAGCGGTATGCTGATAGGAGATGAACTTTCTTATTTAAAAGGTACGAGGCAGACAATTTTTCTCGCGGCAACAGAACCTTTTTATAGTATGTACAAATTAGCTTTAGAAACCTTTCTAAAAGATACGCAAGTAATATGTTTTGGTGATAAAGTTTTGGAAAAAGCTCTGTTGATAGGGCAAAAAAAAATTATACAAATTCATGCAAAATAAAACAGCTTTTTCTTGGCAGAGATATAATAGTACTCCGATTGTGGGTATTGTTAGAGGTTTGGGTATAGATACGGTAAGGCAGATTGTTGACGCCTATATCAGTGCACATTATTACACTATAGAAATTACTATGAATACGCCTAGCGTAGCTGAAATAATAGCAGAGTTACGTTTAAATTACCCCGATTTAAATGTAGGTGCGGGTACGGTGTGTACTATGGCAGACTTAGATACCGCAATTGCAGCAGGAGCACAGTTTATAGTAACACCAATTATAGATGAAGCGGTTATAAAGAAATGCGTTGAAATGCAGATTCCAATTTTTCCAGGGGCATATACCCCAAGTGAAATATACAAGGCTTGGTCAATAGGGGCTTCTGCGGTAAAGGTATTTCCTGCCACACAACTAGGTCCGCAATATATAAAAGATGTGTTGGCACCCTTAAATCAAATCAAGCTAATGCCAACAGGTGGGGTATCTAAAGAAAATATCAACTCTTTTTTTGAAGCTGGCGTAGTGGGTGCTGGTATGGGGAGTTCTTTATTTAATAAGCAAATGATCAAGGATAATGATTTTGATGCATTGCAGAATCATTTTATAGCAATACGAAACGAAATCAAACTTTTTACAAAAAAAATAGCATTATGAATTATCAATTCAGTCATATTGGAATACCTACACAAGAAGAAAAAGACTGGGATGGTTATTATGAGCCCGGTAAAATACATTATACAGATTTCAATAATGATGAGTATGCAATAGAGTGGGTGAAATTCGATGCTGATAGCCCAATGCCAGAAATGATGCGCACTATACCTCACGTGGCTTATCTAGTCGATAATATAGAAGAAGCTTTGTTAGGTAGAGATATATTGGTAGAAACATTCTCTCCGGGTGATGGTGTTCGGGTGGCTTTCATCAAGCACAACGGTTCTCCTGTTGAATTTATGGAGATTTCAAAATAACTAAGACTACACTATCTACACTTTTTTTCTACCACTAATATTGATGATTGCCGCTAATATTTAATATTTAGCTTCTTCGTTTTTACTATTCTTTACAAATCACTTTTTTTTTAGACATGTGCTTAAAATGCGGATGTGATAATGTTATATTCGCAAAATTTACCCTTAAAATTTGGTAAGAAATCAAAAAGGTTAGAATAATGCTAGTACTAGGTAATTTTTTGGAGTTAAAACAGGGCTACTTCCGCTTCTTTTGTAAAAGAATTGTTAAAGATGGGTTAAGAGTATTCCGTATCAGACTCAAATTCAAACAAGTAAACACAATGAAATACTTAAACTAAACTTAAATAAACAACAGAAAGCTTTATGGAAAAATTGAAAAAAGCAATCGCTAAAAAAAACAACCCTAGGGGGGGTGGTTTTTATTTTAAAGAATTTCATAGAATGGGACTTTGTGCTTTTCTATGCGTATTTATGGGTATTACAAGTGTAATGGCCCAAGAAGTGGTAATCTCGGGTACTATTTCAGATGCTCAAGGTCCATTGCCAGGAGCAAGTGTCGTGGTAAAAGGTACTACAACTGGTGCTCAAACAGATTTTGATGGAAACTATTCCTTAACAGTTAACAATGGTGAGGTATTGGTTTTTTCTTATATCGGTTATGCCACACAGGAAATTCCGGTTGACGGACAGTCTCTAATTAATATAACTCTTGAAGAAGATGCCTCTAAATTAGACGAAGTTGTCGTTTTAGGATATACAACTAAGAAAAAAGGGGAAGTTACCGGTTCTGTAAGTACCATCAGTAGTGAGGCTATAGAACAGTCTTCAAGTAAAGATATTGCCAAGTCATTGGCGGGTAGGGCTTCTGGTTTAATCATAAGTGACCGTGGAGGTGTACCTGGTGCCGGAAATGGTGCTGGCGGCAATACGGATGATGATGCCACTACAATCTTGATTAGGGGAAAGTCAACTCTTGGCAATAACAGTCCATTAATACTTATAGATGGTGTTCCTTCAGGTTCATTCTCACAATTGGCGCCACAAGATATTGCATCGCTTACCATTCTTAAAGATGGTTCGGCGGCAATTTATGGATCACGAGCAGCAAATGGGGTTATTTTGGTAACCACTAAAAGAGGTAAGAGCGGTAAACCAAAAATTAATTTCTCTAACGCTTACAATATCTCATCTTTTACTAGACGGCCAGAATTGATGAATGTCAATCAATTCGCTATATATGAGAATGAAATAAATGAAAGGGTTAATGGTGCTGATGCTGATCCAGTGTTTAGTCCTGAGCAAATTGCAGGTTTTCCTAACACCAATTGGGCTGATGAAGTATTGGCAAAAAGCGCGCCAGAATCTAGAACTTCCCTTTCTGTATCAGGGGGTACCGATAAAGCTAAATATTTTGTAAGTGGTGATTTTATTGACCAAAAGGGTTTGTACAGTTCAGGTGCTTTAGGTTTCAAGCAATACCAGCTACGTTCTAACATTGATGTCAATTTAACTGACAGCTTTAAATTAGGCGTTGATTTGTCTACACGTTTTGGCAAAACGACCGCGCCAGGTGTAGATGCCAATAATATCTATAAATTAATTTATGGTTTGCCACCAAACGAAATAGCTAGATTCCCAAATGGATTGCCAGCACGTGGTGGTGATGAAGGTAACCCTATTTTGACATCTAGTAATGACTCTGGTTTTGAAGATAACTTTACGAACACGACAACGGGTCGTTTTACCGTAGATTGGAACTTAGATAAGGTTTTAAAAGGCTTAAGTATAAAAGGATTTACAGGGTTCAGAAAAATAGAAAATAATTCAAAATCTTGGTATTCGCCATGGACATTTTATGCACAATTGGATGATGGAACTTATGAGCCAAGAATTGGATCTAACCAGCAAGGAACAGAACGTATCTTGACCGAAAGTTTTAACAAATTTGATGAGCAAATTTATAATGCACGTTTACATTATGATCATACTTTTGGCGACCACTCCATAAGCACCTTTGTGGGAATGGAAAGATTGACGAACGATTCAAATAACTTCTTTGCAACAAAAGTAGGTGGATTTCCTGATGCTAGTAGAGGAGAATTGTTTCAGGGTAACAATGATGATAGACAGTCATCTGGAGGAACTAGCTCCGAATTCAAAAGGCAAGATTTCTTTGGATCCTTATCGTATGATTTTAAGAAAAAATATTTTGTAGACTTTACAATGCGTTATGATGGGTCCAGTAGATTTGGAGAAGGTAATCGTTATGGGACATTCCCTAGCGTTGCAGCCTCTTGGGCAATAGACAAAGAGGGTTTCTTAGAGAATGTTAGTTGGATAGACGGTTTAAAACTTAGGGCTTCTTGGTCAGAAATGGGTAACGATCGTATTGGCGCTAACCAATTTCTTTCCTTATTTGATCTTGGAACAAATACAGGAAACGCAAACAACCCATTGGGCACAAGATTTCCAAATTATTATGTTTTAGGAGCGGGTGGTGAAAGTTTTTTCAACACCTATAATCTTGCTAGATTAGCAAATACCGATGTAACTTGGGAAACTGCTCAGTTATGGAACATTGGTTTGAACTTTACGTTTTTCGAAAACAGATTATCTGGTGATGTCAACTACTACGAACAAGATAGGTCAGATATTTTAGTGAACAGATCAGGGGCAATTCCTGGATTTATAGGATTGCAAAACAGTCAAATTCCAGCTGAAAATATTGGTGAAACTAGAAGTTGGGGTTACGAATTTGAATTGGCATGGAACGACCAGGTAAGCGATAATTTCTCTTATAACTTAGGAATGAACTTTACCAAAGCTCGTAACGAAGTAATTTCACTACCAGAAGGCGATAATATATTAGACTCTCAAAAGCAAAGCGGAAAACCAATAGATTCATATTTAGTTTTTCCAACTGATGGAATTTTTAGAGATCAAGCCCAAGTAGATGCCACTGAAATAAAAAGGGACGGTACTGTAGAAGGAGAGCCTATTTATTTGGATATAAATGATGATGGTGTAGCCGATGCAAATGACTTTATTAGAACATCAACATCTAATATACCACAAGTTCAATATGGTATTTTTGGAGGCATCAATTATAAAGCCTTTGGTCTAAATTTCTTGTTCCAAGGTCAAGCCGATGCAGAGACTTTGGTATTCTTTGATCAATCAGGAGCCAAACCAGAATTCGTATTTAACGAAAGATGGACGCCAAACAATAGAAATTCTATCTATCCAAGAGCCTTTGCACAGGGTGATCCCTACAGCGGAGGGCAAATCGATGGTATCGAGGGCTTTGCTGATATTTATTATTTTGACGCCTCTTTTGTGCGCCTTAAAGAAGTTGAATTGTCATATACCCTTAAAAGGGAGGTTATCAAATTTGCTGATGTTCGCTTATTTGCAAGGGGGTATAACCTCGCTACTTTCTTCTCTGATATTTGGGATTTAGGTCTTGACCCAGAAGCTACGGGTTATAATAATTTTAGAGGAGCACGATATACTCCGTTAAAGACATATTCTATAGGTGTTAATTTTAGTTTCTAAAAAAAATAATCATGAAAAATTATAAATCAATTAAAAGATATAGTGCGATAGTACTAACATTCATTCTCTTTACACTGGGGGCTTGTGAAGATAGTCTAGAAATAGACGTAAGAGATTCTTTTGCCAGTGATTTGGTATTAAGTACTCCCGAGCAAGTTGAATTATTACTATTCACTACATATAACAGTACGGAATCATTTGGGGCTGGAAGTCAATTTTGGGCCCGATACATGAATGTGGAGATAGCCTCTTTTGAAGCTAGAATGAATTTTAACGCGGCTACGCAAGCACAAGATCGTTTCAATGTAGTTAGAGGGTGGACTTCTGCTAATGTAGGTCAGTTGGGTCAAAAGTGGCAAGATCTTTGGACCTATGTAAGGCAAGCCAATGTATTTTTGGAATTGGTTGAAGAAAGTGAGGCACAACAAAATAATCCTGATGAAATTGAAGCACTTAAGGCAGAAATGCGATTTTTGAGAGCCAACCAGTATTCAAAATTATTAAAATTCTATGGCGGTGTACCATTATTGACTTCTGCTGCCACACTAGATGATGATTTCAATATACCACGTAACAGCTATCAAGAGGTTGTAGAATTTATAGTAAGTGAAATCGATGAAATTGTACCGCTTTTACCTTTGACTAGAGATAGTGGAGAATTTGGTAGAGCTACAAGATTAGCTGCCTTGGCTCTTAAATCTAGGACATTATTATATGCGGCAAGTGATTTGCACGACCCGGCTATGGCACCGCAATCATCTAATCTAGAGTTGTATACATATGATAAGCCAAATAAATGGCAAGATGCTGCAGATGCTGCCGCAGCCGTTATTGATTTGGTAGGGGATCGAGATTTGATAAGTACACCAAATGCAAAAGCTTACCAAGAACTATTTTTATCAGCAAATCAAGATATTTTGTTCGCAAGACCTTTTGGTGGAAGTGTTTTCGGATTTGGTACCGATGTTACGACACAGCCGGACAATGCGCAGTCACCTAGAGGTTTTGATGGATGGAGTCTTTCTACACCATTGCACAACCACACTTTAATTTATAATATGGACGATGGTAACACTACCGATAGTCCTTCTTATGATACTTCAAACCCGTATGAGAACCGTGAAATGCGTTTTTATGCCAATATCAATTATCAAGGGGCAATTTTTAGAGGAAGATCTATTGATTACTCTATTTCTGTAGATAACACGGTTGTCCCAGATGGTTTGGACTCTTTTTCACAAGACCAACAAACTTTAGGAAACTTTAGACATGGGTCTACAACTGGTTATGCAATGCGTAAATTCCAAAATGAGGCACTAGGTACAAATGTAAAACAAGCCAGCCCAGGAAGGCCATACATCATTTATCGACTTGCAGAAATTTATTTGAATTATGCGGAGGCTTCATTTAGAGCTGGTGATGAAGAAACGGCAAGAAGATATGTAAGTAGAGTTTCAGAAAGAGCGTTACAACCGGCTATTATAGCTAGTGGACCAGAACTTTTAGAGGCTATAAAAAGAGAACGACGAGTAGAACTTGCCTTTGAAGGCCATAACTTCTTTGACGAACGACGTTGGTTAAATGAGGATAATCTTGGTTTTGATGTACAAGGTATGCGCTGGACAAAAGATCTTGCTGAAAATGTTTCTTTTGAAGAATTTGCAATTGAAACAAGACCATTTGATCAAAAACAGTACTACTTACCAGTACCTCAATCAGAAATAAATAGAACTGAGGCACTTATTCAAAATGTGGGGTACTAATTAGTTGTTACTTATTTAATTTGAATACAGTAAAAAGCCGGGGCATGTCTCCGGCTTTCCTTTACTGAAGTATTTTGGACTCTAAAAAAGAATTGTAATGAAAAAAATAATATTTGTAACAGTTTGTCTTATGTCTTTGTTTTGTTCGGCACAAGAAAAGCCTAATATCGTGCTCTTATTTTCTGATGATGCAGGTTATGCAGATTTTGGTTTTCATGGAAGCAAAATAATGAAGACCCCTAATCTAGATAAACTAGCAAGCCAAGGTGTGCGATTTACCCAAGCGTATGTTTCTGATCCTACATGTGGTCCTTCAAGGGCAGGGTTGATTACAGGTAAATATCAACAGAGATTTGGTTTCGAAGAGAATAATGTACCTGGTTATATGAGTGCTGTATCTGCAGCTGATGACCGTGAAATGGGTGTGCCAGTAGAAGAAGTAACTATTGCAGACTACTTAAAAAAGCAAGGGTATGCCACTTCATTTTATGGAAAATGGCACTTAGGTGGCGATGACCGTTTTCACCCAACAAAACGCGGTTTCGATGAGTTTTATGGTTTTAGAGGTGGCGCAAGAAGTTATTTTCCATATTCAGATGCACCTGCAAGTGAAATGGATTTAATGGAACGCGGCTTTGGTAATTTTGTAGAACCAGAAAAATATTTGACAGATGCCTTGGCAAAAGAATCTGTAGATTTTATAGAAAGAAATGTAAAAGCATCAAAACCATTTTTTACCATACTATCATTTAATGCAGTTCATACCCCTATGGATGCAACCGAAGATGATTTAAAACAATTTCCTGGTTTAGAAGGTAAACGAAAGACAGTTGCCGCCATGACTTTGGCACTAGATCGTGCTTGTGGTAAAGTTTTAGATAAGCTAAAGGACTTAGGTATAGAAGATAATACCATTGTAATATTCACGAATGACAATGGCGGACCTACAGATAAAAATGCAGGAGTAAATTATCCGTTAAGTGGCACTAAATCAAGTCATTTAGAAGGAGGTATACGTGTGCCGTTTTTAATGAAGTGGCCAGGTAAGGTGAAACCGAATACGGTATATGACTACCCAATAAGTACATTAGATCTGCTACCTACATTTTATGCTGTAGCAGGCGGTAATGAAAAAGAACTAAAAGATATTGATGGTGTAAACCTTATACCTTACATCAATGGTATAGATAAAAATAGACCACATGAAACGCTCTTTTGGAAAAAAGATGCAAGGGGTGTTATACGTAAAGGAGATTGGAAACTTATAAGATATCCAGATAGGCCTGCAGAACTTTATAATATACCTGCAGATATTTCAGAAACTAATAATGTGGTAGCAGACCATCCTGAAATGGTAAAGGAACTTTTTAAAGAGCTTTTCTCTTGGGAACTTACGCTTGAAAGACCTCGATGGATGCTTAAGAAGTCTTTTGAAAAAGTCGATATAGATCGTATGGATCAGTACAGAGATCAATCAAAGTATTTAAACGGAGAACCTAACAAATAGAAATCAAATCTTATGACCAAGAAACGATATAATATGCTTGCCTTGATTTTTGGTAGTGTGGTTATCAATTATTTGGACAGGACGAATATATCAGTTGCCGCCCCGGCTATAAAAGAAGCTTTAGATCTTTCATCGGTACAATTGGGGTTAATATTTTCCGCTTTTGGGTGGACTTACGTTGCGCTTCAAATACCAGGTGGTATCGTTGTTGACAAAATCGGTGCTAGATTGTTATATGGTCTAATGCTTTTCTTTTGGTCAATATCTACCCTGTTACAAGGTTTTGTCAATTCATTTATAGTCTTGTTGGGTTTACGTGCAAGTATTGGAATATTTGAAGCACCGGCATATCCCGCAAATAATGCTATCGTTACAAAGTGGTTTCCTGAAAATGAAAGGGCTTCTGCTATAGCTATTTATACTTCGGGGCAATTTATTGGTTTGGCTTTTTTGTTTCCTGTTCTTACCGTAATTCAAGATCAATTGGGGTGGCGAGGCTTATTTATTGTATCAGGTATTATAGGTGTACTTTGGGCTATTGTTTGGTATGCTTTTTATCGTGATCCAGATAATCATAAATCGGTAAGTGCCGAAGAATTAGCGCATATAAGAGAAGGCGGTGGTTTGGTGAAGGCAAGTAATTCATCTGCTGAAAAAACCAAGTTTAGCTGGTCAGATTTAGCGCAAGCTTTTAAACACAGAAAATTGTGGGGAGTATATCTTGGTCAATTTTGTGTAGGATCTGTTTCTATATTTTTCTTGACATGGTTTCCAACTTACTTAGTAGAATATCGAGGATTAGATTTTATAAAATCTGGCTTCTTGGCATCAGTACCTTTCCTTGCAGCATTCGCAGGAGTGTTACTTTCTGGTTTCACATCAGATTATTTAATCAAAAAAGGAAAATCTATAGAGTTTGCGAGAAAGACACCGGTATTGTGTGGGTTATTATTATCGGTAACGATCATAGGTGCCAATTTTACTGATGATACTTTTTATGTCATTTTGTTTATGACCTTGGCTTTTTTTGGTAATGGTTTGGCATCGATAACATGGGTGTTTGTGTCACTAATGGCACCTAAGCATTTAATTGGATTAGTAGGCGGAGTGTTTAATTTAATAGGAGGACTATCGGCGGTAATTGTTCCTGTAGTAATAGGAATTTTGGTAAAGGATGGGGATTTTAGTCCCGCACTATATTTTATAGGTGCAATAACACTTCTTGGTTTTTTATCCTTTTTGTTGGTTGTTGGCAAAGTAAAACGAATTGAAGTAGCAGAACCCATAACATAAGAATTATATATGAAGATTACGGCAGTAAAAACATTTCCTATCAATATTGGTTTTGGTAGTCAATTGATTATTAAAATTGAAACCGACTCTGGTATTTATGGTTGGGGAGCATCAGGTCTTTCTGGTAGAGAGTTAGCGGTTATGGGTGCAATAGACCACTTTAGACCTAATATACTAGGTAAGGATCCACACCAAATTGGAGCCATTTGGCAAGATTTGTATAGAGGTCAATATTTTGAAGGAGGTCGCGTATTAACTGCTGCTATTTCTGCAATTGATATTGCCTTATATGATATTAAAGGTAAATCTTTAGGTGTGCCTGTCTATGAATTATTGGGTGGCAAGCAAAGAAACCATGTAGACTGTTTTGCATCATTACGGTTTACAACAGAAGAAGAATTGATTAGTAGAGCTCAGGTTTTAATTAAAGAGGGGTGGAATGTGTTACGCTTGGCACCTGCGGAATATGAAGAGAATAGCAAGGCTATTTTTGAACCTCGAGAATCAATTGCTACAGTATCTAAATGGGTTACTAAATTAAGAGAGGTAATAGGGCCTGACCCCGTTGTAGGTATCGATTATCACCATCGTCTTTCAGCGGCCGAGACGTTTTCATTTCTCTCAAAAATGCCACATGGAACTTTAGATTTTATTGAAGAGCCTATTAGAGATGAAACGCCAGAAGCATATGAAAGTCTTCGTAAAATGATAGATATACCATTTGCTATAGGAGAAGAATTTGCAAGTAAATGGCAGTTTTTACCATATATAGAAAGAGGTATTACACAATTTGCAAGGGTAGATGTATGCAATGTGGGCGGTATTACCGAAGCAATGAAAGTTGCTGCTATGGCAGAAGCTCATTATATAGATTTAATGCCGCACAACCCGTTAGGTCCGATCTGTACGGCGGCTTCTATTCACTTGGCAGCAGCATGCCCCAATGTAGCATGGTTAGAGGAAATTAATACACCTGCAGAACAATTAGGTACCAATGCTGCTGAATTTTATCCGACACAACCCAAATTAGATGGTGCTAAATATATTATACCAAATGTGCCAGGTTTGGGTGTTGAGTTTAATGAAGAATTAGCCTTATCGAAAAAATTTATTCCAGTAGAGACGCCTCGCTTAAAAAAGAGAGACGGATCCTATACAAATTGGTAAAAAAAATAGAATTATGAGTACGCACCTAAAGATTAGATTGTCAAGAATATTGTTAACTGTAACATTTATTTCTGCCTGTTCAATTTTGCAATCACAAGATCGCCCTAATGTTATTATTATGATGAGCGATGATCAAGGTTATGGTGATATTGGATCTCACGGTAACCCGTTTTTGAAAACCCCTAATATGGAATCTATTGGAGAACAGGGTGTAGAGATGACCCATTTTTTTGCGTACCCAAATTGTTCTGCATCTCGTGCAGCAGTTTTAACAGGTCGATACCCATATAGAACTGGGGTAACCGCAGTAACTCAGGTAGATCATTTTATGAATACATCTGAAGAAACATTAGCGGAAATACTTGAGGATAACGGATACAGAACGGGCATTTTCGGAAAATGGCACTTAGGCGATAATGCACCAATGAGACCAACAGATCAAGGTTTTCAAGAAGCACTGGTACATAAAGGTGGCGGAATAGGACAGGCGGCAGGTCCTGCAGGGAATACCTATTTTGACCCTATTCTAGAGCATAATAACGTATCAAAAAAGTATGAGGGATATTGTGATGATATTTTTACTGAAGCCGCTATAGATTTCATAAGTCAAAAAAATAAAAAACCTTTTTTAGCTTATTTAGCGACCAATCTTCCTCATTTTCCATTACAAGTTCCTGATGAACGTGCTGAACCTTATCGTAAAAAGGGTTTGCATGAAGACAATGCCTTAACGTATGGCATGATCGATAATATAGATTATAATGTTGGTCGTGTATTAGAAAAATTAAAAGAATTAGGTATTGAAGAAAACACGATCGTTATTTTTCTATCTGACAACGGTCCAAGAAATAGAAGGACTAAAAATGATGTATACCCTGGCCGTTGGACGGCTAATTTAAGAGGGACTAAAACAAGTGTATATGAATGTGGAATAAGGGTGCCGTTTTTTGTAAGGTGGCCAGGTAAAATAAAACCGAATCAAACTTCAAAAACTATGGGTACGGTTATCGACATTTTACCCACCATATTGGATGCTTGTAATGTACAGGCACCAGAAAATATTAAAATAGATGGTAAATCTCTTTTGCCATTATGGAAAGGTGAAACAGATGTTTTTGAAAACAGCTTGTTTTTTACCCAAATGCATTATGGTCCTACACCTTTTAAATACATGCATTTTGCAGTACGGGCGCAAAAATATAAATTGATCAGTCCGCATGATTTTCCGCATGGTATTTTATATCAACCTAAAGATGAAGAGTTACAAGAGGTACTTTCAAATTTAGAGCTCTACGATGTTGAAGAAGATCCAAGTGAACGAATAGATCTTGCAGCAAAACACCCTGAAATGGTAGAGCAGCTATTGGCTGAATATGAAAATTGGTTCGATGAGGTTACTGAAGAACGAGACGCTAAAGGCATTCAAAGAATATATTTAGGTACCGCGCAACAACCAGAAGTAAACCTTTCAAGATTCGATTGGGGCGGACCACGAGTAATTTCAAAAAATGAGTTGGGGCATTGGCGGGTAACTACAGAATTAGGGATGTATACTGTAAGTTTAGATTTGCCAGAAGTGAATGACGATGGTGTTGCCCACTTAAAATATAACGACCTTCATCTTGAACAACCCATTCGTAAAGGTCAGAAAAATGTAGTATTTAACGATGTTTCATTACCAAAAGGAGAAGGTAATTTTCATGCCTATTTTAAAATTGGTAGGTTGGCAACAGGACCGCTTTTTGTGGATGTAAAACGAATTAATACTAAGTAGTAATAAGATATAAAACCACTAATTAAAAATAAATGGGAGCAAAGAAGAATAGAGCATTTACCTATGCTATAATAGTTGCAATTGGCGGCTTTATTTTTGGATTAGATGCTGCGTTGATATCAGGAACTGTAAATTTTATTTCTCAAGAATTCGGTTTAACAGATTTACAACTAGGTACAGCTGTAAGTGCACCCGCGCTTGGGGTTTTATTGGCATTGCCTTTTGCAGGGTATGCTTGTAATCAATTTGGTCGTAAAAAAACCTTACAGATTGTTGCTATACTTTACCTCTTTTCTGCAATAACTTCTGCCTTGGCACCAAACTATTGGACTTTGGTTATTGCTCGTTTTATAGGCGGTTTGGCTTTTAGTTCAATCTCATTGGCGTCAATGTATATTGGTGAAATAGCACCTCCAAAATTACGTGGCAAACTAGTATCAACGACTCAAATTAATATAGTGGTAGGTTTATCGACGGCATATTTTATTAATTATTTAATTCTGCAAGCTATTGGGTCTGGTGCAGAATGGACAATAAGTTGGGGAGTTAATGAAAATACATGGCGGTGGATGCTGGCTTCTGAAATATTACCTGCCTTAGTATGGTTGGTGCTGTTATTTTTTATACCAGAAAGTCCTGCTTGGTTGGTGTATAAAAATAGAATCGCTGATGCTAAAAGAACCTTGTCAAAAATTATTCCTTCTAATGAAATTGACCAACATATTCAAGAGACTCAAAAGAGTTTGGATAAGGGAGATGAAAATCGTTCAATGGTGGCTCAGTTTAAGGAGATTTTCAGTAAACCAATGCGCAATATTTTGATCATAGCTACAACGATAGCCATTGTGCAACAATCTACTGGAATAAATGCTATTTTGTTTTATGCACCTACAGTTTTTGAACAATTAGGTTTAGGAACAGATACTGCCTTTGCCCAAGCTATTTGGATTGGACTGACCAGTGTTATATTTACTGTACTTGCTATTTTATTGATTGATAGGATTGGGCGTAAACCAATGATTATTTTTGGCATGGTCTGGATCATCATTAGTTTAGGTATGTGTTCTTACGGATTTAAAAGTGCCCGCTATACCATTACACAAGATGCTATTTCTCAAATGTCGGATATGGAAGGTGTTGACAAACTTAATGTGCTTGTTGGTAAAGAATTTGGTAGCGATACTGAATTTAAAAACGCATTAAAAGAAGTTCTAGGTGAAGAGGGTGCGCGTAATAATAGCAGCTTACTCTTAGAAAAAGCGGCAGATTTAAACGCGACCTTAATTCTAATTGGTCTGTTAAGTTTTATTGCGGCATTCCATTTTTCTGTCGGACCAATTATGTGGGTCTTGTTTTCTGAGATATTCCCAATTTCTATACGTGGTATTGCCATACCTTTTTTCACCATCATTACAAGTTTAACCAACTATGTAGTACAACAGTTTTTTCCGTGGCAATTAGCCACAATGGGTGGTAGTGCTATTTTTCTTTTTTATGCAGCTACTGTTGCCATAGGTATGGTAATAATATGGAGGTACTTAAAAGAAACCAAGAATATGAGTATTGAAGAAATACAATTGGCACTTCTAAAAAAATAAAATTAATATCGTAATTAAACATATCCTTTGAAAATGAGCATTTCTAAAATAGATCAGAAACTAGCCGCAAATTTGACTTTTAATACAAATAGTAAATTGAAAAGTATTGGCATCGGAGATTGTAATTGGACAGGAGGTTTTTGGGCCGATAAGTTCAAAACTGCAGAGAAAATTATGGTACCCTATATGGGAGACCTACTATGTGGTGATGTTGGTCATGCCTTAAACAATTTTAAAATTGCCGCTGGTCTTAAAGAAGGTGAGCATAAAGGGATGTTTTGGCATGATGGTGATTTTTATAAATTCATTGAGGCAAAAACATATATCTATGCGTATACCAAGAATGCCGGCATACTTTCTGAAATAGATGAATATATCTCCATTATCTCACAAGCTCAAGAAGAAGATGGTTATCTGCAAACACAAATACAACTTCGTAAAGACGCTGATCGTTACGAAAACAGAAAATATCATGAGATGTATAATACTGGGCATTTGTTAATAAGTGCTTGTATTCATCATAACGTTACCGGGCAAAATAATTTTCTGAATATCGCCATAAAACATGCCGATTTACTGCATACCATATTCATGCCCGAAACGAAACATTTTGGACGATTTGGATTTAACCAAACTCAAATTATGGGCTTGGTAGAGTTATATAGAACAGTTGGCGATGCGAAGTATTTGAGGTTAGCAGAAAAATTCATAAATAACCGTGGCAAGTATGAGGTAAAACATGATTCTACCACAATAGGGTATCCTATAGGTGATATGGTTCAAGAGCGTACTCCTTTGCGCGAATCTAAAGAAGCTGTCGGTCATGCCGTATTGGCTTTATATTATTATGCCGGTGCTGCAGATGTATATTCTGAAACTGGGGAGCAGGCATTACTAAATGCGTTAGACCTACTTTGGGATAATGTTACCCAAAAGAAAATGTACGTAACCGGTGCAGTTGGTCAGGCGCATTACGGCGCTTCTACCAATTTAGATATGATTGAAGAGGGATTTATAGATGCATACATGATGCCTAATATGACCGCTTACAACGAGACTTGTGCCAATTTATGTAATGCCATGTTCAGTTATCGCATGTTCGGTATTCATGGAGAATCTAAATATATGGATATCATAGAGCTGGTACTTTATAATAGTGGGCTATCTGGTATAAGTGTAGAAGGTAAAGAGTATTTCTATGCCAATCCGTTACGAATGGTCAATAATACGCGAGATTATGAAGCCCATGAAAATGTAACAGAAACACCTAATAGAGAGCCTTATTTAGAATGCTTTTGTTGTCCTCCAAATTTGGTTAGGACTATATCAAAAGTTTCAGGGTGGGCATATAGTGTGTCTGATAACGGGGTTTCTGTAAATCTTTATGGATCAAATCACTTAAAAACAAATCTATCTGACGGTACTGCTATAGCACTTTCCCAAGAAACTGATTATCCTTGGAAAGGTCGTATCAAAATCACCGTTGAGGAATGTAAAACCGAATCATTTGAAATTGCATTTCGAATACCAGGTTGGGCAAAATCTGCTACATTACAAATTAATGGAGAGCCCACTTCAATACAAATAAACCCAGGGACCTTTGCTAAAATTAATAGGGTTTGGAAAATGGGTGACGTTGTTCTTTTAGATATTCCAATGGAAATTAATCTAGTGGAAGGGCATCCTAGAATCGAGGAAGTTCGTAATCAAGTAGCTATAAAGCGTGGTCCTATTGTCTATTGCATAGAGTCTCCAGATTTGCCAGAAAATACAGAGGTGCTTAATGTGTATTTTAATGGAAACACCGAACTTAAAGAGGAATTTCAGCCTAATTTTTTAGGCGGAGTATCTGTTGTGAAAGGTGAAATTTTAATACGGAAAGACAAATCTGAAGGTATGTATCATACGTTTACTAAGCCAGAATGGGAGTCCTACAAGAATAAGTTTGTTCCTTATTTTGCTTGGAGTAACAGGGGGCAAGCAGAAATGACGGTGTTTATGCCTGTTGTTTGGGAGTAAACTTTATTGGTGGAAAAGTAATTCTGAAGATTAAATAAAGGGTAATATAGTGTAGGTCTTAGTTAATAATTACATCACCCTTTATACTGAATTTACGTTACTTGTAATCCTTATTTCAACACTCAATAAAATGAAAAAAATAACTTTACTCAGCTTATGTCTATTTGCCTTATTCTTCTCTTGTAAAGAAAATAAAGAAACGGCATCAACAGATATAAATCAAAATAAGAAAGTTTTAGCACTTGATAAAAACGGTGGTATAGTAAACAATACAAATAGTCCGCATGTTAAACTTAAAAGCATTGACATAGGCGATTGTCGCTGGACCGAAGGTTTTTGGGCAGATAAATGGAAAATTGCCGAAGAGGTTATGATTCCGCATATGGGAGAAATCTTAAAAGGTGATGTGGGTCATGGATATAATAACTTTAAAATTGCGGCAGGGCTAAAAGAAGGAGAACATAAAGGGTTTTGGTGGCATGATGGGGATTTTTATAAATGGATGGAAGCCAATTTGTACTTGTACGGTGTAAACAAGAATGAAGCAATAGCAAATGAACTTGATGAAATCATTGAGGTTATTGGTAAGGCACAACAAGAAGATGGTTATTTGTCAACCCCTATTATAATTAATGATACCATTGATCCTTTTACCAATAGAAGGTATCATGAGTTGTATAATAGTGGGCATTTATTGACTGCGGCTTGTATTCATAATCGTGTTACAGGTAAAACTAACTTTTTAGATATCGCAATTAAACATGCAGATTATTTATACGAGTTATTCGTGCCAATACAAGATTCATTGAAAAGATTCGGTTTTAATCAAACTCAAATAATGGGTTTGGTAGAGCTTTATCGTACTACAAAAGATGAGCGCTATTTAGAACTTGCAGAACAGTTTATTAACCTTAGGGGAACGTTTGATATTGTTGAAGATTCAACGACAAAGGGTTATCCTATTGGTGATATGGTTCAAGAAAGAGTTCCGTTAAGAGAAGAGACAGAAGCAGTAGGTCATGCGGTTTTAGCACTTTATTATTATGCCGGTGCCGCAGATGTTTATGCTGAAACAGGCGAGAAAGAGTTAATGGATGCTTTGAACAGACTTTGGGATAATGTAACGAACAAAAAAATGTACGTTACCGGTGCAATAGGACAAACACATTACGGTAGATCGTCTCGATTAGATAAAATTGAAGAAGGCTTTATTGATGAATATATGATGCCTAATATGACCGCGTATAATGAAACATGTGCCAACATTTGTAATTCAATGTTCAACTATAGAATGTTGACGTTGAGCGGAGATTCTAAGCATGGCGATATTATGGAGTTGGTTTTGCATAACAGCGGACTTTCAGGTATTAGTCTTGAAGGTAAAGATTATTATTACTCCAACCCTTTACGTAAAGTTGATGGCGCTTTGGATTATGATAAAATGAATGTTGAGTTTCCTGAGCGTCAACCTTATCTAAAATGTTTTTGCTGTCCGCCAAATTTAGTGCGTACCATAGCAAAATCTCCAGGTTGGGCGTACAGTAAATCAGAAAATGGTATTGCCGTAAACTTATATGGCGGTAATGAACTTGAAACAACCTTGTTAGATGGTTCGGCTATTAAACTGAATCAAAAAAGTAATTATCCTTGGGAAGGAGAAGTAAAGATTACAATAGAAGAAAGTAAGCCAGAGGCTTTTGAAATGTTATTAAGAATACCAGCTTGGGCAGAAGGTAGTACACTTAATGTTAATGGCAAAGCAATTGAAAATGTAGTAGCTGGCAGTTTTGCTAAAATAGAACGTGAGTGGAAAGCTGGCGATGTTATTACGTTAGATATGCCAATGGATGTGAAGTTTATAGAAGGGCATCCAAGAATAGAAGAGGTTCGTAACCAAGTTGCCGTTAAAAGAGGACCTGTGGTTTATTGTGTAGAATCTGCCGATTTACCAAAAGACACTAGCATATTTGATGTGTATGTTAAAGGTAGTAACGAATTGAAACCAACTTATAGACCAGATTACCTTGGTGGTATGGCTACCTTAGATGGTGAGTTTATGATCCGTAAAGACAAAGCCTTAGGAATGTATCAAGAGGTAGGTATGCCAAAATTTGACACTTATAAAACCCATTTAATTCCATACTACGCTTGGAGTAATCGAGGTGTTGGTGAAATGACGGTATTTATGCCTATGATTTGGAATTAATCAAAACTTCTGATTTCATGAAAAGCGATCATATGCAGTACAAAACAAAGGTGTTTGTAATTATCAATATTATTTTTTTAGGGTTTGTATTAAATGCATGGTCTCAAGAAAAGTCTAGCTTAGCATCTCTTTTCACTGAAACCTTTGAGGATTTCCCTAGAAAAGAAGTGAATCTTAGAAAATGGGATGCTCCCGTTGTTGCGGATTTAGATAAAGATGGTTACCCAGATTTAATTCTAAACGATCACGGTCTAGGTATCAGTGTTTGTTGGAATAACAAAGGCAAATTCGCAAAACCTTATGATGTTATCATGGGTGATTTACATGGGGTTGCTATTGGTGATTTCGACTTTGATGGTGTTAACGAAATGGTATTGTCTAGAGGTGGAGGGTCTGGTAGCAACGCACGTAACTCAAAAATGTATAAAATTACTAAGAAGCGAGAGTTTATACCAATGCCAGATTTTAATGTTCCGTTAGAAATGATGAGAGGCAGAACCTTAAAATTTTTTGATGGTGATATGGACGGTGACTTAGATCTGTTGAATTTTGCTTTTCCATCCAAAGAAAAAAAAGGGCAATCTGAAAATTATATTTATGAAAATGATACCCAAGGTCAACTTCTTTTAAAAGCTACTTTGCCCATGATAAAGGCAGATGGACAAAAATCTACCTTAACTGACTTTAATGATGATGGTATTGTAGATATACTTTTATATGGAAACGGCAAGGTTAAAATTTACCAAGGTAATGGTGACTTAACTTTTGTTGAAAAAACGAATGTTCTACCTTTTGATATAGAAGAGGTCACGGCTATAAGTGAAATCGATTTTGATAATGATGGTGATTTTGATTTGATCATGACCAGAGGTAAAGAATTTGAAATCGGTGAAACATTTTTAAACAAGGAAACCCAAACTTGGGGATTTTTCACTAAACGGGGAGATTTTCAATTTCAAGATTTATTCGTTGGTGATGTCTTGAATATGAATAATTTTCAGTCGCAATGGCCATTTAACGATGCATATTATATCGGCGAATCTGCCTATAAATATGAATTTTCAGGAGAAACACACTCTGGAAAAGACATACGTTTGGTGAATAGCAATGCATTAGGTTTTCCAGATGTATTAAATCCAGAAGGTGGTATACATGTTGGGTACGTAGGGAATGATAAGTGGCGTATTGCCGGTAGTACTTTTGCACCAACTACAGGTGCAATAATAGGTGTTAAAGAATATCCTGACTATAAACACCCGAAGGGGCTTTCAGATGTTCTGTTAGAAAATAAAAATGGAAAATTTGTAGATGTAACAAAAAAAGCAAACCTTCTGCTAGAAGACCATACTGTAGGTGTTTCGGTTGCAGATTTTGATAATAATGGATCAGAAGATATACTAGTTATTAGAAGAGGTGAATTGGTCTTTGAAAACAACGTGGTTATCTACTTGAATCAAGGTGATGCTACATTTAAGCAATTAAATTATAATGGAATTTCAACCTCGGATATTGGATCAATGGGTATGGCTGTAGAAGTGTTAGATTATGACTTAGATGGCGATGTTGATGTTGTCATTGGCAATGAGCGAGGTAAATGGCACTTATTTGAGAATTCGGAAATTTCAAAATCTAAAAAAAAATTTATAACTGTTGAGGTAGGTAACGCACCTTCAGGAAAAGCAACGGCATTAGGAGCATTGGTGAGCCTTACTAATTGTAAAAACAAACAGTTAAAAAGAGTAGGGGCTACAGGTTCAGCTTATTCTTCATCTTTTAATTCATTCATACATTTCGGCGTAGGTACTTGTACAAGACCTTTAAAGGTAAATGTAACGTGGACCAATGGAGAAAGTGTTAGCGAAAATCTTCAAATGAATACCAAAGTGTTTATTGGTAAGAAATAAAAAATAAAGTTTTAAAACCTAAAACCTAAAAGCTATAGTATGAAAAGAATAACCTTTTTTGTTTTATTAAATATTCTTCTTTTTAGCTGTAAAGCTCAAGTAGAAAAATCAATAGATGAACCTAGTAAGAAACCTAATATTCTATTTATTGCGATAGATGACCTTCGTCCAGAATTAGGAGCCTATGGGTCAGAAGTTGCCATAACACCTAATATGGATGCACTCGCATCTAAAGGTCTTTTATTCAACAATGCATATTGTCAAGAAGCAATATGTAGTCCCTCTAGGGCTAGTGTTATGACAGGTGCCAGACCAGAGACTATTAAGGTCATTGAGAATTTCTCTTATTTCAGAGACCTAAATCCAGATATCGTAACCTTGCCACAACATTTGCAGACAGAAGGTTATGAGACCGTTTATGCGGGTAAAATATTCCATCCTGGGTATACAGACGAAGAGCTCTCATGGAGTAGAAAAGCATATTCAGGTCCAAATGTAGCAGATATGCCCAAAAGAATAAGAGGCTACGTTCTTCCTGAAAATCAGGAAATGTTTAAAAAGAACCAAGCAGAGGTTATTGCGAAATATGGTGAAAATGCACCAAGAAATGGGTTAGGAAAAGGTCCGGCGTATGAATTTGCAGATGCACCAGATAATACTTACGAAGATGGTCATAATACAGAGTTAGCTATTGAGACCATGAAAGAAATGGCGAAAAACGAAAAGCCCTTTTTCTTAGGGCTAGGGTTTTTAAAACCCCATTTAGAATGGATTGCACCAAAGAAGTATTGGGATTTGTACGAAGGTAAAGATTTGCAAATGACGGATCAACATGAAGGACCAATAAATGGTGCTGCAATGGGTCTTCATGCTTCTTTTGAATTACGCGCAAGAGCAGATATTCCTAATTATGGTGATATAGATGAAGAGCAGGCCAAAAATTTAAAACGCGCTTATTTGGCAACGGTAAGTTATGTGGATGCCCAAATAGGGAAGATGTTAAAAGCTTTGGACGAAGCTGGTTTAAGAGATAATACAATCATTATGCTGTGGAGTGACCACGGTTGGCATTTAGGAGATATGGGTATTTGGGGAAAAGCGACAAACTATGAAATAGCAACTCGGGTGCCATTAATTGTTTCAACACCTAACATGTCAGAAGCTGTACGTGGCACCAAGACTAATGCATTAGTTGAATTAGTGGACATGTACCCAACATTATGCGATCTGGCGGGAGTTTCAATTCCTGAGAGTTTAGAAGGGCAAAGTTTTAAACCTTTATTGTCTGATCCAAACAGAAAGTGGAAAGATGCTGCATTTACACAATTCCCAAGTCCGGCACTTCGAGAATGGGCTGCTAACCCTTTATCTAAAGGAATGAGAGAAACATCTTTTGGTCCTTTGTTAGAAGAGGTTGAGGAAAAAATAATAGCACAGCAAGGCGGTAAATGGGATAGAGACCTTTTCGAGAATCGATTAATGGGTTATTCAATGAGAACGGCAAACTATCGTTTTACCGTTTGGAAAGATTATACCGACCTTGAAGCAGAACCTATATTTTTTGAATTGTACGATCATAAAAAGGATCCAACTGAAACCGTCAATATCGCAAATGATAATCCTAAAATAGTTAAAGAACTTTTGTCCCAGTTCAATAAAGGTTGGGAAGGTAATATCGCTAAATAAACTTCTAATTGTAAATGAATAAATTAACAGACTTGACCGATAGATCTTCCGATCAATGGATTCATATGGGGACGGGAGAAATGAGAACTCCTATCCGAGAAAAAAAGCTTAAAACTGATGTAGTTGTTATCGGTGGTGGTATGGCAGGAATTTGTGCTGCCGTATCAGCAGCTAGAAATGGTTCTAAGGTAATACTTGTTCAAGATAGACCTGTTTTAGGAGGAAATGCATCTAGTGAAATTCGTGTCATTGTTCATGGGGTTACCAAGTTGAAAAGTGGTCTTCCAGAACGGGAAACTGGAATTATTGAGGAAATACTATTATTAAATCGGTTTTATAACGAACAGCATTCTTTTACCGTTTGGGATCATGTTCTATATGATTATGTGACTAGAGAAGCCAACATTACGTTGATGATGAATACCCAGGCAATAAGAGCGGTCACTTCTAAAAATAAAATAGAATCTGCTATCTGTTGGCAGTTGTCTACCGAAACGGTTATCACCATTGATGCAGATATATTTATCGATTGTTCTGGAGACGGACTACTGGCTGCTACCGCGGGAGCGTTCTATAGGACTGGACGTGAAGCTTCTTCTGAATTTGGAGAAAAATATGCGCCTCAAGAAGCTGATGGTTGGCAAATGGGGGCAACCATATTACTTTCTTCAAAAGATATGGGTAAACCGATGGATTTTAAAGCTCCTCCCTATACTATAAAATTTGATGCTGAAAACACACATTCAGATAGAAGGATAATACCCTTTGTAGAAGGTTTTTGGTGGGTAGAAATTGGGAGTAATGATGACATTATTGGTACGGCAGAAATAGATAGGCATCGCCTAATGGGCCACGCCTATGGTGTTTGGGATTATGTTAAGAATTCAGGTAAATTTCCAGAAGCCGATAATTTCGCTTTAGATTGGGTGGGTTCTCTGCCGGGAAGAAGAGAATCTCGTCGTTTTATGGGAGATTATATTCTTTCAGAACCTGACCAAATAGGATTTAAACAATTTAATGATGCGGTTGCATTTGGAGGATGGCCTTTAGATGAACACAATCCCGGTGGCATTGAGAATTTAGCTGAACCGCCTAGTTTTTGGCATGAACATTTTGAGAAAATTTACCAAATTCCTTTTGGTTCTTTATATTCTAAAAACATTTCCAACCTTCTTTTTGCGGGTAGAAACATTAGTCAAACACATGTGGCACTTTCCTCTTCACGGGTTATGGGAACTTGTGCTACTATGGGCCAGGCAGTGGGTACTGCCGCTGCTTTGTGTGTAAAAAAGAATATTAGCCCGAGGGAGTTAAGGGAAAACCATATTGCTACACTCCAAAATCAATTATTGCGGGATGATGCATTTATACCACAACGACCAGCAAACGATAAAATGAACTTAGCTAAAACTGCCAATAGAGTTTTAGCTTCTTCCACTCGTCAAGGAGATGTAAAGTTATTGACCGACGGTGTTTCTAGAGATGAGAATGGTAAAATACATCATTGGCAATCAAACGGACTTTCGGCTGAAGTAATTTTTGAATGGGATAAACCATTACATCTTTCTGCTGTAGAAATGAAATGTGATACCAATGTGAAAAAGAATATCATGATGTTGAAGAACACTCGTGAGAATGAAGCTTATACTACCATAATACCACCAGAACTTTTAAAATCTTTAAAACTGTACCTAATGATTAACGGAAATTGGGTAGAATATGGTGTGGTAAATGAAAATCAAAAGCGTTTAATCAAATTCAATTTTAACACTACGAAAACAACAGCCTTTAAAATTCATATAACCAAGACGTATGGCGTTAAAAACGCAAAATTGTTCGAGGTAAGATGTTATGAATAAACCATTTTAAATTTTATTCAAAATAGATGCAAATAGCAGATTATATTGTAATCATTCTTTATATGGTGGGGGTCGTTGGAGCCGGAATGCTACTTGCGGGAAAAATGAAAAATTCGAAAGATATGTTCGCCGCAGGTGGGCAATCGCCTTGGTGGGTATCAGGACTTTCTGGTTTTATGACTATTTTTTCAGCAGGAACCTTTGTGGTTTGGGGCGGTATAGCCTATCAATATGGTATGGTGGCCGTAGCAATAAATATGTGTTACGGTATTGCTGCAATGCTGGTTGGTTGGTTTCTTGCAGGCTATTGGCGAAAATTAGGTGTTAATTCCGCTTCAGAATTTTTACAATTACGCTTTGGGGGATCTATAGTTCAATTTTACACATGGTTTCAAGGTACTTTTGGCATATTTGCCGTAGGTGGTGCTATATATGCGCTATCTAAAATAGTATGCGCTTTAATGCCTTTGCCCGAAGGGCATCTTTTGTCTGATCCTGTCACTGGTATGCTATCTGTTCCCTTTACCTCTGTTGTTCTGTGTCTCATGGTAATTCTTATTACTTTTTCGGGCGGTTTGTGGGCAGTATTGGTAACCGATGTTCTACAGTTTGTAATACTGGTAATTTCTGTAATTTTTGTGGTGCCACTAATTATAAAGAAAGCAGGTGGTATGGACCTAATTATAGAGAAAGCTCCTGAGGGTTTTATGTCTCCCATTGCTTCAGATTTCACATGGTGGTTTCTTGTAGGTTGGGTAGTCATACATTTTTTTAAAATAGGTGGTGAATGGGCATTTGTTCAGCGTTATACATGCGTGCCAACTGCCAAAGATGCAAAGAAGGCTGCATTTATTTTTGGGGCTATGTACTTAATAAGCCCTATTTTTTGGATGCTTCCTGCACTAGTTTATCGTACTATAGAACCCAATCAAGATGTAGAGCAAGCTTATATTTTGGCTTGTAATTTAGTACTTCCCGCAGGTATGATGGGGCTTATGATTGCCGCTATGGCTTCGGCAACGGCAAGTGCGGCAACTTCTCAACTTAATGTATTTGCTGGTGCTTTTACAACTGAAGTGTATAAAAGGATTTTTAATCAAAATGCATCCGAACAAAAATTAGTCTTTGTTGGACGTATTTTTACTATTCTTTTGGGAGGTATCGTCATTGCAGGTGCATTATTGATACCACGATATGGGTATACGAGTTTTATCATAGATTTAACAACATTGCTGACAGGGCCTCTGGTCTTACCAACTATTTGGGGTTTGTTTTCAAAAAAAATAGGGATAAAAGCCGTTTGGGGAACAACAATAATAGGTTTCATTTCTGCTGTAATTGTTAAGTTTGGACTCACTGAGAATGGTTTTCTTGCAGGCTCAGACTTTCTAGGGCCACTTTCGGATTGGGTAATTGCTAATATGCGTATTGCCGATTTAACCTCTGGAATTCTAGTACCGTTTATTGTTTTGGTAGTGCTAGAGTTCTTTGAAAAAAATGAGCACCCCGGGTGGGCTAGGGTTCAGGAATCTCAACAAAAGTTTTCTAGGATAAAGAGCGTTCAGTCCTCTACAATGCCAGCAAAGATGGTTATGTATGCTCTCGCTATTCTGGCTCTGGTAATGATTGTTCTATCATTCATTAATATGGAAGAAACTAGGATTCTTTTGAGTTTTGCATTCATGTTGATATTTATTTCAAGTGGAATTTATCTCATTATTCGTATATCCGAAAAGGGTAATATTAGTAAGGTGTAAGTTAAAATTATGCTATAATAGTTTTATTGATTTGGTTAGATTGCTGTATTGAATTTGTTCAAATAATTTGAAGAAATCTTAAAGGTTTCTAGTTATATCCTCTAGGCATATGAAACAAAAACAAGAAATAAAATCTTTTTCCAAGATATTAGTTGGGGGGCTTTTTCTTCTTTACTTTTCAGTTGGTTGTAAGCTAAAGGAAAAAGAACTTGATGTGGTTAAGGAGGATATTAAACCAAATATTCTATTTATAGCAATTGATGATCTTAGGCCCGAACTAGGTAGCTATGGTTCTGAAATTGCCATAAGTCCCAATTTAGACAAATTGTCAAGTGAAGGTTTGCAGTTCAATAATGCTTATTGTCAACAAGCTATTTGCGGTCCTTCACGTGCAAGTGTTTTAACAGGTATGAGGCCAGAGAATAGCGGTATCATCCATAACTATATAAAAATAAGAGATCAATTTCCTGATATAGTTACACTGCCACAACACTTTAAGGAAAATGGTTATGAAGCAGTTTATGCCGGAAAAATATTTCATCATGGAGATAAAGATGAAGAAAAATCATGGAGCAGAAAACCAGTTGTACACCCAGATTTTGGAAAACAGGAAATCCTTGGAACAAGCGGTTTTGCTTTACAGGAAAATATAGATAAGAGGGATAAGGTGCGAAAAGAAATGTTCGCGAAATACGGCGATGTAGCAAAGTTTGGCCTAGCTATGGGCCCAGCTTACGAATTTGCAGATGTACCTGATAACACTTATGTTGATGGGTATAATACAGATTTGGCAATTGCAACTATGAAAGATATGGTTGCTAAGGGTGATAAACCTTTTTTCTTAGGCTTAGGAATGAACAAGCCACATCTGAATTGGATTGCCCCAAAAAAGTATTGGGATTTATATAGTCCTGAGGAAATAGAAATCACGAAACAGATTCATGGTCCAGAGAACGGAGCGGCAATGGGTTTACATCCCTCATTTGAGCTTCGTGTGCGTGACGGTATTCCTAAAAAAGGAGACCTAGATCCAAAATTAGAGCGTACACTTATGCATGCATATTTAGCATGTATTAGCTATGTTGATGCACAAATAGGGCGAATGATTAAAGCTTTGGAAGAAGCTGGAGTACGTGACAATACCATTATAATAGTATGGAGCGATCATGGATATCACTTGGGTGATATGGGTATTTGGGGCAAGGCCACCAATTACGAAATTGCAACCCGTGTTCCTATGATGATTTGGACACCGAATATGATAGAAAAGAATCGAGGTAGACAGACAAATGCCCTGATAGAACTGGTTGATATTTACCCAACCTTATGTGAATTGGCTGGATTGGATAAGCCGGATTATCTTGACGGAACCAGTTTTATGCCGCTTATAAAGCAGCCGGATATGCCTTGGAAAACAGCAGCCTTTAGTCAATTTCCTTCCCCCGCATTACGCGAATGGGGCTCTATTCCTTTACGGCAGGGAATGCGTGAAACTTACTTCGGACCTTTATTAAAAGAAGTAGAAGAGCGTATTATAATCCAACAAAAAGAAAAATGGAATAGGGATTTATTCGAAAACAATCTATTTGGCTATGCTATGCGAACAGAACAATACCGTTTGGTTGCTTGGAAAGATAGAACAAAACCTACCAAAGAACCATTGTTCGTGGAACTTTATGATCACAAAACAGATTCAACGGAAAGTGTCAATATCGCTAATGAAAATAAGGATATTGTAGCAGATCTATTGGTGCAGTTAAATAAAGGGCTTCAAGGTAGATTACCAAATTAAGAATGTAAACATTTCTGTATGGAAAGAAGAAAATTTTTCAAGAGAGGAACACAAGGAGCCATCGCAGCAAGTATGATGCCTATAGTAGGCTCTGCGGCGACGACTGCTGATAGTATCAAAATAAATTTACCAGAAAATGGTATTCAAAAGGGTTCAGGCGATTCTGAGCAATGGCATCAGATGGGTAATGGAAAAAGGCCGCATCCTGACAGAAACAAAACGTTGGATTATGAAGTTGTTGTTATCGGTGGCGGTGCGGCCGGAATTTGTGCTGCTGTTGCAGCAGCACGTAATGGCGCTAAAACGGTTTTAGTACAAGATAGACCTGTTCTTGGGGGTAATGCTTCGAGCGAAATTCGTGTGCATTTGAATGGAGTGAACCATTTGCAAGATGGCCTTCCTGAAAGAGAAACTGGCATTATTGAAGAGTTCTTATTGCTTAATAGATTTCAGAATCCACAGGAATCTTTTACCGTTTGGGATCATGTGCTTTATGATTTTGTAACCCGTGAACCTAATTTAGATTTATTGTTGAATACTTCTGCAATGCGGGCCAATACTAAAAATGGAAAAATACTTTCGGCATACTGCTATCAATTAACTACAGAATTGGAATTTACCATTAACGGAAAACAATTTATTGATTGTTCTGGCGATGGTTTATTAGCGGCAACAGCTGGTGCATTATATAGAACAGGACGTGAGGCTGCTGCTGAATTCAATGAAAGGTACGCGCCAAAAGAGGCAGACGGGTGGCAAATGGGAGGTACGGTCTTACTGTCTTCAAAAGATATGGGTAGGCCAATGCCTTTTGAACCACCTTCATTTGTTAGAAAATACGAGACAGAAAAATCACATAAGGGCAGAAAACTAACACCTTTTGTTGAAGGGTTTTGGTGGGTAGAATTAGGAAGCGATGATGATATTATTGCCGATTATGAAGAAAATAGACATAAGTTAATGGGGTATGCATATGGAGTTTGGGATTATGTAAAAAACTCTGGAAAATTCCCTGAATCTGAGAATTATGCTTTGGACTGGGTTTGTTCGTTACCAGGGAAAAGAGAATCGCGCAGATTTATTGGCGATTTTATTCTTTCTGAAGGAGACCTTCTCGAGAACCGTAATTTTGAAGATGCAGTAGCATTTGGTGGTTGGTCTTTAGATGAACATAATCCTGGTGGGATTGAAAATCTATCGGAACCGCCAAGTTATTTCCATGCAAGATTCGCGGAGGTATATCAGATTCCGTTCCGTTCCTTATATTCTAAGAATGTTTCAAATCTTCTTTTTGCAGGCAGAAATATTAGTCAGACTCACATGGCCTTATCCTCATCTAGAATTATGGCAACCTGTGCGCTTGAAGGGCAGGCAGTTGGTACTGCGGCAGCGCTTTGTTTAAAACATGAAGTTATGCCAAAAGGCATTAGCGAAAAATATGTTAATGAATTACAAGAGCAATTAATGCGTGATGATGCTTTCATTCCTAAAAGACCGGCGAATGATCCTAAAGATTTGGCAAAAAAAGCGAGCTTAATTTTTGCGTCCTCAACAACTTCTGGCGACGCAAAACTATTGACAGATGGCATGTCTCGTGATATAGATGGCGAATTTCATCATTGGCAATCCGACGGCTTACCTGCTACGGTACAAATGGAATGGGAAAACCCAATATCGCTTTCTACGATCGAACTTAAATGTGATACTAATGTGAAGCGTAATATTATGATGCGAAAAGACTCTAGCAATGAAGGGATTTATAGAAATAATATTCCAGAAGAACTCATGAAATCTTTAGTATTGGAAGCTCGTGTAAATGGTGAATGGATGAATATTGGCGCCGTTGATAAAAACAAAACCAGATTGGTTAAATTTAAGTTCAACGAGGTAAAGACTACTGCAATACGTATTCAACTTAATGAAACGTATGGTCATAAAAACGGAAAATTATTTGAATTGAGAGCCTACGAAGCCTAATGAAAATAGTTGTGCTACAGATAGCTATGGTTTTTCTTTTCTTTGGATGGTCTATTCCAGAGAAAGCAGTGGTGTGTGAAACAAATTATGTTGTTGAGGTTCTGCACCCTGGAATTGATATGGTAGAAACTGTGGATAAAACTTTAGTTAGATCAACATGCAGTTTAATAGAACCCGCAGAGTTTTATATGGATGTAGAATCGGTAGTTTGTGGAGATTTACAATGTAGAATTGATATAATTCGTATCTACTGGGACGAATTAGGCTTTTACAAACGAATTAAATTGCCAAATGGTGTGGAACTTGAAAAGGCAGAAGGAGCATCGTTTAGTCAGGTTGATTACAAAAAAATGGATAGTATTTTGTCGGATAGAAATTCGAGTCTGAAAGATGTTCAAAAGTATGAGGTCACAGGAAGTGAGACTAGCGAAGGAGTGGATGCATTGGCAGGAGCAACAATAGCTTTAGACACCAAGTCTTATGTAAAAGGAGCAGTTTGGACATGTTACACCTTATGGCATTGGGTTAATGGAAATATTACAACTACTATTAGAGATATAACGGGAGAATCAATGACTTTAAATGCTCTCGTAAATGATTTACAAGAGAACTCTATGACCAAAAAAAAATTTGCCTTAGAGCAATTGATTCGATTGAATTTTCATGAAAGCAAGGTGACCAATGCAGTACTTCAATTAAAATTCCAAGAAAATCTAAAATTACAAAAGCTAATAATAGACTACATAGAGCAACTCCCTAGTGTTGATTATTTTGAAGCTATTGAATGTCTTTTAAAAGGAGAGAATGAAAAAATATCGGTACTTGCCTTACAGTCATTATTGAATACATCAAAAGAACCATCTGAAGATTTTTTAAATACATTAAGCAAACAACTTGTTAGTTCCAATTCTTTTCAACAAATAGATTTGTTCATTAGAATACTAGAGATAAAAGAACTCGTTTCACCTAGCATCAATAAACATATGTTGACAATACTTATGCAATCTGATTTTATACTTGCTAGAAGAGTTTATTGGTTTTTATCAAAGCAAGAATTATCAAAACAAAATAAAAATCAGTTGCAGTTTTTTTATAATAATAATAGTGAAAAACTTTAAACGCCATGTGTGTAAAAAACGGTAGAATCTTAAAAATTAATATATTCGTAATAGTAATATTATTGCTTTTAATAGCATGTAAAGAAAACCAGAAACTTCAAATTACAGAAGAAGTTTCAACTGATAAAAGACCAAATATTATACTGATCGTTGCAGATGATTTAGGGTATGCTGATGTGGGTTTTAATGGCTCAAAAGATATTACTACTCCGCAATTAGACGAACTGGCATCTAACGGTACAATTGCAACTTCTGGTTATGTTGCCCATCCATTTTGTGGTCCTAGTAGGGCAGCATTGTTGACAGGTCGCTACCCGCATACCATTGGTTCACAATTTAATTTACCTGCTAATAGTGAAGTAAATATAGGTAAGGGTATACCATTGCAAGAAACTTTCATGAGTAAAATGCTTCAAAATGCCGGTTATACAACTGGGGCAATTGGTAAATGGCATTTAGGCGCAGTAGCCGATTATCATCCAAATAAAAGAGGTTTTGATGATTTTTATGGATTTTTAGGTGGTGGTCACAAGTATTTTCCAGAGGAATATACAGCAACCTATAATAAGCAAAAAGCTGCAGGGCAAAAAGTTATTTTCGATTATTTAAAACCTTTGGAGCATAATGGGGTAAATGTAGAAAATCCTACAGAGTATCTTACGGATGAGTTATCTAGAAAAGCCGTAGATTTTGTAAAAACTACCAGTACCGACGAAAATCCCTTCTTTTTGTATTTGGCATATAACGCCCCACATGTACCTCTCGAAGCAAAAGCAGAAGATTTAGAATTGTTTAAGCATATTGAAGATAAAGACAGAAGAACCTATGCCGCCATGGTGTATGCAGTTGATAGAGGAGTGGGTGAATTAGTAAAAGCGCTGAAGGCAAAAAAAGAGTATGAGAATACACTTATCGTATTCTTAAGTGATAATGGAGGTAAGCTTTCTAGGGGCGCAAATAATTACCCATTAAGAGAAGGAAAAGGAAGTACTGCTGAAGGCGGTTACCGAGTGCCTATGTTTTTTCATTGGCCAGGTGCAATTACTGCTGGTAAAAAGTTTGATTATCCTATCTCTACATTAGATTTCTATCCTACGTTTGCCACGTTGGCAAACACTTCTATTCCAAAGAACAAAAAATTGGATGGTAAAGATATTTGGCAAAATTTACTTAATGGTAACAACCCGAGAAAAGATGAACCTGTATTTGTTTTAAGACATAGGGAAGGGTATAGCGATGTCGGTGTTAGACAGAATGAATGGAAAGCCTTGAAGACAAATAAAAACGCTTGGAAACTCTTTAATATTGAAAATGATTTAGGGGAGAGTAATGACCTAAGCAAAGAACACCCAGAGCAATTAAAGCAAATGGTTTTAGAGGCTCAGAACTGGAGTAAGACCCATACAGAACCGCAATGGTTCGATCCAGAAGAATTACAAAAAGATTGGGAGGAACAAGAAATGGCAAAGTTCAATGGAACTTTTGAACTGGAAGAAAATTAAATAGTAGTTTGTATTCTATTTTTATACTTGCTATTATTCAATAGTATGAGTCGTCTTAAAATAGGTTGACAGTCTTTAAATAATTAATATTAAACTAGAGAAGCAAGCTTCTCTAGTTTTTGTTAAATGACTTTTTGTTGTTTAAGAATTTGACATCCTCCCGATAAACTGGACAGAATAAAACAAGAGAAAATAGGGCGAATAAATGTTTAACTTTAAATATATTATTTGCTTATGAAACGATCAAAGTATTCAGAGTCGCAGATCGTATTTGGAATCAAACAGGTGGAGACGGGCACCCGTATCCAGGAGGTCTGTCGAAAGATGGGCATCAGCGAGGCCACATTTTATAGTTGGAAGAAGAAATATGGAGGTCTTGAGGTCTCAGAATTACGCTGGTAAAAAAACCTAGAGGAGGAGAATTCCCAGCTTAAAAAGCTTGTTGCGGACCTTAGCCTTAATAAACAGACCCTACAAGATGTACTGATAAAAAGTTCTGAGACCAGTTCGAAAACGTGAGATGGTCTGCAACATACGCATAGAATACAATATCTCCATAAACCGTTGTGCCAGCTTGGTGCTTTTACACAAAACTGTGTTCTATTATAAAGCGCATGGGACGAACGATGAGTTTCTTCTGATGCGTATGAACGAAATAGCTGCCACAAGGGTCAGATATGGTTTTTCGCGGATCTACATACTTTTGAGACGTGAGGATTTCATGGACAACCATAAGCATGTTTACAAGGTTTATTGCGATAAAGGGTTGAACCTCAGTTTTAAGCGGTCCAAAAGAAACCGTTCCGCAGCACAAAGGCAACCAATTGAAGGCAATGCCTACAGTTTACATGATTGCTGGAGTATGGATTTTGTCTCTGACCAGCTTTACAACGGCAGTAGGTTCATGGGCTTGACTGTAGTGGATTATTATAGTAGAAAATGCCTTGCCATTCATGCAGGAAGTTCTTAAAAGGAAGTGATGTAGTACAAGTCATGCATACCACTACCTTTGCGGCGAAGTGCTTCCAAAACGAATAAAAGTGGACAACAGCAGTGAGTTCATAAGTAAGGTATTGGATAAATGGGCCTATGAAAATAAAGTGGAACTCTATTTCTCAAGGCTCGAAGAACCTACCGACAACCCGTTTGTCGAAAGCTTCATAGGTTCGTTAAGGGACGAATGTCTCAATGCTAACTGGTTCTTTTCCCTTGCGGGTACACAGGAAAAGCTCGATATTTGGAGAAAGGATTATAACGGCTTCAGACCTTACAGTTCGTTGGGGGACATGTCCCCCAACGAGTATATCGAAAAGAATCAAAATAGCCTGGATTCTCTATTTTTAACCGGTACATAATATGGGATGAGGTCAGTCTTAGAAAGGTAACTTATTTTTGTGTTGATCTTTCTAGGTGAATTACCTAATTCCTTAAAAAGAGTGAATTGCCAATAGTCACAACAAGTGCTTAATGGATATTTGTATCCGATTAAAGCAAACAAATAAAAATGATTTATGAATAAGGTATTGTCTTTTATTAAAAGAACCATAATTGACGGATTATTTCTAATAATTCCTATTGTTTTGGTGATTTATTTACTAGGAAAAGTGATTGGCATATTTAGAAAAATGGTTGCTCCCTTTGTAGATAGAATTGATATTTCTCTACTAGGATTAGAAACAACCTCTAGAATATTGGCTGTAATCATTTTATTTATTTTGTGTTTTGTCGCAGGTATTTTAGTAAAAATGCAGAAAATTAATCAGTTTAAAGATTGGGTTGAGGTTAATATTCTTTCGAATATCCCTGGTTATACGCTAATGCAGGGAGTGAGTAAGACAGCAGCAGGATTAGATTCTAATAATTTAAAAGAGGTTGTTCTTGTTGATATAGAAGAGGTTTGGCAAGTTGGGTTTTTAATGGAGAAGATTGATGAAGATCTTAATGTTGTATTTATTCCAGGAGCACCAAACCCTATGGCTGGTAATGTGGTAATTGTGAAATTGGATCGATTAAAAAAGTTAAATGTAAAGGGTGTAAATGCTATGAAATTATTTAGAAAATTAGGAGTTGGCTCTAAAACATTTTTAGAGGGTGAATTGAATGAATCCATATTTAATAAAAAATAATTAGGTTTCTAATTGACTTAATTCATGCAAAAGTTATTTCAATTATTTTCTCTTTTCAGTTGATGCTATGTTAATTTGATTATGGTATAGGATGTTGAACCTCGAATATGGTTTTTACCACCTTTTTAAAGCGCATGGTAAAATAAACTCTTTTATTGGTTTCATCTGTATTCCATATTCTATCTATTTATGTGGCGTAAATAAATAAGCATTGCCACCACATTGTGATAAATTGGGTAGGGCTGATCAATTTTTCTTTTAGCTTCATTCCGAAATCAAAAGCTTCTTGAATGGTCATTGATATTTTATCTTGTATCGTGTCTGGCTTGTCTAAATTCTCATTGGGTAAATCAGTAGAAACGACAACATTGTTTTTATCATTTATATTTTTGTATAATTCTATCATATCGGAATAGGGGTCATAACCTTGGTTCAGTAGTCGTAATAAAACTTTTCTATAGATGACCAAAACGGACATTCTATCTTCCTTGGTTTTATATTTATTTGCGTCTCCGTAGTGTAGGCTTCCCTAAAAATAGGACAGTTCATAATTCGAATTTACTAACTTTAAATTCAAACTGTCACGATGAAAAAC
>NZ_JAUOPN010000017.1 GCF_030547005.1 Maribacter sp. 1_MG-2023 | reverse complement strand
TAAATTCTTCATCAAATCTGACCTAAATAATAATTATTTATCGAATTTAGAGGTGTCCTAAGAAGGGGAAGCCTACACCAACATACCAGAAAAAGCAAAAATCCGAAGCATTATTCCGCCAATATTCTTATTGAATTTATTGTGATTGCGTGTCCACATTGTGCCTTTATATATTCCAGCAAAGAAAAAGTACATCATGTTATATACGATATTGATTGTGATTACAAAAAAAAATCGTTCAATCAATTAATTTTCAATAGAAAATAAGAGATAAAGTAAGCTTAATATAGCATTTACATATCCAATTATTTTATAATATTTTTTTATCTCAGATTTGGTCATTAAATGTTATACAAGGTTTAAGCTAAAGCTTATTTTTTGGTTTTATTTTTTATTTCAAAGCTAAATCGATTCCCGATAGCTATCAGGATTAACGTCTTTATAAATATATATTTACCTACGTAATAAGAAACAAGTCCCCTTAACTTATAAATCTTTTTGCCAAACGTATTGTTTGCTTACAACGGTAATAATTTCGCTTGAGTTTTTATTTTATGCTTGATTTAGAAATCTACAATTTGTCATATATTGTAGAAAGGTGATTATAAATATCAGTTATTGAGTTATTATTTTCAGTAATCAATCCATAAATCTTCGTTATCGATTCAATGTTGTCACTACTAATTTTAAGATTTTGGTTAGACGCATTGTGAATTTTTAGAATAGCTTCATCGTCATATGCTCGATTATTTAAATTTGTCATTTGTCCTAGTAGGTTTTTCATGGTTTCGGCGTTCATTTTAAGCATTTCGGTGATATAGGTTATCTTAGTTTCAACATCGTCTAATCTTTTTTGTATTTCTTCTAGCTCCATTTAAATTATTTTTTAGTGTATGGTTTAATATTATCAACCCAATATTTCATAAAAATATGTCTAATAGCAAGGTCAAAACTCCAATATTATTTAGTGATTTTGTATTAGATTTTTCCAATTTTAAAAGTAATTTAATCTCCACCAGTTTAAAAACAGACCTATCAACAGTTATTAACAGCTACTATTGATAATCATTTCCAGAAATTAATCTTACCACCAAACCACAAAAATCTTAACATATGTTGTTTTGTTTTTTTGCACCCATACCATCGGTGAACTCTTATGTTCTAAACGCTCGTGTATTTCGAGGATAATTTCGGTATGGCTCGACCATGCTATACTAGCGTTAGGTTCTAGAACCCATTCACTTTTAGTAGGTATATAGAATTGAAATAAAGAAAATCTATTATCATTAAAATCTTTTAGTCGCAGCCAATAACCCACAATACAATCTGCATTAAATGGGTCTAGTTTTAAATTATCTGCTTTATAAGGTTTAAATAGTTGTGCTTTAAAACAAACCTGTTGTTTAATATTTGTAGTATCTATTTCTTTCTCTAAAAGTACAGAACGTCCAATTCCAGCATGTACTAAAGAGAATTGATTGTTTTTGATTTTCTGTAGTTTTTTATAAAATGCATCGCTTCTATTTGGTCCTATTAATTGATGAATAGGATTCTCTATTTCAATGTCAATTAAATAGAATTTATAGGTAAGTTCTACGTGTATCAGTTGTTTCGTGGCTGTTTCTTTCAGTATAAAGTCAATTTCACCAATGGTTTGTTTACCATTTCGTATGGGTAAATTATGAATCAGTACATCATATGCATCACTTTGGTCTAGAAACTGCTTACACACATATTCCATCTGATGCCCCAACCGTAAATTCTCTGGAATGGGACTGGGCAAAAAACTATCTATCGCTACTTCAGGAAACTGAAACTGAGGTACACCAAACTGTTCACCTTCCCAAAGCGGCGGCGTGCTTAAAAAACCATTGAATTGGTCAAGTGTAATCGGTTTTTTGTTGATAGTGTATTTTTTAGTTGTTAGTTGTCAGTAGTTTGTAAATAGTGTTGCCGAATACCGGTGACTGAGCGTAGCCGAAGTTACTTTTTAAAACGCTATGCGCAAAACGTTGGACGCTAAGCGCCTTTCGCTTATCGCTTACATGCATAACAATGGAATCTTAGGTAAACAAAAAAGACAGATTGCTTTGTATTTAAAAACTTCTTGTAAAGCCGAACTCTTCTGCGTCAAAGGCAAAACGCTATGCGCAATGCGCAAAGCGTCCAGGGTATTCGAGCAACGAACAACCATCAACTAACATTAAACAACAACGTTAACATTTCTTAAATACGACGAGCATCCAATGTAAAAGTGTTAATTTTATACTATGGCTATGAATGAAAGAAAAGGGTTCCGCTTTGAAACTTACGAAGCACCCGAACAATCGATTTTTGATAGGCTATTTGATATTTTTCAAGAGCTTATTACGCATACATCTGGAGACTTTGACGAGGCTATAGATTGGTTACGCGAATTAGATAAGGAGTATGAACTTACTACAGAAGATTACACTATTGAAGACTTTATTGAAGAATTAAAGGCTAAGGGTTACATACGCGAAGAGTTTAAAGATGGCGGTGGCGACGCACAAGACGGGGAAGAAGGTTCTGGTGGTGGAGATATCTCCATTACCGCAAAGATGGAACGTATAATTCGTCAGCGTGCTTTAGACCAAATTTTTGGTAAACTTAAAAGAAGTGGAGCAGGTAATCATAAAACAGGTAAATCTGGACAAGGAGATGAGCATACGGGTGACTTAAGAGAATACCGTTATGGCGATGGTCTAGAAAACATATCTATGACAGAGAGTATTAAAAATGCCCAGATTAATCATGGTATGGGTAGTTTTCAACTAAGTGAAGATGACTTGGTTGTTGAAGATACGCAGCATAAAGCACAGATGAGTACTATTCTAATGATCGATATTAGCCATAGTATGATTTTGTATGGTGAGGATCGTATTACTCCGGCTAAAAAAGTAGCTATGGCATTGGCAGAATTGATTACTACGAGATATCCAAAGGATACACTTGATATTTTAGTTTTCGGTAATGATGCATGGCCGATACCGATTAAGGATTTGCCGTACTTAAAAGTAGGTCCGTATCATACCAATACAGTGGCTGGTCTGCAATTGGCGATGGATATGCTTCGTAGAAAACGTAATACCAATAAGCAGATATTTATGATCACCGATGGTAAGCCAAGTTGTCTTCGCATGCCAGATGGTACATATTATAAGAACAGTGTTGGTTTGGATGATTTTATTGTGGAGAAATGCTATAATATGGCGAGACAGGCTCGTAAACTTCATATACCGATAACAACATTTATGATCGCTCAGGATCCTTACTTAATGCAATTTATTCGCCATTTTACTGAGGCTAATAAAGGCAAGGCATTCTTTACCGGATTAAAAGGTTTAGGAGAAATGATTTTTGAAGATTACGAAGCAAATAGAAAAAAAAGATTGAAATAAGACTAAGAAAATTTTATGAAATTAGATTATAAAAAAATACATACACTAGGGGAGTTAAAAGCTGCTGGTTATAAAACAAAGAGTGTAAAAGACGAGTTAAGAGATAACCTTATTCAGAAAATTAAAAAAGGAGAAGATGCTTTTCCTGGGGTTTGGGGTTATGAAGATACTGTAATTCCTGAATTGGAGCGTGCTATTCTTTCTCGTCATAATATTAATTTATTAGGATTACGTGGTCAGGCGAAAACGCGTTTGGCGCATTTGATGGTGAATCTGTTAGATGAATATATTCCGGTTGTAGAAGGTTCTGAAATCAATGATGACCCCATGAAACCGATGTCTAGATATGCGATGGAACTCATCAAAGAAAAAGGCGATGATACTCCTGTTACTTGGATGCATAAAGACGAACGTTTTGCTGAAAAATTGGCTACTCCCGATGTTACCGTGGCAGATTTAATTGGAGATGTAGATCCTATAAAAGCGGCAAATCTGAAATTGTCATATGCAGATGACAGAGTGATTCACTTCGGAATGATTCCTCGTGCCAACCGTTGTATTTTTGTAATTAACGAACTACCAGATTTACAGGCACGTATACAAGTATCTTTATTTAATATATTGGAAGAAGGAGATATTCAAATTCGTGGATTCAAATTGAGATTGCCGTTAGATATTCAGTTCGTATTTACGGCTAATCCAGAAGATTACACCAATAGAGGTAGTATCGTTACGCCGCTGAAAGATAGAATTGGGTCGCAGATATTGACGCATTACCCAGATGATATTGAAATAGCTAGAAAAATTACCGAGCAAGAAGCAAAGTTAGATTCTCGTCAAACTGATGCTGTATATGTGCCAGACTTAGCAAAAGACTTGCTTGAACAAATCATTTTTGAAGCTCGTAAAAGTGAGTATGTAGATGCTAAAAGTGGTGTAAGTGCCCGTACCAGTATTACTGCTTTTGAAAACTTGTTAAGTACAGCTGAGTTAAGATCATTGTTGAATGGAGGCGACCATACCATGGTTCGTCTAAGTGATTTCTTAGGTATTATTCCTGCAATTACGGGTAAAATAGAATTGGTGTATGAAGGAGAGCAGGAGGGAGCTGACGGCGTTGCAGCTATATTAATCGATGATGCTGTAAAATCTTTATTCCCAGAATATTTTCCAAAGATCAATAAACTTGAACGTAAAGATGAAGAAACAGTTTATGACGAATTGTTACATTGGTTCTTTCAAGGAGAAGGAATTGAGCTAATGGATGACTTTACAGATGAAGAATACAAACGTGCTTTAGATAGCATATCAGCTTTGAATCAATTATTAAAAGATCATCAACCAGATTATGATGCTAAAGATGTTTATTTCTTAAAAGAGCTCTTACTTTGGGGATTGGTTTCTAACAAAAAATTGAACAAACAACGCTTCACTGATGGGTTTGAGTTTAAAGACCTCTATAGCAGTTTCTTAAAAGATATTTAGTAAAAAAGCCCTATCCAAATTGGATAGGGCTTTCTCTTTTTCACAGCAAAATTAAAATTATTGTAATTGATAAGCGGGCAGTTTAAATATGAAAGAACTTCCTTCATAGGGTTTACTTAAAACGACTATGGTTGTATCATGCAAATCCATTATTTTTTTAACGATAGCTAAACCTAATCCGAGTCCTTGTTTCTTGGTATGCGCATCAACTTGCTTGTAGCGATCAAAAATAAAGGGTTGATCATTTAGAGGTATACCGTTGCCAGTATCGGTTATATTTATTTCAATCTGTTTACCCATTTTTACAAGACTCAAGGTAACCTTTCCTTTAGGTTCAGTGTACTTGATGGCATTTTCAATTAAATTCTGTAACGCTCTTTCTACCAAACCTATATCTGCATAAACCATACAGTTTTCTTCAGGATTCTCTAATTGTAACTGTATTTGTTTCTGTTCAGCCAATAGCTTGAATTTAGCTATAAGATCATGAGATAGTTCTGTAATTGAAAATGGCTCTTTGATAGGGGTTACTTGTTCTGCCTCTAATTTAGAATATTCAAATAGCTGGTTAATTAGACTTGAGAGTTTGTCTATGTTATTATGGGTAATTTGTAAATATTCTTCTTTTTGAAGTTCTGTAAGCGAGTCTTTCTTAATCTGTAGTGTTTCAATATACCCTTTTAATACAGCCAATGGCGTACGTAAATCATGAGAAACATTTGCAATTAATTCTCTACGTAGATTATCTACAGATTTCATTTTATCCATGTTATCTACAATGGTATCTGCCATTTCATTAAAAGATAACGCAACCACTTCAATATCTGATTGTTCAGGATTCTCTATTCTAATATCTAAATCACCTTCTTGAAATTTACGTACTGTCTGGGTAATTAATCTAAGATTTTTAGTCAAGAACCAAATACTTAGTATTCCAATCAATGCAGAAAAAAGCATGGTCAGTACTATAGCACCGATACTTAGTTTGGTAAAATATGTCCCGAAAAGGCTATCGCTTATTATTGCTAATTCTTTACCCGCTACAATAATATAAATAAAGCCTTCATGACCATCAACAGAAAATGGTGCAGCAGAAAAGATGTTTTGCGATTCAGGATTCAGTGGGTCATCACCTAAAATGAATTCTTCTCCGTTTGATTCTATGAATTTATGAATTGGTTCTAGAGATACCGAATTCATAGGCTCATTGTCATTGTGTTCTAAAACTACAGAATATAGTATGTCACCAGATTTGTCTAGAAGATAGACCTCGATACCACGATTTACAGCCATCATATCGTGCATAAGATCTCCGAAAAGTGCTTTATTAACGGTGCCATCTTCTAAAAACGGAGCGGCATTTTGAAATTTTTCTTGAATTACATGGTTTGCCACATTCGCATTAATACGCTGTGTAATAGCTTGGTTATAATTCAACGTTAGGTAGCCTGTAATGTAAATATACGAGGCTCCCATCAGCACAATCAAAAATATGAAAGCGCCCCATAGTTTCTTTACTAATTTCGGAGTAAGGGTTTTATTGTTATCTATCATGCCATTATCTCTTCATTAAATTTATACCCAACGCCCCAAGTCGTTAAAATGTAATTTGGGTTTGCCATATCAGATTCTATTTTGGCTCGTAACCTGTTGATATGAGAATTCACGGTATGTTCATAACCTTCGAAATTATATCCCCATATAATATTTAACAATTCGGTTCTGGTATAGTTTCTACCAGGATTTGACGCCATTAGCACTAATAATTCAAACTCTTTTGGTGATAATTCTATTTTGTAATCACCTAAGACCACCTTTCGCTTATCAATATCAATTGAAAGTCCTTCTGCCAAAATAATTGAAGTATCTGGCTGTTTCAGTTCCACTTTATTAGATCTGCGAAGTACTGCCTTAATTCTTGCTAATAGCTCTCTAATACTAAAGGGCTTCGTCATATAATCATCTGCACCTATCTCTAAACCTAAAACGCGATCTATCTCTTCAGATTTTGCGGTTAACATAATTACAGGCGTGTTTTTGGTGGCACGAAGCTTTTTACAAATCTCAACTCCGTCTAAGCCGGGTAGGGTAAGATCTAATAGAATTAGCTCATAATCGTTCTCCAAGGCTAAGTTTAGCCCTTCGTTACCGTCCATCGCCATAGTGGTTTCATAACTAACATCAGAAAGATGTAGTTCTAATAGCTTAATGATTTCAGGATCATCCTCAATAATAAGTATACGTTTCATAATCAATTACGAATAAAGAAAAAAAGTATCACAGAAAAATCACATTTAAAGAAAAACAGCTTGTAGAAGGTGATTTTGCCTAATAATAGGTCGCATAATATTTTGATAATTACATGATCATCAAATAATTATTCCCATTTATGAGTATTTAATCATAGGGTTCTTAAAAACTATTGGACAAAAAAAAACCTCGATAATTTCTTATCGAGGTCTATGTATGTTTTTGATTTTTAGTTATTCCAATGATCTACATGTTGGTTCATATCGTCAAAAATGTAAGTGCCTACCATTACTTTTCTATATGCAACGGCTAAAAATGTTACTATTAATAACACCGCATATAAGGCTATCATTACCAAGCCGAGAGGTAAAAATGTACTCGGTATAAGATGATTCTCAAAATCAGAATAGCTAGACAATACTATAATTGTCTCTACCATTTTATATAGGTATACTAATGATATCGCGTAAAGTACATATTCTAAGGTTCGCATTGGTGGATCACTCAATTCGTTCTCATTAATCTTAAACCATAGTACATATAAAAAGACCAAGTGAATAATTGATAAAATAGGAAAGATGTAGTTTTCTATTTTGAAAAAGTAAAATTTATTGGTGTATAACCCGTAAAAACTAAAGATGTTCAGTAAAAAAAGCACAACAACAGATACAATTAATGTTCTCTTCCAAGTAAATAATCCTTTGATAGAATTCATAAAATTTAGTTTTCATGGGTTCGGGAGAACCTTAATTTCGTTGCAATTACGGGGAAGCTGTGGTATAACTTAAAACAATTCGATGAACGGTTAACTTCGTTGTTCAAGTCCTTGATATTAAGAAAGCCATACCTTAATATTACTATTTTTTATGAACATTAACAATAATTTACCTGTAATAATTGTGTAGGAATCTATAATGTAATTATCACGTAAAATATTGCATATTAGTAGATTTAGATAAAGAGATTTTAAGCGAGTTGTTTAGTAATGATTATAATGTAATTACATTTACATTATGAAGAAACAACGTTTTTGTTATTTGGTTCGTCTGCAGTATTTGGGCTTTAGATTTAATGGTTGGCAAGTGCAACCTAAGCTGCGTACTATTGTAGGTATGCTCAATAAAACTTTTACCTTTTTATACCCCGATAGTCCCTTTAAAATTTTGGGTGCAGGTAGAACTGACGCTAAGGTTTCTTCATTAGATGGTGCATTTGAACTTTTTGTTGAAAAACCATTATTAGACTTAGCTATTTTCTTAAAAGATTTTAATAAAAATCTACCTTCAGATATTCGGATACTCTCAATTGAATCTATTGGTCAAGATTTTAATATTATAAAGGATAGTAAAACCAAGGAGTATAATTACTTCTTTTCCTTTGGATGTAAGAATCACCCGTTTAGCGCACCTTTTATAACCAATTATATAGATGAACTAGATTTGGAATTAATGAAACAGGCTGCTTCTCTGTTTGTTGGTATACATGATTTTAGTGTTTATACAGCATCTTTAAAACCTACCACGATTGCAGTTCGAGAAATTGAAGGATGTAGCATTGTACCTAATGATATTTTAACAGCCAATTTTTTTCCAGAGCATAGTTATATTTTAAAAATTAAGGGAAAGGGATTTATGAGATATCAAATTCGAATGATAATGGGAGCTTTAGTGCAACTCGGTAAACACGAACTTAGCATAGAAGAAATTAAGGGTTCTTTAGTTACGGGTTCTAACCATAAACTAAATTCCATAGCACCTGGTTCAGGTTTAATTTTAAACAAACTGGACTTTAATAAGTAGTTTATAGTTTTAATATATTTATAAAAAATTATTCATGGCTGTAAATAAGAAGCTCAACTTCCCTAAACTCAAAAAGAAAAAATCTCGGCAGCATAATAAGCTAGGTAAAGCACCGGGAACCATTAGCTATATGGGCGATAAGGAGCGAAGTGACAGTTTAATCTATAGCACTACTTATAATGTTGATGGTTTTGAAACTAATGAATTTGCAAACTTAGATCAGTTTTTTAAAGAAGAGCGCGCCGACAAAATATCTTGGATCAATGTTGTAGGTATTACAGATGAACCGTTTATTGAAAGAATAGGTAAGCACTTTAATTTGAATCCTTTGGTGCTTGAAGATATCGTTAATACCGAACAGCGCCCTAAAATAGATGAATACGACGATTATATTTTCGGAATCTTTCGAATGTTATACATTTCTGAGGAAGATGAAATTATAGGTGAACACATAGCTATTGTTCTACATGAGAATACTGTTTTGGTTTTTCAAGAAGTTAAAGCTGATGTTTTTGACGGATTGCGAGATCGAATTACCGGTAAACTTGGTCGTATACGAACTAGGGGAGCTGATTACTTATTTTTCGCTTTACTCGATGCCATTGTCGATAATTACTTCTTAGCTATAGAAAATCTTAATAATAGAATTGAGAATTTAGAAGAAGAGGTGTATCAAAATCCTGAGCCGATAGTTGCTAAAAATATACAGCAGTTAAAAAAAGAGGTGTTAAAGATTAGACGATGGGTATTCCCTGTCAAAGAATTGATTAGCAGGCTAATTGATACAGAAAATCAACTTATTACCAAAGACACTAAACTATTCTTACGCGATGTATTGGATCATACCATTGAAATTAATGAAAGTTTACAGATTTATCGTGAGATGTCTATGAGCTTAATGGAGATGTACATGAGTAACATGAGTAATAAGATGAACGAGGTCATGAAGGTTTTGACCATAATGGCATCTATTTTTATTCCGCTTACGTTTATTGCTGGTGTCTATGGTATGAATTTTGAAAATATGCCCGAGCTTCATTATAAATACGGCTACTACGTGGTTTGGGCTGTAATGATTATTCTTTTTATAGGAATGATGTTTTATTTTAAAAAGAAAAAGTGGTTGTAAAGCCTTATTCTATATTTAGAAATATAATAATTGTAAAGTTTTATAGCATATTTAATAAAACAAAAAAGAGCCGTGTCAACGGCTCTTTTTTTATATCCTATTTTAAAAAATATTATAGTTCAAATAAATCTGATGATAAGTAGCGATCTCCGCGATCACAAACTATAGAAACTATAATACCATGATCTATTTCTTGAGCTAAACGTAAGGCTACTGTTGCTGCGCCGCCACTACTCATACCTGAGAATATTCCTTCTTCTTTTGCCAATCTTCTAGCCATAGTTTTGGCTTCCAATTCATTGACTTCCATAATGCGGTCTACTTTCTTTGGGTTAAAAATTTTTGGTAAATATTCTTGAGGCCATTTTCTTATACCTGGTATACTAGCATTGTCGCTTGGCTGTACACCAACGATTTGTATGTCGCTATTTTTTTCTTTTAAATAGGTAGAAGTACCCATTATAGTACCTGTTGTACCCATAGAAGAAACGAAGTGGGTGACTTTACCATCGGTATCTTTCCATATTTCAGGACCTGTAGTTTTATAATGAGCTTTCCAATTATTATCATTTCCGAATTGGTTCATCATTATATAACCTTCGTTGGCAACCTTACTTTCTGCGTAATCTCGTGCACCTTCAATACCTACATCTTTAGAGGTTAAAGTTACTTTGGCACCATAAGCTCTCATGGTCTGTACGCGTTCTTTAGTAGCATTCTCTGGCATTACCAGTTCAATGTCAAGTCCGTAAACACCTGCAATCATAGCTAGGGCAATCCCTGTATTTCCACTTGTAGCTTCTATTAATTTATCATTAACGGTAAAATCGCCATTGTCAAAACCGGTTTTAATCATATTGTAAGCGGCGCGATCTTTTACACTACCACCTGGATTATGACCTTCTAATTTAAAATAAACAGAAACATTAGGATTTGTATTAAGAACTCGTGACTTTAGTAGCGGAGTATTGCCAATAAGAGATAATAAGGTATTAGACATGCGGTAATGTTTTAATTTTTATTTCTGGTGTGTGAAAAACTGTTGAATGTGGCGGTACAGATGCCGTAATCCAAGCGTTTCCTCCTATAACACTATTGGCACCAATAACGGTATCACCACCTAAAATAGTGGCATTTGCGTAAATGGTAACATTATTATCTATGGTTGGATGACGTTTGGTTTGCTGTAAATTTTTAGCAACAAAGAGTCCGCCTAAGGTTACGCCTTGGTATATTTTGACATCATTCTTTATAATAGCAGTTTCACCAATTACAACTCCGGTACCATGATCAATATGAAAAGACTTTCCTATTTGTGCACCTGGGTTAATATCGACACCAGTTTGCCTATGTGCATATTCTGTCATTAGTCTTGGTACTAAAGGAAAACCCGTTTTATATAACTCGTGAGCCAATCTATATACTGAAATGGCATAAAAGCCTGGGTAAGCCATATAAACTTCTTCAATAGATAATGAGGCGGGATCACAATTTACCGTCGCTTCTGCATCAAGATTTAAGCTCTCAAGAACTAAAGGAAGTTTCTCTACATAATTCTCCCAAACCTTTTTACAAGGTTTATCGCTTTCCCAACAAGCTAAATCTACAAGTTCATCAAATTGCTTTTCAAGTTTATCTAAACTTTCCGCTACTGGTGTTTCAATATCAAATAGCATATAAAAAAGAAGGTCGGTAAATTTCTCCGTATTCCTTTTTAAGCGAAATCTTAAATTCGGCTGTTTTTTGTGGGTATTAATCTTTTCGATTATAGATCGATGGTCCATGAGTCTACATTAGTTCATCAAAATTAACCAAATAAGTAAAAGTACTTCTCATCTAATGGTTAACTTTAGCTTAAAATCACAACAGGTAAGTCGAATGTTAGAAACGAAGATTACAAAAAGCACTTTACAATTTTTAAATAAGCTTAAGAAAAACAATAATCGAGATTGGTTTACAGAACATAAAGCGGAATTTAAAGCTGAGGAAACTAAAGTAAAGAGCTTTTTCAATCATGTACTTGAAAAACTAAAGAAACATGATGAAATTGAAAAATTAAAAGTATTTAGAATTTACAGGGATGTTCGTTTTTCTAAAAATAAAACTCCGTATAAAAGTAATTTATCTGCCTCTTTCTCTAGAGCGGGTAAACATCGTAGAGGTGGGTACTTCTTGCAGGTAGCACCAGATAACAGCTTTGTTGCCGTCGGATTCTGGAATCCTGAAAAGGAAGACTTATTGCGAATTAGAAAAGAGTGGGAGATAGATACTACCGATTTGACAGACATTGTCCATGATAAAAAATTTAAGGCTATTTGGGGACCTTTAGTTGGTGATGAATTAAAAACTGCCCCTAAAGGATTTGATAAGGAGGACCCTAACATCGAATTTATCCGCAAAAAGCAATTTATTTTCGTAAAGAACTTTACCGACGAAGAAGTCTTATCAGATGATTTTGCTAATAAGGTAAACGACAGTTTTGTAGCAATACGACCTTATTTCGATTTAATGAGTTCTATTCTAACCACCAATTTAAATGGGGAATCTTTACTTGACTAATTCGTATTTATCAAAATACTGAATTTGATCTTGAATTCTTTTTACGACCATATTCATCATTCTTTTATTTAGTGCAGAAGAGTTTTTGATATAAATATCATATTCTTCAACTGTAAATTGACCTATGATCATTCCTTTAAGGGAGTTTCTGAATTTAATATCTTTTTGAATTGATTTCGCGATGTAATCTATACGTTTTTCAATCTTTAACTCATAAAAACTATTCTTCATTTTTTTGATATAATTCTGAAAAGAAGCTAGAAGTAATTCATTTTGAAGTTTAAGTATGGGTCGTAACGTTTCATTTTGAAAACGTTCGTCTTCACTCATGTTGCGCATTATTTTGGCAGAGGCAATTGTTGGTCTAATTGATTGCAATTTCTGTGTCCTGTCCATTATATTTTGATTTTACTTAAAGGTACGTATTAGATAAAATGCGTGTTTAATACCTTAAATAAGTTTTTAACCTGTTATGAACAAAGTCGGTTATGGCAAAAAATAGAGATAGAAATTAGGGTTATGATAATTCTATCTAGACACAATTGTTAATATGTAAAGTATTAAATACGCAATTGTTACAATTGATAAATCGGGCTGCTTACAACGGTAAAATTGTGCTGTTGAAAATTTTTAGACATAACTTTGCAAAGTAAATTTTCAAAAAAAGAGATTATGAGATTTCATACTAGAAAATTAGTAAAACCTGGTGATTTGAATTCTAACGGAACATTGTTTGGAGGTCGATTACTAGCTTGGATAGATGAAGAAGCTGCACTTTATGCCATAATTCAATTAGAAAATGGTAAAGTAGTTACTAAATATATGTCAGAAATTAATTTTATGAGCGCTGCTGTTAAAGGCGATGTTATTGAAATTGGTATTGAAGTAGTTAAGTTTGGTAAAACATCATTAACCTTAAATTGCGAGGTTCGTAATAAAATGAACCATGAGACAATTGTTACCGTAGACAATATTATTATGGTTAACCTTGGTGAAAACGGTAAACCTGCTGCACACGGTAAAACTAAAATAGAATTTGTAAAAGATCGCCTAGCGGCTATGGGCGAGGAGCATTAACTCTCACCCATTTCTTTAGCAATTTCTTGTACTTGGTCAAGTACTCGCATGAGGTTACCACCCCATAATTTTGCAATGTCTTCTTCAGAATAACCACGTTCTACAAGTTCTAGGGTAACATTGAAGGTTTCAGAAGCATCGTTCCACCCCTCAATTCCACCACCACCATCAAAGTCAGAACTAATACCAACGTAGTCAATACCGATTAACTTTACCATATAGTCTATATGGTCAACGAAATCTGAAACATTTACGGCTTCTGGAACATCAGACTTGTCGACAATCAATTCCTTTCCTATTTTTAAAACCTTTGGGTAATTTTCCATAAAGGCTTCTTTATCCGCGTCAGATAAACTTGAGAACTGAGAGCGCTCGTACCAAGCAATATCTAAAGAATCAGCTACTTTTTCATAAATAGATTTCATGTAGGCAGCTCTAGCATCATGTTTTTCAGAATTTAAGTAAGAGCTAAACGCCACAGTTTGCACTACGCCACCATTTTCTTTCATCATCATTAATTGCTCGTCATCTAAGTTTCGACTATGGTCACATAATGCCCTTGCAGATGAATGAGATGCTATTATCGGTGCTTTTGATAATGCTATCATTTGTTTCATAGCTTCTTTAGAAGGATGCGAAACATCTATCATTATACCGAGCTTATTCATTTCTACTACAGCTTGCTTGCCCAAATCGCTTAAGCCGTTATGCAACCATACATCATCGGTTTCACCGGTATTAGAATCTGAAAATTGACTATGGCCGTTATGCGCCAAAGAAATATAACGGGCACCTAAATCATGGTAGGTTTTAAACTGCGATAAATCTGTACCAATAGGGTAGGCGTTTTCAACACCGATCATTGCAGCTTTTTTTCCAGCTCCAACAATACGTTTTACATCTGCAGAGGTTAATGCTAATTCTATCTCTTCAGGAGCAATTTCTTCGCACAATTTATGAATAGCTTCAAACTTAGACATGGCGTTCTCTTTTGCCTTGGCATAGCCATCATTTGTCAACGTATCTTGACCTGTATAAACGATAAGCCAAGTAACGTCTAAACCACCCTCTTTCATCTTCGGTAAATTAACTTGGTTATCTAACCTCTGACTGTAATTTACACTGTCTACAAAGTTTTTGACATTGATGTCATTATGTGTATCAATAGTAATAACATCATCATGAATTCGATGTGCTTTTTCTAAGGTAGTTTCTTCAATTTTTGCTTTTTTTTCTCCGCAAGCGATTACGGTTGTAATACATAATAAATAGATAAGCTGCTTCATAGAGTAAGTTTAGACCTACAATTTAAGTGTATTCACAACAAATAACCACCCTTAGAGAACATTTTATTGTTCTCGCAGTGGTATTGATGCATTTTTAGATAATTATAAAAAACAACCTCCATAAACTAAAGAATACCTATTTATGTCAATTTCAAAAACTAAGGATTTACTTGGTCAATTATCACAACTAGAAAGAACAGTTGGCGAATTCTCTTTTGAAGAATTAAATGCCGCTGAAGCTAAAGAGTTAAAAAGCTCTTTTAATATTTTTCGGTCTAGTTTAGAAAGACATATTTATACGCCTAAAACTGATCAAATTGTTTCTAAGAAAAAAGAGGTTGCTGCAACAGAAAATCAAGAGATATCAGAAAAGCAGTTTATAACTCATGTTAGTCACGAAATTAGAACTCCGTTGAATAGTATAATAGGGTATGCTAATCTTTTAAAAGAAGAAAAGCTAACTCGTGGTCAACATAAAAAAGTAGATGCCATACAATTTGCATCAAATACACTTTTAAAACTCATTAACGAAGTTCTAGAATATTCTAAATTATCTTCTGGTAATAATAATTTTGAAACGGTAGATTTTAATTTGCATAGCTTACTTAAAGATGTTATGTTTTTATGTGAGACATTAATTTTAGATCGCAAAATAGAACTGTTGATCGATATCGATGAGAACGTACCTAAAATTATAAAAGGTGATCCATCTAAACTATCTCAAATACTTCTTAACCTTTTAGGCAATTCGGTAAAATTTGTTCATCAAGGATTTATAAAATTAGAGGTTTTCACTAAAGAACAAGTTAATAATGAATGTCTTATAGAGTTTTCTGTTGCCGATACCGGTATTGGTATTTCTAAAGAAAAAATTAAGACCATATTCAAAGGTTACACACAAGCAGAAAATGATACTTCCAAAAAATATGGTGGTACGGGACTTGGGTTGACAATTACAAAAGAAATTATAGATAAGCTCAACGGTGAAATAGAAATTGATAGCACTATAAATAGTGGAACAACTGTTATGTTTAGAATGCCCTATGCGATAGGTAACGCTACTACGGCTCCACGTAAATCTTCAAAGCAGAATACAAAAAAGAACAATAGCGGTTTATTAGCTGGTACCGAGATATTGGTATTTGAAGATAATATAATGAACCAACACCTAATTGTTGAACAATTGACAAAATGGGGCTGTAAAGTTCATGTTGATGTTGATTTAGATAAAGGCTTGTATTTACTGTCTTCTAGAAAAATTGATCTTGTTTTAATGGATTTAAAAATGCCTAATCAAAATGGATTTGAAGTGTCTAAAGCCATACGAGATCATAAAAATAGAAAAGTAAATTCAGTTCCAATTATTGCCTTTAGTGCAGATTTCACAGAGCAGGATAGCAAAGAATGTCAAGAAATAGGAATTAATGATTTTCTATTGAAACCATACACTTTAGACGATTTAATGTCAACCATTGTAAAGTATAAAAAACTAAACTCAGAGCATACAGATTTTGCATCAATACTTCAAAAGCCAATGATAGAAATAAAAGAAACCACGGTGGTAAATTTAAATAATCTGTTGAAAGATTGTTTCGGAGAAATCGATATGCTAAATGAATTATTAAAGTTGTTCAAATTGAACGCAATTGAGTTCATTGGCAATGTAAAAGTTCATCTAATGACCGAGAATTTAAAAGAAATTGCTTTATCTGCACATAAATTAAAGGCTGGTTTTGCTATGATAAAAGCTGATGGTATGCGAAAGTTAATTGTGGAGATAGAAAATAGGTGTAAAACAAATCAACCAGAAAAAGTAAAAGAACTTTATGAAATTTTCTTGAACGATTATCCATTATTAGAAGAGAATTTGAATATTGAACTTGATAAAATGAATAAAAAATAAGATGGGAAAAAATGTACTATTAGCAGATGACGATCAACTATTAGCTTCTTTATTAAACTTTAGGCTGAAAAAAGGTGGTTATACAGTACATCATTCCGTAAACGGAAAAGAAGTTAAAGAGTATTTAGAAAATACAATGCCCGACATTATCGTGAGCGATATTATGATGCCTTATTTTTCTGGTATTGAGCTTATAGATTATGTGCGAAATGAACTTAAATCAAACACACCTATAATTATTATATCATCGGCAGGTAATGAACAAAACGTTCTAACCGCTTTTGAATTAGGCGCAAATGATTTTATTACGAAACCAGTAAGTCCAACAGAATTATTAGTTAGAATAGCACGAGAAATAAATAAATAAAATTTGTTGATTCCCCCTAATCAAATAAAAATATCGATAATAACTGCACCAGAATTCAATTTAGAATATCTCTGGTGGCTGACTATACTATTTTTTGTATTGTCTGTAATTTATTTTGTTGGTGTATTCATCATCAGAAATAAAATAACATTGAACAACAGCCGTACCAAAGATAAAAAGGTCGAGTTTTCCCCCATGATTAATGAATTTCTTTTCTATGAGGATTCAAATACTAAGGAGGAAAAAATGAATTATTTAAATTTAAAAGTACAGATTAGAGAATTAATCAAAAATAATTTCGATAGAGATGTTCTTACCGAGGTATTACTTGATTTACGAAAAGATTTGTCTGGTCAATCGCAATTTGTATTAATTGAATTATATAAAGATTTAGGACTACATCACGATGCTTACAAAAAATTAGGTAGTAGAAAATGGCAAGTTGTTTCTAGTGGTATCCTAGAATTGACCACTATGGAGGTTGATGAGTCGTACGGACTTATTATAAAATTCATAAACCATAGACAAAGTACCATTCGTAAACAAGCAGAAATTGCAGTGGTTAATCTTAAAGAAGAGGGTATTAAATACTATCTTGATAATACCAAGTTTAAGATTGCCGAATGGCAACAGTTGAAGTTATTAGATGTACTAAGGCATAAACCTAATTATTCTCCGCCACAATTCGGACTTTGGTTAACTTCTACCAATACTCACGTAGTATTGTTTTCATTACGTTTGATCAAATATTATAGTCAAAACGATGCAGAGCAATCAATTATAACGCTTTTAAAACATAAGAACCGCGATATTCAAGCAGAAGCTATTGAGTGCATTAAAGATTTTCATTTCTCGAATGCTTTAATGACACTAAAATTGGTGTATTCAAAGGCAAGCCATGATATTAAAATTGCAATTTTAGATGCCATTGGTGAATTGGGTACAAAGGCAGAAGCTTCTTTCTTAGAAAATCTGCAATTGACAGAACGTAACTTTAATATAAAAAGTAAAGTAATAGGTACGCTCAACAAAATTGATCCTGAAAGAGTTTTACCTACCAAAAATATTTCTACGGCTGATTTTTATGATGTTGAATTTGATGATGCTATGCAAGAAGAGGAGCATTCAATAATTGACAATCATGAAGGTATAATATTACATGATGACATTATAGATGTTTCGACTGAGATAGATAATGAAACTATAGCTACTGAAACAAAAAAAGAAATGTCTGATATATTTAAAGAAGACACAACATATAATGAAACAGAAGAGGTAATGAACGAAGAGTTTGTTAATGAAGAGAAAACAGAATTTGATGCAGAATTGCAGCAAAATGATGTAAAGAAGATCAACTCAATAGAAGATATAGATTTAAGTTTTTTACCTCATATTAAAGATGAAGAAGCGTTAGAGGAAAAACCCGAAGAAACTGAGGCAGTTGATGACAACGATCAAGACCAAGAATCAGAAGAAGAACTTACTTTTAATTTTCTGCCATTCGTGATAGAAGAAGATGTTTTTGAAGAAGTGACTACCTCTTATAATGATGAAGATTTTAGACCATTGTTTGAATTAGATGATGAATTATTGGGAGAAGTACCAGAAGAAACTTCTATTAACCCTATAGATAATACTTCAACGAAAATGGCTCATGTTTTTGATTGGTCTACTTTAGATTCAGAAAACGAAGAGCAGAATAAAGTGGTTATTGATACAGCTGATTTGGCTGAACCGCTTATTTCTTTTGAAAACGATAATCTTTGTTTCGCTGCAAACTTTATGCCTCAAGAAGAGCTTGATGCCATGGTAATGTTAGAAAATATTTCTGAGCTGGGCGACTGTCGCGAACTGATACTTTTATATCAAATTATCGAGAAAAATAGTTCTGAAGTAGTTATCGAAAGAGCAAATGAATTAATTCAGAAATTTTCGTACCAATCACCACGACCTAATGAGTTGTTTTCAGAAGATAATAACCTTGCCGAAAGTGTATTTACCGATATCTATAATCTAGCTGATTATGAGACAAAGCTTATGCTTATCGGTGAAATTAAAAAGGTAGGTGACGAGAAAGAAATTGATTTATTAGAAAGCGTTATTCAATCTGAATCAAAAAAACTTGTAAAAAAGGCTACCGAGGCTTTAGAATATATAAAGTCGCAGTTATTAATACTTGATGATAAAACTAAAAGTACATCAGACGAAGATTTTATTTTAAATGTTGGTTTTGAGTTAGAATCAAATAATTCAATAAAGTATAAGGGAACCGTTTCGAACGAAAATGGTTCTACATTATTTGATCAGTTATGTTCTATGTCCAACTCCTTATACAGAAAGAAAGATGGATAGTGAACTATTTGGTGTGGTACTGGAATACATCAATTTTGTATTCTTTGTTTTTACCATAATTCTGTTTGTACTGTTTTCATTAATGGCATATTTTTCTACAAAGAACTCTCTTCATTATAGAAATAAAAACAGTTTTACAGATATTACCAAAATAATGGCTTCACCTTTGGCGCCAACAATCACTATAATTGCTCCTGCTTATAATGAGGGCTTAACCATTGTAGAAAATATTCGTTCGTTATTATCACTTCAATATGTCAATTATGACGTTATGGTGGTTAATGATGGTAGTAAAGATGATACGTTACAGAAACTGATAGATTCTTATGACCTTGAGAAGATAGATGTAGAAATGGATCCCGACTGGAAATCTAAACCTGTTCGTGGAATCTATAAATCAAAAAATAGGGCTTTTGAAAAGCTTACCGTTGTTGATAAAATGAACGGTGGTAAATCTGACGCCTTAAATGCTGGTGTTTCATTATCTACCAGTAAATATGTAGGTTGCATCGATGTCGATTGCTTATTACAACCAGATGCTTTATTACACGTGGTCAAATCATTTTTTCAACGTTCTAAGAAAAGAGTGATTGCAGTTGGCGGGGTAATTCGTGTAGCTAACTCTTGTATTATACAGGGTGGTCAGCTTGAAGAAATTAGATTGCCTACGAATTGGTTGGCTAGATTTCAACTTTTAGAATATACCCGCTCCTTCATTTTAGGTAGAATGGCTTGGGGTAGAATTGATAGTCTTCTTATTATTTCTGGTGCTTTTGGTTTTTTTGAACGCGAAATTGCATTAGCGGTAGGCGGGTATGATACCGACACTGTTGGTGAAGACATGGAGATCGTTTTTAAAATGCGTCGTTATATGCATGATAGAAAAGAACCCTATACAATAGAATATATACCTGATCCATTGTGTTGGACCGAAGTACCTGAAGATCTTAATATTTTAGTAAACCAAAGAGACCGCTGGGCACGTGGTAATTTAGAAACATTGTTCAAGCATAAAGACATGTTGTTCAATTCTAAATACGGTAGACTTGGGTTATTAAGTTATCCATATTGGTTTTTCTACGAATGGCTTTCTCCGTTATTAGAGTTCTTTGGCTTTTTTACCATTTTACTTTTTGCTTACTTAGGAATTTTAAATTGGGAATTCTTCTTCATGATTACGTTGGCGATATTCTTGTTTTCAATAATGATTTCATTCTATGCCATTCTTTGGGATGTGTATTCGTATAACCAATATCGAAAAACAAAAGACATTTTAATATTAATGGGTCTGGCAATTCTAGAACCTTTCATTTTTCACCCAATTGTAGTGTATGCTGCAGTAAGGGGAAACTATAAAAAATTATTCAAAATAAAATCTGGTTGGGGATCCCAAGTTAGAAAAGGTTTTGCAAAAGCATCTTAAAAAGCAATGAACACAAGTCAAATAGATAGATATTCCCTAAAGCAGTACACGAGGCTTATGATATCCTTTTTCGGATGTTTATTCGTGTTAACGCTTTTTCAATACGGCATGCTGTATTACAAAGGGGTTATTGATAGTATTTTTTCGGTAAGCTTTTTAAAAGCAATTATTCATCAAATAGGTTTTACCGCTTTAATGGGTATTGTGCTGGTGTTTCCTTTCAATTTTTGGGAAAACTTGCGCTCTAAATACGGCTTTAACCTGGTCTTCGTTATATTAAGTTTTATACTCATATTCGAAGCGCTACTTACTGCCTATTACTGTACAACATTAGTGCCTTTAGGTTCAGATATTTTAGGATATAGCTATGCTGATATGAAAATAACGATAGCTAATTCTGGCGGATTCATGATTTCAGTTTATCTGCTCATTGGTATAACTATATTAATAAGTATGTTTTTGATACTTTATAGAATCACTTCTAAAGTCTATCACCGAATTAGCAAAATGTACCCGTTTACGATAGTTTTGTTCAGTCTTTTTATGGCTTCTTTATTTACAGACGGTAAACCTATTAATCAGAATAAAGTACAATACCTGGCTGTTAACGTATACAACACAAGTACCGAAGACAATTCGTATACGTCAACAGAAGAATACCCATTGGTGCAAAGTGCCAATATAGAAAATGTATTGGGTGAGTATTTTGAATTAAAAGAAGAGAAACCCAATATCGTTTTTATAATGGTTGAAGGTCTTGGTCGTGATTTTGTTGGTGAAGGTGCCGAGTACGGCGGCTTCACTCCGTATTTAGATTCCCTAACAACAAAATCTCTTTATTGGGAAAATTTCTTAAGTAATACAGGTAGAACATTCGGAGTGCTACCATCATTATTAGGTTCGTTGCCTTTTGGTAAAAGCGGATTTATGGAGCTAGAGGAGTATCCAAACAAACTGACTATGTTCAGTGTGCTTAAAAATAATGGGTATCACACGTCATTTTATCAAGGCACCAATAGTTCTTTCGATAAGGTAGACCGATTTTTAACTAGTGAGAACGTTGATTTTGTATTAGATAAATCAGGATTCGGAAGTAAATATCAAAAACAAGCTGAAGATGCTGCTGGTTCTTCTTGGGGATATCCTGATATGGAATTGTTCAAGAAAAGTTTAAGTTTTGAAAGAAGTGCAAATCAACCACGATTAGAGGTCTACATGACTATTAGTACGCACGAACCTTTTATTCCGCCTAATCAAGATCTGTTTGAAGGTAAAGTAAAAAATATACTCGCAAATGGCAGTTTTGACTCTAGGGTCGAGAAAGTGATAGCGAAGAATGATAATGTCTTTGCTACACTTTTATACACCGACAATTCTATAAAATGGTTTATGGAATCATATAAATCGCAACCAAATTACGACAATACTATTTTCATCATTACTGGCGACCATAGACTTATTCCGATACCACAACGTAATAATATTAGCCGTTTTCATGTACCGATGATTATGTACAGCCCTATGCTGAAATCGACCCGTAAAATGAGTTCAGTTTCTTCACATTTCGATATTACACCGTCTATATTGGCATTACTATCTAATTCGTACGAACTCAAAATGCCTAAAAAAGTGGCGTGGATGGGTGGTGCACTTGATATGGAAACTGCATTTAGGTCCACAAAAAATATTCCGTTGATGCGTAATAAGAATGAATTGAAAGAATATATCAGTGGAGAAAAACTATATACCGATGGCGATATCATGGTGTTGGATGAAAATATGGATATCAGTTCTGCCTTTGGAGGTGGATCGATTGAAACTATTTTAGAACGATTTAAATCTGTGAATCATTATGTAACTACGGAGAACAAGATAATACCTGATAGTTTGGCGATTTTTACGATTCAAAAAGAACAATTTACCGATAGTGAAACGGTCTGGTTGAATAGTGTTTACGATGGTAAAGATTCTGATAAAGGATATTTTAAGGCGAGGGATTTAGCATGGAATAAAAAGTGGGATAAAGCGTTATTACTTTGTCGTTACAACCTTTCTGGTGCGCCTAGTCATATCGACACCAAAATACTAATGGGAAGAGTGAATTCTTGGAAAGGAAACCATGAAAAGGCGGCTGAAATATTACAAGAATGCATTTCTATTAATCCGAATTATATAGATTCTTATGCTGCGCTTTTCGATGTTTACTATTGGTCAGATAAATTAAAAGAAGGTTTAGCGCTAATCGATAAGGTTGAGGCAAATAGTTCTAGTGCCAATGAGATTGCAGATAAAATTTCACGGGCACGAACAATTGCAAGAAATGCCGGTATCAAGGTACATAAAACACAACAGAAAAAACCTGCTAATACTATTGCATCCATCAAATAATGAGAAAAAAGTATTTACATATCATTCTTTTGGTTCTAATAACCGGAATTTTTCGCGTTACAGGACAAGATACTGCGGGTAATTTCGATACTGCTTATGCATTGGCATATGAAGGCAAAACCAATACGGCACATAATATGCTGTATTTAATGATTAATAAGCCTGCTACCGATATAGATACTTCAATGTTATGGGCGAGTACGTTAAGCTGGCGAGGTGATTATGATTTAGCACGTGCCGAATTCAACACTATATTATCAACGACTAAGAGCAATAGAGAAGTTTGGATTTCTGCTGTTAAAAACGAACTATATGCAAAAAACTATGCTACAGCATTGGGATTGTCAAATAAAGCTATGGTGCATATAGAGAATGATCAAGAACTAATAAGGCTTCAAGCAATAGCTACTGAAGGCATTAATGGTTTGTTGTATGGCAAAAAAGGCTGGTATAATGTAGATAGTAATGTCAAGACTAAATTGGTAGCTGCTAAAAAACCAAAAAAAACGGTAGCGAAAAAAGTTGAAGACAAAAACGAAGAGTTATTAAGAAAAACACCGGTTACAGAAGAGAAGCTGAAAAATTCTGTAATGGTCAATAGTGCTGTTACGTTCTTTGATCAACGTTTTGATCCTATAACGACATCTAGTATTTCTTATAAAAGACAAACTCCTTTTGGATCTATTATTCCAAGAATAAACAATAGCAATAGAGTAGGTAAGAACGGAATTCAGTTAGACCTAGATCTGTATCCAAAAATTGCAAAAGGATTCTATGCCTATGTAAATTATGGCTACTCTGAATCTGATTTATACCCAAATCACAAGATGGGTAGTGATATATATTATAATCATAAAAGCGGAGTTGAGTTTTCTGCCGGTGGTAGATTCATAAATTTTGCTACTAAAAATGTTAAGTCAATAACCAACTCTTTAGGCTATTATAAAGGTAACTATTATTTCTCCTTACGCTCTTTTATAACGCCTGAGTCTAATAATCTTACTAGGGTCTCGGGTAGCTTGTTAGTGCGTAAATATCTAAAGGATGCCGAAAACTACATGGGTTTAAATGTAGGTTATGGTTTTTCACCTGAGTTGAGACAATTTACGTCGGGTGATCAATTGTTGGCAGAAACACTTCTGTATATTGAATCGCAAAGATTAAGTCTTGAATATCAATTCACAGGTAAAAACAATCTTAGTGCCTATAGAACTAATGTAGGTGTTTTGCGACAAGAGCAATCTTTTGACCCTGGTAGCTATTTTTATTCTATCTCTGCAGGTTTAACCTATGAGTTTAATTTTTAGACTGCATTGCAGATATCCATTTATCGGCGTACATACCATACACCAATCCTAATTCATTATCGTAGACGTACTGCTCATCTTTACCTGTATCGAAGTTTACGTTGAAGACATATACTCTAATTCCCACATCTCTTAACTGCAGCATCAATTTCTTCTGACTTTCAATTATTCTTCTTGAAACCGCTACATGGCTAACATTATTAACTTTCAGAAAATTCACTTTATCTCCTTTAATAGCCATTAACGGCTCTTGAGAAATCATGGTGTGTATACCGTGCTCAGAAGCCTTTTCTACTGCCATAACACTAAATAGTTCCATTATTAGACGGTCCTTATCTATAAATGCATCAGCGAAGGCTATTGGGTCGTTCACTTTATCGGTAATCAATGTAGCATCTGGGTGATTCTTAAACCATGCATTAATACCATCGATATCTAAGGTAGTATAATCGCCATAAATTTTCTGTTTCATAAACTGGGCGTGAGTAGGAGGTAGGCTGCCAGTAAAATCTGTAAAGCGTGCCCACATATTCCAATCATGTGCCGCTACCAATTTTCCGTCGGATGTTTCAATGATGTCCAATTCAAAATTCCGGAACCCCTTTTTATAGTTTTCATCCAAAGCGTGTTTTGAGTTGGTAGATTTTACTCCGTTAATCTCTCCGCCGGCATGGGCAATATATCTATCTATATTTGACTCAAATTCATACACCTCTTTTGGAAAGTAAATTTCTGTACTACCAATAGTTGATGTAATACTTAAGGTTTCTGTGATAGAATTATCATTTACCTGTTCGGTGATAACACCATTTATATTATACATAATGTATGCTTGCCTTCCTTTTAAGGTGCTTAATTGTAGAAAACCTAAATCAGATAACTGCTTCTCGAATCCTGTTAATTGTGCTGCTGCAGAATCATGTGCGAGTATTGCAAAGATTGCTTTAGCTGCTTTCATCTGAGTAAGTACTTCTAATAATTCTTTTACATCTTCTTTATTACCATAGGTGTCAAAAGTCTTGAATTCAAACTTGTTGTCTGCTTGTAGATGCACAATCGTTAAACCACGTTCTATAGATTCGGTTTGTGAATTATAGGTAAATGTACTTCGCTCATGAGTTTTAAAACTATGACTGCTTAGTAGTAGTTCTATTGAACTAAAGTCCTTAAAAGCGAAATCTATTGTATTTTCATTCTCAGCTTTAATCGTAGTCAATGCAAAAAGGAAAGTTAATAGGAATACAATTTTGAAGTTAAATAACATCGGGGGGAATCTTTTCATTATAATTTAATTAAAGCCTTTATTAAAGATATATCTATATCGCTATTATAAAACGTAACTACTTAAATGGTATTGTAGCGCTAAAACCTTCTTTTTCTTAATAGCTATCTTATTATGATTAAAAACATGTTTATTTCTTAAACTAGATACTTTGATTTTTTACTGATTTCAATTTCTAAAAGGCATTCATTGGCTTAAATTAAACCCATTTTTACAGGCTTATCGTTAAAATACCAATAAACAGGATGAAATACACTCTCGTTAAGCCTTGTGAAATATGGTATTAAGCGGTTTAATATGCTTTACAACACCTTTTCATGGGTTTTACAACATATTTAAATTGGTTCACCACATTTTGTTGTAACACCCTTATCATCGGTATATATTTACTTCAAGATATGAATGTCCAAATCAAGATTAACTTTTAAACCTACAATATGCTTTACGACACCTACGGAGAAGAATACCTTGTGTTTCTTCAAGATTTAAATGAGATTCTTAGTATCAACGAACTAGCTGAGTTGGACTATATGTAAAAGTCAAATAAACCAAAACCAAAAAAAACAATCCCATGGCACACCAAAATCAAGATTTTTCATCTTATCAAAATTTTATTCAGGATCTTAATAGCATCCTCGTAAATTATAATATCAACAAATTAACATATTCATAGTGTTTCAAAACATTAAGAAAAAAGAAAGCGCCCGTATAAACGGGCGCTTTCTTTTTTTAAAACAATAATAAGGTCTAACCTAAATATGTCTTTAACAATTTACTTCTAGAGGCATGACGTAATTTACGAATTGCCTTTTCACGAATTTGTCTTACACGTTCTCTTGTTAGATCGAATGTCTGTCCAATTTCTGCTAAAGTCATTGATTGTTGATCACCAATACCATAATATAGTTTAACAACATCTGCCTCTCTTGGCGATAATGTATCTAAAGCTCTATTGATTTCAGTATTCAAAGACTGTTGTAATAAAATATTATCTGGTCTTGGAGACTCACCTGAACGTAAAACGTCATATAGGTTAGAATCTTCGCCTTCACGTAAAGGTGCATCCATAGATACGTGTCTACCTGAATTCTTAAGTGATTGCTTAACTTCAGAAACCGTCATTTCTAATTCTTTTGCAATTTCTTCTGGAGAAGGCGGACGTTCGTGTGCCTGCTCTAAATAAGAAAATGTCTTTTTGATTTTATTAATTGAACCAATTTTGTTCAACGGTAAACGAACTACTCTAGATTGTTCAGCTAAAGCTTGTAATATAGATTGTCTGATCCACCAAACGGCATAGGATATAAACTTAAATCCTCTTGTTTCATCAAATCTTTTTGCTGCTTTAACTAAGCCTAAATTTCCTTCATTAATTAAATCTGGTAATTTAAGACCTTGATTTTGATATTGTTTTGCTACGGAAACTACGAATCTTAAGTTTGCAGTGGTTAATTTTTCCAAAGCTGCTTGACTACCTTCGCGAATCTTCTGCGCTAGTTCTACCTCTTCATTCGCTGTAATCAAATCAATTTTACTGATATCTTGCAAATATTTATCCAGTGATTTCGACTCACGATTCGTTACCTGCTTGATAATCTTTAGTTGCCTCATATGTGTGTATGGAATTTAGAAGTTGTACAAGTTTACAACATACCGCTTTTTATCCGTATTTCCTAATGAATATCACTATACTTCTACAGCATTTATTAGCTTTTACAAAGATTTAGCTATTTAGGACATTGTTTCTGTAAAGCGTATTTTTGAATATAGACACTGTATTTTTATGAGTAAAAGGGCATTAAAATCTTATATATCCAAGCTTCCAAAAAAGGCGCTTGAAGAGCAAATAGTAGAGCTGTACGAGAAATTTCCTGCCGTAAAAACCTATTACGATTTTGCATTCAACCCTAAAGAGGATAAATTGGTGCAAGATGCAAAAGCTAAAATATCTAACGAGTATTTTCCGCTTAAGCGAAGAAGACCTAAAGCAAGACGTTCTGTTGCTCAAAAGTTCTTAAAGCATTTTATCAAATTAGGAGTTGACCCACATTTAATTGCAGATGTTATGTGCTATAATCTAGAAATTGCACAAACCTTCTCGATGGAGAAGAATGTACCCGATTCTTTTTATAGAAGTATGCTGAATTCATTTAACGAGGTTATTCAATTTACTACCGTGCAGGGTGTCTTTCCTGAATTTAGAGAGCGTATCTTAAAAATATATACAGAAACACAAAAACAAAAATGGCTATTTGAAGATGAGTTCTCAAAAGCATTAGATATCATAGATTAGCATATGGCAATAGTAGTTATTAGACAAGATAATAAAATTGAACTTTGGAAGAATGTCTTACAAAAGGCAGATAACTCTTTAAAGGTATACAGCTATCTAGAAGATCACCCAAAAGATGAAATCACCATGGCGGTCATCTGGAAGCATTCTACCGGTACACTTGCCAATTACCCTAATTTAAAATGTATTGCTTCTGCCGGTGCTGGGGTAGATTATATTTTTGAAGACGATAGCCGCCCTAAAAACATTCCTATTACCCGTATCGTTGATCCGTTTTTGGCGGGTGATATGTCTGAGCATGTGCTTGCTGTAATCTTTGCACATCTAAAGAATTTAAACGTTTACAAATTAGACCAAGTTGCCAATGTATGGGGACCTAAGGAGTACTTAAGAATTAAAGATGTTACCGTTGGTATTTTGGGTCTCGGTGAATTGGGTGCACTTACAGCTACTGATCTTACCAAATTCGGATTCAAAGTACAAGGGTGGAGTAGAAGTAAAAAGAATATTGAGGGCGTAGCAACTTTTTCTGGTGCTGATGGACAACAAGAGTTCTTAAAAACTACCGATGTTTTAGTATGTTTATTACCCTTAACTACGGCAACCGAAGGTATTCTAAACAAAGCGTTGTTGTCTCAACTTCCTAAAAATTCATACGTCATTAATGTTGCCCGTGGCGGTCATTTGGTGGACGAAGATTTAATTAAGCTGTTAGATACAGACCATCTTTCTGGGGCTTGTTTAGATGTATATCATACAGAACCATTGCCTAAAAGCCATCCTTTTTGGAATCATAAAAAAGTACACATGACTCCGCATTACGCTAGTGTTTCCGATACTAACTCCGTAATTCCGCAGATTATTGAAAACTACAAAAGGTTAAACTCCGGTGAGAAACTGCAAAATTTAGTAGATTCTGACAAGGGCTACTAATATTGTTTTTTTCAAGTTTTTTATTTCCTAGACCCATAAAAATCTCATAATTTTATAAGGTTTTTGCATTATTAACATAAATAAACGCCTACAAACCTTTTGAAGCTACAAAACGATACTACTGAAAAGACCCTGTACGATTATCAAGAGGAGGATCTACATTCCATTTTTAAATATTTAGATGAGAATGGCGATAATTCTAATTTATTATACCAATTGCCAACCGGTGGTGGTAAAACGGTTGTATTCTCTGAAATTGCCAAACGGTACATTGCAAGAACCAATAAAAAGGTAATTGTACTGACCCACCGTATAGAATTAAGTCAGCAGACATCTAGAATGTTGAACGGCTTCGGTGTTAAGAACAAAATTATAAATAGCGAAGTAAAAGAATGGCAAGACCAAGATGAGTTCATGTGTTTTGTAGCCATGGTCGAAACACTGAATAATCGTTTACAAGAAGAGAAGATCGAGATTAATAATATCGGCTTGGTAATTATTGATGAGGCGCATTATAACTCGTTCCGTAAGCTTTTTAAGTTCTTTGAAAACTCCGTTATTCTTGGGGTTACGGCAACACCGTTAAGTTCTAATATTAAACTACCCATGAAAGACAACTATAAAAAGTTGATCGTGGGCGAGTCTATAGAATCATTGATTCAGAAAAAGTTCTTGGCAAAGGCAAACATGTATAATTATGATGTTAGCCTACAGACCTTAAAACTTGGTATTAGTGGTGATTACACGGTAAAATCTTCTGATGAATTGTATGGTAACCACAGCATGCTTAACAAGCTTGTTTCTGCCTATAATGAAATAGGTAAAGGCACCAAAACGTTAATATTCAATAATGGTATTAACACGTCTAGGTATGTTTGTGAGACTTTTAAAAAGGCTGGTTATAACATTCGTCATTTAGATAATAAGAATAATGCTACGGAGCGAAAAGATATTCTAAAGTGGTTTAAAGAAACACCCGATGCTATTTTGACATCGGTAAGTATTTTGACTACCGGTTTTGATGAACCAAGTGTAGAGACTATTATATTAAACCGTGCTACGAGATCTTTAACGCTCTATTTTCAAATGATTGGTCGTGGTTCTCGATACTTACCTCATAAAGAAGAATTCAACGTTATAGATATGGGAAACAATGTTGCCCGTTTTGGATTATGGAATGCAGGTATCGATTGGCAAGAAATATTTCATTTTCCTGATTTCTATTTAGAGAATATCAAAAACGACGAAGAGATCGAAAGAGAATTCGTTTACGAAATGCCCGCAGATCTACGTGCTGAATTTGCTAAATCTACAGACATAGATTTTGATATAAAAGCAGAATACAAAAAGAGTTTTGCCAACGGCGAAAAATCTAAATTGGTTCTTGAAAGAAGTATTCAGCAGCATGCCAAAATATGTGTTGAAAATTCTGAAGATGTTTTTGATGCTCGTATTCTAGCCAAAAAATTAAAAGAGGAAATCAAATATCGCGTACGCCAATATTCGTATTGTATTATGAACAATACCAAGAATTACAAAGAATGGTTAGAAGAAGATTATGAACGAAAATTGCGTTCTAAAATCTCTAAAATGTTTGCTGCGAAAATGTAAACTTCTTGGGAGTTAGATATTCAGAATTATAGCAGGTCTCATTATCAATTCTATATTCTAGGTTGGTCATTATTAGCGGATAGTCAAAAAGACTTCGTACGTTATTTATATCCACTTAAGTTGTTTAAATTCAAGTGCTACAACCACCAGAATTTATCCTTTTAATGAAAAACCGCTTATTCTCCCTCATTTTACTTCTTACCCTTGTCTTTTATGCAATTGCTGGCTATCTCTTTTTAACTGGTTGGCACCCCATTGTTATGATGCTCATAGCTATTCTTATAGGGGTGGTCATCAACTTAGTAGTTTATATAGTATTTAATTTTTTAGGGAAAGGAATCAGAAATATTCCACTGAAATCTATTACCGCTATTCTAAGTGGTATCGTAGTTTTTATCATTTTAAAATATTTTGGTTTCGGTTGGCCAACAATACTCTATAGCGGTATTGCTGCAGTTGGTATACTACTATGTATTGCTATTTATAGATTTCAATTAAAAAGAACCTTCTCCTCAAACACATTTTTAATTATCATGCTAATCGGTAGCGGTTATATCCTATTCATTTTGGCTGATACCGGCGCTGACCCATATGATAAAGAAGTGCCTTTGGCTTTCTCTGAAAATGAAAACATTTTACCTTCATCGTTACCATTAGAGAACCCTGCTGCTGTTGGTACTCATACAGTTAAAACATTTACTTATGGTAGTGGAACCGATGAGCAACGAGCGGAGTTCTCTACAGGAGTTACCTATACAACCAATTCCGTAGATGGTACCTGGCTAATTCCTGATTGGAAAGACAAAAAGAAAAAATGGCGTGAACGTTACTGGGGTTTTGGTGCCGAGAACTTTCCTTTAAACGGTAGAGTATATATGCCCGAGGGCGATGGTCCATTTCCATTAACGCTTATTGTTCACGGCAACCATAGCATGATTGATTACTCAGATGATGGTTATGGCTATCTGGGCGAGCTTTTGGCAAGTAGGGGAATCATAACTGTTTCTGTCGATGAGAATTTTTTAAACGGCCATTGGTCTGGCGATTTTATGGGTAAAGAAATGCCTGCTCGTGCTTGGCTGCTTCTAAAACATTTAGAACAATGGAGAAACTGGAATGCTGAAGAGGGGCATGAACTTGCAAGTAAAGTAGATATGGATAATATTATGCTCGTTGGGCATTCTCGTGGTGGTGAGGCGGTTTCTATCGCTGCTGCTTATAATCCGTTACCCTATTTTCCTGACCAGGCGAAACAGAAATTCGATTTTAATTTTAATATTAAAAGTGTCATTGCACTAGCACCTACAGATTATAGGTATGATCGCAAGATAATCTTGAACAATATTAATTTCCTTAGCATACAAGGTTCTTATGATTCAGATGAAGTTAGTTTTTGGGGCATGAGACCGTACCGCCGTTTGCAGTATACAGATTCTATTAATCGATTTAAATCGGGCGTGTATATTCACCATGCAAATCACGGTCAGTTTAATTCTACTTGGGGTAATTCAGATTTTGGCGCTCCAGCAAAGTGGTTGTTGAACCTAAATCCGTTATTGAAAGAAGAACAACAACAAGAAGCTGCCAAGGTTTTTATCAGTGCATTTGCCGAAACTACTTTAAAGGACAACCAAGAAAATAGATCTATCTTCAAAAACGTTTCTGTAGCTAAACAATGGTTGCCTGTAGAACATTATTTAACTTCTTTTGAGTCATCTAATTTTCATACTATTGCCGATTTTGAGGAGGATTTAGATATTACTACAGCAAAAAATAACACTAGTATTAGTACTAGCAATTTAGCTTTATGGAAAGAGCAATACTTGCCAACTCGCGATAAAGGTAGCCAAGAGAATAATGCTGTTATCTTAGGATGGGATTATGAAAATTCGATTAGTTCTTCGGATAAGGGAATATATGAAATGATGCTTTCTGCGGATGATTCCATTCCGTTTTCTGCCAATTCAAGTTTACAATTCACCCTAGGTTCAGGAAATCATAAATGGCTAGATATCAATTTAACAGAAGCCCAAAAGGAAGCTAAAAAAGATAAGGAAGAACGGGAAGTGCCACAATTAGATTTCACTATTCAACTAACCGATGCCGCGGGACAAATAAGTACTTTGAAAATAAGTGAGATAAAAGGGATTACGAAACCATTAAAAACTAGGTTTACTAAATTCGCATTTTTAGATAAAGAGATAATCGGTGAAGATTGGGAAGTGCAATTACAGACCTACCATTTTCCTTTGAAGGTATTTGAAAGTATAAATCCAAATTTTAAGGCTTACAAGTTAATATCGATTGTATTTATTTTTGATCAAACAGATTATGGTGTAGTGGTAGTAGATGAAATTGGTATTGCAGGGGAGTAGTGGTGTATAAATACGTGTTAGTCGGTATATGATGACCGAAATAGTATGAGACTAAATTTAAGCCATTTTAGGTTTGTTCGCTTTAGTAATAAAGTTCAAGTCTTTTTTAATTCTAGAATTTTTGAACTTGTGTAAACGCGCAACTTCAGTTTCTTTTTCTGCGCTTAATTGGTAAATTGATTCTGTTACAATAGTAGTTTCAACTGTTTCTATCTCTACCGTAGTGTCATTATACTGAGCTTGAGCATTGATGTTTAAAAAGATGATAAAGAAGATTGTTACTATTGTTTTCATGACTTGCGTTTGTTACCCTTATAAAACGCAGTATACCTTGTTTTACTAGGGTATGAATCGCTGAAAAACACAAAATTCTCGTTAATTGACCGTACTACGGATGAAGTGTAAAATTGCCTCGATTAACGACAAGTCCCATTTTTTCACCTTATCGATATTAAGTGTCGTTGACCGATTAGTGTCTATTTTAAGGTTAATAAATTTTAGTCGTTTATAAGATTGCCACTAAGTGAAAATTAATCTGCAACTGGTGCGAATAGCTTCTCGCAAAGACGAATTAAAACTGAGCACTGTCAACTGAACTGAATACTGAATACTGAGACTGCCTACTGAAACTGAAACTGCCAACTAAATACTTGCTATCGGTCCAACGATTCATTTACTTTGCACTAACACCTAACACCTAAATTCCTATCGAAACCCAAACCCTCCTCGTTATCGCTCTAGTATGGCCAGAACCTGCTTCTACGGCTGCCGGTGTTCGTATGATGCAGTTATTAGACGTATTGCAAAATCAGGGATATTCGATAACTGTTGCTTCTGCAGCATCTAATTCAGATTTTTCGGCTGATGTTACTTCTTTAGGATATCAAACGGCGTATATTAAAATGAACGATAGTTCTTTTGATATTTTTGTTACCGATTTGAAGCCTGATGTGGTATTGTTTGATCGCTTTCTGACCGAAGAGCAATTTGGGTGGCGCGTGGCGGAAATCTGTCCCGATGCGCTTCGGATGTTAGATACCGAAGATTTACATTCCCTTCGTCATGTGCGTGAACAGTGCTTTAAAAAAGATATTCCATTTACTACAGATGCTTGGTTAGCAGATGATAAAACCAAGCGAGAAATTGCTAGTATTTATCGTTGCGATTTGTCTTTAATTATCTCTAGCTATGAACTGAAATTGTTGACCGATGTTATCATAATAGACAAAAGTCTATTGTTGTTACTTCCTTTTATGGTCGATGAAATTACCAACGAAACTACTTGGAAAACTTTTGAAGAAAGAAAAGATTTTATATTTATTGGTGGCGGAAAGCATGCTCCTAATATAGATGCGGTTAAATATTTAAAAACTACCATTTGGCCACTAATTCATACCCAATTACCTGAAGCCAAATTACATATTTACGGTGCCTATTTACCACAGCAAATTGTAGAAATGAATAATCCTGCTGGCGGATTTCTAGTACATGGTAGGGCAGAAGATGTTAATGAAGTCATGCAATCGGCAAAAGTATGTCTAGCTCCGTTACGTTTTGGAGCGGGAATTAAAGGAAAACTACTTTCTGCCATGGAAAATGGTACACCAAGTGTCACCACAACTATAGGTGCCGAAGGTATGCACGGAATTTTAGATTGGAACGGTTACATAGAAAACGACCCTAACGAGTTTGCTAATGCCGCTGTACGTTTGTACTCAACTGAACATGAATGGAATAACGCTCAAGAGAAAGGTAAAACCTTAGTGAATACTTTGTATGCTAAAACCAGTTTAGAAAGTATTCTTTTAGTAAAAATAGACCAACTTCAAAAGGGTTTGAAATCTCACAGAACACAGAACTTCACAGGGGCTTTATTACAACACCAAACCATGACTGCTACTAAGTTTATGAGCAAATGGATTGAGGTGAAGAATAGGGGGGTGAGTTGATGAGTTTCTTTTTAAAACTAGTAAAATATGTTAACTAGTAAATTTATATTTTTACACTAAATAATGAAACAAATATGAAAAACCCTACTATCGGATTTATAGGACTCGGCCTAATGGGCGCCAATATGGTTGAGAACCTACAAAAAAGAGGATTCCAGCTAAATGTAATGGACCTTAACAAAGATGCAGTAGCAACTGTTATCGCTCGCGGTAATGCTAAAGAAGCTGCCTCTCCAAAAGAATTAGCAGAAAATAGTGACATTATCATGTTCTGTTTAACGACTTCTGCTGTTGTAGAAAAAATCGTTTACGGTGAAAATGGTATTCTTGAAGGTATTAAAAAAGGTGCTGTTTTGATAGACTTCGGAACATCAATTCCTGCATCTACGCAGAAAATTGGTAAAGACCTTGCTGCAAAAGGCGCTGGTATGATCGATGCTCCGCTTGGTCGTACACCCGCTCATGCAAAAGACGGATTGCTAAACATTATGGCTGCCGGCGATAAAGATACCTTTGAAAAGGTAAAACCTATATTAGATCAACAAGGGGAACATGTATTTCATTTAGGACCTCTAGGTGCTGGTCATACTACGAAGTTGATCAATAACTTTATGGGTATGACTACAGTTGTAGCAATGTCACAAGCTTTTGCAGCGGCTAAACTTGCTGGTGTAGATGGGCAACAACTTTTCGATATTATGTCTTCTGGACCTTCGAATTCTCCGTTCATGAAGTTTTGTAAAAACTACGCAGTAGATCATGTAAGTGATTTAGGCTTTTCTATCGCCAATGCGAATAAAGATTTAGGTTATTTTGTACAGATGATGGATGATCTTGGTACAGAATCTAAAGTTGCTTCTGCTACATCTGCTAGCCTACAGGCTGCATTCGATGATGGTATGGCAAGCGCAAATGTTCCTGAAATCTTCGATTATTTTGTGAAGTTGAAGAAATAATTGATTTGAGATATTTTAGTTGTGTGAAACAGTTCGCACAACGGTCAAGCTAAGCTTGGTGCGTAAGTAAGGAATTTTTTAGTTTTACTACACGCACGAAGCTTAGTTTTTTTTGTTTAAAGCTAAATCAGCAGTCCTAACATCTACCTAGTTTATAGGGAAATAAATAGAAGAGAAGAATAGGGGGTAGTTGGGGTTTCGTTATCGTTCGGTGTAGAGTGCGTTTTTACACCTTGTTAGCAGCTTTATTTTGTATGTATTTATCCAAATCTTCAAGCTTTCCATCAAATGGTTCTTGTTCCGTCAGTTGATTCCATAGTTCTGAGTTCATCAATTCTTCAGGTAGTTTGCCTTTAAATACATGATATGGCTCGAGGCTTTGACCATTTTTTATAATTCTTGTATTATAAACACTTGCTTTGCTTGAGTCCATTAGTTCTATATATTCAATCTTATTCTTGAGCTTTCTTACACCATCGAATTCCTGACCACCTATCATAATCAGTTTACCATCTCGTTCAATTATGTAATGATCTCCTTCGTCATTGTAGCTTTTAATTTTGGCATATCGATCTATATTTATTTCTCGAACTCTTGCAATACCGGTTTCAATTATCGCCACTTTTTCTTTTAAGAATTTAGGTAAACGGGCTAAATCTTTTACTTCCATTACTAACATCCATATCATGAAGAACGATATAATTAGTATTGGAATGATTAACCATAGCGTTGGGAAATTGTAAATTGCAATTATGAACCCTAGTAAAACTGGAAGTTTAAGTAGAACAGATTTTTTTGTTTTAGGAAAGTAAGATTTTGTTTCGTTCACTTCCTTTAAAATAACTTTCTTATCCGATTCAGATAAATCTCTTTCGTATTCTTTAATCAAGTCGTTCTATTTATCTTTAATTACTGCAATCATGGAGCTAAAAAGAGTTTCAATTCTTTTTAGCAGATGATGCTTAAGTTCGTTTTAAAAAAAATTAAATGCAAATATTAAAACCTAAATAGCTGCCAAGTTTAGATGCAAATGAATAAATGAGAAAAATTGGGGGAGCTAGTGAAGTTTTCTTGTCTGATAAAATTATAGATTAAAAGGTTTTAGAAAAAATAAATTATCAAGGTATAAAACGGCAAAATAAACATCATTATAATCTACTAGAATTATAAATTACTCTTGGTTTCTAATTGTAATAATTTTAATGTTTGATATAAATTTTTGCTCCACAGCCAGAAACTTTTTTAATTTTAATACCTTTTATTTTTTTGTCAATGGTTTTCAAAAGTTTAGAATTTATATCTTTTATAGCATCTTTTTCAGGTCTAGCTGTATTCTTACTTTCGTGTAATTCTAAAATCAATTCTTCATCATTAAATTTTAATACAACTCCATCAATATCAGTTACTATCCTATTATTTGGTGATAAAGAGTAATTGTAAATTTTAATTCTAGAAAGACAAATTAGCACAGAACCTTCAAATTTTCTGTAAGCTGATTTCTTTAATTGATTTAATTCGTGTTTTCTATCTAAATCTTTTTCAGAATCTATGGCTTTGTCTAAATTTTCTTTTAAAGGATTTAAGCCAGCAACCTTTACTCCAAAATAATCATAGTTCTCAAAAGAGTGATTATCTATATCAAAATGGTATTTTGAATCTAGGTGATAACGCAGAACTGCCCAAAGAATATTTTTGAATATTGGTAAATTTTTATTTAATAAAACTTTTTTAATATTTGACGAAATATGTTCTTGGATTGGCTTTTTGAAATCTTCCTTTTCCGCATTTGTTATTGGTAATTTATTTAAATTGGAATCTATTATCTCATTGATTTTTTTAGTTTTATTAAATTCATTTGATGCAGTTCCTATAATTTGTTCAATTGTAATGTTTCCAATATTATAAATGAAAGTTGAAAAATGTTTAATATTAAAATTATCTTCCAAATAAAAATCAATAACTCTTTCGTCAGTAAACGGATTTAAGTCCATTGATGCATCAACACCACTTACTCCTTTTTTTACAGTCAAAATTTGTCGAGTAGCTTTTGAAATCTCTTCAAAAAGCATATTTTTTTTGTCAAGTTGAATTCTTAAAAAGTGATGCAAATTACATACTGTAGGATTATATAATCCATCTTTTAAAGCAGTATCTAGACTCTTCATTACATCTGTTCCGATTGTTTTAGATGCATTTATTTCGTATGACCTTTGATGTTTTTGGCTTTTAATATTCAAATAAAGATTATCACACAAAATAGAAATTAATGGCTCCAATATGATTGAAATCCTTTTGTTTTGATATTTATTCTCAAAAGAATCTAATGATAAAACTGTAGAAAGAATATCTAAATTGAAGGGTAAAGAACTATTTCTTGAATCTAAAGCTATTATAGAAATATCTCTTAAAATGTAATAAAGATTTTTTAGTTGAGAAATCTGAATAGAGCTTGCTATTGGTTCATTTTCTTCTTCTGGCAGTAGTAATAGTTTGTAAATATTAATAAGTTCTTCTTGTCTTTCAACTCTTCTTGTGAATGTCTTATAAATTCTAATAAAACTTATAATATGATGAAAACTTACGTAATCAAAATTATTAATTACTCTTTCAGACCATTTTTTTAATTTTGCATCTTTAATGCAATTAATTAGTTTTCGTTTGTAAGATTTATTTTGAATACAATGAAGAAGTAATGTTTTTTCGTCTCCAATTGTGTTTTTGCAGTGCCCAAAATTAGAAAGTAAAATCCAAGTTTTAATTACGTCATTTCCAGTCTGTTTTGTTCCATTTATTGTGATACTTCCTTGTGCGTTAGTAGTTCCTTTAAATGAGTTTTCAATTAGTTCAGATATTACACATTGTAAAATTAAATAATCAAATCTACTGTGATTTGAGTTTTTAAATGCGTGAGAAATTAAACCTAAATGAGCTGTGTTTTTTTGCCTATCTATTTCTTCAATGTCAATATAATGTTGATATAGTTTCGCACTTAAATCAAGGAAGTTTACAGTAACTTTTCCTAATATTGGAATGTCTTCCTTTATTCTCATAGGCTAATTTTATAATGTTTCCTACTGAATAGCTAAGAAAAGTTTCAATTCTTTTTAGCTGATTCATTATCATGTTTCGGGGAGAGAAAGCTAAGTTCTATATTTCAATAGTTGTACGCAAGTACTTACATAAAGAGTTGTGACCAAGTTATTAACGAAAAGGGTAATTATAATGTAGTTTCAACTTACTTTTCAAAGCTACCTTTCACCAAATCCATCAATTCTTGACCATGTAAATTTTTAGCAATGACCACTCCGTTACTATCAAGAATAAAGTTAGCAGGTATGGTACGAACACGTATTTTCTTTAAAAAAGGTGCATCATCACCTTTTAAATCTGAAGATTGTAGCCAACGGTCTGCGCCATCGCGGGTTGCAGCTGCTTTCCAAGCTGCTTCATCACTTTCTAATGCATAGGCAACAATTTGTAACCCTTGTTCATGATACTCATTATAAAGCGGTACTAGAACCTTACGGTTTTCTAATCTGCAAGGAGCACACCAAGATGCCCATAAGTCAATTATTGTAAGTTTTTCACCTAATACATCTTTGATATATACGGTATCTTTTGACAACAAAGGAAGTTGAATATTCGGGAATTTATCGCCGATTAATACAGGTAAATTAGTCGGCTCACTTTTTTTGCAAAGTTGTTTTACCCACGGGTGACCGGTTTCTTTTTCCTTCCACTTCGTACATTGATTCACTAAAAATTCAGGTACGCGTTCGTAATCGTTTTCTGGACTTACCCATCTTAACGCTACCAATGCCGGCAGAAGATAGGGAGTGCTATCTGCAAACTGCATTAAAGATGACTTGTATTGTAAAATGGCATGTTCTTTTGCCATTAATTCATCGCCGTCTTCAACATTCCAATGCTTATCGGCAAGAAAGGTTTGGTATGCTTCCGCTTTGATATCTCTTACCGCTAACAAAGCGGTATTCAAATCTGAAGGATTTTCTATCGTAAAACTTTTTTGAAATTCATTAAACCGCGCTGTTATTTGAAGTGATTCTCCAGATTGCCAAATAACAGGCATATAGTTAGCCTTTATAGGGTTGTCATTTTGTAAATAATTAGCTCCTTTTCCTGAAGGCTGAACTACCAACTCAAACAAAACCGGTTCTTTAGTAGTTGGTAGTTTGTGGAACTCAAAACTACCATCACTATTTACAACGGCGGAGTCTATTACTTTACCTAAATAGGAAGCTGCTACATGTTGTAAGGTTTCAGGTTGAATTAAGTATATTTTAGTGTTTTCTTTTTCTAATCCTGCTATAGTACCCGATATAGCTGCAGGAGAATTGCACGCCGTATAGTTTAGCGCCAATACGATAAGACCGGTAATGATTTTTAATGGGTTACTTTTCATTTATATCAAATTAATGTCAACGGTAAACTAATTGATGTTTTGATTTATATAGTAGATAATAACGAAGTTCGTTCTTTCAAAAATTGAATACAATGGTAAATAGTAAAATTGTAAAAGGAAAAATCAGGATTACATTAATAAAACATATATCCTCTAAAGTATTTTTCTAAGTAGTCTCTACTTGTTAGCATAATACTTATTTAAATATTCGATATATATTATAGACTGTTCTAAATGGAAGTACATAAACTCCAATAAATCCTGCTCCAAAAAATTTAAGGATTATTCCTATGCATCCAGAAAAATCATCAGAACGTGTTACGGTGACTTTAATCGTGTTTGGTTTCTGTTTAGGTTTTAATGCGTTTATTATATACCATCCTGAAACAAATCCTGCCGATACAAGAAATGGAATATATTTTGTTATAGCACTTAGAATAGGACCATCATCAGGCGATGATAAAGAATCACTACTCATAAATGATTGACCTATTAAACCTGCAATGACAGTGAGTATAAGTTCCAATAAAACTGAACTTACCTCTTTTGTTTTCACTACCCTTGTTTCACCTTTAATAGTTTTCTCTTGTTGTACCCTACAATTATCACAACTAGGTACAGAAAACTGCTCTGTACACTCCGGACACATGCCTCTTCCACAACCTTTACATTGCGAAACTGCTATGATTTCATGATGTTTATAGCAATTCATAAATTAATTTAATTTCATCTATTTTTTTAATTCTCTTATATCTGTGCCTGATTTTTTTGTTGATGAAGATATCGTGACAACTGATTATATAATTTTCCAAAAAAACTAAGTTCGGTTTTACGTTGAATTAGCACAAGTATGTACTACATTATTTGTAGGAAGTTATCAACGAAAGGGTTCATAACTCTAATTATCATTTTTAGAATCATCAAATGGCTAAAAACATTATAGTAAATGTTACAGTTTGAAAAGAAGGTATCATTTCTCCATAAATATCCCAAGCTTCTTCTAAAATGCTTAGGTTTATAGAGTTGATTCGTATCCCTCTTGGTATTTCAAAAGCAACACATTCTACATACGCACCTATCACTCCGCTGGCAGCCGAATCTGAACACTTAACACTTAGACATACATGAAATAGATTGCCACGTCGCGAAAGGCTCCTCACAAAGACGTTTTTTATTTTACACTGCCAACTGTTACGGTGTACTGAGAACTGAAACTGCCTACCGAAAACTTTAAATACATTCAATTATTACGTAATTTTGAATAGTCAAAATGATGATAAGAATGGAGCGAAATAAAATGCTAGAGTATATAGAGAATGTATTGGAAAATATGCCTATAGATTGGTTGAACTTAACTACCCATCGACTAGATATTTACAATGAAGAATTGGCTAAAGTTCAGTTTTTAGATCAGTTTGAAACCTTAGCAAAGGAGAATAGTTTTAATGCCGCTGCACTACTCAATTTACCTACTGCTTATGATTACATCAGACTTGGTCATCCGTTGTCTTGTGTTTTAGAATGGGTAATCGGGAATTTGAACAATTTGGCACCTGAGCAGGTGATTAGTTTTCTATCAAAGACGACTCCGATTTTATCCATCCTTAGAACAAATTTATTAAAGAATAGAAATACGCTTATTGCTTATACGGGAGAGTTACCTAGTTCTTTTAATGAAGAAGTATTGCGCACAGTTTACGGCTATACTTTTGAATTAAAGCAGTTTAAAAATGCATCTGCTGTTGACGTGTTTGATGGTAGTACAGTTTTCGTTTCAAAACAAGAAGAGATTGCCGCTGTTGACCTAAATCCGAATATTGATTTTTATGTCAACCTTCATGGTGATTTAGGTAGTGTGCTATTGGTGAACGGTGAAAAAAATACAACATACATATCGGATATTCAGCACGTGAGACGAAGAGAAACTGTTGCCATGACTCCGGCAAACTGTCTTGCTGCTTTACAGTCTTTGGTGAATCAACCTACTTCTGATATTCAGAAATCAGATGCAGCTGAGAACAATGCTGCGGTGTTAGATTTAATTAGAGAGGTTAGTGGTACCAATACAACTCCGCTGGTAGCTTCAAGCGGATTATCCATTCAATATGCCATTATGATGGGCTTGGTTGATCATGCTATGGAAAATCATAAAGGAAAAGCGATTAAAATTGTGGTTCCTCCAAATTGTTACGGTGGTACAAACGACCAAGCAAGACGTGTTGCTGCCTGTAGCGATGCTATTGAAATAGTCGATTTACCTGTAGATGGTGATAATGATATGGTAAAAAGTATTGGTATTGTTTTAGATAAACTAGCGAAAGAAGATGCCATTCCATTTATCATTGCCGAAATACCAACGAACCCAAGAGTTGAAGTGCCCGATGTTCATAAATTAAGAGCTGTTTTAAGTGCTAAACGTAAAACGGCAAGTGGGAGCGAGGCTGTAGATCCCGTTTTTATTCTGGATCAAACGTTCTGCCCAAATGTTCACTTTCTAGGTGATGCAGATATTCTTTCATCCATAAGAACAATTTCATTTGCTAGTGGGTCAAAATTTCCAAGTGGCGGAAAATGCACTGCAGGGTATTGTATCGCAAATAAAATAGCGGAACCTTTAATGGATAAAATTGCCTTGCATTTAAGTCTTTGTGATAATGAAGCTACCGATTTGCAAATGGAAATATTGGCAAAGCAAATGCCTTCGATGATACAAAGAATTCACGATGCTTATGTAAATACACTTGATTTTGTAAACTATATTAAGAAAACATTACCCGCCGCTAAAATCAATTTTGTATCTGAAGAATTGGCTGACGAAGGATTTACTCCCTCTGTTTTTTCATTAGACCTACCAACAAAAGGCGATAGCCCTGAAGAAAGAGAAACGTATAAACGAGAAATGAACCATAGGTTAATCAACCTAATGATTACCGAAATACCTAACGAGAGTAAGTACTGTGTTAGCTACGGACAGTTGAATGGTTGTTACTGGACGATACCGGCAACTTCTACCCAAGGCACCACTAAAGAAGATGATAAGGATTATATAGCCCGTGTATCACTTTCTCCGAATATGGATGTGGAGCTTCACAAAAAAGTATTTCTGAAGTTTGTTGAAAGTATGTAAAAATTGTTTGAAAAAGGCTATTCTATATATCCTTTTTCACGCATCCAATCATCATTGAACATTTTACCAATATATCGGCTACCGTGGTCATGAAACAATACTACGACAACATCGTCTTTTGTAAAATTTTCTTTTAATTGCAAAACACCTTTTATAGCAGATCCTGCAGAATTGCCCAGAAACATGCCTTCTTCTTTTGCCAAACGTTGGGTATATACCGCGCCGTCTTTATCGGTTACTTTGGTGAACCCGTCAATAATATCAAAATCCACATTTTTTGGCAGAATGTCTTCACCAATACCTTCGGTTACATAAGGGTAGATTTCCTTTTCGTCAAAAATTCCCGTTTCGTGGTATTTCTTGAATACACTACCATAGGTGTCTACACCCCAAACTTTTACATTAGGGTTCTGTTCTTTTAAATACTTTCCTACTCCAGATATGGTTCCACCGGTTCCCACACCAACTACAAAATGAGTGATCTTGCCATCGGTCTGCTTCCAGATTTCTGGTCCGGTGCTCTCGTAATGTGCTTGGGCATTACTAGGGTTGTCATACTGATTTACATACCAACTATTCGGAATTTCCTTTGCCAATCGTTTAGAAACTGAATAATACGATCTTGGGTCTTCTGGTTCTACGGCTGTGGGGCAAACCACAACTTCTGCACCTACCGCCCTTAAAATATCACACTTTTCTTTAGACTGTTTATCCGCCAATACAAAAATACATTTGTAACCTTTTACAATGGCGGCCAATGCGAGTCCCATTCCCGTGTTTCCAGAGGTTCCTTCAATGATCGTTCCGCCTGGTTGTAACCTACCATCAGCTTCTGCATCTTCGATCATCTTTAACGCCATACGATCCTTAACCGAGTTGCCAGGGTTAAAAGTCTCGTACTTAGCCAATACCAAACAAGGTAACTCTGCCGTAAGTGTATGGATTTTTACAAGGGGAGTATTACCGATTGTACCAAGTATATTTTCTGCGTATTCCATAGCTGCTTTTAAAGTCGATCAAAGTTATAAAACTAGATCGACCAAAGCAAAATTGTTGCAGATACATCAATAATTGATTTTTTCGCTTATCTGTTACAGCAATTACTACCGAACAACAGTAACTTCTAATTCTACTTTTAAGGTTTCAAATAGACTTTTAACTTCTAAAACGGTACTAGCCTGTTTTATCCCGTGCTTATTTACCCAGGTTTGAAAAATATCAAAAGAGGCAAAAAATTCATCTGATGAATTGGTGTAGATATTTAATCGTACAATATTGTTGCATTGATACCCTGCCTCGTCAATGACTTTTTCTAAATTCAATATGGTGTCTATAAGCTGGCTTCTCATATCGCCATTACTTGATTTCCCGTCTGCATCAATTGCCGTTTGACCAGAAATATATAAGGTTCCTTCTGGTTTTATTACTTCTATTGCCTGAACATAACTTCTTTCATTCTGCCAATCCCAAGGGTTGATTATTCTTTTTTCCATTTGTTTCTTTTTTTTTGCTAAACATGATGACACGGTAGTTTATTAATGTGTCATGATGAATAGCTTTATTTTAAGCGACAAATATTTGAATAATGAAGTGGTTTTAGTGTGACAAACATCACAATTTTAAATGATGCAAACGATTTTAAGAAGAAAGTCTACTAAGCGTCTCACGAGAAACACCCAAGTAAGAAGCGAGAAGCGTTTTAGACACACGTTGAAACAATGTTGGATACTGTTTCAGTAATTGCTCATATCTTTCATTTGCACTTGAAGTTAGAAAAGATATGATTCTATTTTGTGAAGCTATATGCCCTAAATTAGATTTTTGAAGGAAGAAACGCTCCATTTTCGGTAATTCTGTCGATAGCTTTTGATAATCGCTTAGACCAATGGAAAACACCACTGTGTTCTCTATACACTGTAATGACATTTTAGCTTTTGACTGTGTAAAATAAGCTGAAAAATCACTTTCCCACCAATCTTCCATTGCAAATGATACAATATGTTGTTTTCCGCCTTGGTCCATATAAATTAATTTTAAAAGACCTGTAACCACATAATAGCAGTAATCTACATCTTCTCCCTGTTGAATAAGAAAGTCGTTTTTATTATATTTATCAAATTTAAAATGGGATAAAACAAAAGCAAATTCATCATCTGTAAGAGGAATTAATTTGTCTATATGTTCTTTTAATTTCTCTTTCATCAATGATTATCCATATTATTGATATTTCAATGAATTTAATTTTAAAGTTTTTACAGGATTATTAAATAGCGTTTTGATAAGCCAATACTAATTTCTTTATCATTCATTTTAATTCGATTCCATCATTTTTTAACATTTCGATAATATATAGCTAGGCTGTTTCAATTGTTGATTTTTTAGTTGGCAATTTTTGTTTCAAAATCACTTTTTTCTTTCAGAAAAAATACTAACTCTTTTTCTACTTTAATATTCTCAGCATCCATTCTTGAAACATCAAAAGTCAATTCAGAAACTATTAATAGATTTTACTTGCTGTTGGAATTCTTAAGCTTTTCCTGATTGTGCGCTTAACATGAGCAATAAGATGATAATGTATGTTTTTCTTAATATTAGATTTAAATTTTTGGTAATTGAATTATTAATTTATAAGGATATGGTTTAATTACATCTATTCCCATATAATATTCAAATTCTTGAATGTCACATTTAATTTGTCTTTGTTATAACCGCTTCGAGTATAAAAGTCAATGATTAATGAAGCTAACATTGGGGTGCCTTCAACTATTTGCTCAAGTTCAATTGTAAATTTTGTAGGTACATCCTTTAAAACTTTATCAACCCTAGATAAACCTCCTATTTTTAATTTGTAGGACATAATACCATTCCCTTGAGGATCTGTGGCATATGCTTTTTGTCCTTGTACAGGTCTTACAGCACCTTTGTTTATTAGTATTCCATTAATATTCACCACTCCTGAATTTGAGTTACCAACAACTGAATTAATTTTAAGGGTAACATCATTATCCTTGGTGGATATTTTAGAACTAATAAGGTTTAATGTTTCTTTATAATATTCTATATCTTTTTCTAATTTATCCATTTTATCATTTTGGGAAACAATGATATTATCTTTGGTTGTTAACTCCTTTTTTAAATTGTCAACTTCTGACTTATAATCTGTATTATTTGATTGTGAATATCCGTTTACTAGAAATAATAAAACGAATCCAATGATTAATTGAGTGTTTTTCATAATGATTAGTTATTTAAACGGAAGATCGAAATTATATTTATAAACCGAGGATAAATCTTATGAAATTTGTAAGAACTTATTAACGAAACTTTTAATACACTACTCAGTTAAAATAGGAGGTGTGAGTTAAAATTCCTTTTTAATCTTGCTCAAAAATTCATGTGTAATACCCAAGTAACTAGAGGTTTGTCTGTCTGTGAGTTTTGAAGCGATTTCTGGATATTTGGAGGTGAAGTGCTGATACCTTTCTTTAGCTGTCAAACTTTGATTACGTACCAATCGTCTTTGCCAAGCAACTACTGATTTTTGGAACATAATGCGAAATAGTTTTTCTGCCGATGGAATTGCTTCATATAATTTTTCTTTATCAGTTTGAGAAATGATCAACAACTCACTGTCTTCAAGTGCTTGAATATTAAGTTCAGATGGTTTGTTGTTCATGAAACTATCGATATCCATTAACCACCAATCTTTTGTAGCAAAAAACAGGGTGTTTTCATTTCCCTTTTTATCCAAAGTAAAGGTTCTAAAACAACCATCTAGCACAAAGCCTTCAAACTTGCAAATTTCACCTTGTTGCAATAAATACGCTTTTTTAGCTATGGACATGGGTTGAAAGTAACGACACAATTCTTCTTCTTCGGCTTTCGAAAGTCGAACAATTTTATTGATATGTGCAATTAGTAAATCGTACTTCATTTTACGTATTTCTCGTAATGAACCTTATTGGTTTAAGATACTATTATAATCCAAAATGATTAATTGGTCCGTTACCAAGACCCAAGGTTTTATGCTGACCGGCAATGATGGCTTGGTTCACATAATTACAGCCATTTCTAATGGCAATTTCTATTGGCTCACCCAAACTTAAGAATGCAGCAATACTTGACGATAGGCTACAACCTGTACCGTGAATATTTTTTGTATTTACCTTTGGATTGGTTATTAAATTGACTTCTTTGGTTTCATGATTGTAGCAAACATCTGTCATTACAATAGTTCCATTATCAATATGTCCGCCTTTTAGAAGGACCGAAGTTTGGTAGCGCTCCCCAATTTTCTTTGCCATCTCTTCCATGTTTTCACTATTAATTTTCTCGTCAATCAATAATTCTGCTTCTGGAATATTAGGAGTAATTAAATTGACGTTTGGTAAAAAATCCTTTAAACAGGCAATGGCATCATCGGCAATTAATTTATGACCGGATGTACTGACCATTACAGGGTCTAAGACGATATTCTTTGCTTTGTATTCGCTTAATTTTCTCTGGACAACCTTTATTACTTCACATGAATGAAGCATGCCGATTTTTATGGCTCCAAAATCAATATCACTTAAAACAGCATCTAATTGCTTTTCTAAATGTGAGATAGGAATGGCATGTATGTCGGTAACTCCCATTGTATTCTGCGCTGTAGTTGCAGTAATTACCGTAGCGGCATAAGCTCCGCAGGCACTAATACTTTTAATATCTGCCTGAATACCGGCACATCCGCCAGAATCGCTACCGGCAATGCTCAATACACTTTTGTAAGGTGTTTTTAAATCTTCCATAGTTCTTTATTGTAAGCGCTGTCCCAAAACATCCATTCTAATTTAGAGGCTTTTTCAAAAGCAGTTTGCATTTTTTGCAAAACTTCTTCAGAAGCGTTTGCTGCATACTTATTGGTGATAATTATGGCATTATTTACCGAGTTCGCAAATTCTTCCCCGCCATAGGTGTCGATCCAATCTTGATAGGGGTTATCGGCTTTGTTTGATTGGTTGGTATGTATGTAATCTCCAATTTCCTTGTAAATGGTAAAGCAGGGTAGTACGGCAGCCAATGCTTCTTCTAATGAATGATTTGCCACTATGCGTGTTAAATAACTGGTGTATAATTCGCAAGTAGGAGAGGGCTCGTGAGCCAACTGATTATCCTTTAAAAATATTTGATGCAAGGCATTTTCTACATTGATAATTCCTGTGGCCGAATCCAAAAAAAACTGAGTGTCATCTACGTGCTCACATTTAACACCTATAGTTGCTAATACCTTTTTATATTCCGCCAAATACATGGCATCTTGATTAATGTAAAATTGGAATACTTCTTTAGATAGCGTGCCGTTCATCAGTTCTTTGATGAAAGATTGCTCTTTTATGGCTTCTAGAATATAATCTGTTTCTTGTCGTGCTATTTTATACCAGTCTTGCATACTATTTCTTTAAGTTCTTTTGTTGCCGCTTCTGGGTTTGCTGCTTTTGAAATGGCAGAAACCACAGCTATTCCGTCCGCGCCATTTTTAATTATTTCTTTAGTGTTGTTTTTGTGAATTCCGCCAATACAAACAATAGGCTTAGAATACAGTGCGCGAATTTCTTTAAGTCCTAATAAACCCAAAGGTCGTGCTAAATCAGTTGTCTTTGTATTTGTCGAAAAAATAGGGGAGATGCCAATATAATCTGCCGCCTGAGCATCCTGATGTTCGGCTTGTTTTTTGTTACTAACCGATAGTCCAATAATCTTACTATTACCCAATAATCTACGAGCAACATCATAAGGCATATCGGTTTGACCAATATGTACACCGTCCGCATCTATGGCAAGTGCAATATCTAATCGGTCATTGATGATCAATGGAATTCTATAGGTGCTACATAATTCTTTACACCGTAATGCACGGTTATAAAATGCCAAAGTATCTAAAGTTTTCTCTAGTAATTGAATGATAGTTGCCCCGCCTTTTAAAGCGGCTTCTAGCATGGCAAAGAAGGTGTTGTCATTCCTAATACTATCATCCGTCACGAACATTAAAGCGTAATCTACATTAAGCATTGGTCTTTACTTTTTCGGCTAAAATATTAGGAGTAATATCATACAAGCTGTCATAGAAATGCATTTGAAAGCTACCTGGACCGGCGCTCTTGTCATTTGCCATATCTCCAGCAACGCCCATAATTGCCATTGCCGCAGTTGCCGCTAAATGTGCATTTTCTTCTACACCTAAGCACGCACCTACCATTGCAGTTGCCGTACAGCCCATACCGGTGATTCTCGCCATAAGCGGACTCCCGTTTTCAATTTTACTTACAGTATCGCCAGTGATGATATAATCTATTGCGCCACTGATTACTACGGTATTGTTGAATTTCTTTGATAGTAGGGTAGCGCCTTCAATAGCATCTTGGGTATCCATAGTACTATCCACCCCTTTTGTAGAATTGGTCAGTTTTGCCAATGCCATAATCTCGGATGCATTACCACGAATTACATTAGGTGTAGCTGTCTCTATAATTTTTTGGGCAACCTCTGTTCTGTATGCAGATGCACCGACACCTACAGGGTCAAATACAAACGGAGTATTGGTCGCTTTAGCTTGTTCAGCTGCCATAAGCATACTTTCTACCCATTTTTCGCTCAACGTACCCATGTTGATAACCAGCGAAGAAGAAATAGTAACAATATCATTAACCTCCTCTATAGCATGAGCCATTACAGGAGATGCGCCAACAGCTAACAATGCATTGGCGGTGTTATTCATTACAACATAATTGGTAATGTTATGTACTAACGGACCTTTAGTTTTTACTTGTTCTAATACGGATGCAATACTGCTCATTATAATAGTCGTGTTTAGCGATACAATTCATTTATAAACTGAATCAACTAAGTTCGCTATTTTCAGAAAAACTAGAAACATAATCCTATTACCATTGTAATAAGTTATTAACTGAGAATATTTAAGATGTTTATTTTTATTTTAAAACTGATTTAATCATTTTTAGTAAAATACCCTTCATTTGATACGGCTGCATCGCTAACGCTTATACTGGCTGTTTTAAACCAAACTTCGGCATAATTACCATCTGCATATTGCTTTTGAATATCGCCGCCATGGGTTTCTGCACCTGAGCACCAATTCATATTAGTTTCTGGAGATTTACCATTTGTTTGGTTGTAAGTACCCAATTTAAAAAAACAACCTTCACCAGTATATGCCTTTTTGCGCTCAACACCATCTTGACCTATTGGGAAGAATAATTTCTTCGTTTGCTCTGGAATATCAGCCTTTGTAGTGTATTCTGATTCTAACAGATTCTTAGTAAATGTTTTAGTTTCATGTCCGTCACTCATAAATTTCAAGCTCATGATTCCGGCTTTTACAACAACTTCATAGCTGAATTCTTCCCCTAATGCTATACCATCTTCTGGCTCTGCAGGATAGGTATCTGCTGTTTCGCCAACCACAGAAAAGTCATTTCCCCAAACAGCATTAGAGTAGTCCCATCTGCCAGCATTATCATCACCAGCGGTATTAATCTCATAATGCCAAAAAACAGAACCTTTAGTGTGACCCGGAAATTTCTTGTAGAATATTTTCAATGGTTCATTTTCAAATGCGTCTGCACTATGAATTTGACCTACTACAACGGCATGTGTTGCTGCAACACGAGCATCGCCCGTGGCAGAAACATTCATTACTTTAAGGGTAGCGGTCAGTTTATCATCTGCTGTTTCTGGATAAAACTTTTTAATCTGCGCCAATTCGGTTCTAGTATTGTTAGATGTACCATGAGTATCGCCTCCATTGGGAGCTTTAAAAACTACCCAATCATCTTTGCCATCATTAGTGGTATAAAAATAATCTTTGTTTTCAAAATCATTGGCGATGCCTGCATTAGAGCCATCACCAAGAATTAATTTCCAATCATCAAAAAACGGAATCACATCACTTGCGTAAACGGTTTCATCAGGCTGATTTTCTATAGATGTATCTTCGGTGGAATCAGATGTTTTTTTGGTAGTATTCTTGCAACTAGTAAAACAGAAGATGACTAGTAATGATGCTAAGGTAATTGTATATTTTTTCATTTTTCTTATGATATGACCGATAAGATATGAATAGTTTAGATGTTTTAACGCGATTGATGGAATAATACTTAATGGATGAAGTTAGATTTGTTGTCTAAATGTAATTTGTTAAGAATTGAATGATTAAACCAATTAGCCCGATGCTAAGACATAATGGCGAGAATAACTTCGTATCGGCCTTGGCAAATTCTGTATGTTTTATCTTTTTGAAAAAACCAACATAATTAAATTCACCTATGGCACGAATTAGGAACAGAATAGGGATGACATAATACAATAGATTTGTAAGTTGATTTGAAATGTTGAAAACCTCAAGCTTATTTAAATAAATCAACCCAAAAAGAGCCAAAACCAGAGCAACTAATAGTGTTGCATATTTTGGAATTGAAAGAAGTTCCAAGTCCTTTTCTCTTGTTGGTATTGCCTGTCTTAAACCCCAAGTACCCCCAAAAAGCCAAAAGAAATGAAACCCTGACAGAATCATAAAAATAAGAAATAAAACCGCACTTAATATATTGACAATCATAATGCTAAAATTTGTTTGCGAAACAACAAATTTCAGTTAAGTAGTTTGAATAGCCACTTAACTTTGGGTAATTAATGATGCGCGATCTGGTTTCTTATTCTACTTAATGATTGGGGAGTTATACCTAAATAACTGGCTATATGTTTCAATGCATATTTTTGAAAAAAATTAGGCTCATTTTTCAATAGAAGTAAATATCTTTCTTTTGGAGATAGAAACAACATCTGCTCCGTTCTTCGTTTGCTATTTAGAAATATCTGTTCGCTCATAATTCTACCGAATTTGTTCCAATAAAACGAGGTTTCGTAAAGGGAGTATAGTCCGTTTCTATCCAACAAAATCATTTCACCTTTGTCAATCGATTGTATACAAAGTGCAGATGGCTCTAGACTAATAAAACTCTCATAATCGGTAATGAATTCATTATTAGATTTTAGTAGCAGATTGGTTTCTATTAAATTGTCATCGATATGATACGATCTAATAGAACCTGTTTTTATAAAAGCAATAAAATTACATACACTAGGCGGGCAAAGAAGCATTTCGTTCTCATCAAATTCAACAATTGAAAGATGTGGTTTAATAGCTACCCAATCTGTCTCTTGGATTGGTAGAATTTGGTGGAGTATATCTTTTAATAGATCGATTGACTTGGTATTTATAGTGATTAGCCGATAATATTTTTTTAAAAGTATAGTGGATAATGATCGAAAGCAAATTACATGTATTTTAAAATTCTTTAAACCACTATTGTTAATTAAATTGTTTTAAAAATGATTATCACCTAGCTAACGATAACTACTTTACCTCGTGTTCGCATCTTTTCAATATGCGCTATAGCATCGGGAATCTGAGTATAGGGATACGTTTTTTCTATGTGAACCTTAATCTTCTCTTCTTTTATCAATAAAGCTAAAGTCTCTAAATCTTGGGTATTGGCTTCGGCAGTAAATTGGGTTAACGGGAACTTACTGAACGCCTTTTTAAAAAGAACAGAAAACATATGACCCATAGTAGTGAAACCGACCAAAACACCTCTATTACCCATTCTCGTATAATCGTCATGTTTTAGGTTACCATGGGTATCGATGATTACATCATAGTTGTCATTATATTCATGAATGTTTACTTTATTATAAGCAATGACATTATCTGCACCAATAGATAGTACAAAATCAATATTTCTACTAGAACAAACCGCAGTTACTTTAGCTCCATGAGCTTTTGCTATTTGTACGGCAAAGTGGCCAACACCACCTGATGCTCCATTGATTAAAACCGATTCACCAGCTTTTATTTTTCCATGTGTAACTAGGGCTTGGTAAGCTGTAAGACCTGCAACTGAAACACTTGCCATAATAGGGAAATCTACATTTGTTGGTATTTTTGCACATACTTTTGAAGGCACACATACATATTCAGCAAAAGCTGCACCTTCTATAGATTCCCCAAATACCTTATCTCCTATATTGAGTGTTGTTACATTAGTGCCTACTTCTTCTACAATTCCTGAAAAATCAGTACCTAAAATAAGTTGCTTAGGTTTGAGTAACCCGATAGATAATCTGGCTAAAAATGGTTTTCCGCGTAGTATATGCCAATCTGCAGGATTAACTGAATTTGCCATAACCTTAACCAAAATATGATTGTCTTTTACAGTAGGCATCTCAACTTCTTCTAGTTGCAATACTTCCGGTCCGCCATATTTTCTTTTAGTAATGGCTTTCATACTATATATGTTATTTTACTTGGTTACGACGTCTTATTTTCAACTTTTATGTCGGGCTGATTATTGACTTTAAAATCAAAAATGTCGTTACGAGAATAATGACCATTGACATCAAAATCTAACTTTGCATGTACTATTTCATTTAAATCTATTTCTGCTACCAATGCACCTGCTTCATTAAATAATGGACCTGCAATAACTTTACCCAAAGGAGAAACAATAACACTGCCGCCACGACATAAATTTTCAGGTTCATTTTCTAACAAATGCTGATATTTCTCTGGATACATAGATTTGGTATAATACTGATTACAACCTAAAACAAAACACCTGCCTTCTAAAGCAATATGTTTCATGGTAGATGTCCACTCTTCTCTTGAGTCCGCAGTAGGTGCAATATAGATTTCTACACCTTTTTGATACATCGCCATTCTAGCCAACGGCATATAATTCTCCCAGCAAATGAGCCCGCCCAGTTTACCAATTTTAGTATCGAAACTCACTAAAGATGAACCATCGTCTTCATTCCAAATAATACGTTCGCTGCCTGTGGGTTTTATTTTTCGATGGACACCTAAAAAGCCATCAGTAGGTGAGATGTAGAGCATTGAACAATACAGACTTCCGCTATTTGATTGTTTCTCTGTATTACCAATTATTAAATATACCTTCTCAGTTTTGGCAAGTTTAACCAGTCTATGTAATTCCTTACCTTCTAAATCTAAGCTGTTCTTATGGTAATCAGCATATAGTTTTCTGCCTTTATCGGTTCTGCTGCCAACCACGGCGCCAAAAGAAAACCCTCTTGGGTATCCAGGAATAAACGACTCTGGAAAAACTATTAATTCACATCCTTGCTTGGCATAGGTTTTTACTAGACTTTCTATTTTATCGATAGTTTTCTCGATATCAAAGAAAACGGGACTATCTTGAATAAGGCAGACTTTTACTTTCATGTATACGGCATATATTCACCGTAAGTTAACAATTATTCCAACCCTTTTTTATCAGGATTCCAGAAAGGCTTTGTTTTTATTTGCTTGGTACTCCAATTCAATTCTTTTCTGAAATAATTGGTCAATGTAATACAAACTCGACTATCACCAGCGATATACACCATGTTATCGCCTTTCATTTCAGGAATTATACTATTCAATTTTTGGATGATTTCTGTAGATGGATTTTCACACATTACATTAAAACCAAAAGGGTTTGACCTATCAACATCCGCAAAAAAATCTTCACTTTGCTGACTGTAAACAACACTCTCAATCTGTTTATTATCCGGTAGGTTTCGATTGATGATATACAAGTGTGATAGTGCTGATAAATCACCGATCATTAGATAGCTATCTGCTGAGTCCTCAACAAGAAATTTTCCTTTTTTCCACTTAAAATATACCGTGTCATTGAGTTTACAAGTTTCTACCCACCTAGCGCCAATACCCTGGCTATGTGTTGCAATGGCAATATCTATGGTACTATTTTCTTTATTAATATCCCAAACGCTATAACTTCTGACCTTATCTTTTAAAGAAATATCATCTTGATCAATTCCTACACCTAATCTTAAAAAGTGTCCTGGTTCAAAATCATAATCAGCAATGCCATCACTCTGAATGCGTATTTTATACACTGAACCTGATAGCTTTGTTTTTTCTATAATAATCCCTTTTTCAAGAACCTTTTTAATAATGGTTTCCATCAACCCCATATTGTTTCGCTTTTAATTAATGAACAAAGCACCTAAAAATTTTATTCTCGGTGCTTCGTCTATAATATTGTCAATTGCTCTCAAGATCAAATGATCTAATTCTTAAAAAAGACTAAACTTCACTGTTGTTCTTAAACTCAGAAATCATCACAAAAAGAGATTTGGGAGCCCTGCCCGTTGCTTTTTCAAAGTCTGATGGTACATTGTTAGCTCCAGCTTTTATCCCTTCATATATACCCGCAATAACGGTACCCATAAAATCTCCTAAAGCAGCTTTTCTATCTGCAGCATAATTGTTAACCGTTACCGAATTGTAGATAACATTAGTACCATACACTTTATTGATATTTTCTGCCAACTCGCTTTGCGTTACTGGCTCACCAACCAAGTTGTATACTTGACCATTGTGTTTATCTTCAATTAATAATTTGGCGTAGGCGTATCCTAATTCTTCTCTGCTAGTGTAGGTACATTTTCCTTGTCCGGCACAGTTCTCGATTCTACCTTCTTTTACATAGGTATGTATATATTCTAGATCTGGTTCTATGTAAATTCCGTTTCTGCCAATTACCCATTGCAATCCTGATGCTTGCACGTCTTTTTCTGTTTGTCTATTACTTTTTACTATAGGGCTAAAAGCATTCTTATCTTCATCGCCAACAATGCTAGTATATACTATTTTTTTAACGCCATTTTGTTTTGCAGCTTCTATGACATTTCTATGTTGTTGGATTCTTTTTTGAGGTTCGTCCATTCCGGAAACCAAAAGAACGGCATCTACGCCTTGTAATGCTGAATTAAAATCTTCACGACTATTATAATCACCTTTTCTAATTTCTACCCCTAAATAGGTTGCCTTTTCTACAGTTCTGGCAATACCTATTACATTCTCTTTTCCTATTAAGTTAATTAGGTGTTTTACAATAGATGCACCTAATTTTCCACTGGCTGATGTAACTGCTATTTTCATCCTTCTAATTTTTATTTGATTTAAGACCTTTTAATTCTTTCTCGAGTTGTTCTGCTTTTGCCTTAAACTTTTGCATTGCAGTTTTTAACTGACCTATTTTCTTAAAGGCATCTTTGTCTTGCACAGCTTTATAGGTAATAATCCCGTCCTTTTCTTTTATTTGTGATTTGCTCCCACACTTAGGGCATGCTTCTACTTTACCCATAATAGTTTATTCTTTAGAACAAAGTTAAAAGCTATATAAGTTTTGCTTGTGGTAAATATTAAACTAAGAATGGTAAAAATAATTACATCACACTTCATTTTATCAAATGTCGTAATAGAACAGTTTTAAATGTAGCGTTTTATAATTTCTTTTAGCTAAGATGAACTTTTGTTCTACAATCCCAGTCAGGCATTATATAGGTTACGCAATGCGATTTTCAACTATTACTTGACGAGCTTTTTCTTAAGTCTAATGATACCGCCAGAAATAAGGGCAGGTATACCAATTAGAACGGTAACCTTTACCAATGGTAACACGTACATCATCCAACTAGCACGTGAATTTTGTTCAACATTATTTTCTTTTATGGACTCGACCCTAAAACTATCGGCCCAATCGGTAAAGTTTAATAACCATACCGCGAATGATAATACCGTTGAAATCGAAATTAAAAAAATTAAATCTCGAGAATATGTTTTTATAATAGCACCTATTCCTATTAAATTATGAAGGTCTGTTTTTAGTTTAAGTTTACTAAAAGCACCTAAAATCCATTTCCAGTGTAGGGTAATGTGAATACCCAAAACTACCATAAAAAGTGTGGCGCTTAGGTTATGAATTGTAGACCAAAAAGCATCTGGCACAAAATGAATACCGAAAGCGGGTAGTGCGGCTTCAGAAATTACTATTCCAGAAACGGTAACTGTTATCATTAAAAGGTAAAGAAACCAGTTTAATATATAATCGAATCTGGTTTTAATAGTTTCTTTCTTGAAGAATTTTTGAGAATTAACGGTAATCCAATTCCAATTTATAATTACGTGGATAAAAAAAGGAATTATGATGATAAAACTTGCCCATTCATGAATAGGTATTCCTGTAGATTGCGGTACTAAAACTAAAATCATTAGTATAAAAAACAAAAGGTCAACCAATATTCTAATCTTCGAGGCTTTTTTGGGCTTTTTCACTTCTTTCATTTCTAAATCTTTATTCATCGATTTCTAATAGTATATATGACTATTTTTAGACATATAAGTTTAATTCTAAATTGATATTTTAATTATCCTTTAAACAGAAAAACTATGGTTATCTTATTAATTCTGATGTATTAATACCACCTTACCATGGTGTTTTGATTGTAACTTAAATTTTTTATTTTTTGATACGGTTTTGAGAAACGTTTGGCAATCTGACATGTCTGCATTGTCTACATAAATGATTGTGCCTTTATGAAAGTTCGGTTCTAGTATTTCAAAGACAGGTAAGTATAAATCTTTCCAACCATCTAAAAGTAAGAAATCGACTTGTTCGTTATGGTTTTTTAGAGTGTTGACAGCATTACCAATTCTTAAATCTATTAATGTATCTACGTCAGCTTTTTTGAAGTTTTCTAAAGCTTTTTCGGCTTTTTCGACAATTAACTCTGTAGTAATTATATGACCCTCTGTATTAATAGCTGCTTGAGATAAGAATAAGGTAGAAATACCGAATGAAGTGCCAAATTCTACGATATTTTTAAGATTGTTTTGCGTAATTAAACTTACTAATTCCTCACCTTGAGATTTAGAAATTGATAAATACGCTTCTTTTAAATCACTAGGTTGCATCGTTCTATTTTGAACATTTGCAAAAGCTTTCATAATTCTAATCTGATCATACTTTGCCTCGTTATAAAGCTCGTCTAAAATACTTGTGATTTTTTTTTGTTGTGCGGTATTTATATGTTTCAACTAGAAATGATTTTATTTAGCTAAACTTCTTTAGCTATTATTATTATTATTATTAGGACTTTTAAATATTTGACCTTGATTGATATATCTTAAAAAGCTAATCATTTAATTTTATTAAAAATTAAGGGTAGCTTTTGTTTTCTAAAACATACCATTTTTATGTGGCATATCTTTATCGGCATGTACGGGTTCTACAACGTCCCAGTGTTCAACAAGTTTACCGTCCCTAATTCGTAAAATATCTACAACAGCAGTTACACCTGCATTTGAAGTCACTTTTGAATACACTACTACGATATCATTTTGAGCTAAAACATATTTAATATCATAGCAAAGCGCAGGAATTTTTCCGCTTTTAAAAATTTCTTTTACAGGAGCAATACCATCGGCAATCATCGGATTGTGTTGAATATATCCTTCATATACCATGGCATCTAAAGCTTTATCAAGCGCACCTTTATTGAATGCTCTGTTCAGAAATTTAACTGCCGTTTTTTTGTTCATTTCTTCTTGCTTTTCAGAATAGTTAACAGGGTTTTCTTCGAATTTTCCCGTTGTACCTGTTTCTGAATGTCCAGAAGCAGTTTTATCTGAGAGCGGCTGACGAATATCCCAATGTTCGGCATATTTACCTTCATTATCAAAACGCATAATATCTACGATTTTACTCTTTGGAGTTCCATCGCCACGATTTACCTCTCTAAGCATTACTAAAAAATTACCGTTATCTAGAAGTCCGTCCGTACCGAGCCATTCTATTTTTTTAGATGAAAAACCTGCAGGTCTTTCAGTGGTTAATTTCCAAACGGGCTCCCATCCATCAGGCAAATCTGGACTATGTTGAATGTAGGGGTCTGAAGCGATATTCATAAATGCTTCAAAATCATTTGACTTGGCAGTTTTGAATATTGCAGTTAATGCAGAACGTGAGCGATCACCGAATTGATGACCCTTTTCTGATATATAAGTAGTATCTATTTCACAAGTGGTCGTAGATTGCTTACCAATACTTTTATTTGAATTACAAGACGATAAAACCAAAATGATAGCCATCGTTAAAATATTCTTTACTATTCTTTCATTGCGCATTTTTGCTGATTTTTAAGTTAATAATTGATGTGAGCCAATAACATATAAGCTGTTAGGAATTATTATTTTCATTTTCCTTTTAACCAAAACCACTGTATAATAAAAAGTAGTTTATAGTCAATGAGGGCAAACCCAAGGCACCAGAAGCTGTAGTACCGAACATGTCAAAAAATTCTATTACGAATACTCCAAAAAAAGCTAAAAAGCTGCCAAAAAAATAACCTAATTGACATTCTTATTCTATCTATTATTTTCAATTAAATTGATAAATACTTGAATTTTAGATTGGTTCTGCTTAAAATGAAATTATACGTAACTAGTATCAACATTGTCGTAAACACGAATAGCCTTTATTTTACCAGTTTCTTTGTTAATATCATAAATTGAAATGCCTGCCTGTGGCTTAAAAGTCGCACTGCCCCAAACATCGCAAGTATATTCTCCTGCAAAACTTCCTTTGTTTTTATCAAATATGTAATTATGGAATTTTAAGGGTACACCACCATCAGCAAAAAAATGTTCAAAATGTTCATGAAGTCCTGCTTTTGTCTTATGGTTCCAACGCCAACCGGCAGGCTCTCTAAAATACACATCGTCTTCAAATGATAAGGTCTGCATGGTTTTCTCTACAGATCCATTACTAATTGCTTCAAAATAATGAACCACCTCCGTTGGTTCAATCAAGGGTATCAACTTGTCGAATATAAAGGCTCTGAAAATATGACCTTCGGTAAGTGGATAAACGGAATGATAAGTTCGTATGCTATTGAATTTTGCACCGTTTTTTGTTATAACAGCTACCAAAGGTAAATCGAATGTATTTTTTAGTAAAATGTCATACTCTATAACTAATTGATCATCATCTTCGAACTGTCTGAAAATTTTAACTTCTTGTATTTCATTTTTAAGATAGTCGTTTTGTTTTATCAAAAGTTCAAGACTCTTATCTTTTCCTATAATCGTGCCCACGGTTTGCAAATTTAATTGCACGTCGTCAGTTAACTGTTCTAGAATAGTTGAGTATTCATTCGCAATAACCATTTCTATAAAATTCATTTTATTTATTGTTTTAAGTGATTTCTTTATTATTAAGAATTAACGATTAAGGATCTAAAACGATTATGTGCATAAACATGGTTTGAAAATTTTCTGCCGCGTTCAGCTCGATATTCCGCAGTTTTTCAGACCAATCGCTGTCTATTAGTTTTTGGGCACATAAATTCATTGCAGACGTAATACCTGCCTTGTATTTATAATGCACTTCAAACTCAGCGTATCGTTTATCGGTTTGTTCAGCCAACACTTGATAAACAGGAGATTTTACCGTCTCTATCAATATATTCTTCATATCTACAAGCAATGCACTATACTTTTCCATATGTGCTTTTGTACCGATTATTTTTTCATGCCCGACTACTACAAAATCTAAGTCATAGGTAGTTAGCAATAAATCGGGAAGACCAAATGCAAACATAGGATCTGAAGACTCCCCAAAATGAATCCAAGGAGCTGCATCTGGATGAAACATATCTATAGCAATCAAGATTTTTTGTTTTGGTGCGTACATAATAACATCTTGTTGTGAATGCCAATTTCTACCCAAATCTTTCATCTCTAAAGTGAATCCGCCTGTTGTAAGTGTAAAACTATCTGTCCAATTAACATCAGGAGCCGGACGCATTGGGTCATTGGCAATTGCCATAAACTCAGCTACTTTTTTATGCGCAATAAGCTCAGCAGAATCAGGAAATAAATACGCACCTTGTGAGTGATCTCTATGATGATGAGAATATACCACATGTGTAATAGGTTTGTCGGTGACCTCTTTTATTACTTCAATGACCGTTTGTGATAAGGCAGGTTTAGGGTCTACTACTACAACACCAATTTTAGTAATGAAGAAGACCATACTATCAAAATCATTATGAACAGAATAGGTATCTTTAGCGACTTTGAAATAGTTATATCCACGTTCAGGCAATGGTGTAAATACATAATCTCTAGTACTATACTTGGTAAGCACATCACTTTTTATTTGCGCATCTATTTCTTGGGCAAACAATTTAGCGCTAAACAGCAACAAACAAAAAAAAGCGAATTGTATGATTTTCATAGTTCTCAGATTTAAGCATTTTTAATAAAATCTGCTGCTCTTTCGGCTACTAATACTGTAGGCGCCATGGTATGTCCACTAATAAGATTTGGAATTACAGATGCATCGGCTATTCTTAAATTTTGAATACCCCTTACTTGAAGTTTCGTATTTACAACAGCCATTGGATCATCATCACCACCCATTTTTGCAGTACCTACCGGATGATAAATAGATTCTGCCCTGTTTCTGATATATGCCTCAATTTCTGCATCAGTTGAATCTACACTTAAAGTAATGGTACTTTCATCGGTAAACGGTTTAAGAGCCTTTGACTTAAAAAACGATAATGCTCTTCTAATTCCCTTAATATAAATATGCAAATCATTTTCGTTTGACAGATAATTCGGATTTATTAAAATAGTGTCTTTTGGATCAGCCGATGCTAGGCGCAGAGTACCTTTGCTTTGAGGTTGCACCAACCCTATATCAATATGATAACCAGCATTTTTTGGTGGTTCTTTACCCCATTCTACGGGAGCATTTATATTGAACATCATTTCTAAATCGGCAACGGGTACATCTGGTGATGACTTAAAAAACGAGGCACTGGTATTTTCTAAAACCGATAGCGGACCGTAGCCTGTCTTTCTCCATTCTTCTAGTTGTTTTGGGTCTTCAGGATTTGCTCGCAGAGAAACTCCGACTCCGTCAGGTGCTGTTACGCCTATATCTGTACGTAAGTGATCAGCAAGATTTTCACCAACACCTGGCAAATCTTTATGAACTTCGATATTTAAACTTTTTAAATACTCAGCAGGACCAATGCCCGATAACATTAATATTTTTGGTGTAGCGAAAGTACCGGTACACAATATCACTTCTTTATTCGCTTTGATAGTATGATACGCCCCATCTTTAAAATATTCTACGCCAACTGCCTTGCCTTTTTCAATGATTACCTTAGAAACGAAGGCTTCTGTTTCTATGGACAGATTTGAACGTAATCGAGCGCCATTTAGATAATTGTGAATGGTATTATGCCTTGTTCCATTTTTATAAATACACTGCCAAACATCAAACCCTTCATTATTTTTCGCGTTAAGGTCTTCTGTTGTTCCTAGACCTAGCTCTATACAAGCCTGTTTAAAGACTTGTGTCATATAGGTGCCTTCTGGTGTGGTCTCTAATTTCATAGGACCATCAACACCTCTATATTCATTTGCTCCGCGGTCACTATCCTCAATTTTTAGATACCATTTTAATAAAGTGTTCCAATCCCAATCAGCAAGATTCCAACTGTTATAATTAGCAGCAGTACCTCTTGACCATGAACCTATGTTTATAGCGGCCGAACCACCCATTACTTTACCACGTGGTTGCATGAGTTGACGTCCGTTTAGTCCTTTTTGGGCTGTAGACATAAAGCCCCAGTTGGTATCTTCTGCCCACATTTGACCTACGCCGTTGACGTAGTTCATGGCTTCTTTTACATTTTCTTTTCCAGCTTCCAATATCACTACCGAATTTTCTGGATTTTCTGTTAAACGTGTTGCCACAACAGGACCTGCAGTACCGCCACCAACAACTATATAATCATATGCATTTTCCATAAAATGTTCTTTTTAGAGTTAGAAGAAGATGATTCTAATACCTTCTTTTAAAAATTTTTAATCTTCAGGCCATTATGATTTTATTTTTGTAAAAGCAAAAATTTCAATTAAGCACATTACACCACCCATAATAGCAACTGGCATATTGCCGGCAATTAAATTATTTATAAGATCAAATCCGTCGCTAACTATTCTTAGTAACAACACTAGCTTAATCATCGAATGGTTGTTTTTTACTAATGCAAAAGCCGTTACCACAGCTGTTGCAACATTTCTAGAGAGAAAAAGCCCTAACGGACCAGCAAGAGAAAGTGCTCCTGTGGCTAAAAGTGCCTCCCAGGTTTCTAGTAAAGCATCTGGTTTAAAATAACCTGCCAAGCTTGCAGATATGGTAATGAATGCTGTTATCCACAAATAAATCTTTATCCACTTTGGTATTGAACTAGTAACATGGTTTGTCATAATCTTTGGTTTTTAGACATTTATAATTTAATCGATATTGCTCAATAATTTCTATACAATTGAAAACTAGAAGTTTCTAAAAACACAAAAAACTCTTGTAAATCTATTTGACCCAAGAGTTTTTTGCGCTGAAAAGCTAAGAGCTTAGACCTTCTACTTTAAAAGACTATTTAATTTAAAGTAATAGTAAAAGACGCTCCTGGTTCAAATACAAACCCTTCTCCAATTTCTACAACTAAAATAGTATCGGAATCTACTCTAAGATTGACTGCAGTATCACTTGATGTAAAGCTTTCTACATTGTGCTCTAGACCAAAAGTGATATAATAGCGATCAAAAGAACCCGCTTCAATAGTTCTAAAAAGAGAACCGTAGTTAGGGTCGTCTGCTTGTGCTACCAAAGTGTACTCAATACTATTTTCGTCTACATCAATATCATACAGCCCCAACAAATAGGCTGGGAATTCTACACCTTCTATTACTGTGGCTGTTGCCTCCAATGATCCAGCAGGAGCTCCAAACAGGTCTTCTATTTTTTCTTCAACGCCATCTGTAATTTCGATACCTTGAAAAGTATTTCTAATCGCTATACTTTCTCCATTTAAAATCTGAGGAGTCGTTGGCAAATCTTCACTTAAAGTTATCGAAAATGAGGCTCCAGGTTGAAACACAAATCCTTCTCCAATCTGAACAACTAATACATTATCAGAATCAATTCTAAGGTTTACGGAAGCATCACTAGATGAAAAGCTTTTAACATTATGAGCCTTATCAAAAGTTAAATAATAACGATCAAAAGTTCCTGCTTCGATAGTTCTAAAAAAATCACCATAAGTAGGGTCACCCTCTTCTGCTACCAATTTAAAATCAATGCTATTTCTCGTAATATCAACATCGTACAACCCCAATAGAAACGCAGGAAATTCAACTCCATCTTCGACCGTACCAGAACTTGATAATAAGGCTGGATCTGCATCAGGAAAAAATGCTTCGATAGGTACTTCTGCGCCATCGGTAAAAGCAGGTCCGACTCCACCTTGAAACGTATTTTTAATAGTTACACCAGTACCTTTTTCAATAATAGGCATTGATTTATTGTCATCATCATTGTTACATGATGCCAATGATGCAGCTATTGTTATTAAAAATAAACAATAACTCTTTAGTTTTATATTTTTCATAAATGTCTTTTGTTAGTTAATAATTAAAGCCTGATTTTATTTAAAATTTACCATTAGTATTTTTCCAATCAGACTTTGCAGGTATGGTAGATATAACATCCCAGTGTTCTACGATAAGACCATCTTCTAGTCTGAACAAATCATAATATGCCGTATGGTCTCCTTTTCCAAATTTTCCTTCACTAACACTTAATACAAAGTTCCCTTGCCCTAAGACCATATGAAGATTATCATACTCCATAACTAATCCGTTTTCTGCGAAGTACTTCATTGCAGCTCCAAAACCTTCTAGACCGTCTGCAACTGCAGGGTTGTGTTGTACATATTCTTGAGGATTGATGTAGCTAGCCACTTTATCCATTTGGTGACCTAATAATACATCTTCAATAAATGCTCTTACTACAGCTTTATTATCTTCTGTTTTATCTAAATCTGATAGAGCAGTTGTACCATCGAACTGAGTATGTCCGCTAGGGTTTGGTTTTTGAACCTCTAAAAGATTATCCCAGTGCTCAACAATTAATCCGTTTTCAAAACGAAAAATATCAAATGCAGCTTTTGGTCCGAAGAAATCATATTCTGTTTGTGCAAAAACATAATCGCCATCTTGAAACGCACGAACAACGTTTGCTTTAAATCCACCTTCTGGAGCATGTTGCATTAATTCTCCAAAACCTTGTAAACCATCTGCAACACCTAAGTTATGTTGAATGTATTTGTTTGGATTGATGTAAGAAACCGGAGTTTGATCTCCTGTATTAAAGCTGTTTAACAAAGCAACTACTTTATCCTTATTTGATAACGTTACGTTTTTTAAAGAAGTAAGTGATTGATACCTAACCATATCGATACTTGACTGATCCATCATGCCCATAAATTTTTTGGCAACTGCAGCATTCATAAAATCATTAATTACAGCATCTGAATGTGCTTTAGTATCCCAATAGGCAAGGGCAACTTGTTCACCAGCGTCATTTTTACCGGTAATACGTTGTAAAAAGCCAGTTTGTTTTTCGCTAAATTCTGGGCCGACTCTATCATTAACCTTATTAAAAACTTCAGTATTGGTTCCTTCTTTAGTTTTAAAGGTCATTACCTCTGTAAAGGTGCTAATGCTTGCCGTAAATTCATCGTTTATGGTAAAACGTGACATCTTCATTGTTGAACCTTCGATCATGTTGGCATAGGTTGCTACAGATGCATCTGCCATAAACTTATCCATAGAGGCTTTTGCATCTGCTAAAGATTTCCAATAAACCAATACAACATATCTACCTTGATCATCTACACCACTTTGGCGTCTTATATAACCAGGTTGTTTACTAGTAAAAGATTCCTCAATTTCAGTATCAAGCTTGTTGAACTCAAGTTCACTAGCTGTTGTTTTTATATTGAAACTTGTGACCTCTAATACATGATTTTCTTGTTGTGGTGCACTGTTACAGCTTGCCGCTGCAATTGAAAAAAAGCATAATCCTAATATTTTCATTTTCATAACTTTAATTTTTAAATGTTCTTGTAATTAGCACTTTAAAATTAAGGATACAAAGACTTAATCGATAGTAAATATGAGGTTTAGAATGGTAAATGTTAGAAATTACAACTGACTATTTCTGAATTCTTTAGGAGAAATACCTGCTTTTTTTTTGAAGAATTTGGTAAAATTTGTCAATTCATCAAATCCGATTTCAAAAGCAATTTCTTTAAAGCTTTTATCAGTACTTACTATGACACGTTTTGTTTCTAAAATAACGTAATTATCAATAAATGATTTAGCAGTGTTTAATGTGTAGTCTTTAACCGCTTCATTTAAATGTTTGGTAGTTATGGTAAGTAATTCAGCATAGTCTTTAACATTTCTTGTTTGACTATAGGTTGATTCGACTAAATTTTTAAATTTAATGAACAGTGAATAATTTTTAGAATTGCTTAATTCTTCAGAATTTATGTTCGAGAAGCGCTCTAGTCTTAATAAATAAAGATTTAGTAAAGTTGCTATAATATTAATTTTGGCGAAACTATTTTCACTTCTAAGCTCTTTACTTAATTCAGTTAGAAAATTCTCGTTTAATGTGATGTTATTCGAAATTGGGCTGGTAATATGATAATTATATAAATGGGAGATAATGCATATAGAAGATTTTGAAAAATAGTTCATGACAAGCTCTTCGGTAAAGATGAGTAGAAAACCTTCGTACTTGGCATTTTTTTGAAAATTATGAATTTGCCCTTTCGCAATTTTAAGCACAGAGCCCTTGACCAAAGAATATTCTTCTAAATCCACATTATGAGTGCCAAAACCATTAGAAACTATTAAAAGTGCAAAAAAGTCTATTCTATGTGGCAATGTAGGGTCGTGATCTTTAATATCTGGCATCCTTTCAAAGAATTCATTCAAGACCAAACATTCAAAATTACTACTGTCTTCTGAACCTTGAAATGATATGTTGGGTATGTTTTTCAAACTTTATATAATAGAATTTTAATAACTTATAGTCAATTCTACTCTGTCCATGTCCCATGCAATATACATCACACCAATACCTTCTTCTAAATCATCAAATTGAATCGAAAATTCTTCAACTGGCTGCTGGTTTTTTAAAACATGAGCACTTATTCTTAATACATCATTATTTTCATCGTAGCTGTAATGACCCCAGTGATCTATAGCGGTATTGAAAATGATAGTCCATTGTTCTTCTGTAGGTATTGCATACATAGTATATGTACCCTTTTTAAGTAGTCTACCTTTTATTTTTACATCCTTATACACTTTAATCTCTGTAGCTTCATTAGCACCAAGACGCCATATTTCATTAAACTTAACCATCCCTCCAAAAACTTCTCTACCGTTTTTCTGTGGTCTACTGTAATCAATTCTTAATACAGGAGAATCAGGAAGATTTCTTTCTGGAGCAAATTTTATGTCATGGGCAAAATGGTCTGGTAAATAGACTCTGTCTAACGGACTCTTATCTAACCCTCTAAATTCTTGAGCGAATCCAATGGTGGTAAATAAACTAAAAATGGCAACTACGGCGATAAATTTTCTCATATTACTTTATATGTTGAATCAATTGGTATGGGAATTTAAGAATTATCAACCAATTTTGAGATTATGCCTAGTAAATCTATTTACTTTACTTCATTTGTCAACTCTGTATTATTCTTAAAAGCCTTTATATTATTAAGGGTGGTTATCGTTATTTGATCCATAGCTTCTTTAGTGAAATAAGCTTGATGGGAAGTAATCAATACATTCGGGAAACTCAACAATCTCAATATTTGCTCATCTTGAATAATATGTTCAGATAAATCTTCAAAGAATAGATTCTCTTCTTGCTCATATACATCAATACCTAAGTAGCCGATTTTCTTCGTTATCAGACCTTCAATAGCATCAGCAGTATTAATTAAAGCGCCACGGCTTGTATTAATAATCATGATACCCTCTTTCATTTCTGCAATTGAAGATTTGTTGACTATATGTTTGGTGTGTTTGTTTAGTGGACAATGAAGCGACAAGATATCTGACTGTTTAAACACTTCTTCTAATGAAACATATGTTACCCCAAATTCTAATAACTCTTTATTTTCGGTAATATCATAAGCAATAATATTACAGCCAAATCCTTTGACTATTTTGCAAAAAGTAGCTCCGATTTGTCCGGTTCCTATGACACCGACCGTTTTTTTATGCAGATTGAAACCTATCAAGTTTTTCAACGAAAAGTTACCTTCTCTAACTCGGTTGTAAGCTTTATGTGTTTTTCTATTTAAGGTTAGTATTAGTGCTAATGCATGTTCTGCCACTGCCTCTGGCGAATATGCAGGTACTCTGACTACTTTTATGTTATGACTTTTAGCTGCTTCTAAATCTACATTGTTATAGCCTGCACAGCGTAATGCTATTAATTTTACTCTGTTAGCTGCCAAAACCTCAATCGTAGCTTTGTCGACAACATCATTTACAAAAACACAAACTACATCGCTATCTGTGGTAAGTTTAGCAGTGTCTGAATTTAATGCAGTTTCATAAAATGAGAACGTATATTGGTGTGCATCGTTATACTTTTCAAAGTATTCTTGGTCATAAGATTTTGTACTAAAAACTGCTATTTTCATAAAAATCAAATTGGTTATTTATAATGGAATAAAATTACATAATAGAACTTAAAATTTTAAAACAAATATCAAGTTTGTGGGTCTTTTTTAAATAACTCGATTAAGTCAAAAACTAATACGCAGAAGACTACCCAAATAAATCCGGCTATAAAACCACCTGCAATATCCGAAGGAAAATGGACTTCCAAATAAACCCTACTTATTCCAATGCTTAAAATAATTGTTATTAACGTGATCATCAATACATATTTCATTACTTTCTGAATATTGAACTTGGTGACCAGAAAAATTAGAAATCCATAAAATGCCATTGCGCTCATTGCATGACCGCTAGGATAACTCAACGTCTCTACAGAAATTAAATGTTCAATACCGGGTCGTGCACGGTCAATAAATCTTTTTAATACCATATTAGAAATGGTAGCCAAAGCTAATATCAATGTTGCCTGTACCACGTATTTCCAGCATTTGAAGACTAAAAGTGAGATTAATAGAAATACCCCTAGTACTATTAAATATCCGTACACATCACCAACATTGGTCATAAATTTAAAGTATGAGGTTAAACCGGGTCTACGATAAGAAATTACATAATCGGTAATCGCCGTGTCATATGTGGCAGGTGTTTCTGTCTTTAAGATTTCTGTCAATTCTACAAATAAATTAATTCCGCCAACGACGATGACAAAAGCAATTTTTACTGTAATTACATAGAGTAATGTTGTGTTGTATTGGTTTAATTTATTCGCTAAAAATTCACGAAGCGATATTATAAAAGTAAAAAGGGATTGTTTCATGAAATGTTCTATTGTTTGTGCCATAAACATAGTAGTAATTGGACACATCTACTGTTTCAAAGAAATCGATAACTAACTCGATTGAGTTAATTACTACATGTTAGGTTCTTTAACATCATCTTCAAATTTGGACAGGTATACTTTGAACCCTTATCTTTATACGATAATAGAATTGTTAGAAATTATGAAATCACCCAATTGGAAAACAGCTATAGAATTTGATGATATTACGTATAAAAAATGTGACGGCGTAGCGCGTATTGCTTTCAACCGACCTAATGTGCGTAATGCTTTTAGACCACATACCACAAGTGAGTTAATCAAAGCTTTTTACGATGCTCAAGAAGATACTTCTATTGGAGTAGTTTTACTTTCTGCGGAAGGACCTTCTACAAAAGACGGAATATGGTCTTTTTGTTCTGGTGGTGATCAAAAGGCTAGGGGAGAAAAGGGGTATGTTGGTCAAGATGGTCAGCACCGATTAAATATTTTAGAAGTGCAACGTATGATTCGTTTTATGCCAAAAGTGGTAATCTGCGTTGTACCGGGATGGGCTGTTGGTGGCGGACATAGTCTGCATGTGGTTTGTGATATGACTTTAGCTAGTAAGGAACATGCTATTTTTAAACAAACCGATGCCGATGTAACCAGCTTCGACGGCGGATATGGTTCTGCTTATTTAGCAAAAATGGTGGGGCAGAAAAAGGCACGTGAAATATTCTTTTTAGGCAGAAACTATTCTGCTCAAGATGCTTTAGATATGGGTATGGTAAATGCCGTGGTACCTCATGATGAGTTAGAAGATACTGCTTTTCAATGGGCACAAGAAGTTTTAGAAAAATCGCCTATATCAATAAAAATGCTAAAGTTCTCTATGAACCTAACCGATGACGGAATGGTCGGACAACAAGTATTTGCAGGCGAAGCAACAAGATTAGCCTACATGACCGAAGAAGCTAAAGAAGGTAGAAACGCATTTCTAGAAAAACGTAAACCAAACTTCGGTAAAGATAATTGGCTACCTTAATATAGCTGTTGGCTAAAGGCTAAAGGCTAAAGAAGCAACTGAAAACTGCCTACTGAAATGTCTGTAACTAAAAAGAGTCCGATCAGTGAAGATCAGACTCTTTTACGAGAACACTATATGAAAATGAAAAATTTTAATTCGTTTTTAATAACACTGTAAATGTATATATCATTTAGAGTTCTTTGAAACTATTGTTGCCACACAAGAGAATTTTGTTGTGAATTGCTTAAAAAATGTGGTATTGCATTTAAAAGGTTAAAGTTTTGCCCCTTTTATCGAATAGAAGCTATTATTTCTTTCAACAGCGTGTTGAATTGCTCGTCGGTCTGTTCTTTAAGTCCAGTTCTGACTACAACAAGATCTTTTGAGGGTATTATAAAGATGCGTTGCCCTTGAAATCCGTTTACGGAATATAAGTCTGTAGGAATGTCTTCGTACTTTCCTTCGGCATTTAACCAAAAATGCGCCCCGTAGGTTCCGTTAGAATTGATTGTAGGTTTAGCGACATAATCTGACCATGTTTCAGAAAAGATACGTTTGCCGTTCCAATCTCCCTTATTCAAGTATAACAATCCGAATTTAGCCCAATCTCTGGTAGTTGCCCATCCGTATGAAGACAAGATATAGTTGCCAGATAAATCGGTCTCTAAGAGCATAGAGTTCATTCCAATTTTATCAATCAGTTCTTTATAGGGAAAATCTAAATATTCTTGATGTGTAGCGAACTGATCTCTTAGAATACCAGAAAGTAAGTTAGTGGTGCCAGAAGAATAGTTCCACACTTCTGTTGGTTCGGCTACCACTTTTTTAAATCGTTGCGCCAAGGTCATGTCAGAATCTAAAAAAAGCATCTTTGTAACATCAGATATTTTAAAATAGTTCTCGTCCCAATCCAAGCCGCTTTGCATACGTAATAAGTGATTAAGGGTAATATCGGGCTTGTGGTTCTTCATGCTCATTTCCTTTGCAAATGGCTTAAATTCCATATCGATTTCATCTTGATACTCCAAAATACCATAAAGGGTAGCCAATATACTTTTGGTCATTGACCATCCAAGAATTTTTGTGTCTTTAGAAAATCCGCGAATGTAACGCTCTCCAATAATTTGATTTTTATGAACCACTAAAAGAGATCTTGTTTTTTGTTCTGGATCCTGAAAAGCATTTTCGAATGCTACTTCTAATCTATCATAGGCTACATTTTCTAAAATAGTATCGATTACTCCGTTATTTCCATAAGGGAAAGACAGTGAATCCTGCACTTGAAATCTATTGGGGACAATGTCGAAATTATGTTTAGAAAACTCTTTGTTAGTTAGTACAGCTCCAAGTCCTTCTTTATACACAGCTGTTCTTGGCATTAGCCCGTATACCTTGGCAGTGGCAGATTTATCGTCTGCCGAAACTTCACAATCTGCCAATTTAATTAAAGGCATATTATTATCGTTTAGAGTAATGTCATCAGCACCTCTGTCAGCAATAAAAACACTAGAAGCCATGTTTTTAGAAGCATAGCCAGAAATTAGATTTAGTTTTGGGTAGTTGAAATATGCAGCGGCAATAATACCTACTAAGACAATGCCTAAAAATAGTTTTGTTTTCTTCATTCTTATTGTGTTATTATAAATTTAAAATGTGTTGAAATTCTACGTTGATATATACCGCTTTTATTACCCGAATTACTTCAATTTCTCCCATGTTTTATCTGATGTAAGCTTAAAACTGCCAACATAATTAAAGTTACATTCTTGAGGTAAAATCAATGATAGAAATGTGCTTTCATCTTTTGCTTTATATAAATGGTATTCTTTACCAACAATGGGCTCAAAGCTAAATTTAACACTATATACAAGATTGTTATATTCAAAATTATCCATCAGTTTTTTATACGATGCTTGTAGTGCTTCATATTCTGCCTTAAACTGATTATTAGCACTTACAATATGTGTATTCTTCCAAGAAGTTACATCTGGCGGTGTAATTTTTGGTGCTGATACTCCGGTTGCAAAAGGGGATAGTTTTCCGTGATATTCTTGGGTATCTTCATTGAAAACTACATTATCTGGTTTTTTGTCTTTTTTCATAGCAGTACAAATTTAAAGAAAAGCCTGCATTTATCGCTTGCAAGATTATAGGGGTATAGGTATCTTCCATTCTTTAATTCCAAATTTAATAACGCTATCTAATTCTAATGGATTTTAAATCTTGCTTTTACTGCATTTTATTGTGTTTGTTTTTTTCGTGTAATACAGAGAAGCCTTCTAGAGAAGTTGTTCTTTACAATAGCTATTGCGCTAGCTGCCATGTGGCTCCAGATATTCAATCTTTGCCTAAAAATATTTGGCAAGATTATGTTTTACCAGAAATGGGAGCTAGAATGGGTATAATTACTCCAGAAAAACATCCCTACTACAAATTACCATTTCATGAACAGATTGCTGTAATAAAAACAGGCGTTTATCCTTCAAAACCATTGATACCATTAGAAAACTGGAATTTATTACAAAAGTATATTATTCAGCTAGCACCAGATAGTTTAAATAATGACAATGCCATTGACGAAAGTACACCGCTATCTCAATTTAACCCCTTACCAATTAGTCTTGATAGTATAGGAGGCAGCTTAATTACGTATATAAAAATAGAAGTCAATTCAAAAAATATAATTACGGGTACTCGTAACGGACAGTTAAACCAATTTAACCTTAATACAAAAACCTCTAAGTTATTAGGAGATTTTAATTCTGCTATTATTAATGCTAGAATACTGAAGGATAGTATTTATGTAACAAATATGGGGAAGATGGACCCTAATGAAATTCCTAGAGGGCAATCTGTATTAAGGCATGGTAACGCTACCGCTGTTTTGCAAGATTCATTACACAGACCTGTACATACCATCTATTCTGATTTGAACAATGACGGAAATGAAGAAATTGTTATTAGTGAATTTGGAGATCTAAAAGGCAAACTGACCTTACTACAAAAGGATAGTTTCGGTTTTTATAAAGAAAGAACGCTTTTAGATTTACCAGGTGCATTAAGGGTAATACCTAAGGATATGAATAAAGATGGCAAAGATGATTTAGTGGTCATGTTGTCGCAAGGTGATGAGGCTGTTTATATTTTGTATCAAGAAGATAACTTAGAATTTACAGCAGAGAAAGTAATACGTTTTAGTCCGGTTTACGGTTCAAGTTGGTTTGAATTAGTAGATTATAATGGTGACGGATTTGATGATATAATTACTGTAAACGGCGATAATGCCGATAAGTCATTTGTAAACAAACCTTACCACGGTATGCGTATTCATATTAACGACGGTGAAAATAATTTTGAGGAAACCTATTTTCATCCTTTAAATGGCGCAACACGAGTAATAGCAAATGATTTTGATCAAGATGGTGATTTAGATTTGGCTCTTTTAGCTACTTTTCCTGACTATGAGAACCATCCTGAATATAATTTCGTGTATTTAGAGAATATAAACAGTGAACAATACCAATTTAAGCAGCAGCACTTTAACGACATAAAAATGGGTAGGTGGTTCTTAATGGATGCTGCCGATATTGATGCTGATGGTGATGAAGATATCGTTTTAAGTTCACTTACTTTTTCTTTTACACCTGTACCAGAATATTTAGAAAAAGCTTGGAAAGAAAGCAAGACCGATCTTTTAATTTTAGAAAATAAACTACATTAGTAGGTATGATGAAAAAATTATCCATCGTGTTTTTTCTTGTTACAACCCTTAGTTGTGCAGATAAACCCATGGATGATAAATATAATTGGATATCATTGAAAGTAACTGCAACAGCTTATAATTCGCTTCCATATCAAACATCTTACGAGCACCCGGCAATTGCCGCTTGGGGAGATTCTATAAAACCAGGTCAAAAATGGATAGCAGTATCTAGAGATTTACTAAAAAAGGGATTAGCCTATAATACCATGGTTAAAATAGACACCTTTGAAGGTGTTTATCTAGTAAAAGATAAAATGCATTCTCGTTGGCGTAACAGAATAGATATTTACATGGGCGAAGATGTAAATAAAGCAAAGGAATGGGGGAGGCGAAAAATCACCATTTCGTACGCCATTGAAAAAGATAGTTTAGAAATTATTGAATGAAGAAAAACAGTTTAATTTATTTTATTTTGGGTTTGATATTAGTATCATGTTCTTCTACAAAAACAATTGTAGAACACCCTATAACCTTTAATGAAGAACGTAAAATGTTAACGTTAGAGTATCTTCAAAATAGATACGGATTAGAGCAGGATTTACCAAAAATTGAACCTAAAATGATTGTTCTACATTGGACGGTCATTCCCACATTCGAAAAATCATTTGAAGCCTTCGACCCTGTAACTTTGCCCAATTGGAGACCAGATATTAAAAATGTTAGCGGCTTAAACGTATCTTCTCAATTTATGGTAGATAGGGATGGCACTATTTATCAGCTTTTACCAGAAACTACCATGGCACGCCATGTCATTGGTCTAAACCATTGCGCCATTGGAGTGGAGAATGTTGGTGGTACCGAAGAGCTTCCTTTGACAAAAGCACAGTTGAAATCTAATATTTGGTTGGTGAAGTATTTGAATAATAAGTATGATATCGACTATTTAATAGGTCATTACGAATACACCCTTTTTGAAAATCACCCACTTTGGTTAGAAATAGATGAAGGCTATAGAACTGTAAAAACAGATCCAGGACCTGAATTTATGGATAACGTTAGAAAGGCTGTGAAGAGTTTAGATTTTAAAGAATTACCCATTAAATAATAGAAAAACAACTAAAGAATATCAGTAAATGAAAAACATATTTCTATCTATATTAAGTTTATGCTCGCTCTCAGTTATTGGGCAATCAGATAATATTACTACTCAATTATACGATACATACGAGAACTACAAAGAAGGTTCCATTGGTAAACGACGTATTAAAAGAACCGATATTCAACCGCTTATTGATAACCTTTCTGCTAACAGCAAGTTTAAAGTACATACGGTCGGTAAATCTATTGGTGGCAAAGATTTAAGCTTAATAAGCATTGGCAGAGGTGAAACCGATGTTTTTCTTTGGTCTCAAATGCATGGCAATGAACCAACGGCTACACAAGCTATTTTTGATATTCTTAATTTCTTTGATAGTCCTGATTTTAAAAAAGAAAAAGAAGCTATTCTTGCCAATTTAACGGTACATTTTTTACCAATGCTGAATCCTGATGGTGCCGAGCTTTATCAACGTAGAAATTTGCTAGGTATAGACATTAATAGGGATGCGTTGCGTTTACAGTCTCCTGAATCTCAGACCTTAAAACGAGTACGTGATAGTCTTGATGCCGATTTCGGATTCAATCTTCATGATCAAAGCACCTACTATAATGCTGAACGCACAGAAAAGCCAGCTACAATTTCATATTTAGCTCCTGCTTATAATTATGAGAAAGATATTAATGAAACCCGTGGTAACGCCATGAAGATTATTGTTTTTATGAATGATATTTTACAGAAATATGCACCAGGACAAGTAGGTAGATATAATGATGATTTTGAGCCAAGAGCTTTTGGGGATAATATTCAAAAATGGGGAACAAGCACTATTTTAATTGAATCTGGAGGATTTCCCGAGGATGTAGAAAAACAAGAAATCAGGAAACTAAATTATACTTCTATTTTATCTGCCATTTATACCATCGCTCAAAAATCTTATGAAGCTATAGGAATTGAAGAATACGAGAAAATACCGGAGAACGATAGAAAGCTGTTCGATTTAAAAATAGTTAATGCGAGCTATGAACTTATGGGTAATACCTATACCATAGATATAGGTATGAATCAGATTGAGGTAGATTACCCTGATCACAACTCCTTCTGGTATAGTAGTAGAATTTTAGACCAAGGAGATCTTTCAACATATTATGGCTATGAAACGTTAGATGCTACTGGTTATACAATCAAACAAGCAAAAGTGTACCCAAAGACTTTAAATAACTTTAGTGATATACAAGGATTAAATTTTACTGATGTATTAAAACAAGGATATGGTTATTTGCGTTTATCATCATTCCCTGCTAAAAATATTAACTCACCTTATCCGGTTCATTTAATTGGCGAAAAATATACAGTTCCAGAATTGAATTTAATGCCGGGAATCAACCCGACTTTCTTTTTAGAAAAAGACGGAGTTATAGCATATGCGGTAATTAACGGATTCTTAGTAGACCTAAATAAACCTCATATTCAGGTCCCAAACGCAATGATATTTAGATAACTAATTTAATTTTTAAGCATAAAAAAAGGGAAGCATTTGCTTCCCTTTTTATTTTTATACTACCGTAGTTCTTACATATTATCGTCTGCATCTAAAAGTGCAAAGAATTTATCTAAGTTAGGTAAGATGATGATTTTTGTTCTTCTATTCATAGCCATGTTTTCCTTGGTGTCATTTTCAACTAAAGGCAAGTAGCTACTTCTACCAGAAGCGATTAATTGAGAAGGATCAACATCGTATTCTTTCTGTAATTTACGTACAATTGAAGTCGCACGTTTTACACTTAAATCCCAGTTATCAGAAACCATCGGAGTGTTGATTGTTCTAGAATCTGTATGACCTTCAACCATAACTTCCATACTTGGTTCTGACTTGATTACGTCTGCCAATTTTTGTAAAATCTTGTTTGCTTTGCTGCTCACGTTATAACTAGCTGTGTTGAATAATAACTCATCAGAGATATTGATCATTACTACAGTCTTATCAATGCTAACATCGATATCTTCACCTTCTTCAGAAATTGATTGCTTCAATTTGTAAGAAACAGCCAAGTTCATTGAATCTTGTAATGTTTGTGCACCAGCTAATTTTGCAGGATCAACATTTTTCAATGTATTTCTCATCTTAGCTTTTGTATTGTTACTCATAACAGCAACATCATCAACGCTAGTGAACTGGCTATCGTTCATATCTTTCAATGAGTTGATTTTTGAATTGTACTCATCTACACGAGCTTCAATTTTTGTCATTTGAGCTTGTAACTCTTCTTTCTCAACTTGAGTCTTTTGTAACGTACTCTGTGTTTGAGATAGGTTATCTTCTAAAGCAACATATTTCTTTTTAGAAACACATGAAGTTAAAAGTGCTACCGATACTATAGTAACCAAGGATAATCTTTTCATTTTGTTCTTTTTAATTAATATTAGTCTAATCGGTTTTATATACGGCACAAATCGATAAACGGATGTTTAAATGTTAATATGAAAGAGCTTCGCCCTGTAAATAACTAGTGCAAAGAGATGATTATCAACACGTTGTTTATTTCATATTAGAGCAAAAAAAAGAAGCATTTTCATGCTTCTTCTTATTTTTCGTCTGAGAATTACTTATTCGCAACCCCCTGTAAATCCGTTTGCGCTAAACTTGGTTTGTACTGCTCCTTGTCTAGAACCGGTATTAATTTCAATAGCTAAATTGTTTTCACCACTACCATCTCTTTTAGGGCTACAGTACTCAAATAAGTAAAAGCTATTTGCTCTTTCAGAAACCTTTTCAGAAATGTCTCTAAATGTGTTTTCCAATTCGTCTTTGTTAGTAGCAAAAACACTTGCTGTTTTACCTACAGCGGTCAAAACTTCAGTATCGATTTCTGCTCCAAGACCAATACTAAAGAATGATATGTTAGCATTCGCTTCATCTACTTTTTTCAACGCTGCTTCTTCTGTATAACGAGAAGCTTGATCCGTACCATCTGTAAATATAACTACTGATGCTGCACCAATTTTACCACCCTCAGTAGATACTTCAATTAAATCAGATGCAATATCTGTTGACTTTATAACTGCACCGTACAAATCTGTAGAAGGGTCATTACTGATATCATCTGTAATTCCGTCAACTGCTTCTGTAAGTTCAACTCTTGAAGATGTCAATTCATTTAATAAGTGCAACTCATCTTCACCATCAAACCAATAGATTGCCATTTTTACTGATTCTGATGCAGTTGCAGGCATAACTGCCTCTATAAAACTTGTTGATGCTAATTTTAGTTCTTCTAAGCTGCTGCTCAATACACTATTACTTAAATCTAATACAAGTAAGGTGTTATTTGAGAAAATTTGTGAGTTCGGCGATATACGCGCAGAAGACTCTGATGTAGAAATGGTGTTGAAACAATCATCGTTTCTACCTTGCTCATAAATTGTAAATTGATCTGCTGTTAAACCAGGTACAGGGTTACCGCCTGTATCCGACACTCTAAAAAATACAGATACTTTCCCGGGTAGGGTTGTATATTGTTCCTGTATGGATAAAACTAGTTCTCCCTCTTCGAGTCCTAAACAATCATCTACTTCAGTTCCTTTTCCTAATCCGTCGCCTGTATTTAGGTTCAAGCTTACATCATCATCTGCATTACCACAAGAAACAAGTAGTGTTAAAATAAATAACACACTGAAACTCTTAAAAAAAATTTTCATATTCATTAATTATAGGTTCAACTAGCAGAACGGACAAAGTTTATTTAAATTATGGCGATTGAAAAAATAAATGTTAAAGATTGTTAAAGTGGAAACTGTGCCATGTTAAAAGTTCTCAAAAGACCTATATTTCTTTAGGTTTAAGTCAAATGTACTTTCAAAATATTAGCCTTAATTTTACTAACTTAGAAGTAGTAAAGCTGTAATTAATGACCCACGAATTCAAGATAATTATTAAAGAGTATTTCATTGCTACATCTGCAAACATAAAATGTGTTTTGGCAACGGTAGTCGATTTAGACGGATCATCATATCGCAAGCCTGGAGTTCGTATGCTTATTCGTGAAGATGATGTAATGATAGGTGCAGTTAGTGGCGGCTGTGTTGAAAAAGAAGTTTTGTTTCAAGCACAATCTGTATTTGAGAATGGAGCAACAAAACTAATGACCTATGATGGTCGATTTAGATTGGGTTGCGAAGGTTTACTTTATATATTACTAGAATCTTTTTCACCAAGCGAAGCGCTTATAAATGATTTCAACTCAGTCATTGAAAATCGAAAACCTTTTGAGCTTCATACATCATATCAAAAAGAATATGACATTTTAGATGGATACGGTAGCTTCATAGCGCTAAATTCTAAGTCCTATACTTTTAATAAATATACCATAGCGCAATCACAAGCTTTAGTTTTTAGCCAAACAATGCAACCTTGTCAACGACTTTTATTAATTGGTAGTGAGCATGATACTGTTCAATTAGCACATTTTGGACTAAGCATGGGCTGGGAAGTTAATGTAGCTGTGACTCCAAAGGAAAATAAATCAATTTCAGATTTTCCTGGTATTGATATGTTGCTTGACTGTGAACCCGAAGACTTCCCAGTTGAAACCGTAGATAAGAATACAGCCATTCTTTTAATGACGCATAGCTATGTTAAAGATTTGAAGTATTTAATGATGCTTAAGAATAGTAGCCCTACATATTTGGGAGTATTAGGGCCAATAAAACGCAGAGAGAAATTGCTGTCTGAATTATTGGAACATGATTTGGATATTGACTTAGATTTTATAGAGGGTATTCACGGACCAGCAGGATTGAATATTGGAGCAGAAACTCCGCAAGAAATAGCAATATCAATTCTTGCAGAAATTTTAACCGTTATTCGAAAAACGGAACCCGTAATGTTGAAAGACAAATTGAAACCTATTCATTGAAAAAAGATGTAGCTATAGCAGTGCTTATTATGGCAGCTGGCGCCTCTAGAAGAATGGATGGCATCAAGCAATTAATGCCTTGGAAAAATTCTAATTTCTTAATGGAAACCATTAAAACAATTCAAAATACAAATGCAACATCAATATATGTCGTACTAGGTTCAAACGCTGATTTTATTACTACTCAGTGTGGTTTAAAAGAAAAAGATATAGATGTCATCGTTAATTCAAATTGGGAAAACGGATTGGGTGATAGTATTGCCCAAGGGGTTAAAGTGTTACTTAAGCAAAGACCTACCTTCGACGGAGTTTTAATTTGCCTTGCGGACCAGCCTTTATTAAGTTTTGAATACCTAAACTCCTTAATTGAAGAGTTCATAAAGCATCCATTAAAAATCATTGCAACAAACTATGATAAAAAAGTAGGTGTACCCGCATTGTTTCCTAAATTGCTGTTTGAAAAGTTGTGTACATTAAAAGGAGATTTCGGTGCTAAAGAAATTTTAAACGATAAAAGCAATGTAATTATTTCATTAGATGCAGCAAATCAAATTATTGATATAGACACAAACCTAGAGTATCAGAATCTATTAAACCGAACCAATAACACACTTAATACCTAACATGATCAAATTAAAATATACAGTTCTTATAGTGCTAACGTCCTTACTATCTTCGCCATTACTAGCCCAAGAAATGGGTTTTGAAGAATATAATCCAACATCTACTTTGGTGGTGCCCGGTGGTGAAATCACCAAAGCAAAATTCCCTTTTATAGACGTTCATAGCCATCAACGAGATATGTCGGTCGAGGCTTTAAACGGATTAATTTCTCATATGGATGCTATGAACGAAGCCATAATGGTGAACTTGAGTGGAAGGTCTGGAGAAAGTCTCAAGGAGAAAATTGATAATATTAATAAAAGTTACCCAAACAGGTTTGTAGTTTTTGCCAATGTAGATTTTGAAGGAGCAAAAGACATGGAATGGGGACAACAAGCTGCAGCCCAATTAGAGCAAGATATTAAGAACGGAGCTAAGGGGTTAAAGATTTTTAAAAGTTTAGGATTGCGGAATAAAGATGTAGATGGTAATCGCTTGGCAATAGATGATCCTCGTTTAGATCCTATTTGGGCTAAATGTGCTGAAATGGGAGTACCGGTATTAATTCATGCTGCGGATCCAAAATCCTTTTGGGATGATATGGATTCAGATAACGAACGTTGGTTAGAATTAAAAACACACCCTAGAAGAAAACGTACAGCTACAGACCCTGCGCCTTTCGAGCAAATTATTCAAGAACAACATAACGTGTTTAAAAAACATCCGAATACCAAATTCATAAATGCTCACATGGGTTGGCATGCTAATAACCTTGATAAATTAGGGGAACTATTAGATGAAATGCCAAATATGAATGTGGGTATATCTGCAGTAATTGCAGATCTTGGTAGACAACCTCAGAATGCTAGAGCATTCTTTATTAAATATCAAGACAGAGTATTATTTGGAAAGGATAGCTGGAAACCAGAAGAGTTTCCTACATATTTTAGGGTATTGGAAAGCAACGATGAATATTTTCCATACTACAAGAAATATCATGCCTTTTGGTCAATGTACGGCTTGAACCTACCTGACGATGTGTTAAGAAAATTATACTATAAAAATGCCCTGAACCTTATTCCTGGTTTAGATACATCATTATTTGAAAAGTAGATTATACTTTTTTAAGTACTACCGTTTCTGCTTTAACGGGGATATCTTTAACATCTTGAAAAATACCACATGATACTTGCTTTTTAGCTAGTGCTGGAGTATTTTTTTTTTTTGTCAATGCTTCTATTTCCGGATTTAAAAACTGCATATCAGAATATTTTTTTAATAAAACGTACATATACACCTCATGTTGTATGAGTTAGGATTATTTTACTCTAATTTAAAAAAGAATTTACATTGAAGTGTGACAAACCACATAAATCTTATACTAATAGGTAAATAGGTTTTTATAAATGCGAAAAGAAGGAGTTTTTACTGAATTAATACAAGAGCATCAGGCATTGTTATATAAGGTGACTTCAATCTACACCGAAAACAAAGAGGATCAAGAAGACCTGTTTCAAGAAATAGTCTATCAACTTTGGAAGTATTTTGACTCGTTTCGCAACGATTCAAAAATAACAACTTGGATGTATCGTGTAGCAATGAATACTTCAATCACATTTATTAAGAAAAAAAAGAGAAGACCAGATTCTGTTCCCATTGCAGATGCTTTTTTAAAGCAATCAGATACTAATGATGATGCGTACGACGAGCGATTACGATTACTATATCAACATTTAAAACATCTAAACACCTTAGAAAAAGGTCTTATTTTTCTTTTACTTGAAGGCAAAAGCTATAAAGAAATAGCGCAAATTACAGGGCTGAACGATAGCAATGTAGGTACGAAGATATCTCGAATAAAGAAGAAATTAAAAACTAACATGGCAAAGTAATATATCATGGAATTAGAAGAACTACAGTCTGCATGGACACAAATGAGTGATGAACTAAATCATCAAAAAAAATTAACAAACCAAATAATATTAGATATGACAAAGCAGAAATATCAAAATAAATTTACAACCATTACGAAATATGAAACTATAGGTGCTGTAGTCTGTTTTGCTATAGCATTCTTTGTGCTGCTAAACTTTGGCAAATTAGATACTTGGTATTTGCAAATTTGCGGAGTGCTCACCCTCTCATTTCTAATTGTGTTACCTGTAATGGTACTTACAACTTTAAAAAAGATAAAAAACATAGATATTTTAAACGGGTCTTATAAAGAAAATTTAAAGTTTTACTTGAAGATAAAGAATAGACTTTTAAGGTTACAACAAGTTGGTATAGCCGTTGGATTTGTAGGCCTCTTATTTATAGTACCTGTAACTTCTAAAATTATTTCGAATAAGAACGTATTCTTAACTAGCTTAAAAACTGAGCAATACGTAGTATTTACTATAACATTAATAGTAATGGTGTTTTTTTGTAGATGGGCATATAAAGGCTACGTTAAGGTAACCCAATCTGCCCAAGAGTTGATACAAGAATTAGAGTAAATTCTCTATTCAGTAAGTTTCTTTTGCGCGTAATTTAAAATAAGCATCCAATTCATTTTTAATAGGAGGGAAGCTGTTGGTACATTGTCATCGGCTATTGCAGAAATAATAGAATCATGCTGATTGTCAGATTTGTTGTAGAAAGTTTCATCATTGGTAAAGGCACGCTCATAAAAGAAGATGCGTGTCTTTAAATCATGCAGAATTTTAAGCGCCAATTTGTTTTTATATCCTTGAGTCAATAATCTATGAAATTCTAAATCTGCCTGAATTCTATCGATAGCGTTTGTTGCATTTTCAAAAACCTCTTGTTGATTCTTTAAATCAACGATATCTTTTTGACTAAACTCCGTATTTTCAATAGCCATCACCTCTAAGTTCGCTACTAGTTCATATAAGTCTTCCGCTTCTTCAACATCAAGTTCAGCGATTATGAACCCTCTATTGGGTATAGCCTTAATAATATGTGCCTGTTGCAATTGTGTTAACGCCTCTCGTATTGGAGTTACGCTAACATTCAAATAACGCGCAAGCGCAGCTAAGTTGATGGTCTTACCTGTTTTTAAATTACCAGTAATCATTTCTGACAATAGGTAATCGCGCACTTGATCTCTTAAATTTATTTTAACCAGCATACATCAAATATAATATATCGTATACGATTATAACCGTATTACAGAGAATTTAGTGCCTGTATCATCTAAAAAAATATGCACGTAAAAAGAGATATGAGTGATGAATTCATATCTCTGTTACTATTAGAATGCTAAATGTCTTTCAATAGATAATAGTTTTCTCTGCTTGTCTTTTATAGCATTCAATAAATTATGCTTAACTGAGGTTATAGGTAATACTCTTTGAAAATTTCTCATGATATTCGTTTTTAGATTCGGTGATTAGTCGAGTGATTGATAAATTATTGATTGATGAATGTTTGTTGTAACTATTTTAATGGGTATGATTTCTTGATGATGCCCATTGTACTCTTTTACTATTC
>NZ_JAUOPN010000016.1 GCF_030547005.1 Maribacter sp. 1_MG-2023 | reverse complement strand
TTTTTCATCGTGACAGTTTGAATTTAAAGTTAGTAAATTCGAATTATGAACTGTCCTATTTTTAGGGAAGCCTACAAGAAGGGGAAGCCTACAATTATAATTCTAGAGACTTTAAAAATAATCCGCAAACAATAGAAACAAAAGCTGATTTAGCAACTATAATTGTATTCAGAGATTTTGGTAAAGAAATAAAAGAAATACTTGATTTTTCACTAAATGAAGTTGAGTATAAGTTGAAAAGAAACTCCAAAATAGAATTAAAAATACCGACCAAAGTTAAGTCTCAAATCTGTATAGATAATAGCTTGAATAAAAATTGTATGATAATATCTTCTTCAACTTCTTTTCCCAAATATTATAGATTAAAATTAAACAAAAAGAGTCAAGGTTCTATTATCAAAGTAAATGGAAATTCATCTTACTATAAAACACGATTAGAATATTATTCCAAGAGGACGGAAAAATAAAAACTCATTAGTTACGATTGCCAATAACAGTAAAACAAAAAAAGTATTATCGTTATTCCTTAAGGCAAAGAATTTACTAGAAATTCTTATAAAGTTTATTTTTAAACCGAACAAATATTATAAACTTATCAGTGTATGTTATGTAATTGAATCAAATTAGAAAACCAAAAAACCAAGCCCTAAATTCTTTAGCGCTTGGTTTTCTTTTGATATCAATACCCTTTCTACTCTACCGTATAGATTACCGTATTTTTCTGAGTAACCCTAAAATAGCCATGAGCGTAATTATCTGGGTTGGTGGTATTAATACAATTTCCTTTTACATCGACTGGTGTAGATTCAAAAATACCTACTCCGCCCAGTTGATCAATTACGATATCCATATAATTATAGTAAGGTCTAGAAATACTATGCATATTTATGTCAACAACGTCACCAGGCGCTAATGGTTTTATCACACCTTCTTCATCATCGCCAATTTCATACCACCAATCTACTTCATTTCCGTTTATAAATTCATCATCTCCAACTTCTAATGTTGGTAATAAATCAGGTGCTCTTTCAAACTTAAAAAAGTAGTTATCACCTTCTTCTTCAAAATCAGTAAATACAATATGCAACTCAATAGCCTCATCATCAAATCCGTCTTTTGTATCTTGATAAATATCGGTAATATCAGGTACAGGGTTCATGGTGTCATTTGCAGTATATGTTTGTCCGTCATAAATAATTTCTAAGGTATAACTAGCTTCTAATTGCGGATTGAACGTATCGGTAGTATAAGTACCATCAACTTGGTCTGTAAAGAGATAAACTTCTCCATTAACATCATTGGTTACCGATACCTGTGCCCCAACTACCTCTGTACTTTGGGTATCGAAAAATGGTGTAGAAGTACGTAACGTTATGGTTTGTTCATTACCGGTAGTACCTTTTTCCCAATCTAAAGAAGCTTCTACCACCAAACGCAAAGTATCGGTCTGTACATCAACATCGATCACATCTTCACAGCTCACTATGCTTATAGTAAATACTGCTAAAAATAGTTTTATATAGTTTTTCATCGATTTAAAATTTAAAGTTATAAGTGATAGATGGTACAATACCGAAAATAGCAGTTCTAGTAGCTTCATTTGCTCCGGTTTCAATATTCTGCCCAAAAGAAACAGAAGCTGCATTCTTTCGGTTATAGGCATTGTAGATACCTAGAACCCACTCCCCCTTTAATTTAGCATCGGGCTTTTTGTTCGGTTTATAATTTACAGATAAATCTAGACGGTGATATGCCGGCAATCTATCAGAATTTCTATCGGCATAACTGGCAATGGAAACGCCCTCATACTCATACTGACCATTTGGGTACGTAACGGGTCTACCTGTTTGAAAAACAAGATTGGTTCCAAAACTCCATTTGTCATTTAATTGATAAGATCCAGAGATAGAAATATCATGAGTTCTATCATACGGAGTGTTATACCAATTACCATCATTAATACCTAGTCCGCCAGCACTACCACCGGGAGTTCTTTGTTCAGATTTAGAGAGCGTGTAAGCAATCCATCCTGTAAATTTCCCCTCATTTTTACGAAATAACAGCTCTAATCCGTATGCTCTAGATTCTCCTGTTAAAATTTCGGTTTCAATCGTATTCTGACCAATTAAATCTGACCCATCTATATAATCAATTCTATTATCGGTATTCTTATAATAGATTTCCGCCTCCATAGAATATGCTTTGTTCTTAAAGTTTCGAAAATACCCAAGCGCATATTGATTAGATAGTTGTGGGTCGATATATTGTCCGCTGGGTGCCCAAACATCTAAAGGAGTTGCGGAAGAAGTATTCGATAATAAGTGAATGTATTGAGCCACTCTAGAAAAACCAGCTTTTAATGAAGAATTATCATCAATTGTATAGGCAAGTGAAGCTCTAGGTTCTAAATTTCCAAAAGTTTTAATAGCATCACCTTTTTCATAGACCGTCTCCCCTATTACTGTTCCACGCTCATAAATACCTAAGTCTGAATTATAGACCACTGGTTGGTTATTTGCGTATTCCGTCATGGGTTGACCACCCAATCTTGTAAACGCACTATAACGCAATCCGTATTGAGCCGTTAGCTTATCTGTCAATTTATGCTCGGCATTCACATAGACTCCACTTTCAATAGCCTTTTTACGATCTAACAATAGCGGATTAACTGCAGAGGTATCTGAAGTTGGAATAATCTCCCCAGGATCAAATTCATAATGAATTCCGCTTGCACCAAAATCTAGTTTAAATCTATCGCTGAAATAGTATTTAAGATCATACTTTAGATTATAATTTGTGATAGACGAAACCCAGTCGAACTCTGCCGAGGTAATACCCAAATCATAATCGTACTTACTATAAATAGCAGAAAGGTTAGAGAAAAGTTTATCATTAAAAATATGATTCCAACGAAGGTTGGCAGTAGAGTTTCCGTAAGAACTGCTAAAATTCTCTCCCAATTCAAAAGCATCTCTGCCAAAATATCCTGAAAGAAAAAGTCTGTTGTTGGTATTGATTTTATAATTTGTCTTCAAGTTTAAATCATAAAAACTAACGCTGTTATCTTCCCCCGCAGCCTTTAATAAAAGGTCGGCATACGAACGTCTACCGGCAATTAGAAAAGACCCTTTTTCTTTAAATAAGGGACCCTCTAATGCTAAGCGGCTAGAAATAATACCGATACCACCAGTTGCGGCAAATCGTTTACTGTTACCATCTTTCTGCCGTACATCTAACACAGACGAAACACGACCACCATATCTTGCGGGTATACCACCTTTATACAATTTTACATCTTTAATAGCATCTGCATTAAAGACCGAGAAAAAACCGAACATGTGCGATGTATTGTAAATTATAGCCTCATCTAATAATACCAGGTTCTGATCACCGGCACCACCTCTAACATGAAACCCGCCTGTACCTTCACCATTATTGGTAACGCCAGGTAGCATCTGTAAAGATTTCAGAATATCTACTTCGCCCAGCACAACAGGCATTTGTTTTACCGTTTCAATGTTCATTTTAAGAACACTCATTTCTGGTTTTCGTAATACGGCAATTTCAGACTCCTCTGCCGTGACCTCTACTTCATCTAACTTCGTGGAAGTTTCAGAAATTTCGAAATTGAAATTCTGATTTCTATTAAGATTTACATCTTGTTTAATATCAGCATAGCCCATATAGGTAATTAACAACCTGTACTCCCCTTCTGGTGCAGTAATAGAATAGAATCCGTATTCATTGGTAACCACACCAATTGTAGTACCCTCTAAAAAAACGGATGCCCCAAAAAGGGTTTCTCCGTTGTCAATGTCAGAAATTTTACCGCTAATGGTATAGTTTTCTTGAGCAAGCATTGACGTATAAGTAAGTAATAAAATAATAAAACTTGTGACTCTAAGCCACCTTAAGCGCACTTTTCGCTTTCCTTTTTTAATCATGTTGTTTGTTTAATTGATTGATAGACATGTACAATTGACAACTTATTTTTAAGAAGGTTGCACCAAAGTTCATTTTTTAAGAAAATTGTAACATTCAAACCTATGAATGATAGTAACTTCAAAACCCTATTATATTTATAATATATAACAGTAAATGCAACTATCTCAAATTTTGGTTGTCTTTACAATAGAAACCGAAATTAGAGTACAACCAACGGCTAAAATTAATTGAAAAACGAAATCCGTTTTACGCATCAATTCCTTGTTGAAAGCAGCAAGTCTGGCGATAGAACCGCGCAGTATCAACTGTACGAGCTCTACGTAGATGCGATGTACAATATAAGTATGCGATTTTTGGGAATTAAAGAAGATGCCGAAGATATTGTACAAGATAGTTTTGTAGATGCCTTTAGAAATTTAGAAAAGTTTAAATACGAGTCTACTTTTGGTGCATGGTTAAAGCGAATTGTCATTAACAAAAGCATCAATCATTTAAAAGTAAAACGATTACCACTTGCCACGATGGATGATCATGAATTTCATTTAACAGAAGAAGTGGAATGTGAGAAGGTAGATGCTATGGAAATTCTAAAAGTAAAATCGGGTATTGAAAAACTACCAATAGGCTACAAACAAATTATTAATCTATACCTATTAGAAGGTTTTGACCATAATGAAATAAGCGATGTATTGGGGATAACGACATCAACCTCTAAATCTCAGTACCACAGAGCAAAAAAGAAACTAGTAGAAATTATAAACACCTTATAATGGACCAATTTGAAAAACATATTCGCGATAATAAACAGTTTTTTAATGAACGCAAGGCTGACCATGCAAAAATTTGGGGAAATATAGAATCGCAATTAAACGCAGATAAACAACAAGTGATTCCGTTATGGAAATCACCACTAATACGCACTGCGGCAAGTGTTCTAATACTATTAGGTATTGCTGGACTAGTAGGCCTTTCTTTCTCTGCCAGCCCTACTACTGAAACCAATTATGTGTCTCAAGATTTGCAAGATATAGATATGCATTATAAAGGTTTGGTGTCTTACCAAGTGCAATTGGTACAAAAAAACAATCAGTTATCAGATGCAGATAAAGAGGAGTTTTTATCTTTTATGGTAGAACTAGATACAGAATACGAACAACTGAAACTTGAAATGCAGAATAACCTAGACAATGAGCAAGTTCTTGCGGCCATAGTTTCTAATTATAGAAAGCGCATAGAACTCATAGAGAATCTATTACAGCAGCTAAATGAATCTAAAATAAAAGAAGACGATTATGGATATACTTTGTAAAAAACTGAAGCTTTTCGCCTTGGCGATGGTATTAGGTTTTACTGCCCTAGCGCAAGAAAAGGTGTCTAAAAAAACCACCAAGACCTACCCATTCAATAATTCGGGAGAGCTGCATTTAGAAAATAAATATGGCAATATCAATATCTACGGATGGACGAAAGAAGAAGTCTCCATCACCGTAAATATAACCGTCACAGATAAGAAAAAGGATAATGCAGATGATTTGTTGAAACGGATTAACCCTGCAATACGGCGTAGTGATAAGTTTATCTCGGTTAATTATTCAATAGGCGAAAAAAGCTCAGGTTTTTTTACTAACCTGTTCGATAAAGCGAATCCGTTTGATTTTGACCGAAGCAATGTACAGATAGATTATATTGTATACCTCCCTAAAAAAGCAGAGTTAGAGATTGTCAATACATTCGGAGATGTTCTTATAGAAGATTGGGCAGGTATTTTAAAGGCAGATGTGCAACATGGCGATATGTGGATGAACGATAATCTGAACAAAGCAGATATCAACATTAAATATGGCAAGTTGAGAGCCAAAAATATTAATTATGCTAACCTAAATGTAAGTAATGGCGGTTTAGACATGGATCATTCGAATACCATGCGCCTTAATAGTAGTGGTAGCCATATAGATTTACAACAAGCAGAATCTTTAGAGTTTTACTCAAACAAAGATGAAGTTGAAATTAATGAAATAGGTACCCTTTACGGAAACATAAAATTCAGCAAGCTGCGTATTCATAGCCTAAAAAAGGATATCGATTTAAATTTAAAGATTTCAGATCTATGGGTAGAAAGTATACCTACCGCTAGCTCTAGAATTACACTAGAACAAGAATCTTCTGAGGTTAGTATAAACATACTCAATTTTCCACATGACTTCTCAGCGGTACTTGAAGAGGGCTTGGTGCGTTTACCAAAATCATTTCATGATGTTGATTCTAAAATGCTAGATAAAGGCAAAAAATTACGTGAAATTAATGCGGTCTATGGTAAGAATGGAAAAGGAAGAATTTCAATCTCTGGAAAAAAAGGAGTGGTTTTATTAAAAGAACTTTAAAAGATTGTTTTTTAAAATTAGTGCTATATATAATTAAAACGGTAAATTTCGATTTAGAACTAAAATCAAATTTACCAAATGAAAAGCTTAAACAATTGTATACTCATACTACTCACTATTTTCAGTATTGCAACTACTGCACAAGAAGCTAATTATGCCGATTTACTTCAAAATATAGATGCAAGAGAAAAAACATCTCTAAATGGCAAATGGGATATTATCGTAGATCCATTAGAAAACGGATTCTATAATCACAGGCTGCAAGAATATGATAAAGGCTACTTCAAGAATGCAAAAATGCAATCTCCGTCAGACCTAATAGAATATAATTTCGACACCAGTTTACAATTAAATGTTCCAGGTGATTGGAATACCCAAATGGATAAGCTTTACTACTATGAAGGTACATTGTGGTACAAGAAAGATTTTAATTATACCCCTACTTCTGATCAAGAAAGCCTTCTATATTTTGAAGCCGTAAACTACGAAGCAATCGTTTATTTGAACGGCGAAAAATTAGGTAAACATGTTGGTGGCTACACTCCGTTTCAATTCAATGTCACCGATAAACTTGTTGAAGGCAATAACTTTGTTGTAGTAAAGGTCGATAACAAACGTAAAAAAGAAAATGTACCGACAGTAAATCAAGATTGGTGGAATTATGGTGGTATTACAAGATCCGTTCACTTAATAAACGTACCTAAAACCCATATTGAAGATTACTCCGTTCAATTAGAAAAAGGAACGACCAATACAATCAGTGGATGGGTGACTGTAGCAAATTCTACAAATGGTGACGCTGTAAGCATTAAAATACCAGAGCTTAAGAAAACAGTATTAGCTACATTAAAAAATGGGAAAGCTTCTTTTGCAATCAATGCTAAACCCAATTTATGGTCCCCAAATTCTCCTAAACTATATGAGGCAATTATTGAAACCAGTACTGATAAAGTAATCGATAATATAGGTTTTAGAAACATCTCAACAGATGGCTCTAAAATATTGGTCAATGGCAAGGAAACATTCTTAAAAGGCATTAGTATTCATGAGGAAGCCGCATTTAAAACAGGTCGTGTTGTGTCGGTTGAAGAATGCAAAGTACTTTTAAATTGGGCAAAAGAATTAGGTTGTAATTTTCTAAGATTAGCACATTATCCACATTCTGAGGCAATGGTGAAAGAAGCAGAGAAAATGGGCTTTTTAATTTGGTCAGAAATCCCCGTGTATTGGACTATTCAGTTCGAGAATCAGGATACCTACGCCAATGCAGAAAACCAACTTGCCGAAATGATTTCACGCGATAAAAATAGAGCTTCGGTAATATTATGGTCTATGGCAAATGAAACACCAGAAAGTGAGTCACGACTGTCATTTATTAGCAATTTGGCTGAGAAAGCTCGCGAATTAGATAACACCAGATTGATTACTGCGGCGTTAGATACCCAAGGTAAAGGTGATGATGGAAATTTAATTGAAGATCCTTTAGGTGAAGTAGTTGATGTTATTGGTATTAATAATTATTGCGGATGGTACTATGGTGATGTAGATTCTTGCAGCAGTATTAAATGGGCAAGCGCTTACAATAAACCAATGATCATGAGTGAAATTGGTGGGGGTGCTTTATACGGATTACATGGTGATGCAAATGAAAGATGGACCGAAGAATACCAAGATGCATTGTTCAAATCGAATATTGAGATGATGAAAAATATCGAATTTATGACAGGATTATCCCCTTGGATTTTAATGGATTTCCGTTCATCAAGACGCCCCTTACGTAGAATTCAAGATGATTTTAACAGAAAAGGATTGATCTCTGAACAAGGCATGAAAAAGAAAGCGTTTTTCACACTACAAGAGTATTATCTTGAAATGGATGAGAAGTAAAGATTCTGTATCTCTATGAATATAAAAGCGATTGGTTACATCTTGGTAATCAATCGCTTTTATACTTTTAATATAGTTACTCCGTATAAGCACCAGAAGAATAGGTTAATTCATAACTGTGTGTGTATACTTCAAACACGATTCCGAATGGATCTTCAACATAACACATTTTGTAAGGCTTGTCTTTTGGATAATACTCACGAATTGGCATACGTTTTTTACCACCATGTACTACTATTTTGGCAACTAAGTCTTCAATATTTGGGTCTTGTATACAAAAATGAAACAAACCTGTATTAAACGGATTGAATTCTGGTGCTTCCTTTACTCCGTGAGGAAAAGAGAATAATTCTACTCCGATTCCATCAGATGTAGACATGTGGGCAATTTCAAACTCTTCCCAGTCATTACCAAAAACATCAATACACATTAAACCGATTGCCGTTTCTTTCTCTTTCTTAATTTTAGACGGCTTCATGATTACGTACCATCCCATTACCTCAGAATAAAATTCTACTGCTTTCTCTAAATCTGGTACAGTAATACCAATATGTGAAAATGATTTTGGGTATTCTTTATTCTTATCCATAGTTCTAATTTTAATACAAAATAAATCTATATTTGCCTTATAGGCAATAACTTACCAAAAAGTACTATAGTTACCAAAAAAAGTTAATTGCTGTTTTACAGATAGTTATATTTAATATGAGTTCAAAAAATTATTGTCCGTTAGATCATACCATGAATTTAATTGGCACAAAGTGGAAGCCCATTGTGCTTTTTAATCTATTAGATGGTCCGTTACGTTCAGGTATACTTCAGAAAAAAGTTCCAGGCATATCTAATAAAATGTTCACCCAAACCGTGCGAGAATTAGAAAAAGACGGATTGATTACCCGAGAGGTCTTCCCTGTAGTACCACCAAAAGTAGAATACGGTTTAAGTGAGCGCGGAACATCGCTTAAAAGTATATTATTAAGTTTAGACTCGTGGGGGCAAATGACACTACAAATAGCTAGTATAAAACGAATTAGCTGTTAGCTTACACAACAAATCTTAGAAATTTGGGTTTTAGTTAAAAAATATCGGTTTTTGGTGCAACTATTTGTTGCTTAGGTTGTCTATTAGGTAATCAATCAAAAATCAAACAGTAATGAGACCACTACAAATCAGCCTACTAGTATTAGTTTTCATGTCCGCTTTAACAAGCTACGGACAAGAAGAAACTGACGAATACCTAGAATTTAATGATCGTAATAATGTCGTACATGGTGTCTATGTTGGCATAAACATGGGCTTAGGTGAAATTGATGACAAAAACGCATATAATGGCGGACTAAAGATTGCCTACGTCGCCAACCAGCAATTTGAAGTTGGTTTTGCTGGTAATTTTTTATATTCTGAACAAGATATTTATAATAATAGTCTTTCAAGAAATGAAGACCTGATCGCAGTTTATGGCGGTCTACATTTAGAACCCATATTTTTTAGCAAGAGACGGGTAAACCTATCTTTTCCACTTTTATTAGGTGCAGGTGCAGTCGGTTATATCGATAATAAATTTAAGGACGATGAAAGCTACGGTGATGACCTTACCGAAGATGATTTTGATGCGGTATTTGTTGCCGAACCTGGCATAAACGCATTATTTAATATCTCAAGATACTTACAATTAGAGGCAGGAGTAAAATATCGCTTTTCCAGTAGAATAGATCTACCTCCAACTAGAATTACCCGTATAAATGGTTTCTCGGCCGGTATAGGTATAAAGGTTGGCATATTTAATATGGGGCGCAACCGTTATAAGAAAAACGTGCAATGATTAAAAAAAAGAAACCTACCAAAGTCTTTTCGCAAGAAGTTATCGATACACAGCATGTATTTACAGAAGATGATCAAGTTTACATTAAGAATAAAGCAACTAACAACAAAAAACGCCAAGAAGCGTATTCACCTATCAAATTTAAATGGGTTTCAATTAGTGAGGTACAAGATTGTTTAGTTCTTGAATAAATCAAATACATAAGTATATTTGGGTCGTGACATCGCTAGAATTATGAACTCAAAAATCATACAAATCACTTCTAAAGAAACATTACCGATCAGACATCAGGTAATGTGGCCAACTAAGCCTTTAGATTACGTAAAATTGCCTAATGACAACAAAGGTCTACATTACGGACTATATTTAGATAATACATTAATTTCAATAGTATCCTTATTTATTACCGACGAAGAAGCGCAATTTAGAAAATTTGCTACATTAGAAAATCACCAAGGTAAAGGATATGGCAGTTTACTACTAAATGAAATCATACAAGTTGCTGGTAAGAAATCATTGAAAAGAATCTGGTGTAATGCCAGAACAAGTAAAGTGGATTATTATAAAAAATTTGGAATGGTAGTCACTGATAGCACCTTCAGAAAGGAAGGTTTAGATTATATTATCATGGAACGGATATTTTGACACCTTATTCCTGAAAATTCCTGCTGATATATTATGGTATTGATAATAATACTAGTTATAAACAATACCAACAAGTAATCCCATAGATTCATTTAAAAATTATCTTATTTTAGAACGAAAATTTTCTTCTAGGTAATTATTTAAATAACAGTTATGCAGATGTTTACTAAGCTTATAAAATCTATATTAGTTGTATTAATTCTCAGTTCAAGTGTAACTGCCCAAGAAAATTCTAGCCAAATGAATTCAACTGAAAAAGAAGAAATTGCATTCTTGCTTTTCGACAACTATGAAACCCTTGATGTATTTGGGCCTGCTGAAATATTTGGACGATTAACCGACTTATATACTTTAAAATTCTATTCACTTGAAGGTGGTATTGTGACCAATAGACATCAAGTCCCAATAATGACAGAAAAACTAGCAGATATCAATAAGAGGCCATTTGCCTTTTTAATTCCTGGTGGTTTAGGAACGAGAGTAGAAGTAAATAACGATAAGCTAATAACTTCTATTAAAGATATAAGTCTATCGAGTACATATGTTATGACCGTCTGTACAGGAAGTGCCCTTTTAGCAAAGTCAGGACTTTTAGATAAAAGGCAGGCTACTTCAAACAAACGTGCATTTGCATGGGTCGTTATCAACGGACCAGAGGTGCAATGGGATAAAGAAGCTCGTTGGAAAGTAGACGAAAATTATTATACTTCTTCAGGTGTAAGTGCAGGTATGGATATGGCTTTAGGATTTTTAGCCGACCGACACGGTTTAGATTTTGCTAGAAATGTAGCTTGGGAAATAGAATACAACTGGATCGAAGACAAGGATAATGATACGTTTACTGCAGAATGATAAACTTCATCAAAAGCAGTTAACGTATCATTTGAACTTATAAAATCTATTTCTGCCTTTTCATTAATTCAGCTTCAATATCTTTAAGTGTAAAGCCTTTTGCCTGTAACAGCATTAAGTAGTGAAATAATAAATCTGCACTCTCGTACAAGAACAACTCATCATTATCATCCATTGCTTCAATAACAGTTTCAACAGCTTCCTCCCCTACTTTTTGGGCAATTTTATTTATTCCTTTTTTAAACAAAGAAGCTACATAAGATTTGCTATCGTCAGCAGTAGTTCTTCTTTCTTTAATAGTATCTTCTAACTCTGAAAAGAATCCGAATTGTGAATTGTTTTCTTCTTTCCAACAGGTATCTGTACCGGTATGACATGTAGGTCCTACAGGATTTACAGTAATTAAAAGTGAATCATCGTCACAGTCATTTTTAATAGAAACTAAATTCAAAAAGTTTCCGCTTTCTTCACCTTTAGTCCATAAACGCTGCTTAGAACGACTAAAAAATGTAACCTTACCACTATCAGTAGTTTTCTTCAAAGCTTCGCCATTCATGTAGCCAAGCATCAATACATTCTTCGTACGTGCGTCTTGTATAATCACAGGTACTAGTCCGTCACTCATTTTCTCCCAATTAGGTGTATTAAACTCCATATTCTTTTTATTCAATTTCAATTCTATTAATCATATTTTTTAAAAGACGATATACTTATCGTTAAACCAAACCTTCGATTGCACTTAGGATAATATTTCATTTAATAGGCTCACAAACCGTAAACTAATATAACCAACTCAACACTAATCAAGAGCAAAATTTACTGCAGCAAAAGCATGTTCTACTGTAGTATCAACAACCACAATGTCACAATCCTCTTGCTTAATTAGCAAAGGTATTTCGGTACAACCTAAAATCACCCCTTCTGCCCCTTGAATTTCAGACTTTTTTATAATATCTAAATAATGTTGTTTAGAGTCTGTAGTAATTATACCTTTGGCTAACTCCGTGTAAATAATAGAATGAACTATCTCGCGGTCATTTTCATCGGGAATCATTACTTCTATACCAAATTGGTTCTCTAAAATTTCTTTATAGAAATCAAGCTCCATTGTATACTTAGTTCCAAGTAATAATACCTTCTTACAACCTTTTTGTTTCACAGCTTCGCCAGCAACTTCTGCAATATGCAAAAGAGGAACTGTAATTTTTTCTTTGATCGCAGGAACACTAAGGTGCATTGTATTAGCACAAATAAGAATGATATCTGCACCCGCATTCTCTAAACGAACGGCAATATCTGTCATTTGAGAATGTAAATTATCCCAATCTCCACTTGCTTGTTTTGAAGATATCTCTGCAAAATTTACCGATTCAATAATACATTCACAAGAACTCTGATCACCAAGTATTTTAGCAACTTTGTTATTTAATAATTGATAATACAATTTAGTAGACTGCCAGGTGATTCCTCCAATAAGACCTATTTTTTTCATTATATTTTTATTAAAAAGTTTGGTATACCAAATCCTTCAACTGCACTCGGTCACTAATCGTAGTCGAAGTGACATTTCGCTTATCAAATCTGCAAACTGAACAGTGATACTGTTTACTAAAAACTGTAAACTATAATCGAACAGGAATACCGTTATTCTTCAAGTCAGTCTTCAATTCTTGAATACCTATTTCCTTAAAGTGAAAAACACTAGCCGCCAAAGCTGCATCTGCTTTACCTTCAACAAAAGTATCAGTAAAATGCTGTTTGTTACCTGCACCACCTGAAGCAATTATTGGAATATTTAACTCCGTTGACAATTTTGCCAATGCTTCATTTGCGAATCCGTCTTTAGTGCCATCATTATCCATTGAGGTAAAGAGAATTTCTCCTGCACCTCGTTCTTCTACTTCTTTTGCCCATTCAAATAATTTTCTGTCGGTCGGTAGTTTACCTCCAACCAAATGCACTATCCACTCTCCATCAATCTGTTTAGCATCTATAGCAACAACAATACATTGCGACCCAAATTTGGCAACCAAATCGTTAATCAACTGCGGATTCTTTACGGCAGATGAATTTATTGAAACCTTATCCGCTCCGTTATGCAGCAAAATATCTACATCTTCAACAGAAGAAATTCCGCCACCAACAGTAAACGGAATATTAACTTTTTCTGCAACGCGATACACTAAATCTGCCAATGTTTTTCTTTTCTGTTCCGTTGCCGAAATATCTAAGAACACCAATTCATCTGCCCCTTCGCGACTATAAATTTCAGCCAACTCAACAGGGTCACCCGCATCACGTAAGTCAACAAAATTGACACCTTTTACAGTTCTACCATCTTTGATATCTAAACAAGGTATTATTCTCTTAGCAAGCATATTTTTTTAGTATTAAGCACTAATTACTCATTTTTAATATTCAAATCTACTCCGTCATAAAATCCCAAATCTTTTTCTTTAATCAGTTTCACATAAAAAGCAATTTGACCGGTATGGTATGAATAATGTTCAACGGCATGCATAATTGCACCAACCCCCGAAAAAGACATTCCTTGTACAGATCTCACTTTTATCAACTTATCGGCTGTAGAATCAAATATGACACGTTTTACGGAATCTACCGTATCTTCCAACTTATGTAATAACTCTGCTTTTGTTAGACCTGAATTAACAGAAAACTCGGCATCTCTATTTCTATTATCATCGATCTCGCCTATAGAAGAAATTACATATTGTGTCATATTACCACACAGATGTAAAATAAGATTAGCTATACTGTTTAAAGAAGCATTAGGTTTCTGCCAAATTTCTTCTTCCGATATTTCAGAAAGACTTTTCTTAATCATACGTGTACTTTCATCCATACGGTACATCGCATTTTCAACAATTTCTTCAACTAAGCGTTCTTCTTTATCCATTACCTAAAATATATGTTTCTAATTGCTTTAAGCTTATTCTATTTTCATAAATAGCTTTACCGATAATGGTGCCTTCACAACCCATTTCTGCTAATTTAGGTAATTCATCAAAAGTTGATATTCCGCCACTGGCAATTAATTTTATTTGTAACACAGATTGGTCTTCAACTGCGCTCAGACTGACATCTGTTTGTGCAATTATCTTCTTGTATAAATCAAAAGACGGACCTTCTAACATACCATCCTTACTAATATCAGTGCAAATTACATATTGAATTCCTTTTTGTTGATATGATTGTATAAATGGAATCAATTCTTCCTTTGACTCTTCTAGCCAACCAGAAACAGCTACCTTTTCATCCATAGCATCTGCACCTAATATTATTTTATCAGCACCATGCTTTTCTATCCAACCAAGAAAAGTTTTAGGATCTTTTACTGCAATACTACCACCAGTAATTTGTCTAGCACCACTTTCAAAAGCAATACGTAAATCGTCATCAGTTTTTAATCCACCTCCAAAATCAATTTGTAAACCTGTTTGCGAGGCAATCTGCTCTAAAACTTTATGGTTGACGATATGTTTAGATTTTGCACCATCTAAATCCACTAAATGCAGATGCTTAATACCGTGTGCCTCAAATTCTTTAGCTACCTCTAACGGGTTCTCATTATATATTTTTTTGGTATCGTAGTCTCCCTTAGAAAGGCGGACACATTTACCATCAATGATATCTATAGCAGGAATAATTCTCATTCTTTAATCTAAAATTTGTTTATCAACAGACATCCACAATGGTGAATCTCCTATTTTATTAAATCCGAAACGCTCATATAACAAATGGGCATCTTTAGTTTTTAATGCTAATGTTTTAAGTTTTTTAATGGTAGTATCTTCTAACATCGCTTTCACTAAAATCTTACCATAACCCTTACCTTGAAATTTATCTAGAATAATCACATCCATAAAATATCCGAAATAAATATAATCGGTGACTACTCTGGCAAAGCCAATTTGATCATTTTCTTTAGTGTATATTCCAAAACAGTAAGAGTTTTCAATCGTTGTTTTTACTTCTTCTAATGTTCTATTGTCACCCCAATATGAATTAGCAATAAACTGTTGAATTGCATCTACATTGACAAGGTTTTTATCAGTTGAAATAAAATAATCTTGCTTCATTACATTTTTAAAAAATTCTCTAAAATCTTCTCCCCTACGTCACTAGATTTCTCTGGGTGAAACTGAGTACCGTAAAAATTATCTTTTCTCAATGCAGCACTATAATCTAAACCATAAGTACATTCAGCAATTGTTTCAGAACACAATGGCGCATAAAAACTATGCACTAGATAAATATGCTCTTTTTCTTCAATACCATTAAATAATTCAGATTTCAAATTTGTAATCTGATTCCATCCAATCTGTGGAACCTTTACTGTATTATCAAACTTTACGACATCAACATCAAAGATTCCGAGTCCTGTTGTGTTTCCCTCTTCAGACGAATGACACATTAATTGCATACCTAAGCAAATACCTAAAACAGGTTGCTTCAATGTGGGAATTAATTTATCCAATCCGCTATCACGAAGTTTGTGCATAGCGCTACTCGCCTCACCTACTCCTGGAAATATTACTTTATCAGCACTCTGTATTTCAGAAACATCATTACTTAAAATAGCCTCGTAACCTAAGCGTTTTATAGCAAATTTGATACTCTGAATATTTCCTGCTCCGTAATTTATTATTACAATTTTCATAAGCTCAGATACAAGGTTAAACGTACAAAGTACAAAGTGTTTATAGTATTTTTCATTTCTTTAAATTCTATTTGCTCGTGACGTTTTTATTGAGGCTACAATAATTGCCAAAAGTTCTTTAGCCTCTTTGTGTAATATAATTATCTCTTCTTTTCTTTCAGAATTAACTTCTAAAAACAGTTCTAACCAATATGCAGATTCATCAATTTCCTCTTCAACAATCTTTAGTTATTTATAAAATCAGCGGTAGATTTTACTCTTTGTGAAGCTCTATAATTTGCACCAACTGAGCTAGAACTTCTTATTAATTGTCTTACCCAAGCATCCAATTCTCTTGACCGCGGAACTTGTTTGCAGAATAACCAACAATCTACAGCAAATTGTTTAGTTCGTTTTTTTAAATCTTGCATTACTTTGTACTTATAACTTCACACCTCGTACTTTATAATACTCCTTTGGTACTTGGTAAAACCATTTTTTCAACATCTCTTTTAACCGCCATTTTTATACTTTTTGCAAAAGCTTTAAAAATTGCTTCAATTTTATGATGTTCGTTGGTACCTTCTGCCTTAATATTTAGGTTTGCTTTTGCTCCGTCAGTGAACGATTTAAAGAAATGATGAAACATTTCTGTAGGCATATCACCCACCATTTCACGCTTAAAGTCTGCATCCCAGACTAACCAATTTCTGCCACCAAAATCTATGGCAGATTGCGCTAGACAATCATCCATTGGTAAACAGAATCCGTATCGTTCAATACCTAATTTATTTCCTAAGGCCATATGAAATACTTCACCAAGCGCAATACCTGTATCTTCTATAGTATGGTGTTCATCAACTTCTAGATCACCATCTACCTTTATCATCAGATCCATTTGCCCATGACGAGCCAATTGATCTAGCATATGGTCAAAAAATGCCAATCCGGTTTTAATATCACTTTTACCAGTACCATCTAGGTTCAGTTTTATGGCAATATCAGTTTCATTAGTTTTTCTATGAATTTCAGCCGTTCTGTCATTCAATTTCAAGAACTCATAAATCTTCTCCCAATCATTGCTTTCAATAGCAATATGGCTATCTAGTTCATCACGTTTTACCGTAATTTCACCCGTACCCAAGTTGGTCTCATCATTTATGAAAATACCTTTAGAGCCTAAGTTCTTAGCCAATTCCATATCGGTTAATCTATCACCTATTACATAAGAATTTTCTAAATCATATTCATCAGAAAAATACTCGGTCAGTAAACCAGTACCAGGTTTTCTAGTATCAGCATTTTCATGTGGAAAAGTTCTATCTAAAAACACCTTATCAAAAACGACGCCTTCATTTTCAAAAGACTTTAATATGAAATTATGCACCGGCCAAAAGGTGTTTTCAGGAAAAACATCTGTTCCCAATCCGTCTTGATTGGTAATCATCACCAACTCATAATCAAGTTCTTTGGCAATTTTACCAAGAAAAGTGAATGACTTTGGATAGAATATCATTTTCTCAAATGCATCTATTTGCTCATCTACGGTTTCTTTGATTATGGTTCCATCACGATCAATAAATAGTACTCTTTTTTTATTTCCCATATTACTTGGATAATTCTTTTAAAGCTGTAATTACACTATTATTTTCTTTGGATGTACCTACTGTAAATCTCAGTGTATTTGCGCATAATGGTTGTGTGGTACGATTCCGTACCACAATTCCCTTTTTCAATAATTGATTATAGCGAAGCGTAGCATCATCAACTTTTGTCAAAATAAAGTTTGCGTCTGTAGGGCAAATTATTTCAACAAATGAAACGGTTTTTAGAGCCTCTTCTAATTTTGCTCGTTCCGCTAAAATCTGACTCACTTCGTTCTTTACAGCATCTATATCCAAAACACGAGAAGTTGCTTTCTCTTGCGTAAGTTGATTTACATTATACGGAGGTTTAATCTTATTGATTACAGCAATAATTTCTGCGGATGCAATACAGATACCCAATCGTATACCCGCCATACCATAAGCCTTAGATAAGGTTTGAGTGATAATTAGATTCGGATATTCATTTAGTTTTGATGTCCAGCTTTCTTCGGATGAAAAATCGATATATGCTTCATCAATAACAACTAGTCCGCTGAAAGAGTTCAACAGTTCTTCAATAGCTTTAGTTGAAAAACTATTTCCCGTAGGATTATTAGGTGAACAGATGAACAATAGTTTCGTATTGCTATCAATCGTTTTTAAGATTTCTTCAACATTAGGCTCAAAATCATTCGTCAATAAGACTTCTCTATTTTCTACTAGATTAATACCAGAAAGTACTTTGTACATTCCGTATGTAGGTGGAAGCGTTATTATATTATCTTGTTTAGGCTCACAGAAAGCCCTGAACAACAAATCTAAAACTTCATCGCTACCATTACCTAAAAGAATATTTTCTTCCTTTATACCTTTCTGTTCAGCCAATATCGCTTTTAAGCCTCTTTGTTGAGGATCAGGATACCGATTCACTCCGTTTTCAAACGGATTCTCATTTGCATCTAAGAAAACCATAGTTGAACCATCGGATACATATTCGTCCCGCGCAGAAGAATACGGACTCAAGCCCTTTACGTTTTCTCTTGTTATATTATCTAAATTGAAACTCATCAGTTCAATATGGTGTTGGTCATTGAGCTTAGCTGAAATGACATTAATTTAAACTATTTAATCTTAATGTTACTGCATTTTTATGCGCTTGTAAACCTTCTGCTTCTGCCATCAGTTCAATAGCATTACCAATTGTTTGAATACCTTCTTTTGTAATTTTCTGAAAAGTCATACTCTTCATAAAACTATCAAGGTTTACACCACTGTATTGCTTAGCATATCCATTTGTTGGTAAAGTATGATTCGTGCCAGAAGCATAATCACCGGCACTCTCAGGAGTATAATTACCAATAAAAACAGAACCCGCATTCAGCGTATAATCGATATAGAAATCTTCATTTTCTACACAAACAATATAGTGCTCTGGTCCGTATTCATTTATTAAATCAATAGCATCTTGATCATTATCAACGTAAATCAATTTACTATTTGCAATTGCTTGTCTGGCGATTTCTTTACGTGGTAAATCTTCTAATTGAAGCGCAACCTCTTTCTCCACTGCATCAATCATTTCTTTAGAAGTAGAAACCAAAATCACTTGACTATCGACCCCATGTTCTGCCTGACTCAATAAATCGGAAGCCACAAAAGCCGCATTTGCAGTATCATCGGCAACAACCAATAATTCAGAAGGACCTGCAGGCATATCTATAGCAACACCGTGCTTTGTTGCAATTTGCTTTGCTACGGTTACATATTGATTTCCTGGTCCGAAAACTTTATACACTTGCGGTATGGTTTCAGTGCCAAAAGTCATCCCAGCGATTGCCTGAATTCCCCCTACTTTTACAATTTTTGTTACCCCGCATAAATCCGCTGTATACAAAATAGCAGGATTCAGTTTCCCTTCCTTATCCGGAGGAGAACATAATACTATCTCATTACAACCTGCAATAGTAGCCGGTACTGCTAGCATCAAAATGGTAGAAAACAAGGGAGCTGTACCTCCTGGAATATACAATCCCACTTTCTGTATCGGTCTTTTTTCTTGCCAACAAGAAACTCCCGCTGTGGTTTCCACTTCAACCCTACCCGTTTTCTGAGCAGTATGAAATACTTCGATATTCGATTTCGCTAGTTGAATAGCGGTTTTAAGGTCTTCTGAAACCAATGTTTTGGCTTCTTTAATTTCATTTTCTGAAACCAAAAGACCATCTAAATTTACCTTATCAAACTCCGTTGTATACTTTTTTAAGATACTATCACCACCAAGCTTAACTTCATCAAAAATAGTGTTGACCAATCCTTCAATATCGGCAACAGTTTGGGTCGGACGCATAAGAACGTCTTTCCAATCTTGTCTTTTAGGATTATATATTTTATTCATTTCTTTAACTAGCTATTAGCCTTAAGCTGTTCGCTCATGGCAAAAAATAATCATTTACAATAGCTAATAGCGAAAGGCTAATAGCTAAAAGCTTAATTACAATACCATTTTCTCAATTGGGCAAACAAGAATGCCTTCTGCTCCGGCTTTCTTCAATTCGTCAATTACTTCCCAGAATTTATCTTTATTGATTACAGTGTGTACCGAGCTCCAACCTTCATCTGCCAATGGCAATACTGTTGGACTTCTCATACCTGGTAAAAGTTTTAGAATTCCGTCTAATTTATCGTTTGGTGCATTAAGCAACACATACTTAGAACCTCTAGCTCTTAAAACAGACTGAATTCTAAACTGTAACTTTTCAAGAAGTTCTTTTCTCTCTTCATTTATCTTTGGTGATACTGCCAAAACAGCTTCACTTTTCAACATTACTTCAACCTCTTTCAAGTTGTTTTTAAATAATGTACTACCACTAGAAACGATATCACAAATAGCATCGGCGAGCCCAATATTAGGTGCAATTTCAACAGAACCACTAATAATATGTAAATCGGCTTTTACGCCTTTTTCTTTCAAATAGTTTAATACTGTATTTGGATAAGATGTTGCAATACGTTTGCCTTCAAAATCCTTTACCGAATTATACTTAACAGACTTTGGCACCGCTAAGGATACTTTACATTTTGAAAAGCCTAATTTCTCAGCAACTGAAATATCTTCTCCTTTTTCAATCAATACGTTTTCACCAATGATAGCAATATCTACCACTCCATCTCTTAAATATTGAGGGATGTCTCCATTTCTTAGATAGAAAACTTCCATTGGAAAATTTCTTGAAGAAGCCTTTAACTGATCCTTACCATTATCTATGGAAATACCGCAGTCTTTTAAAATTTGAAGGGATTCCTCATTAAGTCTTCCCGATTTCTGAATAGCAATTCTAATTTTAGTCATTTTCTTAATTTAATGCTTGGCAACCAAAAGAGATTTAAATACAAAACCCGTTTGATTGCTCAAACGGGTTTTAAAATATGTTGTTCTACTACAATACATTCCTACCTCGCCTAAGCGTGAATATGGAAATGATGATGTGTAGTTCTGTTTTTCATGATACTGTAAAAGTAAAAGGTATTTTTCATTTCACAAAACAAAAGTTTAAAATGAAACAAAAATAATTAACAACGTGTTTTAGTTATTCCCTAAAATTAAAGGAAGACCATCGCTACCACCAACGATAACCACTTTTGAATTTGGTGATTCCGCTAATTTTAATGTAGCATCTATACCCTTATCTTTCAAAATTTGATCATTCAATGAAGCACTCAAAATACGGTTAGCATCTGCTTTACCTTGCGCTTCAATAGTTACTTTTTCTGCTTCTTTCTTAGCAGTAACCAGTCTAAACTCATATTCTAAAGACTCTTGTTCCTGCTTTAATTTTCTTTCAATTGCATCTTTAATAGTTGGCGGTAACGTTACATCCCTAACCAATATTTCATTTAATTGAATGTACTGACCAGATACAATTTTTTGAGTCTCATCAAAAATTTCTTGTTGAATAGCATCTCTTTTGCTAGAATATAATTGTTCTGGCGTATAACGCCCAACTACTGAACGTGCAGCAGATCGTATGGTTGGCAATAATACACGTTGTATATATTCCGTACCCTTCTCTTGATGCAATTTTCCTAAATCATTACGAATAGGTTCAAACCAAGCAGAAGCTTCCAATTTAATATCCAAACCATTACTTGATAATACATTCATACTTTCAAGAACTTCTTGTTGTCTTACTTCATACACTGTCACCCTATTCCATGGTGCTACAAGATGAAATCCTTCGCCCATTGGAGGCTGATCAGTCACTACACCCCCGCCAAAAGTTTTGTACAAAACACCTGCTTGACCAGAGTCTATTGTAACTGTTGATTTTGAAATTGCAATAATTACTACAATAAAAATAAATATTGCGGGTAACGCAATCCTAGGTAACTTATCCATTAATGTCTATTTAAATTAATCCGTTATATTTTCTGATAAACCATTCTGCTGCAAAGGCAAAAACTATAATTGCCAAAAGCATTCTGAAATCAATCAAAGATACGATATTTTCAGTGCTTTTCTCGGTAGGCACATAAGCATCACTTTCTTTCAAATCCTGCAGTAACTGTTCTATTTGAGAAGGATAAAACTGTTTTCCACCAGAGTTAACAGCCAATTTCTCCAACTTTACATTATCGCTTGATACAAACTGATTTTCCATATCAAATTCCGAAATAACAAAACTTCCCGATTCCGATTTAGATTCATTTTCTACCGAAACAATAAATTCATAAGAACCAGCCATTAAATTAGATAAGTCTGCTTCGAAATATCCATTCTTTAAAACCATTGGATTCGTTTGAACCTTGTTATTTTCTGTGTTCGTTACTTTAATTTTCACTTTTGCGTTTGGGTCGAATAAAAACGCTTCATCAAAATACGTCGCCGTTATCACCGTATTGCTACTACCCTCGGATACCTTTTCATATTCAACGTTTAGTCTAGATTTGTTCTTTGAGCTAGTTAGATACCGAATTAGATTACCAATAAACTCATCGAAATTGACAAATTCATTTGTATTTCTGAACGTTTGCACTCTCCATTTCCAAAGGTTCTCTCCTATTAAAAGCGCGCTTTTCTGAGTATTTTTCTCCATTACCGACAACAAAGGTTGCTGAATATTCAATCCTTTTATTTGAGTACCCAATAAAGCTTCATATGGTGAAGTAATAAGAATAGGACCAGCATCACTTATTAAAGGTGGAAAATCAGTTACATCAAATTTTGAAATATCATACTTTGTAAAAGCATTATTTAATAAACCGAACACTTCTTGCTGCGGATAACCATTCTCAATTTCAAAAGGGACATCGGCGTTATTCAAAAATGAGTAATCTGTTTGAGTACCGGTTATGATAAAGCTATTTGCATTTTTACTTTTGGCGTATTCAAAAGAATTCTTGAATCTAGCTGTAGGCTGATAAAATATAAACAAATCAATATCCTCTAAAATAGTATTAGCTACATTAGAATTTAAAATTGAAACTTCTCGTTGCTCATTACTTTCAATAGCTTTTTTAAGAGCCCCCAAATCTGGATGCAGAATATCTGAAATTAAAGCAATTTTAGTTTTCTCATCGATTACTTCAATACTTGTAGTTCTGCGGTTATTTTTTATATTTCGTTCTTCTGGCAACTGAGAAACTTCAACGACCAAATTTTTAATTCCCACTGAATTCGCCTCAACCTCAATAGAAATGGGTTTGTAATTATTCTGAGAATGTAATTTCACAACCTCCTTATGAACAACTTTAGAATTCATTTTAATAGATACAGTTGCGGACACAGCACTACTCCCTTGATATGAAACAAAGGTTTCTAACGGAAATTTATTCTTTAAAAAAGCGTATTTATTAGTTTGAATTGACCCGACCGAAATGTCTTTGTATTTAGTAGTGTCACCTAAAACTACCGTGTAGATACTATTATTTTCATCAGATTTAAAATAGCTATAATCTTGCCCAATAGTTTGATTTCCATCAGATAATAGAATAGTAACCGTCTGTTCACTTGCATATACATCTTCTAATGCCGATAGCGACTTATAGATATTCGTATTTTTTTCTTGAAAAGAAAGACTATCAAAAATATGTAGGTCAGTCCCAAACCTATAATCGGCAACTTTAAATCTATCTGCTATATCTTCTGATGACTTAATTTCAGATAGTATTTCATTTAGTTGCGTTGCACTTTCTTCAATAGATGTAGAATTATCAGCCAATATCACCAAATTAGGCTTCTCTAAGGTGTATGATTTTTGTGAGAACTGCGGATTGATTAGTAAAAGTAACAACCCGAATATACCTGTAAAACGCAAAAAGGCTAAAAGCAAATTAATTTTACTTTTAGCCTTCTGCTTATATATGTATTGAAAAACAACGATACCCAATGCTACAATTGCAGCAAGAATAATATACAATACCGTTATGCTTTCCATGTATTAACTAAAGTTGTTCTTAAAAAGGAATCAAAAAAATAGCGTTCCTCCAGAGTTTGTTTTTTGATTTAGGTTAGCATACCACCATCAACATTCAATACTTGACCAGTAACATAACCAGACAAATCTGATGCAAAGAAAAGACAAGCATTTGCTATATCTTCAGTAGAACCACCACGTTTTAGAGGAATACCATCTCTCCAACCTTGAACAGTTTTCTCATCTAATTTATCGGTCATTTCAGTTTCGATGAAACCTGGTGCGATAGCGTTACATCTTATGTTTCTAGAACCTAATTCAAGAGCCACAGATTTTGTAAAGCCAATCATCCCAGCTTTAGAAGCCGCGTAATTTGTTTGACCAGCGTTACCTTTTACCCCAACAACACTACTCATGTTGATGATAGAGCCACTACGTTGCTTTAATAAGGTTCTTTGAACTGCTTTCGTCATATTGAAAACAGATTTTAAATTGATATCGATAACGGCATCAAAATCAGCTTCTGACATACGCATTAACAGATTATCTTTTGTAATACCGGCGTTATTAATCAATACGTCAATTCTTCCACCAAAATCTTCTAAAACCTTAGCTACTAATTCTTCCGCTTCTTTAAAACTAGCTGCATTACTTTTATAAGCCTTGGCATTAACACCTTTTGCTTTCAATTCTTTCTCTAATTCTAAAGCTGGAGCTTCACTAGAGCTATAAGTAAATGCAACATTTGCACCGTGATCGGCAAAAACCTTGGCAATACCCATACCAATTCCTCTACTTGCTCCTGTAATGATGACGTTTTTATCTTGTAATAATTTCATAAGTCCGTTATTTAAAACCGAAGTTTACCAAATATACCTTTTGTTTAATTTATAGGCTAAAAAAAATCCCGCTATAAACGGGATTTTATATGAAAAATATGAGTTCTTAACCCATTACTTCTTTTACTTTCAAGCCAATTTCTGCAGGAGAATCTACAACGTGAATTCCACATTCTCTCATGATACGTTTTTTAGCTTGAGCAGTATCATCGCTACCACCAACAATTGCGCCAGCATGGCCCATTGTTCTACCAGCAGGTGCAGTTTCACCAGCAATAAAACCAACAACTGGTTTTTTACTTCCACTTGCTTTATACCACTGAGCAGCATCTGCTTCTAACTGACCACCAATTTCACCAATCATAACCACACATTTAGTTTCTGGGTCATTGATCAAAAGCTCAACAGCTTCTTTAGTAGTCGTTCCAATAATCGGATCACCACCAATACCGATTGCAGTTGTAATACCTAAACCTTGACGTACTACTTGATCAGCAGCTTCATAAGTTAATGTACCTGATTTAGATACGATACCAACATTACCTTCTTTGAAAACGAAACCTGGCATAATACCAACTTTAGCTTCACCCGGAGTAATAACACCAGGACAGTTAGGGCCGATTAAACGACAATCTCTATTTTTAATATAGTTGGCAACCTTAACCATATCGGCAACAGGAATACCTTCTGTAATTGTAATAATAACTTTAATACCTGCTTCGGCAGCTTCCATAATGGCATCTGCAGCAAAAGCTGGTGGAACAAATATGATAGTAGTATCTGCACCTACTTTCTCAACAGCTTCAGAAACCGTGTTGAATACAGGTTTTCCTAAATGCTCTTGTCCTCCTTTACCGGGAGTAACACCACCTACGATATTAGTACCGTACTCAATCATCTGTCCGGCATGGAAAGTACCTTCACTACCAGTGAAACCTTGTACGATTATTTTTGAATCCTTATTTACTAATACGCTCATACTACTGTAGTTTTATTTTTGATTAGAACAAAAATATAAGTTGTTAATGACTTTTATAGCATTTACACCCTTATTTCTTATCCATTTTTTTAATTATTTCAGGAATCTTCTTGATATATGCCAATTGTTTCAACTTTTCACGTGATTCTTCGATGGGAGTACCGAAATAACTCTTACCACCTTTCACTGATTTTGTAACTCCGGTTTGACCCATTATTACCGCTTTTGCACCAATTGTTATTCCACTATTGGTTCCCACTTGTCCCCAAATCGTAACTTCATCTTCGATAATTACACAACCTGCTATACCGGTTTGCGAAGCAATTAAACACTTCTCACCTATTACAGTATCATGACCCACATGAACTTGATTATCTAGCTTGGTGCCAAATCCTATGGTTGTATCACCAGTTACACCTCTATCTATTGTACAAAGAGCCCCAATATCTACATTGTCTTTCAAAACAACTCTTCCGCCAGATATTAGCTTATCAAAACCTTCAGGTCGTTTTTTATAATAAAATGCATCAGCACCTAAAACACTACCTGCATGTATGGTAACATTATTACCTACAATACAATTATCATAAATAGTAACGTTTGAATGAATAAGGCAATTATCACCTATCTCTACATTATTACCTATAAAGGTATTGGGTTGAATAACAGTGTCTTTACCAATCTTCGCTGTAGCAGCAATTGTCTGACTACTTGGTACAAAGGGTTGAAAGAATGTTGTTAGTTTATTAAAATCTCTAAAGGGATCATCTGAAATCAACAATGCTTTGCCTTTAGGGCAGTCTACCTTTTTATTAATTAAAATAACACTAGCCTTAGACTCTAAAGCTTTATCATAGTACTTTGGATGATCTACAAAGACAATATCTCCGTTTACTACAACATGAATTTCATTCATGCCTAAAACCGGAAAATCATCATGCCCAACATATTCGCTAGATATAATTTCTGCAATCTGTTTTAATGAAAAAGTAGTCGGAAATTTCAATTAATTCGCTTAATTCTAATTAATTAATATATTCTATTCTTTTACACGTTCCATATAAGAACCTGAAGAAGTATCTATCTTAACTTTATCACCTTCGTTAATGAATAACGGAACATTCACCTCTGCACCTGTCTCAACTGTAGCAGGCTTAGTAGCATTAGTAGCTGTATTTCCTTTAACACCAGGTTCAGTATATGTAATTTCTAAAACTACACTTGCAGGCATTTCTACAGATAAAGGCATACTATCTTCTGTATTGAACATAATTTTAACCACTTCACCTTCTTTTAATAGTCCCGGTGCATCAAGAGAACTCTCTTGCAATGTAATTTGGTTGTAATCATCTGTGTTCATAAAGTGATATGTTTCACCTTCTGGATATAGATATTGATAAGAACGTGTTTCTACACGTACATCTTCTATTTTATGACCAGCTGAAAAAGTATTGTCCAATACTTTACCAGACGTAACACTTTTTAATTTGGTACGAACAAAAGCAGGACCTTTACCCGGTTTTACGTGTAAAAATTCAATAATCTTATAGATATCGTTATTATATCTTATGCAAAGTCCTTTTCGTATATCTGATGTAGATGCCATTCGTAATGTGTATTAATATTGTTAACTTAAGTTTAAAGTAATTCTTTAATTATTGCTGAAATAACCTTTCATGATTCCACGTTGAGAATCACGAATAAATTGCAAAATCTCGTCACGTTCAGGTGTTGCTTCCATCTCTGCTTCAATTATTTGCACAGCTTGAGTGTTGTTATAGTTCTTTTGGTATAGAATTCTGTAGATATTCTGAATTTCTCTAATTTTATCAGATACAAATCCTCTTCTTCTTAATCCCACAGAATTGATTCCCACATAAGATAAAGGCTCTCTTGCTGCTTTCACATAAGGCGGAACATCTTTTCTTACCAAGGAACCTCCCGTTACAAAAGCATGTTGACCAACCGACACAAATTGATGTACAGCTACCAAACCAGCTAATATTACGTTATCACCAATAGTAACGTGACCTGCTAATGTAGAGTTATTTGAAAAAATACAATTATCTCCTACTAAGCAATCATGTGCAACATGGCAGTATGCCATTATTAGACAGTTCTTACCAATAACGGTTTTCATACGATCAGAGGTACCTTTATGTATGGTAGCACATTCTCTAATAGTGGTATTATCACCAATTACAACGGTAGTCTCTTCACCATCGTATTTTAAATCTTGTGGGGAAGCAGATATTACTGCACCAGGAAAAATATTACAATTTTTACCAATACGAGCACCTTCCATAATGGTCACATTAGACCCGATCCATGTACCATCACCAATGATGACGTTATTATGGATAGTTGTAAACGGTTCAACTACTACGTTTTTAGCAATTTTAGCTCCCGGATGTATATAGGCTAAAGGTTGATTCATTCTATGTTCTTTTAACTATTTGCGCCATTAATTCAGCTTCACTTACTAATTTGTCATTTGCATATGCATAAGCTTGCATATGACAAATACCTCTTCTAATCGGTGTAATTAAACTACAGTGAAATATTAATGTATCGCCTGGCAATACTTGCCTTTTAAATTTCACTTTATCTATTTTCATAAATAAAGTCAAATAATTTTCTGGGTCCGGTACAGTACTTAAAACTAAAATACCACCTGTTTGCGCCATAGCTTCTACTTGAAGAACACCTGGCATTACAGGAGCTCCTGGAAAGTGACCAACGAAGAAAGGTTCGTTCATCGTTACATTTTTCATACCCACAACATGCGTTTCTGATAGCTCGATTATACGATCTATTAATAAGAAAGGAGGTCTGTGAGGTAGCATATCCATTATCTTATGGATATCCATTAAAGGAGGTAAGCTTAAGTCGTACTTAGGAACTTTATTTCGTTTTTCTAATTTGATGATTTGTGAAAGCTTCTTCGCAAATTGATTGTTTACATAATGACCAGGCTTGTTAGCTATTATCTTACCTCGTATACGTGTACCAATTAATGCTAAATCACCAATAACATCCAATAACTTATGTCTTGCTGCCTCGTTAGGCTGGTGCAATGTCAGATTATCTAAAATACCATTAGCTTTTACAGAAAGCTTCTTTTTATCAAAAGCCTTCTCTAATTTCGTCATGGTAGCCTGAGAAATTTCTTTATCTACATAAACGATAGCATTATTTAAATCACCACCTTTTATTAGTCCGTTTTCCAAAAGCATTTCCAACTCATGTAGAAAGCTAAATGTACGGGCATTTGAAATTTCAGATTTGAAATCAGAAAGCTTTTCTAAGGTAGCGTTTTGGGTTCCTAAAACTTTAGTTCCAAAATCAACCATCGTCATCAATTGATATTCATCTGATGGTATAATTGTTATTTCACTACCCGTCTTTTCATCCTTAAAAGAAATTACATCTTTAACAATATACTCTTCACGCTCAGCTTGTTGCTCAACAATACCGGCATTCTCTAAAACTTCTACAAAGAATTTAGAAGAACCATCCATAATTGGTGGCTCTGCAGCATTCAGTTCTATAAGTACATTATCTATTTCAAGACCCACCAAAGCAGCCAAAACATGCTCTGAAGTTTGAATTTTTACACCATTTTTTTCTAAATTAGTGCCTCTTTGCGTGTTTATAACTAGGTTAGCATCAGCTGGTATAATTGGTTCTCCTTCTAAATCTACCCTTTTAAATGCATAACCGTGGTTTTCATCTGCAGGTAAAAATTTAATGGTAACATTGCTTCCAGTATGTAAACCAACTCCCGTTAGGCTTACTTCTTTACTAATTGTTCTTTGTTTGCTGTTTGTTGTACTCATCGTCAATCTTTCTTTTCTAAGGTGTCGATTCTACTAATTATTCTCGGTAAATTCTTAAAATGAACATATGATTTGTTATAATCACCGTAGTTTAATGCGGGTGACCCTTGTAGCACTTCATTATCCTTAACATTTCTTCCTATACCCGATTGTGCCTGTATTTTTACATTGTCACCAATAACGATATGACCAACGATACCTACTTGCCCACCAATCATACAATGCTTGCCTATTTTTGTAGAACCCGCAATACCCGTTTGTGCCGCTATAACCGTATGTTCGCCAATTTCAACGTTATGTGCAATCTGTATTTGATTGTCTAGCTTCACTCCTCTTCTTAAAATTGTAGAACCTAAAGTAGCCCTGTCAATTGTAGTACCAGCACCTATATCAACATTATCTTCTAAAATAACATTACCGGTTTGTGGTACTTTCACAAACTCACCATCTTCATTTGGTGCGAAACCAAATCCATCAGCACCAAGAACAGAACCACTATTTACAACACAATTATTACCGATAATGGTTTCTGAATAAACTTTAGCGCCTGCAAAAAGTATTACGTTATCACCAATTTTCACATTATCACCAATGTAAACATTAGGGTATACTTTAACATTATCGCCTAAGGTTACGTTATTTCCTAAATAGGCAAAAGCACCAATGTAAACATCGGCACCATAGGTTGCAGTATCCGACTTAAAAATCGGTTCTTCAATGCCTACCTTATTGTTTTTAACTTGGTTATAGTACTCTAGTAATTTAGAAAACGATTTATACGCATCTTCAACCTTTATTAAAGTGGTAAATAAATCTTGTTCTGGAACAAAACTCTTATTGACTATCGTTACCGATGCCTTTGTCTTGTAAATGAATGAAGTATATTTAGGATTAGCTAAAAAAGTAAGGGAGCCTTCTTCGCCTTCCTCGATTTTAGCAAGTTTATGTACGGCTATTTCTGGATTTCCATGCACTTCTCCTTCTAAGATACCTGCAATCTGACCTGCTGTAAATTTCATGAGCGTAAAAGTAAGAAAAATTGTTAAACCCCTTCTTTAGGATAACACATATAATATTTGGTTACCGTTTTTGAAAGTGCATTTAAATTAAGGTGATCAGATAATTTAGCTACGTCGGTTATCTTTCCATTTTTTCTTAAAATGTTGATAGTCTGATGTTGCCTGTCGTATGCTTTATTTTTCAGCTCGCCTCTGAAGACAAAATAAGACGTTTCTTCATCGGTAAGTTTATAATATTCTTTCACCTTATTAAACTGAGATAAAAACTTACCCTCTGTCACAGGTTCTTTCTTTACCTTAATATGTAGCAGTTTTCTATCGATAATCATTTCACATAGTGATGACAATACAAAATCATCTGAAAATTGCCATTCTTTTAAGGCTGCGAGAATATCAACATCATCTAGCTTTGCAAATTTTGCTAATATTTTACTATTAAAATTATTGATATCTATATGGTTAGATAAGAAATACTTTAATGCATCACTACAATTTAAAGACTCCCCTTTTTCTATAAGAAAGCGTGCTCTTTTCAATATACTAATTAGCACTCGTTCGGCTACTACAGCTGTTTTATGTAAATAAACTTGCCAATACATAAATCGACGCGCCATTAAAAACTTCTCAACAGAGTAAATACCCTTCTCTTCAATAACCAAATTACCGTCGACTACATTTAGCATAGTAATTAGTCTTTCGGCATTTGTGTTACCCTCGGCAACGCCTGTATAGAAACTATCTCTTTTTAAATAGTCTAATCTGTCCATATCTAACTGACTAGACACCAACTGATTTAAGAATTTTTTTGAGTGATTGCCCGTAAATATGGATATTGCCTCCGTTAAACTTCCGTTAAATCGCTGATTAAGTTCTTCCATGAATTGAAGCGAAATAAACTCATGACTTACACCTTCAACAATACTATGTTCCATAGCATGAGAAAAAGGACCATGCCCTATATCGTGTAAAAGAATAGCGATTAATAGTCCGTCTTCTTCATCTTGCGTTATCTCAACCCCTTTAAAACGAAGTACTTGAATAGATTTCTGCATTAAATACATACAACCTAATGCATGATGAAACCTGGTATGGTGTGCCCCAGGATATACTAAATACGATAACCCCATTTGAGAAATTCTACGAAGCCTTTGAAAGTAAGGATCTGCAATCAGGTCAAAAACGAGCGTACTAGGTATTCTTATAAAACCGTAAATTGGGTCATTAAAGATTTTCAGTTTGTTTGATGTCTTCAATATTGTAATATCTTTTCTAAAATTAACATTTCAAAGTTATATAAAAGCAATAGGATAGAAATTGATTATCAGTAAAATAATAACACAATGAACAATATAAAAATACTTTGGGTAGATGACGAAATCGATTTACTCAAGCCCCATATCATCTTTTTAGAATCAAAAAATTACAGTGTTATAACCTGCCAAAGCGGACAAGAAGCATTAGAAGAATTAGCCGAAACCAGAGTAGATATCGTTTTTTTAGATGAGAATATGCCTGGTATATCTGGCTTGGAGACACTTTCAGAAATAAAAATAATTGATAATTCTTTACCCGTTGTAATGATTACAAAGAGTGAAGAAGAATCTATAATGGAAGATGCTATCGGTTCTAAAATTGCCGATTATCTTATAAAACCAGTAAATCCGAATCAGATTTTGCTGTCTTTAAAAAAGAATTTAGACCACTCAAGATTGGTTTCTGAGAAGACTACTAGTAACTATCAGCAAGAATTTAGAAAGATTGCGATGGATTTATCTATGGTAAATTCATATCATGAATGGGCAGATTTATATAAAAAATTGATTTATTGGGAATTGCAGCTAGAAGAAATTGAGGACAGCGGAATGTTTGAAATTCTAGAATCTCAAAAAACGGAAGCAAATCAACAATTTGGCAAGTTTGTAGAACGTAATTATGAAGATTGGTTTACGGATACTGACGCACCAGTCATGTCTCATACCTTATTTAAGGAATGGATAGCACCTGAAATCAAAGATTCAAAAACATTATTGATCGTTGTCGATAACTTACGATATGATCAATGGTACGCCTTTGAAGATACGGTCAACTCATTTTATAAAAAGAAGAAGGAAGATTCGTATTGTAGTATTCTACCAACAGCTACGCAATACGCACGTAATGCAATATTCTCTGGTCTGACTCCGCTTGAAATGGAAAAGAAATATCCTGAATGGTGGAAAAACGATACCGATGAAGGTGGTAAAAACTTATTTGAAGACAAGTTCTTAGGTGCACAATTAAAAAGACTAGGATTAGATCTAAAATGGGAATACCACAAAATTAGTAGCCTAAAACAAGGAAAACATTTAAGTCAGAATTTCAAAACTCAAAAAGATAACGACTTAACGGTTATCGTCTACAATTTCGTAGATATGCTTTCGCATTCTAAAACAGAAATGGAAGTGATTAAAGAATTGGCTTCAAATGATAAGTCTTATAGGTCTTTAACCACAAGCTGGTTCAAAAACTCACCTATGCTAGAGATTATTCAGCAAGCACAAACATTAGGTATGAAATTGATTATAACTACTGATCATGGTACCATAAATGTAAAATCACCTTCTAAAGTAGTCGGCGACCGAGATACAAGCGCTAACCTACGTTACAAAACAGGTAGAAGTCTAACGTATGAAAAGAACGATGTAATAGCCGCCAAAAATCCAAAATCTATTTACTTGCCTAGTATAAATATGAGTAGTTCATATATTTTTGCAAAAAATGACTTTTTCTTTGCCTACCCGAATAACTACAACCATTATGTTAGCTACTATAGAAACACCTACCAACATGGCGGCGTTTCGTTAGAAGAAATGATAATACCTTTTGTAGTTTTGGAACCTAAATAAATTTAGAAATATGGAATTCATTTATACTGAAAGTGAATTAGACGATATAGCTAAGAAGATTATAAAATCATCAAGCAGTAAGACCTTAGCGTTTAATGCCCCAATGGGAGCAGGAAAAACGACATTAATCAAAGCACTCATAAAAGAGTTAGGCAGCAATGATAATGTTAGCAGCCCTACGTTTGGTTTGGTTAACGAATACGCGTTAGCATCTGGTGAATTACTTGGGTATCATTTTGATTTTTATCGTTTAGACAACGAAGAAGAAGCGATGGATATGGGGCTTGATGATTATTTAGCTTCCGGTGGATGGATATTTATGGAATGGCCAGAAAAAATACCAAGCTTAATCCCTAATGATGTTCAGTATTTAAAAATTGAAATTCTGGATGAAGAAACGAGAAAGCTAACACTCTCGTAATTAAGGGAACTGAGGCATTGTGGATTTTAAGTTTTAGCATTTGGTATCGTCGGGCATGAATTTTTATTGCATTTTTTCGATGAAAAACCAATAATTCGACAAAACGTGCAATTAATCAGTTAAAATGAACAATTTTAACGATTAAGGGTGTTCTATTTGTGTATTTTTTCTTACGTTTGTAGGAGAACTAAATATTTAGTATAACCAAAAATCCCTTGAAAATGAAAAACAAAAAAACATTCTTAGCTTCAATCGCTTTAGGCGTATTTCTTTTAGCAATGACTGCACCGATTATTGATTTTGATAATCAAGATTTAAATGTAGATAAAAGAAAATTGACAAAAAGAATTTAACTATAACTAATCTGTAGTTTGAAAAAGGGAGCAATTATATTGCTCCCTTTTTGTATATAATAATAAATACTTTATGTCGTTAGCATATAGTAACACTATTATGTACGATGATTAGTAAAGTAAAAAAAACCAAAGCTAAAAAGAAGATTTTTTTAGAAACTCTTCTAGTTTTCTTTATAGCAATTTCACCTTTTTTATACAAAGTATATGACTACTTGCCATATGACGAAAATGGTGATGCTATAATTTTAGGTTTCACTTTAGGAAATAACGGTTTTCCAGATACCCTAACTTACCTATGGTATTTAACATCTAAAATTGTTCCGCTTTATTTAATGATTTTTTGGTTTTTAACCTCTAGAAACTGGTGGTATCATATCATCCTCATACCAATCGCGATGTATGCATTTCAATTTTTTGAAGTGTTTTATGATTCAGATAATATGATTGATACAGATAATATATGGTGGTTGATTCCTGTTTGTATGATAACTATTCCTTTTGTTTATTTTATCCGTATTAAATTGTATGATAAACACGTCCATGGAATTGATTTAGAAGCAATTGAGGCTGAACTTGAAGAACTGAAAGCAAAAGGAATTAGTAATAAAAATGATATTAGCAGCATAAAAAAACCCGATGAGCGAGGCGCTGAAATCCCAACCATATCTGAAGATATAAACGAGAAATTATCTACAGGAAACTTAGAGAATTTTTTTAAGACTGTTCAAAATCGTATTCAAGGTTGGTTACAACTAAAATCATAACTATTCAATAACTTTAAAAGGACAAATCATTCATTTCTTTAAAAATTGTACATTTGAGTTTCAAGTCATTGATTTGAACAACTCATTATTAAGTTATGAACCAACCCACTTCCCCTTTTAGTAAGCACCAATTAATTCCACAAGAGGAAACCCTCGAGGTTTTGCGTCAAAAAGGAGAATTATTTATAGGTATACCGAAGGAAAACCAATACCAAGAAAAAAGAATTTGCCTTACTCCTGATGCCGTAAATGCAATAACTGCAAACGGACATCGTGTTTTAATAGAATCTGGAGCTGGCGAAGGCGCTCATTACTCTGATGCTGATTATGTTACTGCTGGTGGAGAAATCACTCGAGACACTAAGAAAGTTTTCGCTTGCCCCCTAATTCTAAAAGTAGAGCCTCCTACTCTAACAGAAATAGAATATATAAATCCGCAGACAACCATCATATCTGCTCTGCAAATCAAAACACAGTATAAAGAATATTTTGAAGAACTTGCAAAAAAGCGAATTACCGCTATTGCATTTGAATACATTCGTGATGAAGAAGGTAAATATCCTGCAGTTCGTTCACTTAGTGAAATTGCCGGTATTTCTTCAGTACTAATCGCAGCAGAACTAATGGCAGCCAACAATAATGGTAACGGACTAATGTTCGGAAATATTAGTGGTGTACCACCTGTAGAAGTCGTTATTATTGGCGCAGGAACAGTCGGTGAGTTCGCAGCACGCTCTGCAATAGGTATTGGTGCAAATGTCAAGGTTTTTGATAATTCTATTACCAAACTTAGAAACATACAGACTAACTTAAAACAAACAGTCTATACATCTACTATTCAACCTAAAAACCTTTTAAAAGCCTTAAAACGTTGCGATGTAGCTATCGGAGCAACAAGAGGTAAGGATCGATCTCCCGTTGTTGTAACTAGCACTATGGTAGAGCACATGAAAAAAGGAGCTGTTATTATTGATGTAAGTATTGATACTGGCGGTTGTTTCGAAACTAGCGAAATAACGAGCCACAATAAACCCACTAGAAAGAAATTTGATGTTATTCACTATGGCGTACCAAACATTCCGTCTAGATATCCAAAAACAGCATCCGTTAGTATAAGCAACATATTCACTCCTTATTTATTAAAAATTGGAGAAGATGGAGGATTAGAAAATTCTCTTCGTTTTGACAAAGGTTTACGTAACGGACTTTATATGTACCACGGAATATTGACTAATAAATCTGTAGGTGAATGGTTCGATCTACAATACAGTGATATAAATTTCCTTATTTTTTAGAATACTAAGTGCATTCCTTTTCCTATCCATTTTAAAAGGCATAATTTTGCGACCCTAAAAGTATGGAAGCATGAATATGGATTTTATTAAAAGGTTAGGTTTTTTCTTGGTTGGCTTATCTATAGGCATCGTATTTCTGACCTTTTTTCTAAAAAAGAAATCTCAAGAAACGGGAGTATATTTCTGCTACCTACCAGACTGTAGAACGTTAAAAGACATTAGATCTAAATCTATGTATTACAGCGACGAAGCAACACAAAAACTAAAAGAGTTTGAATTAGATTCTATTGGTGTTACCTACATTTTAACAGAGGGAGATGTTGATTTCAGTAAAAGTGATACAAAATCCGTTCCTTGCAAAACCTACATTGTAGAGTCTGATTACAAGGAACGAGATTATATATTTACAGTGAGAAATTGTATTGAAAAAGCTTCTATTGATAAAGTAGAACGAAAATAATCTCAATTATATTTTTCTACGTTTTCTTTCTGCTTTCAACAATGAAAGCTCTCTACTTGTTTGTCCGGCTACCGATGTATTTTCATCTGCCCTTCTAATTAAATAAGGCATCACATCACGTACTGGTCCGAATGGTAAGTATTTAGCGACATTATATCCATTTGCAGCTAGGTTATAAGAGATATGATCACTCATTCCATATAACTGTCCGAACCAAATATGGGTATTATTTTTTTCGACACCTCTTTCCTCCATCAATTCCATTAAACGATAACAACTATCTTCATTGTGTGTACCCGAAAATATAGATAACGAATCTAGATTATCTATCATATATTCAATAGTTGCATTGAAGTTATCATCGGTCTCAGCTTTAGTCTTACAAATTGGTGAAGTATACCCTTTTTCTTTGGCGCGGTCATTTTCCTTTTCCATGTAAGCACCACGCACCACTTTCATACCAACTAAGAATCCATCTTTCTTTGCTCGTTCTTGTAGCGATTTTAAATAAGGCAAGCGATCCCATCTATAAGTCTGCAACGTATTAAATACAATCCTCTTCTTTTTGTTGTATTTACGCATCATGTCTTCAGCAAGGTTGTCTGCCGCATCTTGCATCCAGCTTTCTTCACCATCAATAAGCAATGACACTTCAAGGTCGTGTGCTTTTTTACAAACTTTATCAAACCTATTAATAACACGTTGCCATTCTGCTTCTTCATCTTTGGTGAGTTCCTTTTTCTCGCTAATCTTTTGATACAAAGCAAAACGACCAAAACCTGTTGGCTTAAAAACAGCAAATGGTATTGCCTCTTTTTCTTTAACAAAGTCTAAAATGGTTAAGATTATTTCAGTGGCAGAATCAAAGGGATCTTCTTCTTCTTTACCTTCTACAGAATAATCTAAAACCGAACAAACTCCCTTTTCCCACATTCGATCAACCACAGGCAAACAATCACGCTCGTTTACACCACCACAGAAATGGTCAAAAACAGTAGCTCTAATTAAGCCTTCTACAGGTAAATGAGCTTTAAACGCAAAATTTGTAACAGCAGATCCAATTTTCACTAGGGGTTCATTTGATATCATTTTAAAAAGAAAATAAGCTCTTTCTAATTCTGAATCAGATTTTAAGGCAAATGCCGTTGCAGTATTTTCAAATATTTGGTCCATTTTTTATAATTTCTATAACGATCAAATATAATCACAGAATTTATAATCCTAAGACTAAAAATAACCTTTATTTTGCGGTTCAATAGTCATTAATACTAAGTCATATTTTCGATGGATTCTATAATTTCAGATTCTTACGCAGTACATTTCAACGAAAATGCTTTTCAAGCATTGAACAATCATCTAGCAGAAAAAAGATATTCTACTATTTTTATTTTAGTGGATGAAAACACACATGAACTTTGCTTGCCAAATTTTATGGCAGAAATTAATGGTGACTATCAGTTTGAAATTATTGAAATTGAATCGGGAGAAATAAACAAAAATATTGAAACCTGTGTTGGCGTTTGGGAAGCTTTATCTGAATTAGGTGCCGATCGTAAAAGTATATTGATAAATTTAGGTGGTGGCGTATTAACTGATATGGGCGGCTTTATAGCATCTACATTTAAAAGAGGAATAGACTTTATCAATGTACCTACTACCCTATTATCTATGGTAGACGCCTCGGTAGGCGGCAAAACTGGTGTTGACCTAGGTTCTTTAAAAAATCAAATTGGGGTAATTAATCAGCCAGTAATGGTTCTTGTAGTACCTGATTTTCTTGACACACTAGAAAATAGACAGGTAATAAGCGGATTTGCAGAAATGCTAAAACACGGTCTTATTCAAGACACTACCTATTGGGAAGCCTTGAAAAAAGCTGATTGTTTAGAAGATATGAAAAAGCACATTCTTACATCTATTCAAATTAAGAACAAGGTGGTACTTCAAGACCCTACAGAACAAAACATACGTAAGATTTTAAATTACGGACACACACTTGGTCATGCCATAGAATCTTATTTCTTAGAAAGCGATTCGAAAGAAATGTTATTACATGGAGAGGCAATTGCCATTGGTATGATTCTAGAAGGATATCTCTCTAATAAAATATTAGAACTGTCAAATGAATCTTTAGCCGATATAAAAACTACTTTTTTAAATAGATATGATAAAGTAGAATTTTCAAATGAGGATATTGAGAACATTCTTAAGCTAATGAAGTACGACAAGAAAAACTCACATGGTAGAGTGAATTTTGTATTATTAAAGTCTATTGGTAATCCTGAATATGATATTGAAATTCCTGTAGAATTATTCACTGAAGCATTCGCTTACTACAAAGTTTAAAAAGTTCACATACTTAAAACAGCACTTTCACAACTCTAAAAATTGACTTGTTGCAATTATTGCTAGTTTAGATATAGATAAACTCAACCTTCTATAAATAAATAAGTTATGACAAGACGCCTTATTAATTATCGTAAATTAGACCACCAATTAGCTGCACTTTTAATAGAAACTTATCCTCATGGATATGGTGATGAAGACATCATTTCTTTTAAAAATATTAAAGGAGATTATGTCGAAGCCGTAGAACTAAAAACTGCCGAGACCTTATACTTAGTTAAAATAAGTAAAAGCCTTTCTAACTTCATTGCAAATTTTGAAGAGAACATAGAAAAGGAGTTAACACCTAAAACACCAGAAGAAGTTATGCAATCGGAAGATATGACCAAAGCACTTTATTTAAACTTCGAAATGGAATCTGAAGAAGAGCTAGATTAATTAAAATAGCGTTCTTGTAAAATATTTTCATGATGCTTTTGGTGTCCACTTATCACCAGACCTAATGCAGCTACAGACCAAGGAATACCACTAGCGGTACCCATTCTTTTTTGATTTGCATTAAGCATAGTATCGAACAAACTAATAGAAGAATCACGAACATGAAGATATTCTTTTAATATATCTTCTTTTGTACGTTGGTTGGCATTACTTTCTGTAACGAAGGTATTATGGTCAAAACCTGGTAATGAGGTTTTGTCGTTTCTAGATATTCTAAAAGCACGGTACTGAAACACACGTTCCGTATCAATTAAGTGAACTAAAACTTCAGCTACAGTCCACTTATCTTTTCCATAACTATATAAAAATTGTTTATCAGTTAAACCTTGAACTAAATCTTCAAAACTTTTTCTGCCACTTAATAACGCAGATTTTAAATCTTCTTCTTCATCAAGAGTTTTCAAATAAGTACCGTAAAAAAATTGTAATTCGTCTTCTTGTAAATCCTTAACTGTCATTCTGAAAATTTAAAAATTGAAAATCAAAAAAGCCCAATCATAAAAAATAACCGGGCTTTTTTTAAGTTAGTTGAATAACTTAATATCTATAACTCATTAAAAATAGTATGCATCAAACGTTTTTTATCATTAAAACTTTCTTCTAATGAAATCATCGTTTCTGTTCTACTAATACCATCAATATCATCTATTTTAAAGATTATATTTTTGGCATGTGTAGTATCCTTTGCTCTAATTTTACAGAAAATATTGAATTTACCTGTTGTAATATGTGCAATGGTAACGTTTGGTATTTGATTTAAACGCTCAAGCACAAATTTAGTTTGATGTGTTTTTTCAAGAAAAATACCTACATATGCTATAAAGGCATAACCAAGTTTCACATAATCTAAAGTAAGTGATGAACCTTTTATGATTCCCGCTTCTTCCATTTTCTTAACCCTTACGTGTACCGTACCGGCAGATATAAGAAGTTTTTTTGCAATATCAGTAAAAGGGGTTCTAGTGTTGTCAATCAACATATCTAGAATTTGGTGGTCTATTTCGTCTAATTTGACTTTGCCCATAGTTGTAAAATTTTTGCCAAAAATAAAAAATAATCACATTAAATTCATTGAAACTTGATTTTTTTTACTGAAAACGTAAACAATATTACATTTTCAAAGAAATAAGACAATAAATATCACGAAAGCAGCTGCAACAAATCCTTTTCTTTGAGCCACAAAATATCATTTTCATCATTGCAGTTCAATGTCTTATGACCAAATATAGCTTTAGGCATCTTATCAAAATGATGTAATTGAGGTTTAAAGACTATTTCACCCTCTTTCAAAACCTCTTTATACTGTATGGGTACAATTTCAGTTTTAGTGATACTATTTTCAATATAATTAGGATTAACCACCAAGATATCTACAAATTGTTTCCCATTTTCTGGTATTGATAAATACTGCTCTACTGTATAATCAGAAACAGTACCTTTTGATATTACTTGAATTCCTTTTAGTATTGCTTTGTAAATAAGTACCCTAGTTTTATCTCTATCGTAGTCACCAGGATAATGCCCTGATTCGAACAATATAGTAGGTGTTTCTCGCATTTGAAATGCATCACCAACACAATTAGCGTTAAAACCATCATCATATCTACCCACTTGCCCAGGAATTTCTTTTTGCAGTTTATCATTCATTGCCGCAATAAGCTGCATACTTAAGGTACGAGAAGGCGAATTGTTTCTGTCTTGGTCGAAAGCAGGTGCCAAAAAAGAAACCGTTGCAGGTTTACTTGTATCACCCACATTAAATATAGTTCGCTGATCATGAAGATTAAAACAATAGTCTGGCTTAAATTTATCATAAACAGCTTTTAAAACTCGACTCTCTGGTTGAGACAAATCTTGTGCATCTCTATTAAGATCAATTCCATTAGCATTGACCCTTGTATAATCGCGAGCTCCATCAGGGCTTAATATTGGAATAATTTTTAACGTACAAGATTTAGATATTTCTAAAACTTCTGCAATGTCTTGTTTTAAATAACTTAATAAATCAACAACCGCTTTAGTAGTTGTTGATTCGTTACCATGCATTTGAGACCACATTAAAACTTTATTTGTACCACTACCAAACGTGATACTTTTTATAGATTCTTTTCTTACCGATTCTTCAACTACTTCAATTTTAAAAGAAGTCGGTAACGTTTTTAAAAACTCATTTATATGGTCATAGTTAATATACCTTCTAGAAATGGTAGGTACCATTATTTTATTATAATCCAAATCTTTCATTCTACTAATGCTTTAATACTACGCAAAAATACTACAGCCTTTGTTTACAATTGTAAACACAAAGTATTTCTATATTTACTTCGTTCTTTTAATATAATTTACAATTCTAACTTTTTCTTAAATTTTATTATTAATACACTATAATTCAGTATATTAAAACATATAAGATAAAGACAGACTTTACTTTATTTTTCAGTTTTATAAGTACATCATTAACCTTTTGACAATCTAAATTAAAGAATGCATTAACTTTGTAAACATGTTAGATACCACTTCTTTTCTATCAAGATTAAAGACCATTTTAGCGCACAATGAATTATCATCTGCTGCGTTTGCAGATTTAATACAAGTGCAACGATCTAGTATTTCTCACTTGCTTAACGGAAGAAACAAACCAAGTTTAGAGTTCATTATTAAGGTCGATCAAGCCTTTGCGGAAGTAGATTTACAATGGTTGTTATACGGAACAGGAACTTTCCCTAAAACTAAAACCAACCCTACTACAGAAATTAGTGACGCCAAAGATGCCATAACAAAAGTTACTAACGAGAAGAAAGAAAAAAGCTTAGAACGTATAATTATGTTCTATACTGATGGTACTTTTAAAACGTACTCTGAGTTTTAAAATCTATACATAATCACGCACTATTATTACGTTTTTCTATCAACTTCACTCCTATTTTCTTTAATTTGCAGTATGAAGAAAAATTTGATTTTGACAGCTGCTCTAAGTATAATTCTTTGCTCATGCTATCAACCTGAACGTGATTGCGAAAAGTACAAAACGGGGTCTTTTAAGTTTACCTACGAAGTTGGCGATACTATAAAAGAAGGAAAATTTATAAGAACAGCTGATTATAGTGTAGACTATTATGAAAATAAAATAGATAGCGCCACGGTACGCTGGTTCAATGATTGCGAATTCGTTTTACAAGACATTCATAGCAAAACTGCTATTCAATATAAAATTATTAGAACAACCGACTCATCATACACCTTTCAATACAAAAGTGCCGTAAAGAATCCGAATAAAAAACTAATTGTAAAAACAGGAACTGCAATAAAGACTAACTAAGCATTGTTTGAATTTTGTTGAATAAAGATGCCTAAATCACTCTACCAACTTTAAGGTTTTCAGAAATAGTCTTAAGTGTTAATATTATGATTATCAAATCTATTGTCGTTAGTGAACTTAACCCTAATAAAACAAGCTAAGTACCTAACAAGTATACACTTTTAACACCATTATTTCGCGCTTCAATCCTAAAAATATCTAAGGAAACATTTTGCGTTTTCAACACTGACTGCGTGACTTGTAACATGAAGAAATTCATGAATTGAAAAGGAACAAAAAAAACTTTAACCGCAATAGTAGCTTAAAGTCTTATCACAATTTTAAAACAAAAGCTCCAATTAAGCATTTGCTTAATTGGAGCTTTTATCGTTACTACTATTAGCTTAAAAAGATATATAATTCTAATTAAGCCCTTTTTAAGACTTTAATTAGGTCTATCAAAGGTAACACCAGGATTAGCCTGTTTTTGTTGTTCAGACAGTCGCTGTTGTTGCTTAACAGTCATAGTGCTGCCGTCATGACTCCACCCCGGAGGTCCGAATATGTACATTAACTTGTGACTTAATTTTTTTGATTTCTTAGTATCTACCCAAATATCTTTAAACTCATGAGTAAGAATTACTATAGGGTTATTAGAGTTTGGAGCATGAATTACTCCAAATTTTACATCAATATTTTCATCATACTCTTTCCAAGTTCCAAAAATCTTATCAAAAAAATTTAGAAATCCACCATGATTCTTATCTAAATACTCCACATTCTGAGCGTGATGTACTTGGTGCATTGTATGCGTATTGAATATTTTCTCAATGAATCCCATTTTTGGAACATACTGAGAGTGCAATTGAAACTGCCAGAAAGACTCAATTGCTAAACAAACTACTACCATTTCTACAGGAAAACCAATAATGGGCATCCAAACATAGAAAAAAGGCTTGTAAAGCAAAGTAAACCAACCATTACGAATAGCAGTGCCAAGATTAAAGTTATCTGAAGAGTGATGTACTATATGTGCCGCCCAAAGAATACGAATCTCATGATTTGCTCTATGAAACCAGTAGTACGTAAAATCATCTGCTAATTGACAAAGTAACCAAACATACCAAGCATAGCCGAACGACTTATACCCCATAATATTTGTTCTTACACCATCAACCAATGGGTTAAATAACTCGTAAGCATACTCAAAAAGAACAACTAATAAAATTACTTTTAATAAAGGACCGATTATAGCAGATCCAATTCCCATAACACTACTAGCTGCAAAATCTTTCCAATCATAAAGATCATCATCTCCATGAGTTTTGCTGTAGGTTAATTCTAATAAAATAAAGGCAATAAAGGCTGGTGCGCCGTACACCAGGGGGTTAGTGAAATCCATTAATTCAAAATTTTCGTAAAGGTAGTTATAAAAGCAATTATTCTTTCAATTTGTCTAATCTAAACATTCTATCCAACGATAAGACAACTCAATAATTAAACAGTTTAATTACTTTTCATTTTTAAGTATGGCGTTTTGCTCTCTCAATAGCTGCTCCATACTAGATAACAAAGCTATGTTTTTAGGAGTTTCAACTTCTTTGTTTGATGGGTCTTCAGATTTTTCTTTAAACCTATTTATAAATTTCACCATTACAAAAATGGTAAAAGCTATTATTCCAAAATCTAAGAGAGACTCAATAAGCTCACCGTATCCTATTGCAACTTCTTCAACTGAATCTACAGCCTCTCTAAGGATCCATTTCTTATTTGATAAGTTAACATCGTCTGTCAATAAAGAAAGTGGAGGCATAATAACAGCAGAAACAATTGTACTTACAACCTTATTAAATGCTGTACCAATAATGATACCGACAGCCAAATCTATCATATTGCCTTTTATGGCAAAATTCTTAAACTCTTCGAAAAATTTTTTCATAATTCCGACTAATCAAATAATGTTGGCTCATCAGCAGATGCACCATCTTCACCTTTAGAACGCTCAGTTTCATCACCAGATGCTACAGATTCTTCATCTACAACTTCAATATTTTCAATTTCTTCTGGAACCTCTGGTTCATATGGCAATGGATCAAGGAGATTAATATTTTTAACCTTTTCCGTGATAAATTGATTACCTAAAGCTTTAATACCTTTAATCGATATAAAATCTTCAATATCAACAGATTCATTCTCTTTTGCTTCTTTACCCCTAGGCTTAGGAAATTCAATTTCAACCATTGGTTTCCAGTCTGTAGAAACAAGCTCTAAATATGATTTTGGATGCTCTGAAATAAACAATTCCTCTTTGTTTTCGCTTTCAATCAAAAACCTTTTAATATAAAAACGTTCTTTTTCACCTTCCCAATAAATAGCTGAGATAGGTTTCTCTGGCATCCATTTCTCTAATACAATCATATCGTCATCGAAATGAGAAGTTAGTACGGGTAAAAACGTTTTTGCTATACCTTTCTGATTAATAACCAATAGTAAATCATCACCTTTAAACTCCCCTAGTAATTCTCCTCTTCCATCTACGTTCAATCTACGCACAACATCATCAAACCAAATTTTTCTAGGCTTCAGTGTAGACACTCCTTTTTCTTTTAGCTCTATGCGCTTAACAGAATATTTCGTTACAATATTACCCTTTGAAGCTCTTCCTTTAATCAAGACATCAGAAAAGTCAATATCCCACTTTAATTTTTTCACACTACCTACCTGGCGTAGCAAAACTGTTATTACTTCAGCCTCTCCATTAGGGTTGGCAGAAAAATACAACACTTGAGAACCAGCTTTACCGGTAGTTAAATCATACTCTCTGTCCCTAGTTATACTGGTAACATTAAAACGTTTAATGTATGTAGCACCGCCTTTACCATCTTTATACACAAGATTATAGGTGGTGCGCTTATCTTTTTTCTTAAATACCGCTACATGGATAATACCTTTACCTACAAAAATTTTGGAATCCACTTTTGACACCATCATCTTACCAGAACTGGTTATCATAATGATATCATCTATATCACTACAATCGGTAACATATTCATCTTTCTTTAAAGAAGTGCCCACAAAACCTTCTTCTCTATTTACATAGAGCTTAGTATTTCTAATGGCAACTTTTGTAGCTTCAATATCATCAAAAACACGTATTTCGGTTAAACGTCCTCTATCTTTACCGTAAGTTTCTTTAAGATTCTTGAAGTAGTTTATTGCGAATTCAATCAAATTAGCCAAATGATGCTTCACCTCTGCAATACGCTCTTGCAAGCTCTCTAGGTACTGCTGAGCCTTATCTAAATCGAACTTTGAAATTCTCTTTATACGTATTTCGGTAAGTCTAGTAATATCTTCTTCAGTAACCGCTCGCTTCAGATGTTTTGTAAAAGGTGCTAAACCTTTATCGATTGCGGCTATTACACCTTCCCAAGTTTCCTCTTCCTCAATATCACGATAGATACGATTTTCAATAAAAATCCTCTCCAAAGAAGCAAAATGCCATTGCTCTTCAAGTTCTTTAAGCTGAATTTCGAGCTCTTGCTTCAATAATTCTACCGTAGAATCCGTAGACCTTCTAAGCATTTCTGTGACCCCAATAAACAAAGGCTTATTATCCTCTATAATACAACCAAGTGGAGAAATAGAAGACTCGCACGCTGTAAAGGCATACAAGGCATCGATGGTTCTATCTGGGGAAATACCAGAGGGAAGATGTACTAAAATCTCAACATCTGCAGCGGTATTATCCTCAATTTTCTTAATTTTAATCTTGCCTTTTTCATTAGCCTTTAAGATAGATTCTATTAAACTACCAGTATTAGTACCGTAAGGTATTTCATTGATTACTAGTGTGTTCTTATCTAACTGAGATATCTTTGCTCGAACCCTAATTTTACCACCTCTGAGTCCGTCATTATAGTTTGTAACATCTATAATACCTGCCGTGGGAAAATCGGGATAGATTTTAAATCGCTGTCCCTTTAAATGCTTAATAGAAGCATCAATAAGCTCAATAAAGTTATGAGCCAATACTCTAGTGGATAAACCCACAGCAATACCTTCTGCCCCTTGAGCTAATAGTAATGGAAATTTAACAGGTAGATTTACAGGCTCTTTTTTTCTACCATCATAAGACATTTGCCACTCGGTAATTTTAGGGCTAAATATAACTTCTAATGCGAATTTAGAAAGTCTAGCCTCTATATACCTAGAAGCAGCAGCTCTATCACCGGTAAGAATGTTACCCCAGTTACCTTGAGTATCTATTAACAGATCTTTCTGACCAATTTGAACCATGGCATCTGCAATACTAGCATCACCATGTGGATGATACTGCATGGTATGCCCAACTACATTAGCTACTTTGTTGTAGCGACCATCATCAAGCTCTTTTAGAGAATGCATGATACGTCGTTGTACAGGTTTAAATCCGTCTTCAATAGCAGGAACTGCTCGTTCTAAGATTACGTAAGATGCGTAATCCAAGAACCAATCTTTATACATGCCAGACACTCTGGTCAGTGCCTCAGAAGAGTCACTATTAGTACTATTTTCTTCGGAAAGGCTTTCGTTTATTTCCTCGTTCAAATCGTCATTTTCCTCCATTCAGAAGTAATCGTATTAATCTAGTTTATACTACTTTATCTTTTATTAAATCAACCTCTACTTTAAGGTTTTCAATTATAAATTTTTGTCTATCGGGAGTGTTTTTTCCCATATAAAAACTCAACAGTTCTTCAATAGACATTGCCTTATCAAGCATTATAGGCTCCAGCCTAATATCCTCGCCAATGAAGTGTCTAAACTCATCTGGTGAAATCTCCCCTAAACCTTTAAATCGAGTTATTTCTGGTTTTCCAGTTAATTTATTTAACGCATGTTGGCGCTCTTCATCACTATAACAATAAATCGTTTCCTTTTTATTCCGAACCCTAAATAAAGGAGTCTGTAAAATATAAAGGTGATTTTCTTTTATCAACTCAGGAAAGAACTGCAAGAAAAACGTAATTAACAATAATCGAATATGCATACCATCAACATCGGCATCAGTCGCTATTATTATATTATTGTAACGTAAATCTTCAATAGACTCTTCTATATTCAGTGCAGCTTGCAATAGGTTGAATTCCTCATTCTCATAAACAATCTTTTTAGACATACCATAAGAATTCAATGGCTTTCCTTTAAGACTGAATACCGCCTGTGTATTTACATCTCTTGATTTGGTAATAGAGCCGGATGCTGAATCACCCTCGGTAATAAATAGCGAACTTTCTAATCTTCGATCATGCTTGATATCACCTAAATGAACTCTACAATCTCTAAGTTTTTTATTATGAAGACTAGCTTTCTTAGCTCGATCGCGTGCCAACTTTCGAATACCCGAAAGCTCTTTACGCTCTTTCTCGGCCATCATAATTTTACGTTGAAGCTTATCTGCCGTATCTGTATTCTTATGAAGATAGTTATCTAAATATTTACCAATAAAATCATTGATATAGGTTCGTACCGTCGGAAAATTACCCCCCATATCGGTAGACCCTAATTTGGTTTTGGTCTGACTTTCAAAAACCGGCTCCATCACTTTTATAGCAATTGCCGAAATAATAGATTTTCTAATATCAGAAGCGTCGTAAGTCTTACCATAAAAGTCACGTATGGTTTTAACTATTGCCTCTCTAAATGCAGCTTGATGCGTACCGCCATGTGTTGTGTGCTGACCGTTTACAAAAGAATGATATTCTTCACTATATTGAGTTTTACTATGCGTAATAGCTACTTCAATATCTTCTCCTTTTAAATGAATAACAGGATAAAGCATATCATCCATATTATTGTTATCCTCAAGTAAATCTTTTAATCCGTTTTCAGAATAAAATTTCTCGCCATTAAAAATTATAGTTAGACCTGGGTTTAGGTACACATAGTTTTTGAGCATGCGTTCTACATACTCATTTCTATATTTATAATTTTTAAAAATTAATTCATCTGGTACAAAAGTAACTTTGGTACCTTTTCTTTTACCCGTTTCTTCAGGCCCAACTTCATTCTCTAAATTACCAGAACTAAACTGAGCTGTTTTTAATTGGTTGTCTCTAGAAGACTGCACTTCAAAAAAACTGGACAATGCATTTACAGCTTTGGTACCAACACCATTTAATCCTACGGATTTTTTAAAAGCACGACTATCATACTTACCACCGGTGTTCATTTTAGAAACTACATCCACAACTTTACCTAAAGGAATACCACGACCGTAATCCCTAACCTTGACCACTTTATCTTTAATAGATATTTCAATGGTTTTACCGGCCCCCATTACAAATTCATCAATACAGTTATCTATTACCTCTTTCAGGAGAATATAGATACCATCATCTGCAGACGAACCATCTCCCAATTTACCGATATACATACCAGGTCGTAATCGGATATGTTCTTTCCAATCGAGCGAGCGTATATTATCTTCAGTATATTGAGTAGTGTCTTGGGACATTTAAAAAAGTTTAAGAAAGTTGCGTTAAAGATAGCACCACTCGGCAAAAGATAAAACCCCTATCTGTTAAAGTAATTAACAATAAATAGGACTTTTTTGTTGATAGCTATAGTGAATAACATAATTTTTCTAGAAAAGAGTATAGTAAATAATTAGCAAAAAGTTTATTTAAAGAATGATATACGTCATAGGAATAATTTATTCCTTTTTATACCTTTAATGTAGATTTTGAATACTTATGGAATTTATCGATTATTACAAAATTCTTGAAATAGACAAGAAGGCTACACAAGCTCAAATTAAAAAGGCATATCGAAAATTAGCGCGAAAACTTCATCCAGATTTAAATCCGAATGATAAAACCGCACAAGAAAAGTTTCAGCGTGTAAACGAGGCTAACGAAGTTTTAAGCGACCCTGAAAAAAGAAAGAAATACGACCAATATGGTAAAGATTGGCAACATGCCGATGCTTTTGAAGAAGCAAAGAAAAATCAACGTAGCTCATCGACCGGTAATAGAAGAAGTTATTCTAGCGCTGGCGGATCAAATGAAGATTTTTCAGACTTCTTTGAATCAATGTTTGGTGGAGCTGGCGGAGGTTTTAGTGGTGGCGGACGACAAAGGTCAACACAGTATAAGGGTCAAGATTTAAATGCAACACTAAAGTTGAATTTGCTTGACATTCTTGAAGATCAAAAACAAACACTTGACCTGGGTGCTAAAAAAATTAGAATTACCATACCTGCAGGGGTTGAAGATGGACAAACCATAAAAATTTCCGGCTATGGCGGCGAAGGTGCTAATGGCGGACCAAAAGGAGACCTCTACTTAACTTTTGAAATTAATAACAATACTAATTTTCAAAGAGTAAAGAACGATTTATATAAAAATGAATCTATCTCTTTATATGATGCCATTTTAGGCAGTTCAATTGAAGTAGAAACCTTAACAGGAAAAGTGAAGTTAAAGGTAAAACCCGAAACCCAAAATGACACTAAGGTGAAGCTGAAGGGAAAAGGTATGCCCGTTTATAAGAAAAAAGGTGTTCATGGAGATTTGTATATCACTTATAAGGTAACCATGCCTACCAAACTTTCAGAAAAAGAAAAAGAATTATTTAAACAACTTTCAGAATTACGATAATATGAATTCAGAAAATTACATACAAATAGAGGTGTATTGCGAACGTACACAAACTCCAATAGAATTTATAAATGATCTTTTAGAGTTCGAAATGATCAAGGTACAGCAAATTGAAAATAAAACATATGTTGAACCGCAATACCTTGTTGAGATAGAACGCATATATAGGCTACGAGAAGACCTTGGTATAAATATGGAAGGTATAGACACCTTAAACCATATGATAAAAAAAGTCAACCGATTAGAGCAAGAATTAAAACTACTTCGAGATCGGCTGACTATATATGAACATTAAACGTTAAAACGGAAATGCATTACATCACCATCTTTAACGATGTACTCTTTACCTTCTACCCTCATTTTACCGGCTTCTTTCACTTTTGATTCGCTACCAAAAGCCACGTAGTCATCATAAGCAATAACTTCTGCCCTAATGAAACCTTTTTCAAAATCTGTATGTATAACACCTGCCGCTTGTGGTGCAGTTGCGCCAACAGGAATTGTCCAAGCACGAACCTCTTTAACACCTGCAGTAAAGTAGGTCTCTAAATCTAATAATTTATAAGCTCCGCGAATAAGTTTAGCAGAACCAGGCTCTTCTAGGCCCAAATCTTCTAAAAACATTTGACGCTCCTCATAGGTCTCTAACTCCGTAATATCAGCTTCGGTACCTACTGCTAAAAAAATAACTTCTGCGTTTTCAGCAGCAACCATTTCTTTTACTTTATCAACATAGGCATTACCAGACACGGCTGCATCCTCGTCAACATTACAAACATACATTACCGGTTTATCTGTAATAAATTGAAGTGGTTTAACAAACTCAAGTCTAGATTCATCATCGATTTTAATTGCTCTAACAGAAGTACCTGATTCTAATCCGGTTTTTACAGCCAGTAAAACAGCTTCTTCTTTTTGTGCATCTTTGTTACCAGTTCTAGCTGCTCTTTTTACTTTTTCTAATTTCTTATCTACAGTCTCCAAATCTTTCAATTGAAGCTCCATATCTATCGTTTCTTTATCTCTAATAGGATCTACGCTACCATCAACATGTACTATATTGTCATTATCAAAACAACGCAATACATGTAATATAGCATCAGTTTCACGAATATTTCCCAAAAACTGATTCCCTAACCCTTCACCTTTACTAGCTCCTTTTACCAAACCAGCAATATCAACGATTTCTACAGTGGCAGGCAATACCCTTTCTGGAACTACCAACTCTTCCAGTTTTTCTAATCGTGCATCTGGCACGTTTACAACACCTATATTAGGTTCAATTGTACAAAAAGGAAAATTTGCACTTTGCGCTTTTGCGTTAGACAAACAATTAAAAAGTGTTGATTTACCTACGTTTGGTAATCCTACAATACCTGCTTTCATAATTAAGAATATTTCAAGGGTGCAAAGATAGTTTTTAGTTACAAATTTTTCATTCAAATTTTCATCAATAACTATAATGTAATTTTTATACAATTTATTTAAATTTAAATCAAATTTTTTAGCTTGACGACAGTTAAAATATTGATTTTTAACATATTTTAAGAAATAATTCTTACATTGGCTGTAGAACATGTAAGAATTTATGGAACTTCATTCAGATGAAACTATATGGTATTTTTTTAAAAAGGGCGAATCCCATGGGTTTAGCTTACTTTTTAAAAAGTATTATCCGCAATTACATGTATATGGTTTAAAATTGAGTAACGATCAAGAACTTACAGAAGACTGTCTTCAAAACTTTTTTATACAATTATTTGAAAGCAGAGAAAAATTAGGGCACATAAATAGTTTAAAAGCATACCTGTTTGTTTCTTTTAAAAGAAGACTAACAAAACAGTTACAAAAGAATCAAAATAATATACCTATTCCAGAAGCGCAGCTATTCAAAACCAATTTTACTTTTTCGTCTGAAGAAATATCAATCAAGCAAGAAGTTCAATTTCTTTGCACCTCTACCCTAGCAAGCCTTATCAATCAACTTTCACCAAGACAAAAAGAGGTAATCTATTTAAAGTATTACAGCGGAATGAATAGTTCAGATATCGCCGAAGTAATGGATATGAATTACCAAAGCGTTTTAAATACACTACAAAAAGCCTTGACAAAACTTCGCATAGCATCTGAAAATCAACAGATTAAATCTATTTTGAAAAAAAATTAAAAAAAGTAGGGTATATTTTTAAGAGTTAAGCCTCTTACTAATGGAATACCTTGCTATATGAACAACAATAATAAATTCGACTTAGATTACTTCCTATCGGATGCATCATTTAAAAACTGGGCAAAAGGCTTAAATAAAAATGATATCGCTTATTGGAATAATTGGATACAGAACAACCCTTCCCATATAGAAACTGTAGAGAATGCCAAGTCGATTATTATAGGCATCAATTTCAATCAACAATACCCTAGCAGTGAAAAAGTAAACGATGCCCTAGCTAATGTTTTGTCAAAGATAAAGTTAGAGCCTACACCAAAAAAGATTCTTAAAAAAACACATACGGTAAACAGTTCGTTATTAACTGCTGCAGCTGCCGTGTTATTAATTCTTATAAGCTGGACAAGTTATTCGTTTCTAAATAATGAAACCACAACCATACACAAAACCAATTTTGGCGAAATAATCGACTTAAAATTACCAGATGGCACATCTGTTGTGCTTAACGGAAATTCTGAAATATGGTATGAAAAAGACAATCCGCGTCTTATTAACCTAAAAGGAGAAGCATACTTTAAAGTTAAATCTATACCAAGTACCAATGCAAAGTTTTGGGTAATTACAGAAGACCTTAAAGTCGAAGTACTGGGCACACAGTTTCATGTAAACACTAGAAAACAGAAAACAAATGTGGTGCTTGATGAAGGTTCTATTCATTTAGAATTAAAAAACGGAGAAGTCACTAAAATGATACCTGGTGAAATGGTTTCTTTTTCAAATGAGAGTAAAGAACTGACTCATAAGAAAGTAGATATTAAAACTCCATATGCTCTCTGGCGTGGAGGTACTTATGCTTTTAACGAAATTTCTCTAAAAGAAGTAATGTTCAATATAGAAACGACCTACGGTCTCGAAATTGAATATGAAAATGAAAAATTAAAGAATTTACCTCTTTCTGGTGGTATTCCAAATCAGAATTTACAAATATGTATAGCCGCAATAGAAAAGGCTACAGGTACAAGAATCATTAAAAAAGGAAAGATATTACGAGTGCAAGAAAACCCTATTTATTAACTAAACTATTTATTTATGAGAACGAACAAACTAATGAGATTACTGCTTGCAGTAATGCTTTTTTCAAGCATCACCAGTGCAACGGCAGCTAATGAACTCAAAGAAAACGTAACACTAAGCGAGTTTCTAAATGAGATCAGTGAAAAGCACGAAGTATTTTTCACGTACAACCCTAACCTGGTATCAAGCACCAGTTTAAATCCTGAGGAATATAAATTCCCAGTATTAGACAAGATTATTAATAAATTGGAACGCAAAACAAGTTTTGATTTTGAATATCTTGGCAACAAATATTATGTGGTTTATCATAAGAAGCCAGAAAGGGCTAAAATTCTTAAGATAAATTCTTCAAATAATGGTATTACTGCTTTGACTTTGAATGAAAAGATTCAAAACACTATTACCGGAACAGTAACCGATGATTCTGGAATGCCGCTGGCAGGAGTTAATATTATCGAGAAAGGTACCACTAACGGTACTACTTCTGATTTTGACGGTAACTATTCAATTAACATTAATGATGATACCAAACTAGTATTTAGTTATATCGGTTTTGCTACGCAAGAAGTTTCAACACTTGGCAAAAATACGATTAACGTTCAGTTAACAGAAGGAATGCAACTAGATGAATTTATTGTTGTTGGATCTCGTACAGCACCTAGAAGTAACGCTGATACACCATTACCAGTAGATGTAATTGGAGCTAAAGATTTAAGCTCAACAGGTCAAGCTTCATTTGACAAGGCATTACAGTATAGAATTCCTTCTTTCAACACAGTACAAACGCCTGTAAACGATGCAACATCTTTATTGGATCCTTATGAAATCAGAAACATGGGTCCATCTAGAACATTGATTTTGATTAATGGTAAGCGTAAAAACTTAAGTGCTTTATTATATACACAAACATCTCCAGGTCGTGGTGAAACAGGTGCTGATATTTCAGCTATACCTACTGATGCGATTAAAAGAGTTGAAATCTTACGTGATGGTGCTTCTGCTCAATATGGTTCTGATGCAATTGCAGGTGTAATGAACATTATACTTAAAGATTCTCCGAATGAAGGATCAGCAACATTAAGAACAGGAATAACTTCTGAAGGTGATGGTGAAATGTTTGGTGTTTCTTTAAACAATGGCTCATCAATTGGTGAGGACAAAGGCTTTATAAATTATACAATAGACCTATCTAAAGTAAACCAAGCAAACAGACCAGGTACTGTTGATGCTGCTGGTGAAGCTGGTGATTTTGGCGCTGACATTGCAGATGTTCAAGAATTTCTTTCTAGAAGACCAGACGCAGGAAATATCAATGGATCCCCAGAAACCGCTGCTGCTAAATTCTCACTTAACTTAGGCTATGAATTAAGTGAAAACACATCAATGTATGGTAATGCTGCATATGTTTACAAGGCTGTAAATAGTTTTGCAAACTACAGAACTCCTTATTGGAGAACTGTTGAGGATTTTCCATATTTGGCAGATTTTTTCCCTGGAGACAATCCAAACACCGCTGGTGGTTATGATGGTTATGTTCCAACATTTGAAGGTGAACTTAGCGATTATAATGCTACAATAGGTTTTAAATCAGTTATAAACGATTGGAATCTTGATGCAAGTTTTACAACTGGAGGAAATACTCAAACGTACAAAGTGAACAATACCCACAACAGAAATGTTGTTTATTCTCCTTCCACATGGGTTGATATTAATGGTAACGGTTCTGTTGATGATGGCGAAATTACAGAAGGTTCTGAACTTTATAGAGAAAATAGTCAGCAATCATTTGATCCAGGGGGAACAAGATTCTCTCACAACGTTGGAAACATTGATATCTCAAGATTATTATCTGATAAAGTAAGTATTGGTGTTGGTGCTGAGTTTAGAACAGAGACTTTTGAAATCATAGAAGGTGAATTAGCTTCTTATGATGGTGGTGGTGCAGATTCATTTGCAGGTGCCTCTCCACAAAACTCGGGTAAGTTCAACCGATACAATATTGGTGGTTATTTAAGTTTAGATTATGATGTTACCGATGCTTTTTTATTAAGCGGTACTGTTAGAACTGAAAACTATTCAGATTTCGGTAACACTTTCATATATAAGTTTAGTTCTCGTTATAAGTTTAGCGATGCATTTACATTAAGAGGTTCTTTATCTTCTGGATTTAGAGCTCCTACCCTACACCAAATCTATACTCAAAAAGCTCAGTATAGTTTTGTACCAGGGCAAGGTATACAAGTTGGCGGGTTAATCAACAATGTATCTACACAAGCAAAATTATTGGGTATACCTCAATTGGATGCTGAAACTTCTACAAACTACACTGTCGGTTTTGGTGGTAAAATCGATAAGTTCAGTTATACTTTCGACTACTATAATATCGCTGTAAAAGACAGAATTGTTCTTGGAAATGAAATCGGAGGTAGTGGTGATCCTACAAATCCATTAGATGTTCTTTTAGCTAGTAATAACTTAAGCGATGTTAGTTTCTTTTCTAATGCAATAGATACAAAAACATCTGGTATTGATGTTGTACTTGCTTATAAAGGAATCGAAATTGGTGAAGGAAGTTTAGATTTAAACTTATCTGGTAACTATACTATTCAGAATGAACTTGATGGTCCTGTAAAGGATATTGACTTAGTTGCTAATTCAGGTCAATCTGTAGTAAACCAAACTCAAGAAGCTTTATTCTTTACCTCAAGACCTAAGACTAAATGGATTTTAGGAGCTAATTACGAAATAAATAAATTCGGTTTTTCTTTAAATAATACATTATTTGGAAAAACTAGCTTTTTTCAACAAGGTTTGAGTACTGATGCAAATGGTAATTTCAACCTTGGAACTGAATTTGACCCTAAAGTAGTTACTGATTTAGGAGTTAATTTTAGCGCTACAGATAAATTGACAATTGCACTTAACATCAACAACTTGTTGAATGTATTACCTGAATGGAATTTTGTTTCTCAAAATGCTGCAGGTGATGCTATTTTGGCTGACCCAGCACAGACACAGAACCAATCTAACTTGATTACTTTCAACCAACGTTATTCTCAAATGACGTATGATGGGTATCACTTTAGTCAATTAGGAACTATGTTCAACCTATCGTTGAATTATAAATTTTAGTTTGATTTAGTTTTAATAAAAAAGCTACCTATTAATTTAGGTAGCTTTTTTTATTTAATATAAGTATGTTAAGTGATTTTCAGTTTCTTATTAAGAAGATAAAGAATAAAGCAATCTAAAGATTAACTACACTTATTAAAACCCTTAAAGAAAATATATAATACTTACTCAGGGTGCATAAAACGTTGCTTTGCCAAAAGTACTTCTTCAGTTTCTACATGGTCATCATCAGGCACACAACAATCAACAGGGCAAACTGCTGCACACTGCGGCTCTTCATGAAAACCCATACATTCTGTACATTTATCAGGTGAGATATAGTAGACTTCATCACTAATTGGCTCTTGAACTTCATCGGCATCAACTTCTTTACCATCAGGCAGTACAACACCACCCTTTAAAGAGGTACCATCACTATAACGCCATTCATCTGCACCTTCATAAATTGCAGTGTTCGGACATTCAGGTTCACAAGCCCCACAATTTATACACTCGTCTGTTATTATTATTGCCATAATTTCTTCTACATTAAAATGCCCAAAAAAGAACGGGCATGCTTATTTTTGCACAAAGGTAATTCCTACTGAATTAGTATACAAATATAATGACCCATAGCAACCTTAGTATAGAAGCTTTTGTTAAACTTGGAAATTTTCTAAGTACATTTTGTGATTTAATCACATCTAACACCATTTCTGATCACTTAAATGACAAATGGATCGAGCGTTTTAAAACTGAAGCCGAAAGGGCACAACATTATAATGGTTGGTTTTCAGAAGAAAATTGTATTCATGCTTTTCAAGAATGGTCAAATGTATTAACCCAAGGTAATTTAGAAAATTGGTTAAATGCATATGATATTAATTCTAATGAAGAAAAAACAGTAGCACTAATAATGGCTGGTAATATTCCCTTAGTAGGGTTTCATGACCTTCTATGTGTATTGCTTACTGGAAATAAAGCATTGGTAAAGCTATCTAGTAACGACCAGAAATTGATCCCGCTGCTTATTGATTACCTAATCGAAATCGAACCCTTTTTCAAAGACAGGGTGACGTTTACAAAAGAAAAGCTTGAAAACTATGATGCCGTAATCGCAACCGGCAGTAACAATACTGCAAGGTATTTTGAATTTTATTTCGGCAAAAAACCGAATATTATTCGTAAAAACAGAAATTCGGCAGCAGTTTTAACAGGCAATGAGACTACTGAAGAATTAACTGCTCTTGGCGAAGATATTTTTAGATATTTTGGATTAGGTTGTAGAAGTGTTTCTAAGATCTATATTCCGAAAGGCTATGATATTGATATATTTTTCAAAGCTATGTTTCCATACAGCGATATTATAAACCATAATAAATATGCTAACAATTATGATTATAATAAGGCTGTTTATTTGATGAGCGAATTCAAAATCTTAGATAACGGATTCTTGATATTAAAAGAAGAAAAAAGCTTTGGATCCCCTATTGCCTCTTTGTTTTACGAATATTATGAAGACATTCCTACTTTAAAAAAATATCTAAATAACGAGGAAGATAAAATTCAGTGTATAGTCTCATCTGGCATCATGGAAGGCGAGATATCATTCGGACAAACACAAAAGCCATCATTGAACGATTATGCAGATGGTATAGATACGGTTGATTTCTTGTTGAGAACATCTTTGAATTAAATGGCTATCCTGACAGTAAATTCTTAAAAAATCCTGACATTTGCATCCTTAAATTACAAACAAAATGAAAAAACATAATTTTAGCGCTGGTCCTTGTATATTACCAAAAGAAGTATTGTTAAAAGCTTCTGAAGCGGTTATGGACTTCAACGGTTCGGGCCTTTCTCTTATTGAGATTTCTCACAGAAGTAAAGATTTTGTTGCCGTAATGGAAAACGCAAGATCATTGGCATTAGAACTACTTGATTTAAAAGACAAAGGCTATACTGCACTTTTTCTTCAAGGTGGCGCAAGCTTAGAGTTTTTAATGGTTGCATATAATTTGTTAGAAAAAAAAGCTGGTTATTTAAATACCGGTACTTGGAGCGACAAAGCGATTAAAGAAGCTAAGTTATTTGGAGAAGTTGTTGAAGTTGGATCATCTAAAGATGAAAACTTTAAATACATCCCTAAAGGCTATTCTGTGCCAACTGGTTTAGATTACTTACATATAACTTCAAACAATACCATATTCGGAACACAATTTAAGAAATTTCCAATAACTGATTGTTCTTTAGTTTGTGATATGAGTTCTGATATTTTTTCTAGAACTATGGATTTTTCTCAGTTCGATTTAATATACGCTGGAGCACAAAAAAACATGGGTCCTGCAGGAGCTACTTTAGTAATTGTCAAAGATGATATTTTAGGTAAAGTTTCTAGAAAAATCCCTTCTATGCTTAATTATCAAACGCATATTGCAAAAGACAGTATGTTCAATACTCCATCAGTGTTTGCTGTATATACTTCTATGCTAACTTTAGAATGGTTAAAAAATCTTGGAGGTATTGCTGCTATTGAAGAAGTAAATGAGAAAAAAGCAAGACTGTTATATTCTGAAATAGACTTAAATCCAGTGTTTGAAGGTTATGCGAATATAGAAGACCGTTCCTTAATGAATGCAACCTTTAATATTACTGATGAGGTTTTGAAAACAACATTTGATAACATGTTAAAAGAAGCTGGTATTAATGGTTTAAACGGTCACCGTTCTGTTGGCGGCTACAGAGCTAGCATGTACAACGCACTTTCTCTAGATAGTGTTGGTGTATTGGTAGACGTAATGAGTGAAATGGAGCGTAAAGGATAATTAATTCAAACGATTTACTTTATTAGTTTATATTTCAATCAGTATTTAAATTTCAATAAAATAATTCGAGATAAACTCACGAAGAATTTCTAAGTGAGCCTACGTGAATTTTTGAGATCTTCCCGAACGGAATAGACAAGAAAACCTCGGAGCATTAAAATCTCGATAATCCAGTAAAACATATGAAGATATTAGCAAATGATGGTATTTCTCAAAACGGCATTGACGCTTTAGAGAAATCAGGATTTGAAGTTTTAACGACAACTGTTGCTCAAGAACAGTTAGCAAACTATATAAACGAACACAAAATTGACGCCTTATTAGTGCGTAGTGCCACTAAGGTTAGAAAAGATTTAATCGACGCCTGCCCTACCCTAAAATTAATAGGAAGAGGTGGTGTTGGCATGGATAATATTGATGTTGATTACGCTAAATCTAAAGACATTCATATTATAAATACTCCTGCGGCATCATCAGAATCTGTGGCAGAATTAGTATTTGCCCATCTTTTCGGTGGAGCACGTTTTTTATATGATGCTAACAGAAACATGCCTTTAGAGGGTGACAGCAACTTTAAAGGTCTTAAAAAATCGTATTCAAAAGGTACAGAACTTAGAGGAAAGACTTTAGGTCTATTCGGCTTCGGTAACATTGGTCAAGCAACAGCAAAACTGGCTATTGGCGCAGGTATGAAAGTTGTGTATTGCGACCCAGAAGTAGAACAAACCGATATTGAACTTTCTTTTTTCGATGGTCAGAAAGTGACATTCAATTTAAAGAATACAACGAAAGAAGACTTACTAAAGCAGGCAGATTATATATCGTTACATATACCGGGTCAAAAGAGCTATGTTTTGGGTAAAACAGAATTCTCTCAAATGAAAAAGGGAGTAGGTATCGTAAATGCAGCCAGAGGTGGAGTTTTAGATGAAGTTGCCTTAATTGAAGCTTTAGAAAACGGCTCTGTTGCCTTTGCTGGTTTAGACGTTTATGAATCTGAACCAACACCAGAAGTTAAAATATTGATGCATTCTAGTATATCGCTAACGCCACATATTGGTGCAGCTACACTAGAAGCTCAAGAAAGAATAGGACTAGAATTGGCCGACCAAATTATATCGTTATTAAAATAGAGGCTTAAAAGGCAATATTCTTGACTCTTTTTCGTATTTTACAACGTAAACATTAAATTAACTATTACAATGGCAGGATTATTAGATTTATTAAATAGCCCAATGGGGCAACAATTAATTAGCGGAGTTGCAGGTCAAACCAACCAACCGGCAGATAAAACCGCAAATGTACTAAGTATGGCTATGCCACTTATTCTTGGTGCAATGAAAAAAAATGTATCTACTCCAGAAGGTGCTCAAGGTTTAATGAGCGCATTATCTAGTAATCATAGTGGTGGTATTTTGGATAACTTAGGTGGTCTTTTTGGCGGCGGTGTTGACGATAGTGTAATGGCAGATGGTGCTGGTATTTTGAGTCATGTATTTGGAGACAAACAACCTCAAGTAGAAAGTGCTTTAAGTCAAAAATCTGGTATCGACGCAGGTTCTGTAGCTTCTATTTTAAAAATAGCTGCTCCTATAGTCATGGGAATGATAGGTAAGCAAACTGCACAAAGTAACGTAAGTGATGGTACTGGCATGAATGCTCTTTTAGGTAGCATGCTTGGTGGACAACCACAAGAAAATCAAAGCTTAATTACTTCTTTGTTAGATGCAGATGGTGATGGTAGCATACTAGATGACGTTGCCGGTATGGTAATGGGAGGCAGTAAAAGTAGTGGTGGAATCGGAGGTCTTTTAGGAGGTCTTTTCGGTAAATAAAATTTAAAGACTCTATTTATATAACCCGCTTGCAACTGCAAGCGGGTTTTTTTGTATCTTATAATTCATGAAAACGAAATACACCTCTTTTTTTGTAATGCTAATTGTTAGCACCATTTCTGTACTTCTATTAAATTGCGGAGCATCAAAAGAATCATTAGCTATTTCGAATAATGAAGAACAGGCTTTTAACCAAGTACAAGGCGATACCATTACTATTTCTAGTGACAAGACAGAATATGAAATAATAATTATTGAGCCTGGTTTTAATACATGGCTAAGTTCAATTGCCAAACCAGAGGGTTATTATTCTCAAAATTTCCTTGAAAATAGAAATTACATCATGGTTATAGAATGGAATAACAGAATTATGCAGCCATCACGATTTGACCCTAATTTATATGAATTACGCATAGATTACTCAAATCAAATAGATTATGGGTATGAGGTTAATTACAAACTTTATAATTACTTCATCTATTTTCAAAGAAAATATAATCAACGTTTAGGTCCTTTTGTACCCCGTATTTAAAAAGTATATTTGCGGCATTCAACACATGTCATGCAAAAATTAAAAGAGCGTTGGGGCGTTACCAGCAATTTTCAATTAACTATTATTTTTATTGTTTTTTCCATTACCGGATCATCTTCTGTCTTTGTGGCAAAACCTTTTTTAAATTTAATTGGCTTACAACAAGCTAATTTTCCAGATGCGTGGTGGGGAACAACAATGTATTGGATTTTACGAATTCTATTAATTTTCCCCTTTTATCAGATACTATTGGTAATATATGGCTGGTTATTTGGACAATTCAAATTCTTTTGGGCTTTTGAGAAAAAGATGCTTAAAAGATTAGGACTCGGATTCTTATTCTAATTTTTTTTGTTAGGTTTTCTTTAACATTCAATTCTACTTCTTTTAGTACTTTAGCGATGTGAAAAACTCAATATTTACATATTTATCTGTATTTATATTGTTTTGCCTTATGTTAATTAAGGTGACTTCTTTTCACGTGTATTCTCATGATGACAATTCTGTTGATACGATAGAGAATTGTAGTATTTGCGATATGGCTATTCAGAATCAAAATTCTGAATTTACTTTTGTTGCCATTTTATTATTAATTCTTTTACCATTTATCTTTTTTACTGATAAAAAAATTACGCCTTTAGTTTTAGAGGCTCCTTCATTTTATTTTAGGTATGCAACTTTTGGCAGACCTCCCCCCTTCCAAGACTAATACACTATCCACATTTAAATCGATTCCATTTTAGAATCGGCACATACTTTCGAAAAACTTATATAATGAAAAATTATTTATATGTTTTCGTAATCTTTTGTAGCTCAATAATTTATGCTCAAGATTGCAATTCAATATTAATAGGTGAAATAGTTGATTTCCATGACAACAGTACGCTAAATGGAGCAACTATTAATGTCACTGGTAAAAACCTTTCTACAGTTTCTAAAGAAAATGGGAAATTTACTTTTAAAAATCTGTGTGACGGAGTTTTAGAATTGGAAATATCGCATCCGGAATGCACAACCAAGTTTATTACTGTAACTATTAATGGAGATACCTTTTCAGAAATTAGACTTGAGCATCATTTAGAAGAATTAACAGAAGTAAAAGTGATTGGTGACGTTCCCAAAAGCACCAATTCTGCACAAGAGAATATTTTATCGGTAAAAGATATAGAGCGAAATAGTGGTAATAGTTTAGGCGATGCACTTAAGAAAATTGTAGGTGTATCAACATTAAATACTGGTGGTAACATCGTTAAACCAGTAATACAAGGTTTAAACGGTAGTAGAATATTAATTCTAAACAATAACGTTCGAATGCAAGACATGGAATGGGGAGAGGAACATGCCCCAAATGTCGATGTCAATGCTAACCAGAACATAAGTGTCATTAAAGGCGCTGCAGCAATTGAATACGGTGGCGATGCCATAGGCGGAGTAATTGTATTAGAGCCGTTACCAGTTGTCAGAACAGATTCCTTGTTTGGTAAAACACAATTAAACTTATCGTCTAATGGTCGTGGCGGTAACATTACTTCTTCGTTGACCAAATCGTACAAGTCTGGTCTATATATAAAAGCCCAAGGGTCATATAAGAAATTAGGAGATTTAGAAGCTCCAGATTACATACTTTCAAACACCGGAATCAATGAAAGTGGTTTATCGCTAAATGTTGGAAAACGCGATTTTGAACAAGGCTGGGAAGGTTATTATTCCTATTTTAATTCTGAGATTGGCATATTAAGAGCCTCACATATCGGTAACGTAGATGATTTAATAAACGCTATTAATAGTAATATACCAAGTGTAATAAATGATTTTACTTATGATATTACCCAACCCTACCAAGAGGTAACCCATCATTTAGGAAAACTTAGTTATTACCGAAGATTTGAAGGTTTTGGAAAATGGACCACACAATATGATTTTCAACAAAATAGAAGATTTGAATATGATATTCGTGTAGGTGATGATGCCGATAAAGCATCGTTAGATTTGAGACTTACAACACATTCGGTTTTAACCAATATTAAATTTGATGCTAAAGAAGGTTTTGACCTCAAGGTAGGCGCATTAGGTAGATATCAAACCAACTTTGCAAATCCTGATACAGGTGTAAGAAGACTAATCCCTGATTACGATAAATATGATTTTGGATTATTTGCCATCGGTAATTATGAATTAAATTCCGATTGGACCATAGATGTAGGTGCTCGTTATGATTTTAGCAGAATTGATGCTAAAAAATTCTATAAAGTATCTAGATGGGAGGAACGTGGTTATGATGTAGATTTTGCCGATATAATCATTGAAGATTTAGGCACACAATTACTTACTAATCCTGTTTTTGATTACCATAATTTTTCAGGAACAGCAGGTTTTCATTATCAAATAAATGAAAAAGATCATTTGCGCTTTAACTATGCTTTTTCACAAAGAGCACCAAACCCTTCAGAATTATTTAGTGATGGTTTACATCATTCTGCTGCACGCATTGAATTGGGTGATTTAAGAATTACAAGCGAGACATCATCAAAACTTTCTGCATCTTTAGAACGGAACACCAATAAATGGGGGTACTCGGTGGCTCCCTTTTTAAACAGTATTAAAGACTTTATACTTGTAGAACCAACAGGTGTAGAATATACAATTAGAGGAGCCTTCCCTGTTTGGTCTTATAGACAGACCGATGCAGTATTGCTAGGTATTGATGCTTTTTTATACAGTAATTGGACTTCAAAAATTAGAACAGATCATAAGTTTGCATGGGTAAGAGGTACTGATACAGAAACAGACACACCACTAATAAATATACCTGCTGCTAATTTTACGAATAGTATTACATACACAAACCCTAAATGGAATAATTTTCTAATAAGTCTAGAAAGTCAGTATGTATTCGAACAAACAAGATACCCAGATAACATTGAAGTCTTTTCACCCGAACAGCAAGAAAATGTGATTTTGGATATCAATACACCACCAGATGCTTATCACCTTTTATCCCTAAATACAGAAGCATCATTTACCCTTAAAAACAAAAACGATTTAACTGTAGGTCTTAGTGCAAGCAACCTATTAAATACCAATTATCGTGATTATTTAAATCGCCAACGATATTTTGTAGATGACATGGGCAGAAATATAAGTCTACGCTTAATTTTTAACTACTAATAATAATAATTACTAACAAATGAAAACAAGTACAACTATGAAAAGAAACAAAACCTTAAAAACAGTTTTAGCTTTAAGTTTAATGGCAACGGTTATGACATCATGTTCTAGTGATGATGATACGCCAGAAATAATAAATGAAGAAGAAATTATTACTACATTGACGGTTACTTTAACAAGTGCTAATGGCACTGCGACATTACAATCTCAAGATTTGGATGGCGATGGACCAAATGCTCCTGTAATAACAGCAGATAATTTAACTGCAAATACCACCTATACGGGAAGTATTGAATTATTGAACGAAACAGAGTCACCTGCAGAGGATATTACGGAGGAAGTAGAAGAAGAAGCTGATGAACACCAGTTTTTCTTTAGTCTAAACGGTTCTCTTACAGATGTAACTTATTCTGATGAAGACGGAGACGGAAATCCAATAGGACTTGAATTTGAATTGACTACTGGTGATGCAGGATCAGGTAGTATAACCATTACATTACGTCATGAGCCAACAAAACCAAACGACGGTACTTTGGCAGATGCTGGTGGTGAGACTGATATAGCTCAAACTTTTACAGTAGTAGTAGAATAAGCTAAATTTACAATTTAAAAAAAAGCCTTTGAATAAAAATTCAAAGGCTTTTTTATGTTTCCTATTCTTCTAATTGATACCATTCTATATCTGCCAACACCTCTCTTCTACCCTTCTTTTTTGGAGGATAATTAGTTACTAAATAATTGATAATTACAGCTTCGTTTTCTCCTAAATCCCAAAGATTTTGGGTTTCTTGCATCCATTTAATAGTCGATTTCCAACGTTCTTGGTTCATTCTGTTTTGCATTACCAACTTGGCAGAATGGCAATTGGTACAGTTTTGAATAGTTTCTACCATACCCGGTGCCTCTATAAATCCAGTACTTACATGTATACCATTTTCTATTTTACCAAAGTCATCATCAACAGGTATTTCAACAATTTCTGTTTCTGGTTCATTTCCTTTGAAAGCAGATAGACTAGAATCGAAAATAAAATATATCAAAGCAATTCCTCCAATAGTCACAACAACACTTGCTAATATTATCTTTCTATACAGTCTTTGAAAATTTCGTTTCAGATTGTCATGATTTTGCATTTTCATCTATGCGATTTTTACAGCTATTCTATGACAAGCATTATTTAAGTATCCTTTGGGGTTCCAACCAGGTAATAACATTGGCTGACTGATTCCATTGGAATCAGTAGCTTTTGCCCAAACCTCGTAATACCCTTCTTGTGGAAAAGAAATTTGTGCAGAGAAATGTTGCCAAGCTAATCGATTCGCAGGTTTCTCAATGACACAAGTATTCCATGTAGCACCAAAATCTATAGAGTATTCCATTTTGGCAACTTCCAATTCGCCAGCCCAAGCATGTCCTCTAATTTTCAACTTTTTACCTTTCGATAACGTAGCCCCAGACTTAGGGTATGTAATTAAAGATTTAACAGGCATAGATTCAATAATGCACATATCTTCATCTGCAACTTTCTCACCAGGGGCAACCGGTTTGCAAGGCACTCTATATGCTGTACCAGTCATTTTTGTACCATCATGAACTATATTTCTAATATTGATACGTTGCAACCATTTTCCAGAAACCGAAGCTGGCCAACCACCAGCAATTACCCGTAATGGATAACCGTGGGCTAAAGGAATGTCCACTCCGTTCATTTGAAAAGCCAAAATAGTTTCATCTTGCAATGCCTTTGACATTGGGGCACCTCTAGAAATTGGTTCTTTTGTTGGGTCTCTACTTAGATGTAAATCTGCAGCATGATAACCAAAGTAGACGGCATCGTCCTTAATACCTACATCTTCTAAAACATCACGCAACCTAACACCTGTCCAGCTTGCACAATATACAGCCCCTATGGTCCATTGATTACCCTTCGCCGGTGGGTCAAATTCACTTCTACCATTACCACCACATTCAAGGGTTAATTGATAGGTATGATGTTTAAATTTGGATTTGAGTTCTGCAAGGGAGTACGTTTTTTCCTGTTGAACAGATTCGCCATCTATGGTGAGTGTCCAGTTTTCTACATCGATTTCCTCAGGAATGAGTCCGTTATTTCTAATAAATATAGATTTGTTCGGTGTTACTTTATCATCTAAGAGATGAGCTTGTGCCTCAATATTCCATGGTTTGTCATTTAAAACGATCATACCCTTGTCTTTATTGAATAATTTGAATGGATCAGAATCTTGCAAGGCTACAGGAGTATAACCAGCTGGCATTACATTTTTATAAACTATATCTACACCTAATAAGGCAGCTAGACCGCCGAAACTAGATTTTGCAACAAAATTTCTTCTCTTCAAAACTCAAGTTATTTGAGTTAAAGTTAAGGTATTTAATAAAATTAAAAGTAAGATTTAAACTTCTATTGTTTGTCCTTTTTTAGCTACTTTGAAAACATAAGTATACAACCACATTAGTGTAAATGATGGTATAATATCGAACCCTGGTATAATCTCTTCTAAGAAAGTAAATGCACCAGCAGCTTGCCCTACCTTGCCTTTATACATTCTGGTCATGAGCCAACCAGCAAGTGGTGCCCAAATAATATCTGAAAATTCACCTATAAATGGTATAGCAAATGACATCATACCTATAAAGTCAAAAAGCAACCCCATGAAAAGTTGTTTGTATTTTTTATCTTTTAAAATTGACATATTGAAAAATTAGTTATTCTATCTAAAGAATGCAACAAAGATGCCAAATTTTTAAAAACAAATAAAAGATGATTAAGACCTATTAAGAAAGTTTTGCGCTAATTAATTTCAAGAACTCATTTCTTGTCTCAATTTTTTCGAATTGACCTCTAAATCCTGATGTTGTCGTTACCGAGTTTTGTTTCTGTACTCCACGCATCATCATACACATATGCGATGCTTCGATAACAACCGCAACACCTTTAGGTTTCAACGTATTATTAATACATTCTAAAATGTCATGTGTTAACCTTTCTTGCACCTGCAATCTTCTAGCAAAAACATCAACTACACGAGGTATTTTACTTAAGCCAACAATTTGACCATTAGGTATATAAGCAATATGTGCTTTACCAAAAAATGGTAACATATGGTGTTCGCATAAAGAATATAGTTCAATATCCTTTATAATAACCATATCATCATAGTCCTCTTTAAACATTGCCCCTTTTAAAATCTCTACTGGATCTTGTTGATACCCTTGAGTTAAAAATAACATAGCTTTAGCGGCTCGCTCTGGTGTTTTAACCAAACCTTCCCTTTCTACATCTTCACCAATTTCATTAATAATAGAGGTATATCTACTTTTAACTTCTTCGGTAATTTCAAGATTGTACTCTTCTAAATTTCTATATGGGGACATAAATTATATTTGTGTTTAACCTAATTAAATTTAAGTTGAACAAATTTAGTATTTTCTTTGATCATCCAACATAAATATTTCATAAATAAATCTTGATTCATTTAATGCTACATATTAGTAGTAAACGCAACTTAAAGAGAAATACTATTTTTAGCGTGCTCCTTTTTCATTAATTTTGAATTTCAAAATAATTATTCTTTTAACACCAACTTTCTCATGATAAAAGCTTCTAACATTCATAAATATTACGGAGAATTAGAAGTACTGAAAGGTGTTGACCTTCATATAAAGAAGGGAGAAATCGTTTCTATTGTTGGTGCTTCTGGAGCCGGTAAAACTACGTTATTACAAATATTAGGAACCTTAGATGTTCAGTCTAACCGAAAAGACAGTACCCTACTTATAAATAATATTGAAACTACAAATTTGAATGATAAAGATTTAGCGAAATTCCGAAATGAACATATTGGCTTCATCTTTCAGTTTCATCAATTGCTTCCTGAATTTACGGCCATTGAAAATGTATGCTTACCTGCATTCATAAAAAAAACACCTAAAGCCGATGCTGAAGTTCGGGCAAAAGAGCTTTTAGATTTCTTAGGCTTATCGCATCGCTATAATCATAAACCATCAGAACTATCTGGCGGAGAACAACAACGTGTTGCCGTTGCTAGAGCCTTGATCAATAATCCATCAATTATCTTTGCTGATGAACCTAGTGGTAATTTAGATTCTGAAAGTGCCGATAATCTTCATAAACTCTTCTTTGAATTAAGAAAAAAATTTGGACAAACGTTTGTTATCGTTACCCATAATAGTGAATTGGCAGAAATGGCAGACAGAAAATTAACCATGGTAGATGGCAAAATTGTAGATAAAGAAATCATTTTAGCATAAGGAAAACAGATGCTAGAAGAACTTTTATTATTTGCAAAGAATCCGGTTTATAATCAGGATATCACAACTCCATTTTCTAACAAATTAAGAACATTTTTTAAGCTATTGATTATAGCATTAAGCACAAGTATTGTGCTATTACTGATTGCTAGTGTAGTTGAAAATTCACTTCAACTTGAGATGGGTAAACATGCGATGGACAATTTGTTCGATAATTATTCAATTGCGCTCATTTTCTTTTTAGCTGTAGTCATCGCACCATTTTTTGAAGAACTATTATTTAGGGGACCACTTGTGTTTTTCAAAGATGCTAATTATTTCAAAATAGTCTTTTATGCATTTACCATCGCTTTCGGCTTCATGCACATTAGTAATTTTGAAATGAGCACACAAGTATTATTGTTTTCACCATTATTGGTCGCTCCACAAATAGGTGTAGGTTTTCTTTTAGGATTTATACGTGTAAAATTTGGACTAGTCTGGTCAATTGCACTGCATGCTTGCTACAACATGGTGCTCATAGTCCCCGTATTGATAATGCAAATTTTAGATATTCCCATTGAATGACAAAAAGTGAGTTAAAAGTATTTTTAGACGAAAAAGTTATTCAGTATAATAATACTGAATTCTTAGAAACTGACCCTATACAGATTCCACATCTTTTTACGTCAAAAGAAGACATTGAAATAAGTGCATTTTTAACTGCAACGATAGCTTGGGGCAACAGGAAGAGCATTATCAATAATTCGCATAAACTCATGGAAAGAATGGGGCAAAGTCCGTACGATTTTGTAATCAATCATACCGATGAAAATCTCGAAAATTTAGCTGGTTTTGTTCATAGAACTTTCAATGACATCGACCTTACCTACTTTATTCAGAGTCTAAAAAATATTTACAATAAGTATAATGGATTAGAAGGTGTTTTTACAAAACATCAAGGCAAGGATAGTTTACAGCCCACAATTTCAGAATTCAAGAAAATATTTTTTGAATTACCATATGAGCAACGTACAACAAAGCATGTATCTGATCCATTAAAAGGATCCGCCGCCAAAAGAATAAACATGTTTTTACGTTGGATGGTTAGAGATGCCGCCACCAATGTAGATTTTGGAATCTGGAAAAGTATTGATCCATCAAAATTATCTTGCCCATTAGATGTTCACTCTGGTAATGTAGCCAGAAAATTAGGTTTATTAAAACGAAAACAAAATGATGCAAAGGCACTAGCCGAGTTGGATAAAAATCTTAGAAAACTGGACCCGTTGGATCCAGTTAAATATGATTTTGCCCTATTTGGTTTAGGTGTGTTTGAAAAATTCTAGTTTATTTCTTCTTTTTCAAATCTTTTATCGGTCAGTATTTTCATAAAGGCAATAATTGCTTTTGATTCTGCATTGGTAAGATTCAAAGAATCTGAGGGCAATGTTTGGTAAGGTACATCTAAGCCCATACCTAATCCACCACCAACATTATAAAACTCTACCACTTCCTCTAAAGTTGCATACACCCCGTTATGCATGTAAGGTCCCGTTAAATCTACATTTCGCACTGTTGACGTTTTAAAGAAATGCTTCTTCTCCTCTACTTCGTAAGGGTAATACTGACCCCAATCATCATCTAAAACAGGATTTTCAAAACTTGCGTTTTTAGGTACTCCAAGATTTTCAAATTCGCTCTCCATATATTTTGGTGGAACCGTACCATTAAATACCGGCGGAAAATGGCAAGTAGCACATGCTGCTTTCCCCATAAAAAGATTAAAACCATTAACTTCTTCGTTGGTCATGGATTCTTCTAATCCGTTTATATTTCGGTCAAATTTAGAATCGAAACTAGAAAGACTTCTTATATAAGTAGCAATCGCATTTCTAGCATTCATATTGGTTATTTTACCATCATAAAGCGAATCAAATTGAACTTTATACGCTGTTTTTACTTGAATTTTCTCTTCTAGTTGTTCTAAATCGATATGAAACTCATTTTCATTATTGGTAACACCAACAATTTGATCTTCTAGTCCGTCTGCCCTACCATCATAAAATAAAGAACGTTGGTAAACGGCATAGGTTAAAGTAGGTGAATTGCGTTGCAAATCTTGTCCGTTTATTCCTTTGGCAATTTTATGACCGTCAGTAAATGCTTTCTCTTTAATATGGCAAGTGGCACAACTTATAGTACCTGATCCAGATAAATCTTTATCATTGAATAACTGTCTTCCCAATTCAATTCTTTCTTCAGTAATATCTGGTGCTCTTTGGGTAGAGAACATTTTCATATTAAAAAAATTCTTGTCAAATAAGCTAGTTACTTTGGGGTCTAACGCCCGAGATTCGCTAAGTTCAATATTCCAATCTTGCGCGGTTTTAGCCACTAAGTCCAATTGATTATTAGTGTGAAATTTTATAAAAGCATAACGATCAAAATCATCAAAATTTCCATTTTTAAGTACATTAATGGTAGAAGTAATTTCATCTTCCCATTGCATGTACAATTTTTTATCTGCAAAAGCATCTTTGTAGATGGCTAAAACATGCTGTAAAGTTTCGTAATTATAGATGGCTTCATTTAGAGAATTAGCCAACATAGGAGAGTCAAATCCAGTAATACCTTTTGTAGCGATATTTACGATAGCATCGCGAATCATTTTAAGGTGATGTCTATCTCTTTGTGTAATAAGGATATGATTTTTGCGTACAAATGGAATTCTAATTTTTAGATATTCTAAAACAGTATTTAATTCTTTATTTGAAAATCCATTTTCATCATAAAGAAGCTCTTCTAATACCTGAAAACTTTTTGGATTCTGAATTCTAACATCTTGGTGGTCATCTATTTCTACCTTCAATAAATTTGGAGCATTCATTGAAATATAGTTTTCATAATCATATGCTATTAACATAGGTTCTACCCTTTTATACCATTCTCTACTTTTAAGAAAAAGACTTTTATTCTTTGACAGGGTATTTAAAGTATCTATCTGTTGCATAAAATAAGAAGTACTATCCAATGCAATAAAATAATGTTCACGAATTGTATCATTGAACATTGATTGATCGTTTTGGTTTATTGCCAACAAAGGCTTTGTTTCCTCATTTTTACAGGAGAGGAAAAAACTAATAAATCCAACAAAAATCCATTTCCAATGCAATACTCTCATGTTTCTTTTTAAAATTAATATGAATAGAAAAGGTTCCCAATGAAGGGAACCTTTTATTGTAATTATATAAAACTAATTATCTAGGCAAACCTGTCAATTTGAAAAGAACAGAACCTTCTAACCTTGCACTACCTTCACTAATGGCTGTAGGATCAACAAACTTAAGTCCGTCAGCTCTTACTGCAGTATCAGGCGTCGTGCTAAAATTCCACCCATGTACTTGAGCACCACCAATAAACGTAGGTTCAGATGCACCAATGATATCGGTAACATCGAATAACCCTGTAATTTCCCACATACTATCAGTATTTCCAATACCTACGCTAGATGCATATGTTTGGTTACACTCCATCACTTCAACAAAATTACCAGTATTTAAATCTAGCTGCCATAATTTAGCGAACCCAGTAATGTCAGCATTTAAATCAGCATAACCGTTAGGATCTTCTTGAATGTAAGCATAGTTTTCAGTAACCAAAATATTATCAGGAGAGTGCAAACCGTCACCTTTACCACCTTCAAGATCACCATCTACAACCACAGTAAGAACTGCGTCTGCTGTTGGGTCAGTTTCGTTTAATTCTAATTTGTAAACACGACCAAAACCAGTACCTCTTAAGTTAAGATCTGGGTTATCTCCACGAATTCTACCTGTTGCATTAAAGTATACTTCTCTTTGAGCATCTGCAGTACCTCTTCTCCAGTCAATATCTTCAATTCTTTGAAAACCAATAGCACCTAAATCAATCGCTTCTTGATTTAATTCATCTATAGTTCTTTCGGTAACTTCTATCCATTCTACGTCATAAGCAATATCTTCTGACATACCCATTTCAAACAACTGTCCGCCTTCACCAGGTGCAGATTCTACAGGGTTTTTACCTTTTAAAACGTACAATTTACCTCCATCAAGATCACCTCTTTGACCTACATACATACCAAAATGTGCTTGTGGATACGTATTATCGCTATGATCATCACCCATAAAAACTACAGTCTGTGATGTATATGCATCTTTACCAATAACCACAGCGTTTTCAGTAGACCACTCTCCAAGAGCAGGAAGCCTTTCTACCTCTACTCTATCTTCTGTAGCTCTAAAAGGATTTACTTTGAAAACGCCTTTAGCGTTACCGCCCCATTCGCCACCAGAAAGATAAAGAGGACCAAAACCATGCTCTTCGACTGTTATTGCAGAACCAGAACACATTGCCGTAAATGCAGTAGCTGTTGAGTTAACGATATAATCACCTTGTAATGGTTGAAGCTCAGAATTTAACATTATTCTCGCAATAGAATAATCCGCTTCTAAATTATTGATTAATGCATAGTTACCATCTTCAGCCGGAAAAAGTGCAGCACCATCCATATAAGACCCATATACAAAGGTAGAATCAGATTCTAAAATATCTGCAGATGACATAATCATATTAAGCTCGGCGGATCCTGCAAATACACCTTTCAATTCAAATAATTCATTCGGAGTTACAGAGCTTGTTAACGGAATTGATTCCGCCAAAGTTAAATCTTGACCGTCGGCTCCATCAGCGCCATCGGCTCCGTCAGCGCCATCCGCACCATCAACACCGTCTATACCATTGGTGCCGTCAATTCCGTCTTCTCCATCACAGCTAATGACTGCAATTCCTAGACAAGAAAGAAACAATGCCTTAATTAGTAAATTTTTTGATTTTTTCATTATCAATATAGTTTTTAGGTTATAAGTGCAAAACTATAGAGACAACCTTTTAGAAAGGTTCACTGAAAATTAGCAATTGATGAAGAGAAGTTTATGCTTATGTTAAGATGTAAAATTAACTTGAATTTGAAGTGACCTTAACTTGAAATTCAAGTTAATTTAAATGTTATTACACTTATTTAATACATGTTACAACACTATACCTAAATCACCCAAAGATAACGCCTGTTCTTTACCACCTTCTGCGATTGATTTATAAATGGCTTCAACGATAATCATATCTCTTTTACCCATTTCGCCCGGAGCAATGTTTTTAGTTCCCAATATCACATGCTTGGAAAAATCGTCCATTTGTAAAGCTTGTTGTTTTTTAAATGGAAATTCTATAGTATTACCGTTAGATGTTCTCCCACTTATTGGTCCGTAACTATGAGCAGGGTCAAGCTCGAACCAACCTTTACTACAGTGACATTTTAATCTATTACCATTTGCGTTATGTGAAGTCCATATTTGTGCTACGGCACCATTGGCAAATTTAAATTGTGCGGTAATAGTTTCATCGGTATCTTTAAAGTAATCTGGTCGTGTACTAAACTCTTGTGCAGAAACAGAAATCGGATTTTGTCCTGCACCATAAATACTAGTTTGAATAGCATATACGCCCATATTCATTAAAGCACCACCACCAGAAAGAGATTTATTTAAACGCCATTGATCAGGGTTGCCATTAGAAACATATCCAGCATCTGAAGAAACAAAAAGCACATCTCCAAAAGTTTTCTCTTTTACGTATTTCTTTACCTCATTGGTGTAAGGGTCGCTCTGCATTCTGTAACCAATACCTAGTTTTACGTTATTCTCTTTACAAGCATTGATTATTGCATCACATTCCTCAACGCTTACAGCCATTGGTTTTTCACAAATAACATGTTTACCTGCTTTAGCTGCGCGAATACAAAAATCTACATGCATACTATTAGGTAGTGCAACATAAACGATATCTATATCATCGTTCTTTACTATAGCATCAAAATTATCGTAATTATAAATATTCTTTTTAGATAGGTTGTATTTCTCTTTCCAAATACCTTCTTTGGTTTTGGTACCGGTAACAATACCAGCCAAATAACAATGTTCAGTTTCTAGTAACGATGGTGCAAGTTGATGTTCGCTATAGCTTCCTAAACCTACTAAGGCAATACCTAGCTTTTTATTTATAGGTTTTGTAGTAAATGCTTTTGCCAGTGGTATGTTAGAAAACAATGCTGTTCCTAATATTCCTTTCGTAGCTATACTGCTGAATGAGCGTCTTGATAATTTCTTCATGAGTTTATTTTAATGCTTTAGAAATTTAAATAAAAATCACTGAACTTCATAAATCATTTGATAATTTTTATATCAAGAATATATAGGGTTGTAAAATGACTTATTCTTTATAAGAATAGCTTGAAATGGTTAATCGATATTAACTATCTAATAGAACATTCTTAATGTAAATAGTGAGCTTTTATTCTTATTTTCGTTGGACAACAGAACCTTATCAAACCATGAAAAAACTTCTACAACTATCAATTTGTTTGGCAGCCAGCATTGCCATTGCTCAGTCTAGAGAATTACCCATAGATACCGTAATTACCACACAACATACCGCTACCATAAACGGAGCCACTTTTTCGTATACCGCACAAACAGGTACGCAACCGGTATGGGATGAAAATGCAAAACCTATCGCTTCTTTACATTACACCTATTATACTAGAAATAATATTAAAGATCGCGCTGCAAGACCTTTATTAATATCGTTTAATGGCGGACCAGGTTCTGGATCTGTTTGGATGCATTTGGCATATACAGGACCAAAAATATTAAAGATTGATGACGAAGGATACCCAGTACAACCATACGGCGTAAGTGCAAATCCACATTCAGTTTTAGACGTTGCCGATATTGTATATGTCAACCCTGTTAATACCGGATATAGCAGGACCATACCTGCAAGCGGAAAAGAAGTTGATAGGGATAAGTTCTTCGGAATTAACGCAGATATCAAGTATTTAGCAGAATGGCTGAACACTTTCGTAACCAGAAACAATAAATGGCGCTCACCAAAATATATCATTGGTGAAAGTTATGGAGGTACTCGTGTTATGGGACTTTCATTAGCATTACAAGAACAACAATGGATGTACCTAAATGGTGTTATTATGGTATCTCCTGCAGATTATAAAGTAATACGTAATTCCGGACCAGTAGCAGAAGCAATAAACCTACCCTATTTTACAGCCGCTGCATGGCATCATAAAATGTTACCGCCTGCATTGCAAAGTAAAGATTTAATAGAAATTTTACCAGAATCGGAAGCGTATACCATAGATAAATTAATGCCAGCATTGGCAAAAGGCGGATTCTTAGAAACTACCGAAAAAGAAACTATTGCAGATAAAATGGCATATTATTCAGGATTAAACAAGAAAGATATTCTTGATCAAAACTTGGTTGTACCTACCTCTTTCTTTTGGAAAAATCTTTTAAAAGATAAAAGTGGGTATACCGTAGGAAGATTAGATTCTAGATACTTAGGTATTGACAAACAATTAGCGGGAATGAAGCCAGATTACAATTCTGAATTGACATCTTGGTTACATAGTTTTACACCGGCAATCAACTATTATCTGCAAGAGGAATTGAACTTTAAAACTGATGTGAAATACAACCTTTTTGGCCCTGTACACCCTTGGAATAATGAAAACGATAATACAAGAGATAACTTAAGACTGGCAATGGCACAGAACCCATATTTAAATGTAATGATCCAATCTGGATACTACGATGGTGCTACTACCTATTTTAATGCAAAATATACCATGTGGCAAGTAGACCCAAGCGGGCGCATGAAAGATAGATTCAGCTTTAAGGGCTACCGATCAGGGCACATGATGTATTTAAGAAGAGAAGATCTGAAAACGGCAAATGATGATATTCGCGATTTTATTAAACGTACAGTCGCGACCGATAGAAGTGCGAAATATTAAAAAACGCCAGAAATTTATTTTTCTAAAACAGTACTAGAGATTCCCAATACAAGCAATGAATTTATTTCTGTTGTTTCTATTGGGAATTTCTTTTGAAATCTGACATCGGCAGATTTAATAGCATCTCGATATAGTTGTTCTCTTTTGCGTTGTTTTTTCTTTTTGAAAATATCGATTGTAACTCCCACCGTAGCACCACCCAACACAGTAGCAAATAAATCTTCATTGCTCCAACCTCCATATTGCTTTTGGTCAATACTTTCTTTTGCCAAACCAATTAACAAGCTACCACCTACAGCGCCAATAAAAGTCCAGGTTCTATCACCATTAGAAATTTCATTAGCTACTCCGGCACCAACCAATCCATACAGATTCCCTCCTAAAAAATGAAGTACTTTATCTTGTTCTATTTGACCGTATGCAGTTTGTATTGTAAAAGTAGCAAAAATCATTATGAGTATATTTTTCATACCGTGCAAAGATAAAATTCTATATCATGCATCTGGTATAAAAATCGTTACTATTACTTGGTTAAATACTCTATAGCTGTATTTTATATTATCTTACAATTTTAAAAATTATATGGAACTAAAAAATTTTATCAAGAGCCTTTCTATCATGCATTTGTTCTTACTTATTGGCTTAAGTATTTTTACCATTTGGGTGATTTTTCAAATCAACACCTTCAATACAGACAGCAATGCTGGGAGTGTGTTTTTATATGCCGTGCCATTATTTGCTATGCTAGGTTATTTTGGTAGTCAATGGGTATTTAAAAAAATGACTTCTAAAATTCAGTTAAAAACACGACTTGAAGACAAATTAAAAAAATATCAATCTGCTTTACATATAAAATATGCACTTATTGAAATGCCTGCCTTTATTGGTCTCTTCGCCTATTATAATACAGGTAACGCATTACCACTGGTAATCTCAATTTGTTTATTAGCATATTTAGCGGTGCAAAGACCAAATAAAGATCATATCATTAAAAATGTACCATTGACTGGAGAAGAACAAAGTCAAATTCAACAAGCGTAAACAACCAACAACATGAAAAGAGCAAACAACTTAATTTTAACCTGTATGTTATCATTATTAGGCTTAACAATGATTAATGCACAAGACTGGGCAGATTTAAAGCGTTTCAAAGAAGCTAATGCCGAAGTACCAGCAGTGTCAATTAATGAAGATCGAGTTGTATTTATGGGCAACTCCATTACTATAGGTTGGCTAAATAATCGTCCTGAATTTTTTGAAGGCAAACCATACATTAACCGAGGTATTAGTGGGCAAACTACACCTCAGATGCTTATTCGTTTTAGACAAGATGTTATTAATTTGAATCCGAAAGTGGTGACCATACTAGCGGGCACCAATGATATAGCAGGCAATACAGGTCCGTCGACCTTAGAAATGATTATGGATAATATAAAGGGGATGGCAGAACTTGCCCATGCCAACGGTATTAAAGTTATTTTATCTTCTACCCTACCAGCTTATGATTACCCATGGAAGCCTGGTTTAGAGCCATCAGGAAAGATAATTGCTTTAAACAAAATGATAAAAGAGTACGCCGATGCTAATGGGCATATTTATTTAGATTATTTCTCTGCGATGGTAGATGAAAGAAATGGCCTACCAAAAAAATACGCCGAGGATGAAGTACACCCAACAGTTGAAGGTTATAAAGTAATGGAACCATTAGTAGAAGCAGCCATTACAGATGCTTTAAATAAATAAAAATCAACCAAAATATTGATTCTAAAATCTACCTTTTAAAACTAGTTAAGATTTGATTATTTTTGAAGAAATTTGATTACTATAAAAATGAAAAAAACACTATTTCTATTGGTCGCTACGGCCATGTCATGTAATTCTTCCCAAAAAACCGTTACCGATGCCGCAACAGAAGAAGCATCATCAGTTGCATCAGAAATTTCATTTGCAGAAACGATTACAGAAGCAGAATTAAAAGAGTACTTATATATCTATGCTTCAGATGAATTCGAAGGCAGAGAGACTGGTCAACCTGGTCAGAAGAAAGCAATAGCGTATATAAAAGCTGAATATGAAAAACTAGGCATACCAGCTGCAAAGAAAGATGGTAACTATTTTCAAGAAGTACCATTAGAAATTAGCAAATTACCTATTGGCAAATTAACTATTGACGGTACCGATTTCGCTGTAGGCGAGCATGTATTAACTTTTTCTGCAGCCAACACATCAACCGATGATATTGTTTATGCAGCTTATGGAATAGAAGATGATTCCTATTCTAATTATAATGACCTTGATGTAGAAGGTAAGATTGTTTTAATGAAGTCTGGTGAGCCAAAAAATACTGATGGCACCTTTGTTATTTCTGGTACTACCGAAACATCTAACTGGAGCAATATGTCAGAATCTTTGACCAAAAGAGTTCAAATTGCTATGGGTAAAGGTGCTATTGGAGTTTTATATTACGATGCCAGTAATTTCAGTCGATTTAAGCGCAGGTTCGAATCAATGAAATCAAATAATAGTGGCAGAATGGAAGTAGTAGATAATAGCGCTCCTGAATTCTACAACTTATTCATTGATCAAACGCTTGCAAAAAGCATTTTATCTACTATTGACACAGATGATAAGCCACAAATTTTAAATAAAAAATTACAATTGGATTTTGAGAGTTCTAATGATAAAATTTCATCTGAAAACGTAGCAGCTATTTTGAAAGGTTCTGAGAAGACGAATGAATATTTAATTATTTCATCACATTTAGACCATATAGGTATTACTGGTGATGGTGAAATTAACAACGGTGCAGATGATGATGGTTCTGGTACTGTTGCGCTTTTAGAAATTGCTGAAGCTTTTAAGAAAGCGGCAGATGCAGGAAACGGACCTAAAAGATCTATTGTTTTCTTGCACGTTACTGGTGAAGAAAAAGGATTGTTAGGGTCACAATATTACACCGATGTAGATCCAATTGTTCCGCTAGCGAATACTGTTGCCAATTTAAATATTGATATGATTGGTAGAATTGACCCAGAACGTGAAGGAGACCGCAACTATATCTATTTAATAGGTTCAGATAAGTTAAGTTTAGAACTTCATAACTTATCTGAAGAGGTAAATAAGAAATTCATGAATATTGAATTGGATTATACGTATAATGATGAGAACGATCCAAATCGCTTCTATTACAGAAGTGACCATTATAACTTTGCCAAAAACAATATTCCGATCATATTTTATTTTAACGGTACTCATGCTGATTACCATAAACCTAGTGATACACCAGATAAAATAAACTACGACCTATTAGAAAACAGATCTAGATTAGTTTTTTATACGGCATGGGAAATTGCTAACAGAGAAAATAAGTTAAAAGTAGACTAACATCAACTACGTAAAATTAGAAAAGCCTTGTAATTTCAATGATTTACAAGGCTTTTTTATGCTTTAACTTTAGGTAAGCAAATGGTATAAAACAAAAAAGTCTTAGAAATGAATCTAAGACTTTTAATCTGCTTTTAGGGTGGAAGACCGGGTTCGAACCGGCGACCCTCGGTACCACAAACCGATGCTCTAACCAGCTGAGCTACAACCACCATTTGTAAGCGAGTGCAAAGATAATTTTTTTAAACAGTTCTAACAAATAATAATTTAAAAATTCAATAATTATTTAATTTTAGGAATCATTAATTATAATTTTTTTAACTTGAAGTTTTATTTGAAACAACCTACTAAGTTTATACCACTATTCATAATGCATTCTAAATCAAATTATAAACATAATTTTATACTATTCGCATTTGTATGTTTCAGCTTTTTTACCGCTATAGCTCAAAAAGACAGCATTCAGTTTTATCACCAAAAAATTTCTCAATTAATTAATTCTCCTGATTTTACTGAAAACTCAGCTCAATATATTGACAAACTAAACCAGCTCTCTTATTACCAAAGACTAATCGAGCAAGACTCCATGTTAATAAACTCAGAACGAGCACTTGAACTGAGTAGGAAAAACAATTACGTACATGGTGAGCTTGAAGCATTGGCAAATCTAGCCACTTTATACCTATATGCTGGACCAACAGACAAGTCAATTGAATTGTGTTTAAAAGTTATTGAAAATACTGAATTAAGTAATTTCCCGAAAACAGAAATGAAGATTTATAATATTCTAGGCCAAGGATATTACTTCAAAAATGACTACCCCTCTACTTATACTCAATTTTTACATACGCTAGCAATAGCAGAAAAGAATAGTGATCAATTTCACTTGTTTCGAATGAATATGAACTTAGGCACTATATTTAGTCGCTTAGAAGATTATGAAGAGGCTTTAAAATATTATGCCGCAACTTTCAAATATGTCAAAAAATTAAATGACCCTACTAAAGAAGCTATGCTGCTTAGTAATATGGCATACTTGAACATTAATTTAGGAAATTTACAACAAGCAAAGATTGAATTAGACGAAACATTCGCGCTGTTAGAAAAAAACAAACATATAACTTGGTTATCATGGACTTACTCTACCTTAGGTTCATATTATTTAAAATTAAATGATTTTAAAAATGCTTTAATCAATTACCAAAAGTCTTTTGATTTGCATGATGGTATAAATGACGTTAAAGCAAAGGCCAATATAAAATATGGTCTTGGAAAATCTTATTTTGGATTAAATAATTTAGTGAAAGCTGAGAAATTAATAAATGATAGTGCAAAACTATACGAATCTTCAGATCATGATGCTGGTCTAGAAGACGCATACAGAACGCTATATGAAATTAACAAAAGTCAAAATGATGAAGCAGAATCTTTAAAATATCTTGAATTAACCGAAAAGCTTTCTAATGACAATTTTAAGAAAGAAAACAGACGAAATTTAATGATGCTCAATGCTAAATTAAATTTTGAAAAGGAAAAGGAAGATTTAAAAGCACAAAATGAATTGGCATTAAATAAACAACGGAAATATGTAAAATGGTCTCTTGCAGGTCTATTTACTTTGATGGTAATTGTTTTTCTAATTCTAAGTGCCACTAAACGAGAAAAGATTTTAAATAAAAAACTGGCAAATCAGGCAGGAATTTTAAATAAAAACCAGAAAAGCCTTACTCAAATAAACGCTAATCAAGATCGATTGTTTTCAATCGTAGGTCATGACTTAAGGGGACCTATAAATTCATTGAACGATATTCTAAGGCTATATTTAGAAGACCCTGAAGGCAAGGTTTATTTTGAAAAATTTGCTCCACAACTTAAAGAAGACCTTGAACAAGTGCAATTTACAATGGACAACCTTCTACATTGGGGAAAAACACAAATGCAAGGAAGCACCATTAATATTCGGAGTATTTCTGTTAAGCATGAGTTAGATACTATATTACAGCTGTATAGAAATGAAATAAAGAAAAAATCTATCGTTATCAACAACCAAGTAGCAACTAACCATAATGTGTTTGCTGATCAACAACAATTCAATATTATTTTCAGAAATTTAATAAACAACGCCATTAAATTTACTCCTAATGAAGGTTTGATTACTATATCTACCGAAATAAAAGATAAAAACCTGGTAATTCAAGTTACAGATACTGGTGTTGGTATGACTGAAGCCGATATACAAAAGTTATTCAGTAACACAGAGAATTTCTCCAAATACGGTACAAATTTAGAAAAAGGAACAGGTTTAGGCTTGCGCCTGGTAAAGGCTATGGTTATAAAAAATGATGGAGAGATAATAGTAAAAAGTCAACCAAACCAAGGTAGTCAATTCATAGTTGAATTACCTGTAGATAAGGCATAAATTTAGCTTCATTTTATCCGAATTTCTAATCATAATTTACTTCCGATAAATAAGATATTCATATCAATTAGCGCTTTTCAAAAAGTAGGCTTTAAATCAAAAAAAAACGAAATTCATCGACGAACTACCCTTCTAGAACGTTAAAACACACAATAAAGCGCGTTTCACAACATTTATTACTTTTCCGTATTCTTCTAGGTTAAATTTAGAATCGCCTTATCGAGCGATAGCTATGAACAGAAGAATACTAAAACCATTTTTACTACACTCCCCACTAAGGGTGTGCATGGTTGTATTCTTATTTTTAGTAATAGGTAATTTATCAATTTCTGCTCAAAGTTCTAAAAGAGATACACTTCTAAATGAATTGGAGGAAATAAAAAAATCAGCAAACTTTAATTCTAACGATACACTTTACATTAACCAACTTCTTGAATTAGCTAATGAATATAGGTACCACAACTTAGATAGCTTAAAAATTTTAAGTAAAAAAAGTCTTGACCTCAGTCAAAAAACGGATTACATTAATGGTGAAATCAATTCTTACCATACTCTCGGCGGGTATTATTCTGATAAAGGAAAAATTGATCAGGCCATTTCAAATTTTACAAAATCTTACAACCTTGCAGCCGAACACGACAAATCATTTTTAAAAGCTAGTATTTTAAATGATCTAGCTAAAGAATATGGCTATAAAGGTGAATACTCTAAAGCATTAAAATGGTATTTAGCTACCATAGAAATTGCAGAAAAATATAATTATAAAAATATTATTTCAATAGTAAATGACAATATTGCACATCTCTATCTTGAACAAAAAGATTATGAGCAAGCAATGTATTTTTTACAAAAATCTAAAAACATTCATGAAGATATAGGTAACCCCATATTTCTGGCTGAAACGTTAAGCAATATAGCCTCTACATATGCAGATATGAACGAGTTAAATTATGCTATGTATAATATTAATGTAAGTATCGCAACTTTTGAAAAAGAAAAAATTCTTGAATGGTTAGCGTACTGCTACGAAATAAAAGGAAAGATATATCTCAAAAAAAATAAAAATACCTGGGCTCTTTATTGGTATAAACAGAGCGAATTAATGCATCAAGAAATAGAAGATGATCGAGGTAAAATCGACTTATTAAATGGTATGACCGAAGCTTACTTAAATCTTGAAAAAGATAGTGTAGCTGAAGTATATGCGTTAGAAGCATTTGACCTTTCAAAAAAAATAGGTTTAAGAACAGGAATAAAAACTAGCGCACACAAACTATCTAAAATTTTTAAGGACAAGAAAGACTTTGAAAAATCGCTCTGGTATCATGAGCTCTACCAAACGACTTATGAATCTCTTTCTGCCACTAGTAATGAAAAAGCATTGAATATGCTTAAAACTAGGGTAGCATACGACCAGCAGAAGCAGCAATTAATTCTTGATAATGAAAAAGCACTGGCCAAACAAAAAATATACATTTACGTATTTATTGTAATACTATTCATTTTCGCAATTATCACATTCTTGATTCATAGGAACGAACAAGCACAGAAAAAATTAAATCTAGAACTTAGAAATAATAAAACTGATTTAGAAGAGAAACAAGCGTATTTAAATGAGTTAAATCAGACTAAAAATAAATTATTCTCTATCATCGGTCATGATTTAAGAGGACCAATAGGTGCATTTCAAGGACTTTTAAAATTATTTAAAGAAGGAGAAATGACAAAAGATGAATTCTTGAATTTTGTTCCTAAATTAAAAATAGATATCGATACGATATCATTTACCCTAAACAACTTACTATCTTGGGGTCAAACACAAATGAATGGATCAATCACTAGACACTCTGTAACTAATTTAGATTGTATAGTAGAGGAAAATATAGCACTCTTATCTGAAATTGCAGAAGCCAAGTCTATCACACTAGTAAATAGAATTGAACCTAATTGCCAAATTTGGTCAGATCCTAATCAAATAGATATTATCATTCGAAATCTTTTAAGCAATGCTTTAAAATTTACACCTAATGACGGTCAGATAATAATTGGTGCCATACAAAAAATTAAAACTTGCGAGATATACGTGAAGGATAATGGAATGGGTATGAGCGAAAATATTATTGATAAATTATTCGAGAAAGATTCTAACCACACCACCTACGGTACCAATGATGAAAAAGGTACCGGACTAGGACTTTCGCTATGTAAAGAAATGGTAGAGAAGAACAATGGCAAAATATGGGTGCATAGTGCATTAGGTAAAGGCTCTAGCTTCTATTTTACTATACCAAGATTACAAAAAAGACATAAAGAATCTGCTTAAATTAAATGGTCAAGTGAATCGATTGCTACCATTCTTTCAACAGTAAAGCCCTCTGCATAATCAACACCTACCAATCTACCTAGATCTTTGGCTCTATAGTGTACACTTTCAATAAAGGTTTTACTACTAATTGGTGTTTCTGGCTCATTACTTTTAGGATCATGAAACTGAGATGTATATGCTAAAATTGCATCAGTTTTAGCTGTAATATAATCACTGATATCTACTACAAAATCTGGCGTAATGTTCTTCCATTGAATATAATGATAAACCAATTTAGGTCTCCATTCTTGCTGACTATCCTCTCCTACCTTTGTTTCTATTCGTCTTAATCCGCTCAAAAAACAGGCATCACTAACAAGCTTACTACCTTTACCATGATCAATATGCCTATCATCAATAGCATTACACAAAACCGTATGTGGTTTGTATTTACGAATCATTTTAATAATTTCTAATTGATGCGCTTCATTGTTGATAAAAAAACCATCTCTAAATCTTAAATTTTCACGTACCGCTACACCTAAAATTTCACCCGCGTTAGCAGATTCTTGATCACGAATTTCAGCTGAACCTCTAGTACCTAATTCACCACGAGTTAAATCTACAATTCCGACTTTTTTACCTAAAGCAATTTCTTTGGCTATGGTGCCACCTGCTCCTAGTTCTGCATCATCAGGATGCGCTCCAAACACTAAAATATCCAACTTCATGCTATGCTAATTGTAATTGTAATTATTTTAAACTTTCTAAAGCTTGCAAAATATCTTGCTTTAAATCTTCTACTTCTTCAATACCTACCGAAAAACGAATTAATCCGTCTGCTATACCTTGTTCTGCTCTAACTTCGGCACTCATTAACGCATGAGATGTTTGCGTAGGTGACAAAACCGTACTCTCTACCCCTGCCAAACTCATTGAAGGTTTTATTAATTGTAATGCTTTCTGAAATTGAGATGCATTGAAACTAGCATTTAATTCGAACGACAACATCCCTCCAAATCCTTTCATTTGTTTTCTGGCGATATCATGATTAGGGTGCGATGATAAACCTGGGTAATATACTTTTTCTATATCAGCTAAATCGTCAAGAAAATGTGCCATTGCCAATGCATTTTCATTTTGTGCTCTTACACGAATACCCATCGTTTTCATACTTCTTTCTAACAGCCAAACAGTATAATCACTAAGGCTACCACCAAAGTTCTTTGCCAAATGAAAAATACGCTCCATATGCTCCGTCGTTGAAGCAACCGCACCCGCACAAATATCTGAATGACCACCCATATACTTGGTAGCACTATGAATTACGACATCAATTCCAAAATCAATTGGGTTTTGATTTACCGGACTAGCGAATGTATTATCAATCAAAGTTATGATTCCGTGTTTTTTTGCAATGTTAGCAACAGCCTCTAAATCGGTAATCGTCAACAACGGATTAGAAGGAGTTTCTATGTACAAAACCTTGGTGTTTTCTTTAATTTGAGCTTCAAACGCTTCGGCACTCCAACCTTCGGTAAAAGAATACTCTATTCCGTATTTAGAAAACTCTTCATTTACTAAATTATATGTTCCGCCATACAAGGTTTGTTGTAAAACCACATGATCACCTGCTCTTAAAAAAGCCAATAAAGCAGTACTTACTGCAGCCATACCGCTACCAAATATTAGTGCCGATTCTGCATGCTCTAATGCCGCAACCTTTTTACAAAGCCCTTCTTGGTTAGGTGTGTTAAAATATCTAGGGTATCGTTTTACATCAACATCTTCATATGCATAAGAGGTACTCATATACAAAGGAGAAATGGCTCCTTTATGTTGTGTATCTTCTAATTCACCTACGTGGGTACAAATAGTATTCAATCCTTTTTTATTCGAATTCATGCGCTAATAATTATAGAAAATAAAGGTAAGGAATTAGAATGTAAAGCAAAATCAGAAACTAACCACATATTATATTTAATGTTAGCAACTAAATTGGATTTGAACTATTAAAAATTATAAATGATCGAATAAAAAAAGCCCTATTACTAGGGCTTTAAATGATTATAATATAAAATCAAGTCTTAATTAACGTACAGTGCTGTATTAATTGTATTTGCAGGAATTGCAAAACCTATTCCTTCAACACCAAACCCAGAGAACTTAGCATTAACTACACCTATTAAATCACCTTCTTTACTGATCAATGGTCCGCCACTATTTCCACTATTTATACTAGCATCGGTTTGAATTAATTTAACACCCTGATTTTCTCTATCACCAGAAATAATACCTTTTGATATCGTTTGTCCTAGCTCAACAGATTCTGGAGTACCTACAACATATATATCATCACCCATTGCGTAATTTTTAGCACTAGAAATTTGAAAATGCTTTTTAAAACTACCGTCGACTTTAATTAAAGCTAAATCCAACTCCTCATTTTGTCTCACCAATTTAGCTTTGTACTCCTTTTTGTCTTTTGTAATAACCGTAATATCTTCTTTAGAATTAGCTACTACGTGAAAATTTGTAAGTAAATAACCATCATTACTAACCACAAATCCACTTCCATGACCATTTTCGACTTTAATTGTTGCGGTTGCATTAATTGCGTCACTTAGGTTTCTAATATTTTCACCTTTAGCTAAAACAATAGTTTCTAACTCCGGTATCTTTTTCTCTTCACCTATTTTCATGTTTACCCTTACTTCATCATCGTTAAGGAAAGTTAAGAAAGATGTGGATATTGCATCATCAACAACCATTAAAGCTACACTTTCTTTATAATAATCATAAGAAAAATCACCAGATTTAGATGTTACAGTTCTACTATAAATCTCTTGACCATAAACATCTAACAAACTCCATTCTATTTCAATCTCAGATTTTATAAAACTCATTATAGTTTTGGCTTCAACATCATAAATACGTTGTAAATCTAATTTAGTTATATTGGCACTAACATACGCTGAGTTCGTTTTACTCTTAAAAATGGTATTTATCGTATCAGTATATTTATATTCTACCAATAAGTTATTTAAAGATTCTGTAAAGATGGTATTATCAAAATTGATTTCTTCTAAATTAGAATCAACCTCCTTATACTTATTCTTTTTATCCTTTTTATAATTTTTATACTTAATCTCTGTAAACTTCAAATCCTTCTTGTCTAAATCAAAACCGGTTTTTTTAACAAAAAGAAATTTTTCATTCTCAGTTTTAGTTCTAATCGGTATTAAATTTTCACTTAAAACTAAATCCTTTTGATAATCAAAACTTTTTGCACCAGAATCAAATAGTGGAGGCATTAGATAGAAAACGCCAAAAGGAACCCAAGAAATAATATGAAGAAGTGATTTTTTAGACTGATAATTTACAGCATATTGATCCTTATATCCTTCAGTTTCAATTTTCAATTGTTGAACATCTCTATCCCTATTCATCTTAGTAACTACTTGTTTACCTGTCCCCTGCTCCTTATTATTCACATAGACGGTAGACCCACTATTCTTTGTTAAGACAGTTACTTTTTGTTGTTTCCCATTTAAAATTGAAGCGCAACTATTGAAAATAGCTAGAACTAAGAATAGGCTGATTGATTTTTTTAAAGTTTACATGGTTTATGATTGAAATTTGTCAGTATATAATGTAGGCTTCCCCTTCTTAGGACACCTCTAAATTCGATAAATAATTATTATTTAGGTCAGATTTGATGAAGAAT
>NZ_JAUOPN010000015.1 GCF_030547005.1 Maribacter sp. 1_MG-2023 | reverse complement strand
TATTGGAAAATCGTGGATCCAGTGTCCCCATGCAACTGCCGTAAAACTAAATGGCACTAACAATAGTAGCATTAATGGCTGACTGAAACTTCTAAATGTAAATGCAATGGTGATATAGATTAACAATATTACCGTGAAACCCACCAACTTTAAAGAGCCTGTTAATTTCTCTAATTCTCTATTTTGACCTTCATATGATGCGCTTACCGTTGGATATTTTGACTGTATCTCTGGCATGTGTACATTCTGAATTTCGGTCATGATTTCTGTCGGGCTATCCTTTACATCTTTCATATCGGCAGAAACTTGAATTTCTCGCCTACCTTCTAAACGGTTGATAGCTACATCGCCACGTTCAATAGTATAATCTGCAATCTCACTTAACGGAACTCGATCACCTGACGGAGTAACGATACGCATATCATCTAAATTGGATATTGACGATCGCTCATCTCTATCATAACGTACCCAAACTCTAATCTCATCTTGAGAACGCTGAAAACGTTGTGCTTGCACACCAAAGAAACCCGCACGAACTTGAGTCATTAATGCTTGAAGATCTAATCCTAATAAATAGGCATTCTCTTTTAAAGTCAATCGAATCTCTTTGATACCAGCTGGGTCATTATCTGCAATATCCTTTAACCTTGGATTCTTGGTCAAAATTCCTTTCAACTCCGCCTTTGCTGCTTTAAGTTGCTCGATATTATTACCTAGTAAGGAAACCGATACCGGTGAGCCACCAAAATTACCACCAGAACCATAAATAAGACTTTCTACACCCACAACCGGACCAACTAGTTCTTCTAACCTACTGGTAACCATATCGGCAGAAATTTCGTTTGGTCTTTCTTCACCTGGTAACAAGTTAATCGTCAAAACTGCTGAAGATGAACCCGGACCCAATCTTTTGATTACATTTTCAAAAACCTCTTTATCTGAACCTACTATGTATTGTTCTGTCAATTCTTTATTGACAATCATGGCTTTTTCTTCTATTAATGAGATTATAGAATCTGTAATTTTTTCATTAGTACCATTTGGCATCTCTAATTCTATACCCACTCTATCACTCGCAATTCTTGGAAAGAACGCCGTTCTTATAATACCACCACCAACTGACCCTAATGTCAAAATAAAGGCAGATGCAAATACAGCGAACATGAATATTTTATGATTCATTGAGAAACGTAATACCGGAGTATATAATTTATCACGCATCCATACCATTAATCGGTCACCAAATTCATTGATTACCCTAAGCTTTGCAAATGCATTTGCTAATCCACTTTTCGGCTTGTTATCTATTGGTTGTAATGCTTTTGAATGTGCTAAGTGAGCAGGTAAAATAACCAAGGCCTCTACTAACGACACCACTAATGTCAAGATTACAATAACCGATACTTCACCAAAAAACTCACCAATTCTACTATCAAGGAACAAGAATATAGAGAAAGCTAGAATCGTTGTAATAATCGCAGAAATAATAGGAGGCAATACCTCCATAGTACCATCTACAGCAGCTTGAACTGGAGATTTACCCTTTTCATAATGCTGATAGATATTTTCGGCAATAACAATACCATCATCTACCAAAATACCGATAACGATAATCATACCGAACAATGAAAGTACATTGATGGTAACATCGAAGAAGCCCGCAAAAACGAACATTCCTAAAAACGCAACAGGTAAACCAAAGGCTACCCAAAAAGCTAATCTAGTATTCAAGAACAGAGATAGAAATATTAATACCAACACCATACCCATTATAGCATTCTCTGTTAGTAACTGTGTTCTTTGGTTTAACGTTGTAGATTGATCAGAAACGACATCTAACTTAATATTGTTATACTTTTCGTTAAACTCAACTACGTATTCATTTACCTGATCTGCAGCTGCTATTAAATCTTCATTATTAGTACTCGTTATAGTTGTACTTACAGACAGGTTACCGTTAAAAAATGTTGCATTAGGACTTTCTGCAAAACGGTCTCTGACAACAGCTATATCTTTTAAACGAATTACATTACCAGATTGATCAGCGCGAACTACGAGATTACCTAATTCACTACCGTAATACGACCGGTTATTAGCACGTATTAAGTATTCTTCGGCATCTGTTTTAATATTACCACCTGTTACCAGTATGTTAGCATTCGCAACCGAACTAGCTACTTCTGAAAACGACAGACCATATGCTAAAAGATCATTTTCATTGACGGCAATCTCAATTTCTTCATTAGGGAACCCAGATATTGATATTTGAGAAATACCATCCATCGCCCTAAGGTCATTTTCAATGTCTCTACCAACACTTTTTAATGTTGCTAACGGAATGTCTTTACCACTAATAGCAAAAGAAATGGTTTGACGAACACTTTCTAACTTAGAAACAATTAAAGGCTCCATACCTGTTGGGAAAGTAGGTACTCTATCTACCGCATTCTTTACTTCTAAAAGCATGAAATCGATATTCTCTCCTTTTTCGATCTCTACATTAATTGTACCACTGTTCTCTCTAGATGTAGAGGTTACACGATCAACACCTTCAAGTCCTTTTAAGTTATCTTCAATTTTAAGAACAATACCTTCCTCTACCTCTTGTGGCGATGCACCTGGATACGTAATTGTAATGGCAATATTCTTAGAATCCGTCAACGGAAAGAAAGAAGACTTCAAGGCCTTGGCACCAACAATCCCGAACAAGGCAAAAGATATTACAACTACGTTAACGGCAACATGATACCGAATAAAATATTCTATCAGTTTACGCATTATTCTTTAGTATTTTCTGGTTGTTCAGCATAAATTTTCACAGCCATACCTGTAAATGCACCACTAATTGGTTTAGAGACTATTGTAATGCCATCGGGTACATTTTTAAGTACAACACTCTTATCTGAAAAATAAACAGGATTAACATCGATCTTATCAAGTACCGAGTCTCGTACAATAAATATCTTATTACCTTCCAACAATAACCCTCTATCTACCTGAATAGCATTTTCCTCTTTTTTGGCATCTAAATCTGCCTCTAGGTACATGCCTTCTCTCAAATTCTTATCATCAACTTCTATATACGCATTTACCGTTTGCGTCAGCTGATCAATACTACCACTTATTCTGGTAACCTTACCCTTATATGTACTATTATCATCTAAATTGGTAAGCTCTACAGACTCACCTACTTTTAATAGATCTGTATAGCGTTTACTAATAGCAACTTCAAGTTCGTATATTTCGGTGTTAATGAATTCTCCTAATTTCTGACCTGATCTAACTAAAGTCCCTTCGGTTACCAAAGTCTCGGTAAGAACACCTGAGAACGGAGCCACTATACGATACTTAGATAAACGTTGCTCCAAATTTTTCACATTATAAAAACTAGTTAAAATACCTCTACCTGATATAAAAAACTTTTCTTTCTCCGTAGCCATTTCCGGAAGTGGCGGAGTGGTTTTTGACATATCGAAGCTTGAAAGATAATCTTGCCACTTAGAATAGATATTTGGATAGTCTAATCGTAAATCGGGCATTACTGCCGTTAACTGATTAAAAAGATTACTCTTTGCAGATTGCACGCTTGCTGCATATTCATTTGCATCGATACTTATAATGGTCTCGCCTTTACGAAAAGCCTGTCCTACTTTAAATAGCTTACTTCCTTTTTTAAATACACCCTGCACCTCAGCATATAACTCTACACGTTGCTTCGCGGTCAGATTACCATTTGCAGATACTACAATTGGTACGGTACCGTTTTTTACTACCTCTGTAAAAACAGTTTTCACTACTTTCTCAGATTTTGGCTTGAAAGTTTTCTTACTATCAATAATAGCTCCTGCTAGAAAAAAGGATACTACAATTAGTAAAATACCTAGAACGGTAAAAATAATTTTTCGCATTTTATTATAATTTATAAGCGTATTTCAAAAAACACAGGGTCAAAAATACTTTTTAATATCGGTTAGATTTTTACGAATGAAATGAAACGACCAAATTTCGAAGTGAAACGACTTTGACACTATTTCAGCTCAATTCTTAAATATCTTTCCAGAACTTTATTTCCATAAAATATCAATACTAACGTCTTAAATTCAGCTCTTCATGTCTTTAAACAATCAAAGTATTGTTAAAATTGAACTGCAATTTTAATAGACTTTAACTTGAAACTTTTGGAAATCAATTAATCAACGGCGAAACTACGAAAAAACACTTCTGGCAATGAAAGACTTAATGGTTAAAGTAATCATAAAACTATCTTTAAATAAGATTTTCAAAAACAAAAAAAGGGATGCGAAAGCATCCCTTTTTGTTTATATTTCAACTTCTTTAGTTTCGTTTTACATCTTCGTATTTCGTGTCTACGATTCGTGTTCTACTGGCTTCTGTTGCACCAAATTTCATATTTAAAAACTCATCATCACTATCGAAAACTGCTAATTTTGAACTTTGCATTCTTAAAAGCGAATTTAAAGATCTAAAATCGTTACCCTGTAACTGTACAAACTCTAAATTACTTAAAGTTGCCATACCCATTGGCAAATCACCTTCGAACTGATTATATGATAGAATCAATTCTTTTAAATTTACCAAGCGCCCTAAATCTACTTCTATAGCACCCGCAAGTTTATTACCAAAAAGCTCTAACCTTTCTAACTTACTTAATTTTTCAATTGACTTCGGTAGACTTCCTTCTAAATAGTTACTTGAAAGATTTAAAGATTTTAAATTCGATAGCTCTCCGATACCATTAGGAATTGTGCCTTGCAATAAATTATTGAACATTGACAGCTCTTCTAATTGCTTCATTTTTGAATAATCTTGAGGTAAATTACCTGTAAGTTTATTCATCTCTAAACGCATAGATGTCAAATTTTCTAATTGAAATATATCATCTGGCAAATTACCTTCGATAACGTTAAACGCAAGATTCAATGTTTGTAAATGAGATAGCGCTGAAATACCCTCAGGAATAGCTCCTGTAAGATTATTACGATATAGCTTTAATGCTGTGACATGACCATCAGTAACCTCTACACCGTACCAAGTTGATGGGTCTGCTTCTACATCCCATTTATTTTGCCATTGATCACCAATGGTACTTTTATTAAAATTTAATAGGTATTCTTTTTCGCTTTTAGGTATTTGTGCATTGACCACAAAACTGCAAGTCAGCACAAAAATTAAGCAGGCATTGGTTAGAACATTTTTCATACTGAAAAAATTATATTATTTGGGGGAACTTCACTCATACCATTTACGCTATAAGACTGCTATTCAACAGAACTAGTGTAAAAAGTACTTTTATTATAACGCGCAAAAAATAAATTTATGATACATAACTAGCAATAATGCTAAAAAACAAGAAAGAGATGCTGTTCAACATCTCTTTCTTTCACCAAACTAACTAAAAGTGTAAACTACTCTTACTCTTCTATATCTTCGAACTTCGTATCTGCCATTCTGGTTTTACTGAAGTTGACATCTTTAAACTCTAATTTTCTATCATCTTTATCATAGTCAAAAACCAAATACTCTTTCGTTTCTAAAAACTCTAAAGCTTTGAAAGAACTGAAATTATTATTCTGAATTTGAAATACTTCTAAACTTGCCAAATCAGCAAACTCATTAGGTATATCACCTACAAATCTATTATTTGCCAAAACCAATTCTTTTAACTTGCTTAGTTTACCCATATCTCTAGGTATAGCTCCTTCTAATCTATTTTCAAATAGACCTAAAGTTTCTAATTGAGATAATGCACCTAATGAACTTGGTATGTCACCATAAAGCTCATTACTTGAAAGGTTCAATACTTTTAAACCTGTAAGGTTACCTACCGTAGCTGGAATTTTACCTGTAAAAAAATTATTGAAAGCTGAAAGCTCTTCTAATTGTATTAAACTACCAATACCTTCTGGCAATTCACCATTAAGCCTATTCATCTCTAATTTTAAAACTTTCAAATTAGATAAGTTTGCTATTTCTGCAGGTAAAGAACCCGTTAATGAATTGAATGCAAGATTCAAAACCTTAAGGCTTTGTAAATTTCCTATTTGAGGAGATATTGGGCCCATAAGGTTATTATGGAACAAATTAATTTCTACTACTTTATCATTTTCTACCGTAACACCGTGCCATTGAGAAACCGGAGTCTTTAAATCCCATTTTTTTACCCAATGAGTACCATTGGCGGTCTCATAAATATCAATTAACGCTTTCTTCTCCTTTTTAGATACTTCGGCAAAACAAACAGCTGTCAGAAATAATAGACTGAAACTTAAATAGTATAATTTTTTCATAAGATGGTGGTTTGATAAATTCTTTAACTAAGAATTCTCCTACAAATTTGAACTAATAACGTCGAAAACTGAAATATTATCGTTGATTGACCCCTCTTTGTTGTGAAAGCAAGGGAAAATGTTGTGAAACCTCTAAAAACGTATGTGAGATATTATCTTACTTATCTAGCTCGTCAATATCAATTGTAAGAATTTCCCAGTTCTGCATCAGTGTTTCCAATTTTTTCTTTTTCGCTTGGTAGCCTTCGAAAAAATCAGGCTTGGCAATAGTGGTATCGTAGTCTACCAACAGGTTATGGTCGATATCTTTAATCTCTTTTTCGAGACTACCTATTTTACTTTCTACAGAACTCAATTGATTTTTTAAGCTTTTTAGCTTTTTTTGATCTTGAAAAGAATTAGATGCTTTAGGTTTAGCCTTTTCGACAACAACAGCCTGCTTTTTCTCAATAGCTCTAAAGTTCTCAACCTTACGTTGCTCTAGATAAAAATCTACGTCACCTAAATACTCTCTAATTTTTTGATCTTTGAATTCGTATACCTTGTTAGTTAGCCCTTGTAAAAAGTCTCTATCGTGAGAAACCAATATTAAAGTACCTTCAAAGTTTAAGCATGCCTGCTTAAGTACATTCTTCGATTTAATATCTAAGTGGTTTGTAGGTTCATCCATCACCAGTACATTAAAAGGTTGTAATAACATTTTTGCCAAAGCTAAACGATTACGCTCACCACCTGATAATACTTTTACATACTTATCTACTTCATCGCCTCTAAATAAGAACGATCCTAATATATCTCTTACCTTACTTCTATTCTTTTCGTTTGCTGCATCGATCATGGTATCTAAAATGGTCTTATTACCATCAAGATACTCCGCCTGGTTCTGAGCAAAATATCCTATTTGCACATTATGACCCAGCTTTAGGTGTCCGTCATGTTTAAGCTCACCTACAATGATTTTTGCCAGAGTAGATTTACCTTGCCCGTTCTGACCAACGAAGGCAGTTTTACTATCACGCTCAATAAGCAAGTTGATATCGTTCAATACTAAATTATCATCATAAGCCTTTGAAAGGTTTTCTATCTCTACAACAACTTTACCGGGAGTAACAGAAATAGGAAAGCGAAGACTCATTACACTATTATCATCTTCATCGACCTCTATACGCTCTATTTTGTCTAATTTCTTAATTAAAGATTGCGCCATTGAAGCTTTGGTCGATTTTGCCCTAAACTTTTCAATTAATCTTTCTGCTTGCTGAATTTCTTTTTCTTGGTTCTTTTGAGCGTTTACCTGTTGTTGCTTTATCTCATTTCTCAATACCAGATATTCGGTATATGGTTTATTATAATCGTAAATACGACCTAATGAAATTTCAATAGTTCTGTTGGTAACATTATCTAAAAACATTTTATCGTGAGATACAATAACCACCGCACCGGTATAGTTGTTCAAAAATTGCTCAAACCATATAATAGATTCAATATCTAAATGGTTTGTAGGCTCATCTAATAACAAGACATCATTAGTTTGCAATAATAATTTAGCAAGCTCTATACGCATACGCCACCCACCAGAGAAAGTTTCGGTCTTTTTATCAAAATCTTCTCTTCTAAAGCCTAAACCTTGTAGTATTTTTTCTGTCTCGCCCTGATAATTATAGCCACCTAAAATTTCATAGTGGTGGGTAATATCACTTAGATCTACAATTAATTGACTGTATATATCAGATTCGTAATCCGTTCGTTCTGCTAATTGATGATTAATCTCATCTAATTTCAGCTCTAAAGCTTTTATCTCTTCAAAAGCCTGGTATGCCTCTTCTAAAACTGATCGACCTTCTACAAAATCTATATCTTGTCTAAGAAAACCAATTTTAATATCTTTTTCTATTGCAATAACACCGGTATCTAAAGCCATATCCTTGTTAAGCAATTTCAACAAGGTTGATTTACCTGCGCCGTTTTTACCTACTAGCCCTGCTCTATTTCCTCCATTTAAGCGAAATGATATTTCTTCAAATAAATATTCTCCTCCAAAAGAGACCGATAGGTTGTGAACGTTTAACATAAATTCTAATTATTCTAGTTTTTCTCAAAAGTAAGATTGATTTTACCCTGGTTACTTTTAAGTTAAATTTTTCTTTTCAATGATACATATCAAGCATAAAAAATACCTCAAAATCGTACCTTAGTGTAAAGTTTTGCAAATGTTAAAAAAAGGAAACAAACTCTACAGTATTTTAACAGGAAGTTGCCCTAGATGTCATGAAGAAAGTATGTATTTGGATAAAAACCCATACCATATGACTAAAATCTTTAAAATGCATGAAAAATGTAGCCATTGTGACTTAAAATATAAAATAGAACCTTCGTTCTTTTATGGGGCTATGTATGTGAGTTATGGAGTAGGTATTGCATTTGCCGTAGCAGCGTTTGTTATCGCAAATCTTTTTCTTGGCGCAAGCTTAATAGAAGCGTTTATTGCTATAATTATTACCCTTATTGTATTTATGCCAGTAATAATGAGAGTATCTCGTAACATATGGATCAATATATTCATCAAGTACGATGCTAAGGCTACCCTTAAAAAATCTTAATTCGTAGCAAAACGGGCTATATTCATTTCTTCCAATAAAGGAATTTGATATTCTATGTACTCGTAAAGCGATTTAGCCGCCCAAGGCGCAATGGTTATGCCATGAGAACCAAAACCGTTCAATAGCCATAAGTTGTTATATTTTGCATGCTTACCCACCAATGGTCTTCTATCTTTTACCGTAGGGCGCATACCTGCCTCATGGTCAACTATCTCATAAGAGCTATCTAAAAGGGTGTCGAGCTTAATTACTAGCTCATTTTTAGCTTCTAGAGTGGATAAATTGTCTTTTTGACCTCTATTATATGTAGCACCTACTTTATACAAATCATCGCCAAGGGGAATTAAAAATATGGATGATTTAATTATTTGAGTTTCTTTTAACTCTTTAGCCCTTATAACAATGTATTCGCCCTTTGATCCTTGCATTGGTAAATGGTTGAAATACGGATTCTGCATCATACCATAACCTTCTGTAAAGACTACATTCTTTGCTTTTACATCTTGGTAACTTACAGCTTCTTGATGAATTTGAAGTTGACTATAATCAAACGTTTCTGCATACAATCTGTTTTCTTGCTCTAACCAGTTTGCATAGCTATTGAAAAGTAACTTAGTATCTAACTTACCCGTTTCTAAAACTTTTCCAAATTGATGCAGTGCTTTGAGCGATGTATTCTCATTATTCACCAATTTAGAATCTAAGTACGGCTTCAGTTTTTCTTTATCAGCAGCTTCAAACCAAAGATTTTGCTCTTCTATAGACGCGAATTTTCGTAAAATATTGAGCTTTTTATCAAACTTAACATTTAAAAATTGCTCTAATTGCGTATAAAAATCAGTTGCTATAGGCAGTTGCTCATCTGCGCGCCAAGAAAGGGTAAATCGCTTTAAAATAACAGGATTATACAACCCACCAGCCACACGAGAAGATGTTTGCGATTGATCATTAAAAACAACGAAAGTCTTATTGTTTTTACGCAAGGTTTCGCAAAATGCAGTGCCCGCCAATCCTAGTCCTACCACTATAAAATCTACCATGGCGCAAATGTAATGACAATTGCACAAAACATGATATAAAAACAAAAGACCCGATCTTTCGATCGGGTCTTTATTATGTGAATTGGATTTTCAGTAAGCTTAGTAAGCCCACATGTCTTGTTCCTTATCTCTAATTGTTTCTTTAATTCGTTTTGCTTCCAATAATTGGAACAAAGCATTATCAGAAATGTAATCATCTACTTTTCTATCGCCTTGTACGTTATCTTCTTTATAAATAACGGCATCGAATCTTCTTGCATTTAACAACATATCAAATGAGATAGGCTGAGCTGAATTCTGTGAGTTGAAAACTTTAGCTTCGTGCAACATTTCACGAGCATCTGGATACCATACCCAAAAAAGCTCTACCATATCTGGATTGTCATCATCCATAAAGTTTACATCTGGCGCTACTGGAGCAATACCTAAAAGACGGTATTTTAATTCTCCCTGTCTCTTATCAAAATACCATATTCCTTTAACGTGGTATTCTTCAATATCACCTGCAGAAATAGTTCTACGAGTAATATATTCTTCAGAAACAGCTTCCCCTGCATTCATTTGCTCATACCCATAATCTAGAGTATCAACCATTTGCAAGGCATCTTTTAAATCGCCAAAAGTTCTTTTTTGTGTAAAATAAGAATCTGTATAAGTTTCTAATTTTCCACTTTTTAAATTTTTAACTAGAACGTGGTATAAAGACCTTCTATCTGGGCCAATATCCATAGTATCTGTTGGATAATATAATGGGAAATTAACTCTCTCATCTAAATCTATGGATTCCCATAAAGTTTTAGACCAAAGGATATCCCTATCATCTACATAACCATATTCTAATGGAGCATCGTTATCGACAGCTTTCTGTGCTTCTGTACGAATACCAACCTCATCTGGTTTCTTTGCATTCAATACATTTGCTTGGGCCATCATTGATAAAGGTAACATTGTTACCGCTCCCATTACTAAAACATTTTTCCAATTCATGTTTGCTTCACTTTAAAATTAACCGGGCAAGACCAATAGGCTTACCCGGTATCATTCTATTTATTTAGTTTGTAATCTCCACAACTACTGGAGATACTTTCTTCAACTTGTAACTCTTATTGTTTGTGATATAAGCTTCGATATCAAATATTTGAACGATATCTCCTCTTTTAGCACGTGATAAAGCTTGTTTAGCCTTAGCATTCATTTTGTTTCCTCTTACTGAAACAGTTGGTTGACCTGGTACTTTGAATTTAAATCCGCTTACTGCAAGATTCAAATCAAAATCGAAATCTTCTAAGCCAGCACCTACAGTAGCGATCTCAACATTCCTTTTTGGAAGTTTAATACTACCTGTTTGCTTACTTACAGAACCTTCTGGTCTTGGAATATCTTTAATTCTGAATTCAGATTTAGAAGATACAGACTGACCATCTGGTAAAGTACCTGAAGCTGTAATAGTAACGTTTCTTCCAGTACCTGGAGTCATTACATACTTACTACCACTTACAGACTTAAGACCTGGAGCAGATGCTCTTACCTTATTATTTGGTATACCTGGTATAGAGATAGACATTGGGTTAGCAACACCTCTATATACAACATTCATTTTATCAGCAGCAATTAAAGCAGCATTAGGCTTAGATATTGTTGCGAAAGAATTTTTAACCTCAACAGGAATTTCTTCACCGTCTTGCTTAAAGTAGATAGTACCTTTTACTTCATGATCACCAGCAGAACCAGAACCAATCAGCATTTTAACACCACCAGCTTCTAATTTATAATCAGAACCTTCAGTTAATTTTCTACCATCTAAAGTTAACTCAGCTTTTATCGGTGTAGAAGAGTTATCAGTTTTGCTGATAATGATCTTACCATCATACTTTTCACCTGAATAGTATGCAGATTTAGTAGACAAAAGCGATGTTGCAAAGTTCTTTAAAGAAACTTGGTTAGACAACTCACCTGCTAACATAGATTTTAAAGCTGCTTCTTCAGTTATTTTAACGTCAGCTTGCAACTGAGTTAATTTTGCTAAAGATGCTACTAAAGGATATCCTTCATAGTGATAATTGATCCAATCTTGCTTGGTACCGTCTCTTTTTTCAACTTTACCATTCTCATCTCCTGTTTGGAAACGATCGATAACAGATTGCTTTAAGGCTGCAGGCACTATCGCCGCAACTTGATCTCTATAACCTGTTAGGTTGCTCATGAATTTTTTACCATCTTCTGATAAAGTTTCACCTTGGAATAATTTCTGATCTAAGTAATCAGCCATATCCATACGAGCATAATCTTTAGGATCTTCGATCCCTTCCATCATACCTGTTTTAAGTCCTTCTAAGTAATCATAATACTCTTGAGACATTGCTTTAATCTCCTGAGCATTCTTGTATAACTTATCGTACTTTGCAGCATCTTCAGATGCTTTAGTTCCAAGACTTTCCAAGAACGCATCGTTACTTGCGGTTGTCTTTTGATTTGAAGTCTCTAGCTTTTCATTCATTATACCGAATGCGGCTAATACTTCTTTACTCATGTTTAATGCCAGCATTGCGATGAAGATCAAATACATTAAGTTGACCATCTTCTGACGTGGTGAATTTTTTCCTCCTGCCATGGATTTTTAATTTAGATTTTTATTAATAATTGATTCGGGTTGGTAAAAATCCAAATTAGTTTTTGCTCATTGCAGATAACATACCACCATATACACCATTCAATGAAGAAAGGTTTGTAGACAAAGATGCCATTTGATCTTTAAGTGCACTTGCATTTTGAACAACTTCTTCATTAACTGAAGCTTGTTTGCTAGCACTTTCTAATTGTACTTTATAAAGACTATTCAAAGACTCCATTTGAGAAGCAGCATGAACCATTTCACTAGAATATTTCTTAGTAGATTCCATTGCATCAACTGTTGGAGCGATACCTTTAGCAGCACCTTCAAAGTTTTTAATGCTTGAACCTAAGCTTTCCATAAGACTTGCGTCTACACCAGCTTCTTTTAATAAATCATCTAATTTCTTAGATAAAGATGCTTCAGCTTCTTTTACTTCTGTTGCAGCTTGTGCTTTCTTAGGTGCTTTACCTTCACCACCTGCTAATTCTGGGTATACTAATGCCCAATCTAAATCTTCATCTACTGGTTCGAATGCACTGATCGCGAAAATTAAAGCTTCTGTAATAAGACCTATCGCTAAAAGAATACCACCATTTAATGGTCCTAACTCCCAGTGAAGAATTTTAAATAATGCACCAATAATTACAACTGATGCTCCTAGCCCGTAGGCCATGTTAAATAATTTTTTTGTGGATTTTGACTGTGCCATGTTTAATTTAATTTAAGGTTTAAAAAAAAAGATTTGGTTAAAAAATGAATTTGAATTTATATTAAAACTGTTAATATTATTATTTATTGTGTGGAATCTTCCTCACCCATATAATCTTGTACTGTTCTGAAACCGATGTAACTACGAGCTGAATCAGCGTATTCGTAATCTCTTGTACTTACTTGTAAGAAGTAAGCTACATCTTTCCAGGATCCACCTCTAATAACTTTTCTAGTATTAGATGAGTCACCTCCATTAGGGTTCATTGTTGATACATAATCGTATGCACTTGGATCGTAACTTGAATTTGTCCACTCAGAAACGTTACCAGCCATATTGTACATATTAAAGTCATTAGGCTCGTAAGATTTCGCTTCTACTGTATATAAAGCAGCATCTGCAGCATAATCTCCACGTTGTGGTTTAAAGTTTGCCATAAAACAACCAGTATCACTGATTACATATGGTCCACCCCATGGATACGTACCACCTTCGATACCACCTCTTGCTGCATATTCCCATTCAGCTTCTGTTGGAAGTCTAAATTGATTAACGAATTGTCTACTACGACTCTTGTTATCATCATTTTTGAACTTCGTTCTCCAGTTACAGAATGCTTTAGCTTGTTGCCAACTGATACCAACTACAGGGTATTCGCTATACGCATCATGCCAGAAATAATCATTATGCATTGGTTCGTTATAAGAATAAGAGAAATCTCTGATCCAAACTGTTGTATCTGGGTATATCTCAACTTCTTCTGTACGAATGAAGTCTTTACGACTCTTGTTTCCTTTTACAGAAGCACGTGCAGCTGCTTCGATATCCATCCAGCTATACTTATACTTAAGACTTTTAACATCTATGGTACGCTGACCATTATAAGACTCTTCTTCAGATAGATAGATAGAATCCATAATTTCGGTATAATACTCATCTGGATAGTCTGATGTGTTCCATACCAGGTCTTCATCTTTGCTCAACGCTCTACCTTCGTAGCCCGTTTCGCCCATACCCGAGTAATTGTCCAACATATACTTATCGTATACAGATGCTCTTGTAGTATCTGCATCTTTAAAAGCATAGTCACCAATACCGCCTTCTTCTGGGCCGATACCTAACTCATCAGCTAAAATGGCTAACTTGGTTCTAACGATAGAATCCTTCACCCATTCTACAAACTGACGATACTCACTGTTCGTGATTTCGGTATCATCCATGTAAAAAGAACGTACCGTAACTGTCTTAGTCGGCGCATTCAATAACTTTCCTTGATCTTCTTCACTCTTACCCATTATGAAAGAACCCCTTGGGATAAGTTCCATTCCATATGGTTTTTCTGGGTACCATTTTTTTCCCTGGACTCCAGTTAGCTCACCTTTTTGCTTAGACCCACAACTTGTGAGTAAAAAAACAAACGCTATAGAGGATAACAATAGCTTCTTCATACTTTAGGTTAAATTTCGATTATGGTTAAACTCAGAATACAATAATTTATTCTATCAACTAAAACTAGGTTTTATATAAAATATTGTATTAAAGTCTTTTTATGCTTTAAAAAAAATAATGTTAATTAAAGCCTTTCTTGTAGGCCTTAAACCACCTTTCTGGAATTTGTTGATTACATGCATCTAAATAATCCTTCTCGGTGCAAGGTAATAACGCTGGTGTATGGCCTTTAGTATGTGAAGTAAAAATAGATGGAACTTCTGTCCACCATCTTTCTGTTAATAAACTTTTGTAGAATACTAATTCTTCGTCTTCGCTAGGTACATTATACTTAACAAAGTCATCAGTTTTGGTATATGGAGATTCTTTAATTCTAAAATTGATACCTTCTATAAAGTACCATATTATCTGCGCTATCAGCTGTTGCGACTGTACGGTGTTCTCCATTTCGTACAACCCAAATACAGAAACTTTATCGCTAATACCGGCATATCTAGAAATGGCACAGATCTCTCTACCATTAAATCCGTTCGGAGAAAAATTTGCTGATGAAGAAATTTCACTTGCTTTAACAGATCGCAAGTCTAAACTTACCATATGTGCATTTCTAAGCACAGGTTCTGCTAAAGAAATGTCGTTTGCAACTTCTCCAAGTCTATAGGCGTCAAAAAATAAACGCTCCATTAAATCTATTTCTTCTTGAGCATTAAAATAACTTTGATAGCCAATATTTGAGAAATTAAAAAGATTATTTGGCTTATCTGTTATGATTTTACTCATATAGGAATGTGATGATATAAGCTCATCTTCTATTCCAAAATCGAACCTACTATCTATCGCTACCAGATTTATCATATCTCTGATGCCATCAAAAGCTCTGTAAGCTGGGTAGGTTATATCTTGTGTTGCTCCTAAAATAATAGGAATAACATGTTCTTCTAATAACTCAGCCACTACTTCTTTAACAACAAAATAAGTGTCATTTACGGTAGCGCCTTCTTCAATATCACCTAGATCTACAATGCTTGCATTCCAGTTTCCTATTAGAAGCTTGTAGAATTGTAATCGTATTGCAGAGACATCTAACTTCTCATGCTTCTTTTCGTAGGCATTTCTAGATTCTCTAACCCCAATTATTGCTACCGTGGCATTTGCCAATACTGGCAAACCATCCTTTTCGGTATGAATATGGGTGTTTTTACCAATGGACTGACTAGGTAGTAACTCATTATGGGCTAAAACTTTATCCGATACCGGAACTAGAAAATCAAAGGCCATTTATTAAAGGTTTTTAAAAATCATAAAATACTATACTAATCTTCGACCTAAAATTAAATTACTTTTTTGACTTAGGTTTAGCTTTTGCCTTTTTCTTTGGAGTTTTTTTCTTCGGAGTTTTTGCCTCTATCAACTTCTGAGCTTCTTCTAAAGTCATATTGACAACATCGACAGTTTTTGCCAATTCTACCTTTATTTTACCTTTTAAGACATTATGACGACCCCATCTAGCTTTTTCTATACGTATGCCTTCTTCTTCCCAGTTATGAATAACCTTATCAATTTCTTTTTGCTTCTTTACTTCGATAAGCTCTATAATGTCGTCATTTGATAAATTATCAAAATCGTACTTTTTGTTCACATTGATAAACATACCGTTCCACTTAATGAACGGTCCAAATCTACCAGTACCTTTAGTTACCTCAAGATCTTCGTACATGGCAATTGGCGCATCGGCTTTCTGCTTGGCAACAATAAGTTCTATTGCCCTATCCATCTCTATTTCAAAAGCACTTTCGCCTTTATCCATAGAAATAAACTTTTCTCCGAACTTTACATACGGTCCAAATCTACCTACGTTAGCCAATACTTCTTCACCTTCATAAACTCCTAATTTTCTAGGAAGTTTAAAAAGGTCCATTGCCTCTTCGTATGAAATGGTATTTAAAGATTGTTCTGGTAACAAACTTGCGAATGTTGGTTTCTCTTCATCATCAACAGTACCTATTTGTACCATTGGTCCGAATCTACCTAAACGTACAGAAACTTGTTTCCCACTTTTAGGATCTTTACCTAATATTCTTTCACCGCTTGCACGATCTGCATTTTCTTCAACATCTACTACATTAGGATGAAAATCTTTGTAGAAGTTCTTCATCATTTTCTTCCAGTCTTCATCACCAGAAGCTATTTCATCAAAATCTTCCTCTACCTGTGCAGTAAAATTGTAATCTAATATATTGGCAAAGTTACTTACCAAGAAATCGGTAACGATCATACCGATATCTGTTGGTACCATTTTACCTTTATCTGAACCAACATTTTCAGTAAGGTTCTTTGTTTCTATTACATCTGACGCTAATAACAATTGTTGATATTTACGCTCTTTACCTTCAATAGTACCTTTCTCCACATAGCCTCTATTAAGAATTGTAGAAATTGTTGGTGCATATGTAGACGGCCTACCGATACCCAACTCTTCTAATTTCTTAACCAAAGATGCTTCTGTAAATCTATAAGGTGCTCTGGTAAAACGTTCTGTAGCTGAAATAAAATTATTCAACAAACGCTCGCTTTCTTTCATTGCAGGTAACATGCCTTCTTGTTCTTCGGCTACATCTTCATCATCTACACCTTCCATGTACACTTTTAAGAAACCATCGAACTTTATAACCTCACCGTTTGCAGTAAATTCTTCTGAATGCTTGCTTGCTTTAATCTTAACATTGGTACGTTCCAATTGTGCATCGCTCATTTGAGATGCAACTGTACGTTTCCAAATTAAGTCGTATAATTTAGATTGATCACGCTCCAATGACGGAGATTGATTACCCATATCTGTAGGTCTAATAGCTTCGTGTGCTTCTTGAGCTCCTTTAGACTTACCTTTAAAATTTCTTGTTTCGCTATATTCTTTTCCGTAATTCTTTTCAATAGCTTCTTTCGCTGATGTCAACGCTTCATTAGAAAGATTAACACTATCTGTTCTCATGTAAGTAATTAGACCCGCTTCATATAAACGTTGAGCTACTTGCATGGTTCTACCTACAGAAAAATATAACTTTCTTGATGCTTCTTGCTGTAATGTAGAGGTTGTAAACGGTGCAGATGGCGACTTCTTAGCCGGTTTCTTATCTAATTTGCTTACAGAAAAATCTGCAGCCTTATTTTTCTCTAAAAATGCTTTTGCTTCTTTTTCTGATTTAAAGGTCTTGTTCAACTTAGCTGAAAAAGTACTTCCTGCTTCAGTTTGAAACTCCGCTGCAATCTTAAATGATGCCTGTGGCTCAAAGCCTTCAATATCTCTTTCTCGTTCAACAATTAACCTAACGGCTACAGATTGAACACGACCGGCAGAAAGACCCGGTTTAATTTTTTTCCAAAGTACTGGAGATAATTGATACCCAACCAAACGGTCTAAAACTCGTCTCGCTTGTTGTGCATTTACAAGGTTGTAATTGATTTCCCTTGGGTTTTCAATTGCTTTTTGAATAGCAGCTTTTGTAACTGAGTTAAAAACAATACGTTTTGTCTTGTTCTTATCTAAACCTAGCTCTTCGGCCAAGTGCCAAGAAATAGCCTCTCCTTCTCGATCCTCATCACTCGCGAGCCATATAGTTTCTGCTTTATCTGCAAGACTTTTAAGCTTTTTCACTAAAGCTTGCTTGTCTTTATCGACTATATATTTCGGTGTAAAATCGCCTTCAACATCTACTCCCAGCTCCTTTGAAGGTAAATCGGCAATGTGACCAAAGCTCGATTCAACCTTAAAATCTTTTCCCAAAAACTTCTCTATAGTTTTGGCCTTTGCAGGAGACTCAACAATTACTAAATTTTTCGCCATCAACCTTGTTTATACTTACAAATGTATACTAAAAATTAAACTTTGGAATTTCAGGAATTTATTTTTTCCCATATTTCAATAGAGTTTAGCCTTTATTTTCATAAAAATCATGATTATTATATCGGCTATATCACAAGCCACAAACCAATTAGGGTACCGAAATAAAAAAAGGGAAGCTAAACTAGCTTCCCTTTTTTTAACCTTTTATTATTCTTACAATTGAAAGGTACTTAATAACCTAATGTCATTATCTACATATTCATATTGATACAATGTGCGATCACCGATCATTAATAATGATGATGCCAACGGTATAACATCATAGGCAATAATATTTTCGAATGAATTGACTAAAGTAACATTTGGCGCATCTGTTTTATCATATACTTTTAAACCTGAGTCTCCATCGCATACAAATAGTGCATTGCCTTTAACGCCTAATCCGTTTGGACCATCCATAGGATAAATCACTTTTAATTCCGGATTCTCAAGATTAGATATATCAATCACATACAATCCACTTTCGGTATTTCCACAGAAACCTCCTCCTTTTAAAGTTACATATGCATAATCGCCATCAACAACCACAGGATCACAAGCAGTACCATGCCTAAATTCTGAAATAAACTTCGGATTTTTCGGGTCTTCTATTCCATAAATATACATACCCTGAGCACCGCCTATAAATAAAATATTTCCCTGACTGTATATCGTTTCAATATCCCAAGCGACCTGCACATCATCTAAAACTTTTACATCTTCGACATCTGCAATGTTAAAAATATTAATGTTGCTATAATCTACTACGTATAAATAGTCGTCTATAATTTTAAAACGCGCCAAAGAACCGCCTTGCCCTATACCAGGCTGACCAGAATCATTACTTTCTGCTGTTTGAAGCGCTAAATCATCTGTATACCTATACCGCTCTTCATATTCTTCAACAGACCTTCTTTCTGTGTTTACCTCCCAGCCTACAACAATATCTTTACCATAATCAATGTCGTCATACTCGTAAAAATCTGCTTGAGGATATTCTATGTTCGAAAGCCATACATCATTATTATATATGGCATTTACAATTCTACTTTGAATGGTAATATTAGTAATATCTGATATGTCAAAAATCACCAAATCGCCGTAACTATCAGCATACAGCTTATCGTCTTTTATAGAAATATCGAAATTGCCCTCTAACTTTATAAAAGCAATGCTTTCTGGCGCTGACGGATTCTTATTATCTAAAACATGAAAACCAAGGTTTACATCATTTACAAAAATATAGTCTTGGTAAGCATATATTTTACCAGATGATACAATTGGTACTGGTTCTGTAACGTCAACAGCTTCTGCCTTAAATGAAATTGCATCTTGTACAATTGGTCTAGCCACTAAGTAATCTTCATACGGTCCATCATCATCACAAGAAACAAATGCAGATAATGCAATGGCACAAAAAAGAAAAACAAGATTCTTCATGGTCTATAATTTAACTGGTTCTAACCAAAAGATAAAGAAATAAGTAATAATTGCGTTATCAATAGTTTGAAATTTCTTCTACCTCATTAAAACCAACTCCGTCTTTATACATATAATACGTAGGTACTTTAGCAAGCATTGCAGTAAACAGTGCTCCTACGCAACATAAAATTAACCCTAGTTGTGCCACAAAAGCCGAAACGAAAACTAGACCAAAAATGACCAGCCAGTTTTTATTACCCAATGTAAAGCTAGCCTTCACCATTTCTAATGGAGAAAGTTCATTTGAAAACGCTAAAAAAGCAGGAATCAATGAAACTGGGACTATTACATAAAACATACCAATACCACAGGCCATCGCCCCTAAAATTGAGAGCCCGAATGTGTATAAAGCAAGAATAAAAACCTTACCTAAACGCCCTTCTTTAAAGAAATAGAAGTAATCATCACTAGATTCTTTTCCTAAATCTTTTTCTCTACACATCTTTAAAAATGCCGCATTTAATGCCAAAGCAAAAGTAGTTACCCCTAAAGCAAAAACAGGAAAAAGAATAGCCATTGCAATAGCCGCCATTGGTGGCAATTCATTATGCTGAAGCGCCTCTGGATCAGTTATACCCAAAGCAATCATAGGTATATACAAAACAATATAAAATGGGAGTATTACAACGAATGTTAAGAGCAAAATAATAAAGCCCTGTAACCACACCTTCTTAAAAAGGTCTATAGACCTACTGAATATGGTGCCAAATTCTAAATCTGGTTTCGATTTAATGTGTTGCGTCAAGTTTTCTAAATTCATAAGTATTGGTGGTTATAATTGGTGTTAAAACTAAATAATTTTCATGTAGAAAGCATAAACAAACCCTAAATAATCATGCCATCTTGTCATATTTTTGATTATAATAGTATCTTTGCCATCCAAAATATTTTATTGCAACGTATTACAAAAATGGAGAAAACCATAGACGAAAATGTGCAGGGCACAACTTTGGTAGTTGACGGAAAAGAGGCTAACAAACGAAATCTCTACATTGAGAGTTACGGTTGCGCCATGAACTTTGCAGACAGTGAAATTGTAGCATCTATACTTGCGACCGAAGGTTTTAACACCACCCAAACGTTAGAAGATGCCGATTTAGTACTTGTAAACACATGTTCTATTAGAGATAAAGCTGAACAGACCATACGTAAAAGATTAACCGAATATAATAAGGTAAAAAAAACTCGACCACATTTAAAAGTTGGAGTTCTTGGCTGTATGGCGGAACGCCTAAAAGACAAGCTTTTAGATGAAGAAAAAATAGTAGATATGGTCGTTGGACCAGATGCCTATAAAGATTTACCCAACTTAATAAAAGAAGTAGATTCTGGTAGAGATGCGGTTAATGTTATTCTTTCTAAGGATGAAACTTACGGCGATATTGCACCTGTTAGACTAAACACAAACGGGGTTACCGCTTTTGTCTCTATTACCAGAGGATGTGATAACATGTGTACATTTTGTGTTGTACCATTTACTAGAGGCCGTGAACGTAGTAGAGACCCACAATCTATTTTAACTGAAGTAAAAGAGCTTTCTGAAAACGGATTCAAAGAAATTACATTACTTGGACAGAATGTAGATAGCTATTTATGGTATGGCGGCGGACTCAAAAAGAATTTTGTGAATGCTTCTGATATGCAAAAAGCGACAGCTACCAACTTTTCTAAACTGTTAGAAATGGTTGCATTGGCAAACCCAAAAATGCGTATTCGCTTTTCAACATCAAACCCGCAAGACATGACTTTGGATGTGATTAGAACCATGGCCAAACATAAAAATATATGTAATCACGTTCATTTACCCGTACAAAGCGGTAGCAATCGCATTTTAAAGGAAATGAATCGTTTACACACTATAGAAGAGTATTTTGAACTGACAGATGAAATTAGAAAAATTCTACCTGGCTGCTCTATATCTCAAGATATCATTACTGGTTTCCCCACAGAAACGGAAGAGGATCATGCCGCTACTTTAAAAGCGCTAGAGCACGTAAAGTATGATTTCGGTTTTATGTATTCATATTCTGAAAGACCTGGCACCATGGCCGGCAGAAAAATGGAAGATGATGTACCAGAAGCTACAAAGAAGAGACGCCTTTCTGAAATTATAGCCTTACAGAGAAGTCACTGTCAGTTTAGAACAGAAAAACATGTAGGTCAGATCCAAGAGGTTTTAATAGAAGGAACTTCTAAAAAATCGGAACTCGAATGGAAGGGGCGAAACACTCAAAGTACTGTAGTGGTTTTTCCGAAAGAAAATTACAAGGTAGGCGACTTTGTAAACGTACAAATTAACGACTGCACTTCTGCAACCTTAAAAGGTGTTGCTGTTGGGTATTCTGACAATAACTAACTTTATAGTACCCATTTTATATGGAAAGCATACAAAGTATAAAACAACGTTTTGAAATTATTGGGCAAGACCCAAAATTGAACCGTGCCATTCAAAAAGCAATGCAAGTTGCCGCAACAGATATTTCAGTTTTGGTTACTGGTGAAAGTGGTGTTGGTAAAGAATCAATTCCGAAAATCATTCATTCGCTTTCTCATAGAAAACATGCAAAATATATCGCCGTTAACTGCGGTGCAATACCCGAAGGAACTATTGACAGTGAGCTTTTCGGACACGAAAAAGGTGCTTTTACAGGAGCTACACAAACTAGAAGCGGTTATTTCGAAGTCGCCGATGGTGGCACGATATTTTTAGATGAAGTTGGCGAATTACCATTAACTACTCAGGTGCGTCTTTTACGTGTGCTAGAAAATGGTGAATTTCTAAAAGTGGGATCATCTCAAGTTCAAAAAACAGATGTACGTATTGTAGCTGCCACGAATGTAAATATGTTCGAAGCGATTAAAAAAGAGCGTTTTCGAGAAGACCTTTATTACCGTTTAAGCACCGTAGAAATTAACATACCGCCATTGCGTGAACGTCAAGATGATATTCACTTGTTGTTTAGAAAATTTGCATCTGATTTCAGTCAGAAATATAAAATGCCTACCATCAGGTTAGACGACCATGCAGTATCTTTATTAATAAAATATAGATGGCCAGGTAACATACGTCAGTTAAGAAATATTGCAGAACAAGTTTCGGTTTTAGAGGAAAATAGAGCTATTACCGCCGCAACCTTGAATGGATATTTACCTCATAACACTACAAGCAATCTACCTGCAGTAGTCTCCAACACTAAATCTGAAAGCGATTTCAGCAACGAAAGAGAGATTCTATACAAGGTATTGTTCGATATGAAAGGTGACCTAAATGACCTTAAAAAGTTAACCATGGAGCTGTTAAAAAACAACGACTCTGAGAAGGTTCAAAAGGACAATGAAAACTTGATACGCAAAATCTACGGTAACGACGATGAAGATGATGCAGATATCGAACATGATACTCAAGAAGAAGCGCCAAGAAATCTTCTGCATTTACCCGAACCTAAAAAAGAAGAGCCTTCTTTAATTCAAGAATCATACGAAGACAAATATCATTTTGCCGAAGAAATTCAAGAAGAAGAAACCCTATCTTTACAAGAGAAAGAAGTAGAATTGATTAAAAAATCTCTGGAACGTAACCGAGGTAAAAGAAAGGCTGCAGCAACAGAATTAGGTATTTCTGAACGAACGCTTTACCGTAAAATAAAACAGTACGACCTTTAATTTAAAATGAATTCCAATTCAATGAGATACCTTAAAAAATCTATAATCTATATACTACCCGTCATCTTACTTTTAAGCTGCGGCGTATACAATTTTACAGGAGGTAATGTTGGTGAAGCCAAAACATTCAAAGTAAGCTATTTTCAAAACTATGCAACCCAGAGTCCGGGTTCTACTTTTGAACCAGGGGTAGATAGAGATTTCACTTTAGCACTACAAGACAGAATTCAAAATCAGACCAGTTTAGATCTTATTTCTTCTGGCAATCCAGATTTACTATACGAAGGCGAAATAACCGAATATAAAATTTCACCTATGTCTGCAACCGCTGCACAAACAGCAGCACAAAACAGACTTTCTATTAGAGTAAAAGTGCGTTTTTACAATCAGCTAAAAGAAGATGCTGCTTTTGACCAAAGTTTTTCTTTTTTCTATGATTATGATGCAGACACTCAATTAGCGACCGTAAAAAGCGAAGCACACGAAATAATTTTCGAAAGGTTAACACAAGATATTTTCAACGCCTCATTGGCAGATTGGTAGATCACATGAACGTTAAGGACTTTACATATTTTCTAGAACATCCTACCAAAGTGGTAGAACCCATACATACAAAACACCTAGAAGATATCATAGCTGAATATCCTTACTTTCAAGCTGCTCGCGCCTTACATCTAAAGGGATTAAAAAATTTAAACAGCTACAAGTACAATAAAGCATTGAAAGTAACTGCTGCCTACACTACGGACAGAGATGTACTTTTTGAGTTTATTACTTCCAAAGATTTTTTACAATATGATGGGGATATCCCAGAAGAGAATATTGTAGCATCCGAAAGTAAAGAAGAAGAAATAGTCCACATTGAAGAAACGGAGAAAATCTCAGAAAACGAACATATTGAGATTGTTAAAGAGATAGAAGAAGTAACTGAAATTGAAGCCGAAATTGAAACTGAAGATTCGATTACAGAAGATGAAATCGTAGAAATAGAAAAGAATGATTTTTCTACAAAAGAAACGGCTATAGCATCTTTAATTACGCCATCTAAAGATAAGCCCTTACCACAAGATGAACATGATGCTGACCAAATACTAGATCCTGAGTTATTTCAAACTAAAAACCCTTCAAATACCGAAGAAGAAAATGCTCTTGATATAGGCAAACCCTTAACTTTCGATGCCAAAGAGAAATATTCTTTTTCTGAATGGCTAAGTCTCGCTTCTAAAAAACCATTAGAAGAGTCTAAAGAAGATATTACTGAGACTCAAGAAGAAATTATTGAGCAACAACCAGTGGCAAGAGAAAGTAACATTAAAAAAACCGTACAAAAGGTAAAAGAAATCAAAATTACTCCAAAACCTATTAGAAAACCTAGGGCTAAAAGTGAAGCAATTAAAAAGAAATACGACCGTATTGATAAATTTATAGCCTCCAACCCTAAAATAGTGCCAACAGAGCAGAGTACCGTTATAGATATTTCAAAATCCTCTAAAATAGACCATAACGAACTGATGACAGAGACTTTAGCGAGGGTTTATCTAGAGCAAAAAAAGTACAAAAATGCAATTCAGGCTTACAAAATTTTAATTTTGAAATATCCAGAAAAAAGTAGTTTCTTTGCAGACCGAATAAAAGCGGTAGAAAAATTACGAAAAGATAATAAATAATTTAGAATGAGTACATTTTCAATTTTCCTAATACTTATCATTGTCGTTTGCTTATTGTTAGTATTAGTGATCATGGTACAGAACCCAAAAGGTGGCGGACTTTCTTCTTCTTTTGGCGGAGGAGGTAACCAAGTTGTTGGCGGAGTTAAAAAAACAGGTGACTTTTTAGATAAAAGTACGTGGACTCTAGCAGGTTTATTAATAGTTTTAATCTTAGCATCGAATGTTGCCCTTAAAGGTAATTACGGTGATGCCGATTCAAAATTATTACAAGGTGATGATATCGAAACTGTAGTACCAGAAACGCTACCAGAAACAGTAACACCACCTGTAACTAATGATGAAACACCTTCAGAATAGTTTATAATATTATTACTACATAATATTTAAATGCCAGCTTGTCATAAGCTGGCATTTTTCGTTTACAATTTGTCAGGAAACAGGCAATGGCATAATTTCTGCTTTTATGTTATCACGAAACTAAAAATCAATTTAAAAACTAATAATTATGGCTAAAGTTAATATCAAACCATTGGCAGACAGAGTTCTTATCGAGCCAATGGCAGCTGAAACTAAGACTGCGTCTGGACTTTATATTCCTGATACTGCAAAAGAGAAACCACAGAAAGGTAAAGTTGTAGCCGTGGGTCCTGGAACAAAAGATGACAGTGTTACCGTTAAAGTTGGTGATACCGTTCTTTACGGAAAATACGCCGGAACCGAATTGAAGTTAGAAGGTACAGATTACTTAATGATGAGAGAAAGTGATATTCTTGCTATTATCTAAAAATAGCAATTGGTCATTGGCTCTTAGCCAATAGCCTTTAAATTTTCATTTAAAAAAATTAATAATTTTCTTGGCTTTATGCCTAGTGCAAAAGTCATAAATCAAAATAAAATTAAAAATGGCAAAAGATATTAAGTTTGACATAGATGCAAGAGACGGCCTTAAAAGAGGTGTTGATGCATTGGCAAATGCTGTAAAAGTAACATTAGGTCCAAAGGGTAGAAACGTTATTATCAGCAAATCATTTGGTGCTCCACAAGTAACTAAAGATGGTGTTACCGTAGCAAAAGAAATTGAATTGGCTGACCCATTAGAAAACATGGGTGCGCAAATGGTTAAAGAAGTTGCTTCTAAAACCAATGATCTAGCAGGTGACGGTACCACTACCGCTACAGTTTTAGCTCAAGCTATCGTAAAAGAAGGTTTGAAAAACGTTGCTGCAGGTGCAAACCCAATGGATTTAAAAAGAGGAATCGACAAAGCTGTTGAAGCTATCGTTGCCGATTTAGCTAAACAAGCTAAAAAAGTTGGTGATTCTTCTGAAAAAATTAAGCAAGTTGCTTCTATTTCAGCTAACAACGACGAAACTATTGGCGATTTAATCGCAAAAGCTTTCGGTAAAGTTGGTAAAGAAGGAGTTATTACTGTTGAAGAGGCTAAAGGTACAGATACGTATGTTGATGTTGTTGAAGGTATGCAGTTCGATAGAGGTTACTTATCTCCATATTTCGTAACCGATTCTGAAAAGATGGTTTCTGAATTAGAAAGTCCTTACATTTTATTGTTCGACAAGAAAATTTCTTCAATGAAAGATTTACTTCCTGTATTAGAGCCAGTTGCTCAATCAGGTAAGCCTTTATTGATTATCGCTGAAGATGTTGATGGTGAAGCATTAGCTACATTGGTTGTAAACAAATTAAGAGGTTCTTTAAAAATTGCCGCTGTTAAGGCTCCAGGTTTTGGTGACCGCAGAAAAGCAATGCTAGAAGATATCGCAATCTTAACTGGTGGTACTGTTATTTCTGAAGAAAGAGGTTTCTCTTTAGATAACACTACACTAGATATGTTAGGTACTTGTGAAAAAGTACAGATTGATAAAGACAATACAACTATCGTTAACGGTGGTGGTGTTGCAAAAGATATCAAAACTAGAGTTAATCAGATTAAATCTCAAATCGAGACAACTACATCTGACTACGATAAAGAAAAACTTCAAGAGCGTTTAGCTAAATTAGCTGGTGGTGTTGCAGTACTTTACGTAGGTGCAGCTTCTGAAGTTGAAATGAAAGAGAAAAAAGACCGTGTTGATGATGCATTACACGCTACAAGAGCTGCCGTTGAAGAAGGTATTGTTGCTGGTGGTGGTGTTGCACTGGTAAGAGCTAAATCTGTTCTTAGCAAGGTTTCTACTGAAAATGAAGATGAGGCTACAGGTTTACAAATCGTTGCCCGTGCTATCGAAGCCCCTTTAAGAACTATCGTTTCTAACGCTGGTGGTGAAGGTTCTGTAGTTATCGCTAAAATACTTGAAGGTAAAGGTGATTTCGGATACGATGCTAAAACTGAGCAGTATGTTGAAATGATGAAAGCAGGTATTATTGATCCGAAGAAAGTAACTAGAGTAGCATTAGAGAACGCTGCTTCTGTTGCCGGTATGATCTTAACTACTGAATGTGCTTTAACTGACATTAAAGAAGATGCTCCTGCTATGCCTCCTATGGGTGGTGGCGGAATGCCAGGCATGATGTAGGTCGATAGTATCGACAGGCAATTACTAGCTTGTTCTTACAGTTTATATTATTTAAAACCGTTCTTGAAATTTCAAGTACGGTTTTTTTATTTCAAATATGAGCAACAAAAAAACCACCTTCTTTATTTACAGAAGGTGGTTTTATCGTCCAAACGGTATCGCCTTCTAAAGGCAACAACTTAACTACTTCTTTTTAGGAGCAGCTTTTGGAGCAGCCTTTTTTCCAGCTTTTGCCGGAGAAGGTTTTGCAGCTGGTTTTCCTGCTGATTTTGCTTGTGCCATTGTTATAGAATTAAAGATAAATCTATAGCTAATGTATTTCAGATTTTGATTCGTGATAATTGCGTTGGCAAAAAATTAACTAAAATTCTTTACTGGGTTTTCAGTCCAAAATCAAACTTGACAAAAGGCAATTATTACTGCTTATTTCCATGGTGTTTTCCATCATCAGAATTGTCTTCTCTATACAAACAGCAAGGGTGCACACTATTGTATGCCTCATCAGTTGCTTTTAATTCTTTGGTATCGTGACCCACAGCAACTATTGCTGTTTTAACCTTCATGGCATCGGTCTTACGCTCATCCATTATTATATTTAGCTGATGTGTTGGTATACTCCAATTTGCATATTTTACACCTTTCACATTTAAGGCTGCTTCTTCTATACGCTCTTTACACATGGCACATCTACCATTGACATCAAAAGTTACTTTCTTGTTCTTGTCTTGTGCATAGGTTACTACTGCAATAAGCATCATTGCTATTGATAAAATCGTTGCTTTCATTGTTTTTATATTAATCGTTAGTTACTGAATTTTAAATCTGAATCCGCCATAGAACATTCTTCCCATAATTGGCGCATATACTATAGTTGTATCAAAATTGGGACCAAAAGGATCATTCGCTCCTAAAACTGGATTATTTTGTTGTTCTCCTGTTAAATTCTCGCCACCTATATATAACTCTATCCTATTAGAAAACACCTTGGTTATTTGGGCATTCATTAAATTATAAGGTGATGAATATTCGCCTAATTGATACGCCGGCTCATTAACACTGGTATCAGGTAATCTCATTTTACCTAAAGCATGCAAGGTATAATCGAACTTCCACTGTGCACCGTTTTCTTTTGCTTCGGTCTCATAACCTAAATTAGCAAAAAATCGGTTTTGAGCCAATAACGGTTTTTGTAGATTGCCGCTATTATAATCGGTCGATACATCATAAAACTTATATGACGTTCTAAAATTTAAACGGGTTAATAGCTCGTAATTAACCTCAACTTGAAAACTCTTAGCACTACTATCTCCATCTAAATTATAAAAAGAAACCTCTTGCGGATTTTCCCAATCTACTACTACTTGATTTTCAAAATCGGTGATATAATAATCCAACGAAATATCTCCTTTTTTATTTAAGAAATTGAATCCCTGCAAAAAGCTTACTCCGTAATTCCATGCATCTTCCGGATCTAAACCATACACCTTACCTCCTGTATTGCCTATATTAATTTGCCTTGCGGATGCAAACAACTGCTGATTCTCTGCAAAAATATTTGCAGCTCTTTTACCTCTACCAAATGAACCTCTTAGACTCCCTTTTTCCCATGGTGTATATCTAATATGAAATCTAGGCGTTACAAAAGTACCTAACCTATTATGGTTATCTACTCGTAAACCAGCAGTAAGACTTACTTTTTCTAGATTCTCATAGCTATATTCAAAAAATGCTCCTACAGACGTGTCGTCTCTAGAATAATCTGTTGCAGCAACCATTTCATCATAACCATCATAAGCAAATGTAATTCCAGTTTTAAACTTATTTCTAGTATCACCAATTATAGAATTAAAAAGCAAATTACTATACAAACTTTCATGATTGATATCATAGGTTCTAAATCCGAAATAGGAATCTTGTTTATGTAAACTGTATGATGTTTGAAAACCTAAACTTTGAAAGGGCAATTCAGGAAAAACATAACCAAGTTTTAATGAAGTATCGAACCTACGTGTATTAATCTCACTACCCCACACTTCGGCTCCGCTCAGTGACCTATTACTACCATCTACCCTATCTGTATCAGGATTAAAATCTACTTGCCCTACTTGTTTTTCATCATTTAAAAAACGAACATTGAAGAAACTTACCCACCCCTTTTCTGCATCTTGATACTGCCAACGGTTCATTACATTTATTTGATCCGCCAAAGGAGCATCTAAAAATCCGTCTTCATTATTATCTTCTTTTTGTGTTCGCTTGTTTCCATGAATATACAACCCTGTACTCCACTTGTCGGTCAACTTTCTATTAAAATGCGTATTCAGTTCATAACGTCCATTTTGATTGGCATATCCATTTACAAAAACAGCATTATCAGTTAATGGTTTTACCAGCTCTGTATTTATTTGTCCGGATATACTTTCATAGCCATTAACGACACTACCTGCACCTTTTGTAATTTGAATACTCTCTATCCATGTACCAGGTGTAAATGTTAATCCATATGCCTGTGATGCTCCACGAACCATAGGAATATTCTCTTGTGTGATTAATAAATACGGACTCGTCAATCCCAACATTTGTATTTGTTTGGTCCCCGTTAATCCGTCAGAAAGATTTACATCTATAGATGGATTGGTTTCAAAACTTTCTGCCAAATTACAACAAGCCGCTTTCAACAACTCCGCACTATTAACGGTAATGACGTTCTGTGGACTGAAATACGTCTTCTGTATTGGATCTCGCTCTTGTTGTACCACAACCTCATCTAATTCATTAGATGGTTTTAAACTTACGCGAATTGTCTTTGGTTCATTTATAGTTAATGTATCAGTTTCAAAACCGACATAACTAATTATTAATTTATTAAATTCTTTTTTATACGGAATTGAAAATTTACCATCAAAATCTGTCACCACTCCCGTTTGAGAGTCTTGCCAATAGACATTTGCACCCGAAAGTGTCAATGCATTAGACCCTTCAGAATCTAACACTACACCTTCTACCTTTTCTTGAGAAAAAGCAAACCACGGCAACATGGCTATTATTGTTAGTACTATATATTTATTCATTTAATTTTTTATTCAATTTGATTAATCAATTTTTGCTGCTCTTAATCGCAATGCATTTGCAATCACTGAAACAGAACTAAAACTCATTGCTAAAGCCGCAATCATAGGCGATAGCAACAATCCAAAAAACGGATACAAAACTCCCGCTGCAATTGGGATACCAACGGTATTATAAATCAGTGCAAAAAATAAGTTTTGCTTGATATTTTTCATAACAGCTTTACTCAAGTTGTGTGCTTTCACAATACCATGTAAATCACCTTTAACCAGCGTAATAGTTGCACTCTCAATAGCAACATCTGTACCTGTACCCATAGCAATACCAACATCACTTTTTGCTAATGCAGGCGCGTCATTTATACCATCGCCAGCAACAGCCACTTTTTTACCCTCTGACTGCAAACGTTCCACTTCTGCTAGCTTGTCTTGAGGAAGCATTCCTGCTTTAAATTCTGCTAAATTCAAATGTTCAGCTACAGCCTTTGCCGTATCATAATTATCACCTGTTAACATGATTACCGAGATACCAGATTTCTGAAGCGCTTCAATCGCCTTTTTACTTGTCTCTTTAATCTGGTCACCAATAGCCACAAAACCAACAGCATTACCATCAATCGCTACATAAGAAACTGTTTTACCTTGCTTTTGATGCGCAACAACAACTACTTGTAAATTTTCAGGAATAGCCACTTTAGCCTCACCCATCATTTTATCATTTCCTAAAACAACAGATTCTCCATTAATTTTACCAGCAACACCCATACCCGTAATAGAATTAAAATCATCAACTTTTATTAGTTCTACATTTTGAGATTTTCCGTAATTAACGATAGCATCTGCTAATGGATGCTCACTTAACTGATTTAAAGAAACGATATACTGCAGCACCTTTTCTGAGTCACTTTCTGCTATGCTCCCTACTTTTTCTACCGATGGCTTCCCTTCGGTTATAGTTCCTGTTTTATCTATAATTAGCGTATCAATTTTATCCATACGCTCAAGTGCTTCGGCATTTTTAATCAACACACCAGATTGCGCTCCTTTACCCACACCTACCATAACAGACATGGGTGTTGCCAAACCTAATGCACACGGACAAGCAATAATTAATACCGCAATAGCATTTACCAACGCAAATACATAAGCTGGATCAGGTCCGAAAATGATCCAAACTATAAAAGTTACAATAGAAATAAAGACAACTGCCGGTACAAAATAACTAGATATTTTATCTGCTAGTTTTTGAATAGGCGCCTGGCTACGACTCGCCTTGTTCACCATATCAATGATTTGAGATAAGAGCGTATCTGCCCCTACTTTCTCTGCTGTCATTATAAATGAACCCTTACCATTTATAGTACCTGAACTTATTATATCACCGACTACTTTTTGAACCGGTACAGGTTCACCTGTAATCATAGATTCATCGACTGTGCTTTCACCTTCATAAATACTACCATCTACAGGTATTTTATCGCCTGGTTTTACGCGAAGCAAATCTCCTTTTGAAATCTGATCAATAGAAATGCTCTCTTCTTTACCGTCTACAATTTTAATAGCTTTATTAGGCGCTAATTTCAACAGTTCTTTTACCGCAGAATTCGTTTTACTATGTGCGCGAGCTTCTAATAACTGACCAAAAAGCACTAAGGTCAAAATCACCGTAGCTGCTTCGAAATAAACATGAACGGTACCTTGATCCGTTTTAAATTGTGGCGGAAAAAAATCGGGTACCAAAATAGCAAATACACTAAACAACCACGCCACACCTGCACCAATACCAATTAATGTAAACATGTTTAAATTCCATGTTTTTACCGAACGATAGGCACGTTCAAAAAACATCCACGTTGCATAAAACACCACAGGTATCGATAATGCAAATTGCACCCAGTTCCAATATTTTAAACTCAAAATATTTTGAAGCGGATTATTAGGTATCATTTCTGACATTGCAATTAAAAAAATCGGCAACGTAAACCCAACTGCTATTTTAAACTTATTCAGTAGTTTCTTATAACTCTTTTCTTCAGCTGAAATATCTTCTTGCTTCGGCACCAAGTCCATACCACAAATTGGACAATCACCAGGTTCATCACTAACAACCTCTGGATGCATTGGGCACGTATACTCTTGACCTTTATTCGTTGTAGCACTAGCCTCTTCTACCAAATCCATACCACAAACTGGGCAATCGCCAGGTTCTGTATATGTCTTTTCTCCTTCGCAATGCATTGGGCAGTAAAAAACACCATTACCATTCTCGACCGCCTTGGGTTTTGTAGCCTCATGCACATGAGCACCGAGTTCATGAATCGAATAATGCCCTCCGTCAGCTTCCATAGCCGCCTGCAAAGTTTTTAAAGGAATATGATTATCCATTTCCAAAACTGCTTCAGCCTTTTCTAAATTCACCGCAGCATTCGATACTCCGCTAATTTTAGCCAAGGTTTGCTCAACATGGCCTCTACAGCCATTGCAGGTCATACCAACTATAGTATATGTATGTTTCATTTGCTGTATTAAAAATATTATGTAAACCCAGATATCTAATCAATAATGTAGATAAAGAATTATTTCTTTATAACGATGGGCTGTTTATCAAAGAGATTAAGCTTCCCATTTCGATAATTTATAACGTAAAGCACTTCATCTTTAATCATCATATCAGTAGGTTTTTCAATCTGGTCTATTAACACCTGCAATAACTTGCCAGTCTTATCAAAAATGAGAACACGGTTGTTTTCAAAGTCAGTTACAAAAACTTCATTTTCTGAAACAAATATTCCTGTTGCTGCATTCATCTTCTGATTTTGACCCATCATTTGAAGAAAACCGCCTTTTTTATCAAACACTTGAATTCTATTATTATAGGCATCTGCAACCCAAATTTTATCTTTGGTAATTTGCACATCTGTTGGATAATAAAATTCTCCCTCAGCTTTTCCTTCCTTTCCAAAAGAAATCCAATTTGCACCATCAAAGTAAAGAATACGGTTATTGTAAAAATCTGCAATAGCTCTTTCATTATCAAAAACAGACACTCCCGCAGGGGCATCTAAAGAATCAGAAACCTGCATTACAAACCTCCCTTTTTCATCAACGGTTTCAATTACATCTTTTCCATACTGAGGAATAAAAATCGTTTCCTTCACAGCATCAATATGCATTGGTCGGTCTAACGAATCTATTGTTTGGGTAATCTTACCTTTTTCATTAATCTTTACTAATCGATTATGGTCACCATCAGATAGCCAAATATCTCCATTTACCTGTGTTAACCCAATAGGATTTACCCCGTCTAATTGAATAGTTCTAGACAACACCCACTCTTTAGGAACAGGTGCTTTTTCTTTACAAGCAGACGCAAAAACTAAAACGATGAGTATACATATACTTTTTCTCATTATTTATAGCTTAAACGTTCGTACTTACAACATGCTGGTAAATTTCCATAATCATCGGTATGTGCTTGATGGTTTTTGGTGTCATGACCTGCAACCGCTACTTCCTTTTCAATTTTTTCAAGAGAAGTTAATCCCGCATCAAATGAAACGTTCATGATTTTTGTATCCTTATCCCAAGAAACGGCAGAAACACCTTGCACAGATTCTGCAGCTTTGGTTATTCTAGCCTCACACATAGCACAGTTACCGGCTACCATTACCTTTTTACTCACCGTGCCTTCAGACTTTTTAGTCATTTCACTCGCAGATGATTCCTCAATTTCACCATTGGCACGTTCAACTTTTGCGGTAATTGGCGTGTAACCCGCTTTTTCAACTTGCTTCTCTACATCAGCTAGTGTTAATGCTTTTTCCGAAGGATAAGAAAAACTAAAGTCACCTGTTTCGATATCTATCTTCACATTTTTAATACCTTTAAACTCCTTGAATTTCTTCTCAAGACCATATGCACAAAACGGACAACCTAGACCATCTACCTGTACCATAAACTTATCCTTACCATCTTGTGCAACCGCACTAAAGACAACCATTAGCGTTAGTAACGCCGATATAATTATTGATTTTTTCATTATTTTATGTTTTAAAAATTTTTATTAAAATGAATATCTAGAACCTAAAAACAGGCTATAGTTTAATTTACGACCTGCTTCAATATCGTTTACCAACGGTACCTGTACCGCTAAGTCGAACGTAACATTCTTTCTTGCATACTGTAACCCTTGTGCGTACAATAATTGATACCAATCACGCTCTACCAGCCATAAATTGGTATATTCAAAATACAGATTGATTTGTTTATTAGGATACTGTGGCTTTAACAATGGAAGACCGAAACCGATTTTATGGGTCAAAGCATCTAAACTACCATCGGGTACCCAATTATAGCCCAGTTCGTTAGAAATACCATATTTCAGCGATTCGTAACCTGCAACAATTCCATAATATCCCGCATATTTGCCAGTACTTAAATCCATTACGTCCAATTCTTTACCAGTAGGCAGTGTTTGTAATGTTTTGGCTACCATTCTAAAGGTCTTGCCTGTACCATCTTTTCTAAAGAATTGATATTTTCCCATTATTTTAATATCCGCTAAACTGCTACCACTTGGTCCGTTTTCGATATCATAATTTATATAAGGTAAATGTATTGCCACCAAAGAATTAGAAGTTGGCAAATAATGTAGCATTACCGGAACATAGGTAAAATCACCTCTTTCCGTATGCCGTATCTCTGTTAAGGTTTTTGCAGTAAAGCTACCGCCACCCAACATAATTGGTTTATCAGCAGTAATAGGAGGACCTTGTGCCTCACAATATTGTATCCCAAATAGGATAATGGCTAAAAGCCAAGTAAAATTTTTCATTGAATATTAGATTTGATTAAAAAATGTGTGAACGCAAAAAGCGACGTATAACACGTTTTAAATCAAATCAAGAAAACTTGGTGTAGAATATTCAAATCTTCAGCCAATAAAGGCGGAGGATATAAATCAAAATCTATATTCTCATCTGTAATTTCTTCAAACAAGCCTATATAAGAACTTGTAAAAGAGATTAAGAATACCTGCTGTGAAAAATCAAAACTAGAAATATCATGTGTCAAATCATCTTGACCTTGCATGGTAAAAGCTTCGTCATTACAACAGTGCTTTTTTACTCTAGGTGCATCTTCCAATAAAGACAAACCAGCTTCCATGCCACAATCATCTGCGTGATTAAACAATGCTACATCCATAACACGACCCATACACAAATGCTTTTCTACTGTCCAAGAAATTGTAGACAGTAATAATAGCATTGCCATGAATATAGAAAATAGTTTATGTAGCAATTGTTTCACATTACAAAACTACGAAATATTAATATTTAAGAGCTTATACTTCATTTCTTTAACGAAATTTTGCTATAAGAAATGCCTTACATCTGCTAAACCCATAAAAAATGGCACATACAGTATACGATTTGCAATAATTTCAAGTTAAAAGGGTTAACACATTAACAAAATATTAATCATTAACAGATTTAACACTAACTATTTAAATTTAAAATCATGAGAAAACATTTAAAATACACATTTCTAATTTGTACAATTGCCCTTTTTGTAGGTGGTTGTAGTTCTGACGACGGTTCAGTTTTTGACACTCCATTACCAGATGATACTACAGGAGATGATGGCGCTGACGACTCTGATGAGCCAGAAGTGGCTACGATAGTTTTTAACGAAGCATTACCTTCCGTAAACATTACAACAGCATCTGCGAGCGGAGAAGCAGGTACAAATGTTACTGGTAGAGTTATTTTTACATCAGACGCTACTACACAACGTAGAATGTATATTACTCAAAATTATTTAGGACAAGGAGAAATGCCTTTTAGTTCTTTTGACCTTGTAAGTGATGATTTAACTAAAGCTTTAAAAGCTGATGGTTCTATTGACTTAGATGGTGCTACGAAAAAAGAAATCGATTTTTCTTTTCCTCTTCCAGTTCCAGATATTGACAATGGTGAGATAGTATATACTTTTTGGACAACTACTGGTAAAGGAGATTTTAGAGATTCTACCAAAAGATTAGCCTTAGGTGCTGGTCAAATTACAGTAACAGTTGGTACAGGTGCCAACCCTGCTGCTGCAATAAGAGAATTTAATGATGTAAAATTATTTGCACCAGATGTAAATGGTAATACAGAAACATTCTTTTCTTTATTGAACGAAACTGTTTACAAGATTAATGTTGGACCTGAGTTTAGAGCATTCTGGGATTTCGGATACTACTACGGTGCTTCCGGTATCTCTGCAGATGACAATGCTTCTTTTGCTTCAACGGAACAATATGATGCTTCTTTTGGATTTGATGTAGAAGGTTTAGAGCCAGGTGCAGACGAAGAGAATGCTGCAACAGAAACATTGAACCAAATGTTTTTTGCTACTTCTACCTCTACAGATGCTGCTGCATTTGACGCCATAACATTATCTGGTGATATCGATTTTACAGCAACTCCAGATGCTCAAAAAATCACTAACCTAAGCGTAGGTGATGTTATTGAATTCGTTGACAACTACGGTAAAAAAGGATTAATTAAAGTTACTGCCATACAACCAGGATTTGGTAATGCTGACTTTATTGAATTTGATGTTAAGATTCAACCATAATCTCAACTTATAATATTTAGGTTTAAAAGAGGATGTTTTCAAAAACATCCTCTTTTTTATTTTTTATACCTATCATAACACTACCCAATATGAACAATTCTTACTTTTGTAAAAAAAAGTTATGTTCGATGCACTTCGCCCTCAAGTAAGTTCTATTATAGACTCAAATAAAACTCCCGATGCTAAAATGCTAGATATCTGCGAGCTTTTAAAAGCTAATGTACCGCATTATGACTGGGTAGGGTTTTATTTTAAGAATGGCGATAAGCGCGAACTAAAACTAGGTTCTTATGCTGGTGCACCAACGGATCATACTATTATACCCTTCGGAAAAGGTATTTGTGGTCAAGTAGCCGAAAGCAACGAGAATTTTGTTGTACCAGATGTACAGGCTCAAGACAACTACATAGCATGTAGCATTACAGTGAAAGCAGAAATAGTTGTGCCTCTATTTTTAAATGGCGAAAACATTGGTCAAATAGATATCGACTCTAACACTCCTGACCCTTTTACAGAGGCAGATGAGACCTTTTTAGAATTCGTAAATTTTGAAGTAGCCAAAATTCTTTAAAACTTTAGGCTTTTTGTTGATAAACTAGCTCATTTTATAACTGCAAAAAAATTACTTTTGCTTGCTTATTAAAAACATTTAAGCATCATACAATGAGCAGTGTAAAAAAAGCGTCTTCAGCCTTAATTTCAGTTTTTCATAAAGACGGATTAGAGCCAATAGTAAGAAAATTTCAAGAATTAGGAATCACTATTTACTCCACCGGAGGAACCGAAAAATTCATAACTGATTTAGGAATCGACGTGGTTCCTGTAGAAGATGTAACCAGCTACCCTTCTATTCTAGGAGGAAGAGTAAAAACTTTACACCCAAAAGTATTTGGTGGTATTTTAAACAGACAGGACAACGAAAGTGATGTTGCCCAATTAGCTGAATTTGAAATTCCACAAATAGATATCGTCATTGTTGATTTATATCCTTTTGAAAAAACAGTTGCCAGTGGTGCTTCTGAACAAGATATCATTGAGAAAATCGATATAGGCGGAATTTCTCTTATTCGTGCTGCAGCAAAAAACTTTAAAGATGTTACATGTGTTTCTTCCATGGAAGATTATGCAGAGTTTCTTGACGTTGTTTCTGCTGATAATGGCAACATTAGCTTAGAAGACAGAAAGCGTTTTGCCGCTAAGTCTTTTAATGTTTCTTCTAATTACGATACTGCTATATTTAACTATTTCAATAAAAACCATGATATCGCTGCTTTAAAAGTTAGCGAAACTCAAGGTAAAGTTTTACGTTACGGAGAAAACCCACACCAAAAAGGATTCTTCTTCGGCGATTTTGATGCTATGTTCTCTAAATTGCACGGTAAAGAATTATCATACAACAACCTTTTAGATGTTGATGCTGCAGTTAATTTGATGTTGGAATTTAAAAATGATGCTCCGACTTTCGCAATATTGAAACACAACAATGCCTGCGGACTTTCGCAAAGAGATACTTTACACCAAGCTTATGTTGACGCTCTAGCCGGTGACCCTGTTTCTGCTTTTGGCGGAGTTCTTATTAGCAACAAAGAAATTGATAAAGCTACGGCAGAAGAGATTCATAAATTATTCTGTGAAGTAGTTATAGCACCAAGTTATAATGCAGAGGCGCTTGAGATATTAAAAGGAAAGAAAAATAGAATCATTCTAATCCAGAATGAAGTTGAAATGCCAGAGATGCAAGTAAGAACTTGTTTAAACGGTATGCTTCTTCAAGAAAAAGATCATAAAACAGATACGCTTGCCGATCTTACAAATGCCACCCACACAAAGCCAACAGAACAAGAATTAGAAGATTTAATTTTTGCATCTAAACTTTGTAAGCACACGAAGTCAAATACTATTGTAATCGCAAAAAACAAACAACTTTGCGCAAGTGGCACTGGACAAACAAGTAGAGTTGACGCCTTAAACCAAGCAATACACAAAGCCCAGACCTTTAATTTCGACTTAAAAGGTTCAGTTATGGCAAGTGATGCTTTCTTCCCTTTCCCTGATTGTGTGGAGATTGCAGACAAAGCCGGGATTACTAGTGTTATTCAACCTGGCGGATCTATTAAAGACCAATTAAGTGTAGATTATTGCAACGAGCACAAAATTTCAATGGTGATGACAGGCACACGTCATTTCAAACATTAATTTCATTACTTTTGTCGATGAAATACACCCTTTTATCTAAAATTTAAACAGCACATATGGGATTTTTTGATTTCTTGACCGAGGAAATAGCTATAGATTTAGGTACAGCGAACACCCTTATCATTCATAATGACAAGGTAGTTGTCGATAGCCCATCCATCGTTGCCAGAGATAGAATTAGCGGAAAAATCATTGCAGTTGGTAAAGAAGCCAACATGATGCAAGGTAAAACCCATGAGAACATAAAAACCATTAGACCATTGAAAGATGGTGTAATTGCCGATTTTGATGCATCTGAAAAGATGTTGATGATGTTCATCAAGAACATTCCGGCATTAAAGAAAAAATGGTTTCCACCAGCATTGCGTTTGGTGATCTGTATACCTTCTGGTATTACCGAAGTTGAAATGCGTGCGGTAAAAGAATCTGCTGAACGTGTTAACGGTAAGGAAGTATATCTAATTCACGAACCAATGGCTGCAGCTATAGGTATCGGTTTAGATATTATGCAGCCAAAAGGTAACATGATTGTTGATATAGGTGGTGGTACTACTGAAATTGCAGTTATTGCTTTAGGCGGTATCGTTTGTGACAAATCTGTAAAGATTGCAGGTGACGTATTTACTAATGACATCATTTATTATATGCGTACACAACACAACTTATACGTTGGAGAAAGTACAGCTGAAGCAATTAAAATTGAAATAGGTTCTGCAACTGAAGATTTACAATCGCCACCAGATGAAAAATCTGTACAGGGTCGTGATTTGTTAACAGGTAAACCAAAGCAAGTTCAAATATCTTATAGAGAAATAGCGAAGGCTTTAGATAAATCTATTCTGCGTGTTGAAGATGCGGTTATGGAAACATTATCTCAGACTCCCCCAGAATTAGCTGCCGATATTTACAATACTGGTATTTACCTAGCAGGTGGTGGTTCTATGTTACGTGGGCTGGATAGAAGATTGTCTCAAAAGACCGACCTACCAGTTTATATTGCAGAAGACCCATTACGTGCCGTAGTACGTGGTACAGGAATCGCATTAAAGAATTTAGAACGCTACAAGAGCATATTAATTAAGTAAGAAGTTCATTTTGCGAACAACTTCTTAAATAATGGCAGAAAACCTTGAAAAAATTTCAAGAGCTATTTAGTATTAAGTATTGATAGAACTTCGAGGCAAGCCTCGAAGTAGCTTGCCTAACGGCAGTCAGGTTTAAATCTCGATTATCGAGTAAAAATTTAAGGGTGAATGCAACAGATCATAAATTTTCTAATTAGGTATAAGATATTTTTACTTTACCTTTTTCTGTTATTGATTTCCTGCATCTTTACGTTTCAATCGCACTCGTACCATCAATCTAAATTTTTAAATTCCTCCAACTATATTTCTGGGAGTATTTATACTTTTTCAGATAATGTAACCTCATATTTTGGCTTAAGGGAAGAAAACAACAAGCTTGTTGAAGAAAACAAAAGACTTAGAGATAAGCTCTTTAACAATGTAGTTCTTTCACCTTCACTAATAGATTCTACTTCTGTGGACTACGAAGTGGTAAGAGGTCGTGTCATCAATAATAGTTATGCGGACCAGCGTAACTACATCACTATCAACAAAGGTAGAAATGACAGTATTGTACAAGATATGGGTGTTATTACAGACAAGGGTATTTTAGGAATCGTTGAAAATACATCAGATAAATTTTCTACCGTACAGAGTATTTTAAGTGACAAGTCGAACATAAATGCAAAAATCAAAAACTCTAATCACTTTGGATCTTTAGTTTGGGAAAATACCACAGATTATAATGTTGTTCAATTAATCGATATTCCAAGACTGGTACCATTGACCATAGGTGACACTATTGTTACGGGAGCCATGAGTAGCATCTTCCCAGAAAACATTCCTATTGGTACGATTAAAAGATTTGATTTAGATAACTCAAAAAGTTTCTATTTTATAGATGTAGAACTTTTCTATGATATGACAAATATTGACAATATTTATATTATTAGAAATTTGAACCGTAAAGAGGTTTTAGAATTAGAAGCAGAAACAGAAGCCAATGATTAATAGTACTTCATTTTTAATTGTACTCCGATTTATTTTATTGGTGCTACTACAGGTGCTAGTATTCAATAAGCTGAATTTCTTTGGCTACATAAATCCGCTAATCTATATTCTTTTCTTGTATTGGTATCCTATCAAACAAAATAGAACTACCTTTATAATTCTATGCTTTTTCTTAGGTCTTTGCGTAGATATTTTTTCTGACACACTGGCCATAAACGCAGCAGCTACCGTTACCATAGCTTATCTTCGACCAACCATTATGCGTTTTGTCTTTGGTGTCAATTATGAATTTCAAAGTTTTAAGTTAAACAACAGTACAAAGGCACAACAATTTACGTTTTTAGCGTTATTGATTATAATACATCACTTGGTATACTTCACTTTAGAAATTTTCAGCTTTTCTAACAGCTTGTTAATTTTGCAAAAAACACTAACAGTGGGTGTATCTACGTTGATTTTAGGCATATTGTTCAGTACTTTATTCAGCAGTAAAAAAGAATGAGAAAAATTCTTTTATCATTAATTATAGTTGTCATCGCCATTACCTTTTTGGGAAGGCTATCTTATTTGCAAATTTTTAGCTTTTCTGCGGAGCAAGTTTTAGAGGACCCGGCAATTAAGGCGATATATGATTATCCTGAACGAGGCTACATTTATGATCGAAACGGTCATCTTTTAGTTGGTAATGACCCTGCTTATGACGTCATGGTTATTCCTAGAGAAGTTCAACCTTTAGATACTCTTGAATTTTGTGGTCTATTAGGTATTGACAAAGAAAAATTCGTAGAAAAACTTAGAAGAGCAAGAGTGTACTCACCAAGACTACCTTCTGTATTGGTTCCACAACTTTCAAAACAAGATTATGCAAAGCTGCAAGAGAAAATGCGTAAGTATAAGGGCTTCTATATCCAAAAAAGATCTTTACGTTATTACGACACCCCTAGTGCGGCAAATGTTTTAGGCTATATCAGTGAGGTAAACGAAGGTGACTTAGCAGTCAATAAATATTATGTTCAAGGCGAACTGAAAGGTAGAACGGGAGTTGAACGTTACTACGAAGATTTATTGAGAGGTCGAAAAGGCGTACAATACATTCAGAAAGATAGATTCAATAGAGATATTGGACCATATAAAAATGGAACCATAGACACCCTTCCAGAACAAGGAAAACAAATAAGCATCACCATTGACAAAGCATTGCAAGAATATGGCGAGTTATTGATGAATGGTAAACGAGGCGGTATTGTAGCTATAGAGCCTGCAACAGGTGAAATCCTTTCCATGATATCAGGTCCAACATACGACCCTGCTCTTTTAGTCGGTAGAGAACGTTCTAAAAATTATACGAAACTATATAATGATACTATAGCAAACCCAACTTGGGATCGCTCTATTCACGCACAACAGCCACCAGGATCGCCATTTAAGACGCTAAATGCATTAATAGCCTTACAGGAAGGTGTTCTAGATGTAAATACGACCATACAATGTTACCATGGGTTTTATGTGGGCAAGAAAAAAAGAGGTTGTCACTGTGGTGGTGGTTTACGAAGTTTGAATAAAGGAATCTCGCAATCATGTAATGCTTACTTCGCAGGAGCTTTCAGAAAAATATATGAAAAGTTTGAAACTACTGATGAAGGTATGGATGTCTGGGAAAAACACATGAAAAGCTTTGGTCTAGGCGACTATTTAGGTTACGATTTACCATTCGGACAAAAAGGACGCATACCTAACAAAGAATACTACGACAAATGGTACGGAGATAACAGATGGAGTTCTTCATATATCATCTCTAATGCTATTGGACAAGGCGAAATATTGGCTACACCGGTACAACTGGCGAATATGACGGCGGCAATTGCCAATAGAGGACATTATTTTACACCGCATATCTTAAAGAAAATTGAAGGTAAGGATATCACCGAACCAAAATTCACAGAGGCTAAACATACCACAATCGACCCTAAACATTTCGAACCTGTGGTTCAAGGTATGGCAGATGTTTATGTAAGTGGTACTGCAAGATGGTTGCAAATACCAGGTATTGAAGTGGCCGGAAAAACAGGTACCGCCGAAAACTTCACTAAAATAGATGGCGTGCGTACACAATTGACAGATCACTCGGTATTTGTAGCATTCGCACCTGTCGATGACCCTAAAATTGCTATAGCGGTATATATTGAAAATGGATATTTTGGATCGAGATACGCCGGACATATAGCTACTCTTATGATCGAAAAATATCTTAAGGGTGAAATTACCTTAAAGACCCTTGAAAAGAGAATGCTAGAAAAAACACTAAAAGCAGAATACGCGAAACCCTACAGTAGGGAAGAGTTTAAAATAAACGAACGTGTCTGGTAGAAGCATCTTAAAAAGAATTGATTGGCTAAGTGTTTTCATCTATTTCGCACTTGTTTTTATTGGCTGGATCAATATCTACTCTAGTACATTTACTGACGAGCATAGTTCTATCTTTGATTTCAGTACACTTTACGGAAAGCAGTTATTTTTTATCGGGGTTAGTTTAGTCACTATAGTTGTGGTACTTGCCTTAGAAGTAAATTTCTATGAACGCTTTTCTAGTTTGCTATACCTATTATCAATGGTATCCCTCCTTGGGTTATTTGTATTTGGTAAAACTATTGCCGGTGCAACTTCTTGGTACGACCTTGGTTTTTTCAACTTACAACCTTCTGAACTTGCAAAAGTAGCTACTGCACTGGCACTCGCTAAATACCTCAGCGATATACAAACAGATATTAAACGTAGAAAAGATCAGTTTTATGCACTTTTAATTATACTGGTACCAGCCATTTTAATTATACCACAACCTGATCCCGGTAGTGCACTAGTATTCTTTGCAATGATTTTCGTGATTTTCAGAGAAGGATTACCACTATATTATTTAGTAATTATATTGAGTTTAATTCTCGTTTTTGTCACAACCTTAATGTTCGGCACCGTTTGGCTTATTATTGGTTTGGCATTATTGATTATAATTTTATTCGCTACCAAACGTAAAAAATTAAAAATTCCGGTAATACCGCTTAGTCTCGTTAGTGTAGCTGTAATTCTATTCTCCCTTTCGGTAAATTTCGTTTTCAATAACGTGTTTGAGCAACGCCATAGAGATCGTTTTGGACTATGGTTACGATTAGAAAAAGATCCGAAAAAACTAGAGCAGATTAGAAAATCGATTGGATACAACACTTATCAATCTGAAAAAGCAATTGAATCGGGCGGATTCTTCGGAAAAGGATTTTTAGAAGGTACCCGTACAAAAGGAGATTTTGTACCTGAACAACATACAGATTATATTTTTAGCACCGTTGGTGAAGAGTGGGGATTCTTAGGTACCGCAACAGTAATTATTCTATTTACCGTATTGTTCCTACGGTTAATCTCTTTAGCAGAACGACAGAAAAATGCCTTTTCCAGAATGTACGGTTACGGGGTTATTTCAATTCTACTAATCCATTATTTCATTAACATAGGTATGGTAATAGGCATTCTACCTACTATTGGCATACCGCTACCATTCTTTAGTTATGGTGGGTCCGGACTCCTATTCTTTACTATTCTACTCTTTATTTTTTTAAGGCTAGATACGAACAGACTAAAGGAGAGTTTCTAAAACTTCCACCCAGTAGTATTCTTACTTCCTTCAAAAGCACTTTGTTGCTTTTCTGTTAGTTTGGTAAAAAAGTCGATTCCAGTTTCTTTTTCTATCTCATCAATTGATACTACGAAATTGCGCAAAGATGTAAATTGGGGTTTATTCGGCATTAAAAAAGACAAAGTATAGATCTTATCTCCCTTCTTACGTGCAATAATCTTATAAAAAGCATTGGGCACATCAACGTCTTCTTGTCCGATCTCTTCTAATCCACTTTCTAACACACCACCGGTAAATATATATAATGTACCATACTGTTTCGCCCAGCGTCTTGTTTGCTGCTCTAAGTCGTTCCAAATACCTGAATTGAACTCTCTGTCTTGCGGACTTATATTACTCGTATAAAAAGTCTCATTGTATGCCTGTAACGAGAATCTACGATCACCAGCTGGTAATAAATGTCCACGGTCATAACCCGACCCTTTATAATTTCGCCAATCTGCAGATTTAGAAGAAACAAATGGATCTTCTATAAAATAGGGGCGCTTTCTATCATCATAGGTCAAATGACTTTTACTCAGTGTATATGCCACCCATTCGGCTTGCTCATAAGGCTCATTGTAAGACAAGGTGAAATACTCATGATTTACAATTTCACCCGTTGTTGATGACGGTAGTAATTCTTTTGGAAACTCATTTGAAATAACACCCTCTTCATTTTCAGAATATGTTGCGGGAGTATAAAAGTTTTCAAACAGCCAAAAACCAACAATACAGACAAGAATTAAAATACTATACAGAGATCCATTTTTTTTGCGGTATGCCATACGCCAAAATTACCTAATTTTGTAAGATATATGGTAAATTACCGACCAATAAACCTAGTAAACAAAGTCTAAACGAAAGGAAAATTATGATGTTAACTTGGAAAGATGTAATTCATTTTTCAGTGAATGGTAACCCTGAACCTGATAGAAGAGTTGAAAAAACAGAACAGGAATGGAAAGAGATTTTGACACCTGAACAGTTTAGAGTTACTCGAAAAAAAGGTACTGAAGCTCCGCATTCCGGTGCGCTTTGTACTGCTCACGAAGCTGGTAAGTATGAATGTGTTTGTTGTGGCTCACCATTATTTGATTCTACTATTAAATTTGAATCTGGTACTGGGTGGCCTAGTTTTACACAACCCATTAAAGAGAATGCTATAAAATATCATAAGGACACAACCTTTGGTATGATACGCGTAGAAGTAATGTGTAATACTTGCGATGCGCATTTGGGACATATATTCCCTGATGGACCAGAACCTAGTGGATTACGCTACTGCATTAATTCTGAATCTATGCAATTAGAAAAGGAGGAAGCTAATGGCTAATACAAATTTAGAAATCGCCACAGTTGGTGGTGGCTGCTTTTGGTGTACCGAAGCGGTATTTCAAGAGGTAAAAGGGATACATAAAGTAGTTTCTGGATACACAGGCGGAAAAGCTCCGGGAAGACCGACATATAGAGAAATCTGTTCGGGACTAACCGGTCATGCAGAAGTGGTCCAAGTTACTTTTGACCCAGCTATTATTTCTTATGAAGATATTCTGATTATTTTCATGACAACCCACGACCCTACTTCTTTAAATAGACAGGGTGCCGATGCAGGAACCCAATATCGTTCTGTCATTTATTTTCACAATGACGAACAAGAGAAAAAAGCGAAAGTAGTTTTGAACGAAATGCAAGCAGTATATGAAAAACCTATTGTCACTGAATTAAGTCCTTTAGGTATTTTCTATGATGCTGAAGACAATCATCAAGATTACTACAAGAACAATTCTGAGCAAGGCTATTGCCAGGTTGTTATCAACCCGAAGTTGGCCAAACTTAGACAGTTACATGCCGACAAGCTTTTATCATAGCATGTAGTTCGGTTTATCTTAAGAGACATTCTATTCAACTATAGCAATTTTCAGTTCACCTATAAAAACATAAAACTTTTTAAAGGTGAACTTATTTTTGAGACATAATAACATTAAAACCTACTTATTATGAATTCTCAAAAATCTTTTTATTACATTGCTCTGGGGCTTTTCGCCATCGCCGTTATAGGTTCAATCATCAATTCATTCTTAAACTATGAGATGGTTGCAGAAACATTTACAAAACTTGGCTATCCGGTTTATCTAATTCATGTTCTTGGTGTATTTCAATCTTTAGGTCTAATCTTAATTCTTTTCAACAAATCACATTGGGCTTTAGAATGGGTATATGCCGGCTTCTTTATGAACTATACATTAGGTGCTCTGGCTCATTTAGCCATTAAAGATGGTAATGGAGCATCTGCAGTAGTATGTATTGTACTTCTATTTGTAACATACATTCAAAGTAAAAAAATACGTAACACAAATAATGAGTTAGCTGATTTCGGAAAACCTGAGCACGCTAAATTCATTTAAAAAATTAGCACATAAAAAAGCCGCTATAAAACTTATATAGCGGCTTTACTTTTTTATAAAATAAGAACTCTAGTTCTTAACACTAGCTAGTTTACCTTGCTTAATGTTATTCATTTTTAAATCTTCTAACACATTTACAGCTTCTTCAACATAAACATCTTTTGCTAAATTTTTATGCCATCTGTTACGCTTTTCACGTAACACAGAATCTTTAGTAAATAACTGCTCTTCATACCCTAAAGACTTAAACGTAAGTTGAGAATCGTAATCGGTTAATTTCTTGAAGTAATTCGACTGTTCTTTATCCTTATTTTTTTCTTCCTTATAAGTATCAAAATTCAAAGAGATCTCTGTTTCGTCTTGCTCGGCTTTTAACCACTTTGCATTTTCTTCTATCAACTTAATTTGTTGACTAGTTGCCATTCTCTTTTCACTATCAGCGATGGTTTTTTCATAATTAATATAACCATCCCATAATTTATAGTCTGCAGGTGTAATCTTATCCCACCCTAACGGATTAGACTGATCTCTTTCCCCTAAATCAATATAGCTATATCTGTCTGGTACAACGATATCACTCTTAACACCTTCTAACTGCGTAGAACCACCGTTAATTCTATAGAACTTCTGAGTAGTAATTTTAATAGCACCTAAATCGCCGTGCTCATTACTACGTAACATATTGTTCAAAGGTATAACGTTCTGTACCGTTCCTTTACCAAATGTTTGCTTACTACCAATAACTATAGCTCTTTTATAATCTTGCATTGCAGCTGCTAAAATTTCAGAAGCAGAAGCTGATAATTCGTTTACAAGAATTACCAAGGGACCATCCCACTGAATTCTTTCATCTTTATCATCATATACATCTTTACCTTTATCTCTAGACTGCACTTGCACAATAGGACCATCTTTAATAAACAAACCAGCCATTTCAACAACAGTCTTTAAAGATCCGCCACCATTATCACGTAAATCTAAGATAAGACCTTCCATGCCTTCTTCTTTTAAACGCTCTACTTCTTTAGCAACATCTGTTGCCGCATTTCTTTCGCTATAATCATTGAAATCAACATAAAATTTTGGAAGATTAATAATTCCGAATTTTTCTTCTCCTTTTATAATGTTGGCAGATTTTGCATACGACTCTTCTAATTCAACAACGTCTCTTGTTAAAGAAACCACTTCTAAAGAACCATCTACCTTTTTAACAGTTAAATCTACAATAGTACCTTGTGCACCTTTTATTAGTTTAATGGCATCGTCTAAACGCATACCTACAATATTTATAGGCTCTTCTCCATTTTGACCAACTTTTATAATTTCATCGCCAACTTCTAATCGTGCATCTCTCCATACTGGTCCACCAGAAATAATTTCTACGATTTTTGCACCTTCAGCTTTTTTCTGAAGTCTTGCTCCAATACCTTCGAACTTACCTGACATACTTGTATCAAACTTCTCTTTTTCTTCTGGAGCGAAGTAAAATGTATGTGGATCAAATTCATCTACAATAGTATTGATGTATTGTACGAACCAATCTTTACGTTCTAAATCATTTACAAAATCAAAGAACTCATCTAAAGTAGTTTCAGTAGATTTTCTAGATTCTAATTCTGCTTCTTCAGGAGTATGAGCGCTATGGTCATGATCATCATTTAATTTAACATTATTCAATACCTCTACCGTTTCGCCATTTTCATGCTTTTTAGTTGAAACAACTTCTTTTTCCATATGAGAGATTTTAGAATCATACGTACCTAAAGTTGCATATTTCAATTGCTTTCTCCAACGTTCTTTAAGCTCTTTTCTATCTGCAGCAAATGGCTCTTCATCATATTTAATGCTGATGCTTTCATTCTCAGAATAATCAAAAGGAGTTTCTAAAACTTCTTTATAAATTCCTTTTGCATCGCCCATACGCTCCATCAATCTTTCATATACTACATTGAAAAATGTGATGTCTGTATTCTTGATTTCATCATCTATCTGATACTTGTACTTTTCGAATTCTGCGATATCAGATGCAATAAAGTATCTTTTGGTAGGATCGATTACATCAATAAAATCTTCAAACACATGTACCGAAAAATCATCGTCAAGCGCTTTTGGTTCATAATGTCCTTTTTCTAACACATAGGTTATTAAATCTAACAACAATTTGTCCTTATCGTCATTTTCAAAAGTCTTATTTGTAAAACTGCAAGATGCTACAGCTGCGAGCATCAACAATAGTACGTAGGCTAAATTTCTTTTCATAAAATTATCTTTTACTTTCCTTTTCAATATCTCCGAATTTGAGGGTTGTAAGCAACATAAAAAGCTACTTAAACCCCTAAGGTAAAGAAAAATCCATGCCAATTAAATGTACTTAGAACTAATTTTTTGTTAAACGGCATTTCGGGCTTATCATATTTAAAAACGTATTTTTACTACAGAAAGTATATGATATGGAAAAACCACTGATTTTAATAACGAATGATGACGGAATTACTGCGCCTGGTTTACGCATGTTAATCACGATAATGAAAAAAATAGGCGATGTAGTTGTCGTAGCACCTGACAGTCCGCAATCTGGTATGGGTCACGCCATCACCCTAGATACTGCCCTTTTTTCTAAAAAAATGAAAATCGATCTCGACCAAGACGGTATTGACGAATATAGCTGTAGTGGTACACCTGCAGATTGTGTAAAATTGGCACTTCAAGAAATACTACCAAAAAGACCCGACATTTGTGTTAGCGGTATTAATCATGGCTCTAACTCTTCAATAAATGTTATTTATTCAGGCACGATGAGTGCTGCGGTAGAAGCTGGTATAGAGGGAATTCCTGCCATTGGTTTTTCTTTATGTGACTATAGTTGGAATGCTGATTTTGAGCAAGCTCATAATTTCATTCATAGTATCGTTACCCAAGCTTTAGCGAACGGCATACCGAAAGGTACTGTGTTAAACGTAAACATACCTAAGCTTAAAAAAGAGGGAATAAGGGGTATTAAAGTGTGCAGACAAGCAAAAGCAAATTGGAAAGAAAAATTCGATAAGCGCACCAACCCTATGGGCAAAGATTACTATTGGCTTACCGGTGAATTTGAATTGCTCGACAAAGGCGAAGATACCGACGAATGGGCATTGGCAAATGGTTATATATCTGTAGTACCTGTCCAATTCGATTTGACTGCCCATCATGTCATTCAAGAGTTGAATACTTGGGAGCTATAGTAAAACACAGTTTAAAGATTTAATTATTACGCACAACTATTTTAAATGAATACCAAAAAAGAAATTCTAATAGGCTTTATAGTAGGCATCATAGCAAACACTCTTGGTACATTATTGTACATTCTTATATTTTCAGATTTAAGTATTACAGAAACTTTTGAAGCTGCGGTAAACCAAGAACATGTTGGCAGCCTTTTGGCGTTAGGTGCTATTCTCAACCTAGTGGCATTTTTCGGATTTTTAAGAATTAAGAGAGATAATAGAGCTAAAGGGGTTTTGATTGCTACCATATTAACCGCTTTCGCAATTCTATACTACAAAGTATTTTAAAATGAAGTACTACATAATTGCAGGCGAAGCTTCTGGTGATCTTCATGGCTCTAATTTAATTAAGGCTCTGAAAAAACAAGACCCGAATGCCGACATTAGATGCTGGGGTGGAGATTTAATGCAACAAGCTGGCGGAACTTTAGCTAAACACTACAAAGAATTGGCTTTTATGGGATTCATAGAAGTTCTTCTCAACCTAAATGCCATTTTTAAAAATATAAAATTCTGCAAGCAAGACATTGCAGCTTTCAACCCTGATGCTATAATTTTTATTGATTATTCCGGATTTAATTTACGTATTGCAAAATGGGCTAAAGAACATAATTTCCAAACCAATTATTACATCTCTCCACAGATTTGGGCATCTAGAGAAGGTAGAATCGAGAAAATAAAAGCTACGGTCGACCACATGTATGTGATTCTCCCTTTTGAGAAAGAATTTTACGAAAAAAAACACAATTACCCAGTCAACTTTGTAGGACACCCTTTACTAGACGCCATTGACAATAGACCGGAATTAAACGACAGTCTATTTAGATCAGATAACGGCATAGATCCTGAAAAACCAATTATAGCCTTACTACCTGGCAGTCGTAAACAAGAAGTTCAAAAGATGCTTTCTTTGATGCTTTCTTTGGCCAACGACTTTGCTGAATATGAATTTGTTATTGCAGGTGCACCAAGTTTAGACAAAGAATTTTACGCTGCTTTTCTTACCAATGCGAATGTAAAATTCATTCAAAATAAAACTTACGATTTACTTTCGATATCAACTGCAGCTTTGGTTACCAGTGGTACCGCTACATTAGAAACTGCTTTATTTAGGGTACCACAAGTAGTATGCTACAAGGCAAACTGGATTTCTTACCAAATTGCGAAACGTATTATCACTTTAGAATATATTTCTTTGGTCAACCTAATCATGAAAAAGGAAGTAGTTAAAGAATTAATACAAGATGATTTCACGATACAGAACCTAAAAAAGGAACTGACCCTAATTTTAGATGGTGAATCTAGAAATAAACAATTGGCTGATTATGATGAGTTAATTGCGAAATTGGGTGGTTCTGGGGCTAGTACCGAGGCTGCGGCGCTTATTATTGCAAATGCTAAAATTTCATAGCTTTATTAATTTTAAAAAATAATTCTATAATTTTGGAGTTACACGTACTACAGGGTACATTCTATTTTATGCGCATATTACCATACTTTTTAATCATTTGCTTTTTAGCCAGTTGCGGAGTCAAAAAGACGAGCACTTCTGACAAGGAGCGTAAAATATCTGTTGCTGCAGCAAATAATGCCAGAACAGGTAATGTTGCCCAACCTACAAGAACTGAAGAAAGAAGAGTTATAACTTCTTCAACGCACACAAAGGCTGACGAGATCATCAACACCGCCCTTTCATTTTCTGGAACACGCTATAAGTTTGGCGGTACCACAAAAAAAGGAATGGATTGCTCTGGTCTGCTATATATTTCTTTTGGTGAACATGATGTGCAACTACCTAGAACTTCTATTCACATGGCAGAGGAAGGTCATCGTGTTACCGTAAAAAATGTAGAGAAGGGCGACCTGCTATTTTTTAAAACTTCGAGAGGCTCTAAACGCATAAACCATGTAGGTATGGTTGTCGGTACAGACAATAACGAAATTACATTTATACACGCATCAACATCTCGTGGTGTTACCGTTTCATCTTTACGAGACGGATTCTGGAACCAAGCATTCGTAAAGGCTACAAGAATATTATAGCATGAAGCTCTTAGCGTTTATTCCTATCAGATTAACGCTTTTACTCATTGTTGGAATCTTAATAGGTTACTTTTTTTCTCTCAACTTATTATATACTCTTTACATCACCGTTTTTCTTTTTCTACTACTTGCCGGAATTTTCTTTTTTGAAAAGAATACAAAATCAATTTTATTTGGAACCATTGCCGCGCTAACATTTGTATCACTAGGGATCTACAGCTACACTGCCGCACAACCTATAAATTATAGCAGTCACTACAGTAATCACCAAAATACCAGTAACGAATTATGGACGCTAAAAATCAAAGAGGTTCTAAAACCTAATCAGTTTTCGACCCGCTATTTTGCCACTGTAAAAAATATCGAGAATGAGCATGTAAGTGGCACTATTCTTCTCACCATACCCAGAGATTCAGCGAATTTAAGCTTAGCTATCGATGATGAATTTGTAACCTATACCGAAGCTAAAGCTATTTCCTTTCCGTTAAATCCACATCAATTTGATTATAAAAAATATTTGGAGAATCTAGGTGTATATCATAGTATACGAATAGAACATGATAAGCTTGTGAAAATTAAAAGTTCGCAAACTACCCTTCTCGGCATCGCTGCAAGAGCTAGAAATCATATTATTAAAAAACTTGATAAAGAAAATTTCGGAGCAGATGAATTAGGAGTCATACAAGCACTATTACTTGGGCAGCGTTCAGATATATCAGAAGAAACGTATACCAACTATCAGAAAGCGGGTGCCGTGCATATTTTAGCAGTATCTGGACTACACATTGGTATTCTACTCTTAGTAATTCAATTTTTATTGAGTCCGCTAAAAAACATCCCTAATGGGCGAACCCTTATTTTAATTCTATCGGTTCTCTTTTTATGGGGTTTTGCCTTTATTGCTGGGTTGTCTGCTAGTATTATTCGTGCAACCACCATGTTCACTTTTGTGGCTTATGCACTTTATTTAAATAGACCTAGTAACACCTTCAATATACTTGCGCTTTCCATATTATTTATTCTACTATTCATCAATCCGAATTTATTGTTTCAAGTCGGATTTCAAATGAGTTATGCTGCTGTTTTTGCAATACTTTGGATTTTCCCCTTACTTAAACAATTATGGTTTCCGAAAAATAAAGTGGTACGTTACTTTTGGCAGCTGCTTTGTGTTAGCATCGCCGCGCAATTAGGTGTTTTACCTATTAGCTTATTTTATTTTCATCAGTTTCCAGGATTGTTCTTTGTTTCGAATTTAGTAATTGTGCCTGCTTTAGGATTGATTCTAGGTATAGGTATTTTAGTGATTGTATTATCACTATTAAATTGGCTTCCCTCGCCATTAGCATGGTTTTACAATGAAATTATTGGTTTAATGAATAGCTTAATAGCTTGGGTAGCAAAACAAGAAAGTTTTATTTTCAGTGCTATCTCTTTTGATTTTATTCAGCTATTGTTAAGTGTTTTGGTCTTGGTAATAGGCATAGAACTATGCACAAAATTCAACTACAAACAAATAGTTTTCTTCTTATTAACCATTCTATGTTTTCAAGGTTATACAATCTATCAGGAATATGAAGCTCATAACAAGTCGGAAGTATTAGTACTGCATCAAACGAGAAAGAGTCTCATTTTTAACAGAAGCGGAGATGATTTATCCATATTAACAAATCTTGATAATAAACCTGATTATCCTATATCAGATTATATACCTGCTGAACGTTTAGATTCTGTTCGATATGATTCTTTAAAAAACAGCTATGCTTTTGAAGATAAATTGCTTTTGATTATTGATAGCACAGGAATATATCCGAAGTCAGCATCCCATAAAATCTTATTGACGCAATCACCAAAAATCAACCTAGATAGATTGCTTGACAGCATCAATCCAAAAGTGATTATCGTAGATGGTAGCAACTACAAAAGTTATATTGACCGTTGGGAAGCTACTTGTATAAAAAATAAAATCCCTTTTCACTATACTGGTGAAAAGGGAGCTTATTATTTTGAGTAGTATAAATTAATGCACTTTACCCATTAACTTTTTAATTAACGGAGATGCTAATAGAACTATAACACCTGCACCTAAAGCATATTTTGCAATAAGCATAAAACCATCTGTATACACCGATAAAGTTGCAAATCCGCTTACATCGCCATCTGTACTTTCAATAGCTAATTGTTTACCAATAAAACCTACAATCTGAAATGCAAATGCCGATGACAAAAACCAAACACCCATAATAAAGGCGATTAATCTCATCGGTGCTAAATCGGTCATTTTAGATAAGCCTACAGGAGACATAAATAACTCACCAACCGACAATAAGAAATACATTAACAAAAGATATGTAAAGGGGACAAATCCGCTTTCGTTTGCGCTACCACCACTTAATGCTAAAACATAGAAACTGATTCCTGCAAAAAGTAATCCTAATCCGAATTTATACGGAGTTCTAGGATTCCATTTTTTCTTGCTTAACCAAGTCCACATCATTGAAATCGGAATAGCCAATATAATAATGAACATCGAGTTCAATGAATTTGTTTGCGCCGCAGACATGATGCCTTCTAAATCAATATTTCTAGCTGCAAACAAGGTAATTACACTACCAGACAATTCATGGAAACCCCAGAAAATGGTCATGAAAAATGTAAGTAAAACAGCTACAAATAGCTCTTTTCTTTCCTTAACATTTGCTTTGTACATTTCGTAGGCCAGGTAAGCTAATACCGCAATACCAATACCAGTGAATATAATATTTACAATGTTCTGATCAGCAAACATACCATCAGTCGCAACCGCTTTATAAGATGATAATAAAAGTGCTATTAATGGTGCTGCCAATACAGCTAGTACAGGCACAAGAATACCCTGTTTTACACCAAGTACTTTTTTCTCTAGCACATACTCATTCGGTGGTAATCCCCTATCCCCAAATACGTTGTTTTGAATACCTCTCCAAAAAACGATCAGACCAGTTAACATACCTATACCTGCAAGACCAAAACCATAGTGCCAACCATAGGTAGCCGCTAGCCAACCACATAAAAGTGGAGCTACCCAACCACCAATATTAATACCCATGTAAAAAATGGTAAAACCCGAATCTTTTTTGGGATCTCCTTTTTCATAGAGTGTACCAACAAATGTGGAAATATTTGGCTTAAAAAATCCGTTACCTACAATGATCAATGATAGCGCCAAGAAAAAAGCAATGTCGTTTTCAATAGCCAGAACAAAGTGACCTATAGACATTAAGATTCCCCCTAAGAAAATGGAATTTCGCATCCCTAAAATCTTATCCGATAATTTTCCTCCGATAACTGTAGAGGCATAAACTAATGAACCATAAGAGGAGTAAACAGCTGCTGTTGCATAATCTCTTTCCGCCAAGGCTTTGAAGATTACGTCGATCATATAAAGCGTCAGTAACGCTCGCATACCGTAGAAGCTAAAACGCTCCCACAACTCTGCAAAGAATAAGTAAAATAAACCCTGCGGGTGTCCAAAAATCTGTTTTTGGTCTGAAAATTCAGTACTTTCAGTCATATTGATGTTAGTTTGATTAAAAGTTGATTAAAGTTTTTCTTTTATGAAGTTGGTCATTTTATTGTAGAGGTGAATTCTTGTATTTCCACCATAAATTCCATGATTTTTGTCTGGATAAATTCCCCAATCGAATTGCTTGTCAGCCTGAATTAAAGCTTCTATCATACGCATAGAATTCTGTACATGTACATTATCATCACCAGTACCATGTATCAACAAATAATCACCTTCTAATAACTGCGGGTAATTAAATGGTGAGTTGTCATCATAACCACTTGGGTTTTCTTGCGGAGTTTGCATGTAGCGCTCCGTATAGATAGTATCATAAAAAGCCCATGATGTAACAGGTGCAACGGCAATTGCCATTTCAAAAGTATCGTTACCTTTTAAAATACAATTGGTTGACATAAAGCCACCATAGCTCCAACCCCATATACCCGTTCTTTCTTCATCGATATACGGTAATTCACTTAATTTTTTAGCAGCCGCTATTTGGTCTTCTACCTCATATTTTCCTAATTCTTTTTGAGTAACTTTTTTGAAATCTCTTCCTTTGAATCCGGTTCCACGACCATCAACACAAGCTACAATATACCCTTCAGCTACTAACATTTGGTGCCAGTAATCATTAGCGCCCATCCAACTATTGCTCACATTTTGCGAACCAGGACCACTATACTGATACATAAACAACGGATACTTTTTTGAAGGATCAAAATCTTTTGGCTTTATCATGTACATATTAAGATCATTGCCATTAATAGCAATTGTAGAGAACTCTTTCAGACTCACAGCGTACCCTTCTAACCTCTTCAATAATTGACTATTGTCTTTTATATCTTTAACCTTCTTACCATTAATGGCTTGATGCAAGGTATATACCTGAGGCATTTCTACACTTGAGAATGTATTAATGAAATACGTGAAATCAGTACTAAAAGAAGCGTTGTTAGTTCCTTCAGTTACTGCTAAACCTTTTTTATCATCACCACCGCTGCTAATATTATAAACTCCACGGTTTATAGAACCATTTTCAGTTGATTGATAGTAAATTTTATCTTCGTTTTGGTCGTAACCGTAGTATTTAGTGACTTCCCAATCGCCTTTCGTAATCTGATTCATTAAACTACCATCTTCCCCATAAAGGTAAATATGGTTCCATCCATCTTTTTCGCTGGTCCAGATAAAGCTATCATCTTCTAAAAATGTAAGGTTATCGGTGATATCAACATAGGCATCATCTTTTTCTTCTAATAGAACAGATACATCACCCTTCTTTGCATTTACCGCATACATGGTCAAATGATTTTGATGCCTGTTCAAAGTTTGAACACTCAACATATCTTTATGGTTCATCCATTTAATACGCGGTATGTAATATGCACTATTGGTATTTACCGCAGTAAGCGCTCCACTTGCAACATCTAAAAGATGCAACGTCACTATAGAATTATTCTCGCCAGCTTTTGGATATTTAAATACATGTGGTTGTTGGTATAGCCCAGTTCCATAAACATCCATAGAAAACTCTGGCACGTTGGTTTCATCAAAACGAAGAAAAGCTATTTTAGAACCATCGGCATTCCATTCGAAAGCACGAACAAAAGCAAATTCCTCTTCATATACCCAGTCGGTAACGCCGTTAATTATTTTATTTGATACACCGTCGGTGGTAACCTGCTTGGTTTCACCTGAAACCATATTCAGAATATAAATATTATTGCTCTTTACATAGGCCACCTGATTACCATTTGGCGATAATAATGGTTCTTGAATTTTGTCTGCACTTATTTGAACTACTTTTTTAGAAGCTACATCATACACATAATAAATGCCAAGTTTTGATCTTCTGAATATTGGTTCTACTTCTGTTGAAAGCAAAATCTTTTTTTCGTCTGAACTGAAATCATACGATGAGAAAGAAGATATATCAGCTAAATCTGCTGAAGAAACTACAGTACCAACTTTTTCTAATGTTTTATAATCGTATTTATCAACTGTAGTAACTTGACTGATTCTATTGGTATTAAGAACTGTATATTGGGTGCCATTTTTCATGGATCTAAGAGCATCCATCCCTTCTGTTCTAAAAGTACCTTGATAAATTTCGGCTACTTCAATCTGTTTTTCCTGTGCCCAAGTAATTGCGGAGAGTGAAAGTAAAACCAACGCAAATAAGTGTATTTTTCGCATAAATAATTGAATTTTGTTAAATCTCTCAAGTTTACCACAATTTCCTCAAAAAAACACGCTTTGCAGTGAAAAAGAAAGCGCTTTTAACTCTTTGCCTATCGAAATTAGATTATTGCCAATATGCTTATCTTTACTACCGTAAAATTATGTGCTATTTTTCTAAATCGCGACTTTTACACAACATCGAATATTAGTAGAAAGTTATACCTAAATGACCAAGCCAATAAGTGGTTTCTCCAAACTTACGAAAGAAGAAAAAATAGATTGGGTCACCACAAATTATACCCAAAATGCAACGCAATCAAAGAAAATATTGCAAACCTACTGGAATGAGAATTCTAACATTCAACAACTACACGATGAGTTTATTGAAAATACACTCACCAATCTTTATATGCCATTAGGCATTGCCCCTAATTTTTTAATTAACGAAACGCTTTATGCCATACCCATGGCCATTGAAGAAAGCTCGGTTATTGCAGCCGCCAGTAAAGCGGCAAAATTTTGGCTAAACAAAGGCGGATTCAAAGCTGAGATTATAGGCACCGAAAAAGTAGGTCAGGTTCATTTTATGTTTAAAGGGGAAGCAACTAAGCTGAACTCCTTTTTCACCTATCTAAAACCTATTTTACTTGCCGAAAGTGCTTCTTTGACAACCAATATGGAAAAAAGAGGTGGTGGTATTTCTGATATCGTTCTAAGAGATAAAACCAGCGAACTAGAAAATTACTTTCAACTACACGCCACTTTTCAAACGAAAGATGCCATGGGCGCTAATTTCATCAATAGCTGCTTAGAGCAATTTGCGGCTACATTGAAAAAAGAAGCTACAAATTATAATGAATTCTCAGCCTTAGAGAAAGATGTTGAAGTAGTGATGAGCATACTTTCCAACTACATACCCAATTGTACTGTTCGCGCCGAAGTTAGCTGCCCTGTTGAAGATTTAAAATTAACAGCAGAATTAACGCCGCAACATACCGCAGAAAAAATTATACAAGCGATTAAAATTGCGCAAGTCGAACCTTATCGCGCAGTTACACATAACAAAGGCATTATGAACGGGATTGACGCGGTTGTCTTAGCCACGGGAAATGACTTTAGAGCAGTAGAAGCCGGTGTACATGCATATGCTTGTAAAGACGGACAATATAAAAGCTTAACCCATGCGGAAATTGAAAACGGAATTTTTAAATTCTGGATTGAATTACCCTTAGCTTTAGGTACCGTTGGCGGACTCACAAATTTACATCCGCTAGTGAAACTGAATATGGAGATACTTCAACGACCATCTGCAGAAGAACTTATGCAGATTGTTGCTGTTGCGGGACTTGCGCAGAACTTTGCCGCAGTAAGTTCTTTGGTAACCACCGGAATTCAAAAAGGACATATGAAAATGCACCTGCTGAATATATTAAACCAATTAGGTGCAAATGAAAACGAAAAAACTACGTTGATCGAGTATTTTAAAACCAACCCTGTTACACACCACGGTGTAGAAATTCAACTAAGTAACATAAGAAAGTAAGGTGTCTATGAAAGAATTTTATAGTAATGGAAAATTATTGCTTACAGGTGAATATGCCATTCTTGATGGTGCAAAAGGTTTAGCCTTACCTACATCTTTCGGACAATCATTAAAACTTAGAAATAAAAATTCTGAAACCATTCACTGGTTTAGTGTTGACGAGAATGACGATACTTGGTTTTATGCTGAATTTTCTAAGACAGATTTTAAAACTATTAATACAACTGACGAAGCCGTTTCTGATAGATTACAACAATTACTGACTGAAACACAAAAGTTGAATTCTGAGTTCTTATCACATATTTCAGCATACAGTGTAATTGAAGCTAAAATTACCTTTCCTAAAGATTGGGGATTAGGCACATCTTCTACGTTGATTGCAAATATAGCAGCATGGGCATCAGTTAACCCGTATCAATTATTAGAAACTACATTTGGCGGCAGCGGTTATGATATTGCATGTGCAACACATAATACCGCAATTACTTACCAAAGAAATGGTTTTGAACCAAAAGTAAACGAGGTGATTTTTAGTCCTGATTTTAAAGATGAGTTGTTTTTCGTTTACCTAAATCAAAAAAAAAATAGTAGAGACGCCATTAATAGCTACCGTATCTTAGACATTAACAAAGAGGCTCTTATCACCAAGATTGACGCTATAACTGAAAACATTCAACAGTGTACTGCCATTACTGAGTTTGAAGGTTTATTGAACCAACACGAAGCTATTTTATCAGAAACACTTCAAACACCTACTATTAAAGACTCTCTATTTTCTGATTACTCTAGAACTATTAAAAGCTTAGGAGCTTGGGGCGGAGATTTTGTGCTAGCAACAGGCACTGAAGATGACATGCAATACTTCAAAAAAAAAGGATACAATACCATTCTCCCCTATTCAAAAATGGTACTATAAAAAAAGAGCATCCAAATTGGATGCTCTTTTTTTATATAAATCTTTAAGTAACTACTAGTAGAAAGCAGCTCTCTTATCTTCTATTTCAGAACCGTCTTTCAACGCATTATAAACTGCAGTGTTTACACGGCTAGCTGCTCCTGTTTTTAGAGTATTAGCATATACACTATAGTTATCTAATTTCGGAGCTTCTGTTTTCTTCACGATTTCAATTTTGAAAATTCCTGTATTTCCTTGAATCAACCCTGAAGTTGCACCAGCAGCCATTCCGTAAGCAGTACCTACTACAACTGGCTCACTACCTGCGCCAGGTATTGTTGGCGATTTTACTGTTAAAGCAGAACCATTTGAAATACTTACACCGTTATCAGATGCAATAGCACTCATATCCTTACCCTTGTTAGCTGCGATGATTTTCGCTGCCTTACGTTCTTTTCTAATAATAGGCAGAACAAGCACAGAAGCATCTTCAGCACTCATTACACCTTCAGCATAACTACCTGTTAACTGAACAACCGCATAACCGTTATTGATGTTAAATCTCTTTACATCGCCAACTTTAGTATCACCGTTAAAAGCCCACTGAACAATGTTTCTTTGATTCGTTAAGCCAGGAAGATTTTCATCTAAAGCCTTAATCTTATTTACCGGACGAACTACATATTCATCTTTCTTAGCCAATGTTGAAAATGCACTTTCATCATCTGTAGTCTCCATTTCAAATTTAGTAGCACTTGTAAACAATGTATTAATTGTCTCTTCTGATGCAACAATTTCTCTTGAGATGGTAGCAACTTGAACTACATCTTCTTTGTCATCTATTTTGATAACGTGAAAACCGAAATCAGTTTCAACCAAACCAATTGAACCTTCATTATTATTAAATGCAAAGTCATTGAATTTAGGAACCATAACTCCTTTTTGGAAATATCCTAAATCTCCACCGTTCGGTGCAGAAGGTCCGTCAGAGTTATCTCTTGCCAATTCTGAAAATACTACTCCAGATTTCTTAGCCTCTCTTAATAATTCTTTTGCTTTAGCTTCAGCTTCTTCTTTTGTTCTAGTAACAGCAGGATTAGCTCTCGTTGCACCTGTGTAAGCCAATAAAATATGACTAGCTTTTACAGAACCATTTGGCTTTCTAGCGATCATTTTTGAAATCTTGTACGAAGCTCCATCTTTATAAGGACCGTAGATCTGACCAACATTTAAACTCATCAATGTATCAGCAACACTAGAAGGTAAATTCTTCTTAGCTTTAAAGATAGTATCAAACTTAGTGTCTGAATATCTATCTAAAAATGCAGTAACATCTTTTGTATTTCTAAAACCTTTAATAGTATCATTACGATCTGTTTGAGAATTGTACTCAACTGTATCATCTAAAAGTTTTGTGATTTCGTCTTTAATAGCTGTTTGATCAGCTTCAGATGGTTTTTCTTGAAAATATACATATTGCAAATCTCTAGCAGGATCCTGCTTATACTCATCTTTATGCTTACTAACGTAATCAGCAATTTCACTTTTAGAAACAGAAATAGTACTATCTGCAATTGAAGTGTAAGGTACTCTTACGTACTTAAGGTCCATTTTTTCGTTAGCCAACTTATAATCTAACTCACCTTCTTTCAAAGTAGCACCTACACCAGCTCTTACCATATTAAAGTAAGTCTGCTCTTTTGCCAATTCAATAATTTCATCTTCCGTTTGCAACCAAGCTTCGTATTGTGCAGGGTTGTTAACTTTCCAATCTGCTACAGTTTGCCTGAACATGTTAGCATCGAACTGACCGTTCTGATCTTGAAACTGAGGATTTTGCGCATAACCGGTAGTTCTAAGAAAATCAACAATTTGATCTTGCTCTATACCAATACCTAAATCTTCAAATTGCTCACCTAAGATTGTCTTTCTTACTTTGTTCTCCCAAACCTGGTTTACAACCTGCATAGATGATGCTGTTGGACCAACTCTATTTGAAGCAACTTCAACTTCTCTTCTGAATTCATCAATAGAAATATCTTCTCCATTAATTTCAGCTACTGATGAGCCTACTTTTTCTCCTCCAAAATTGCTACTGGTAAAAACCCCAGAAATAACAAATGCAAAAAGTGCTAAACCTATTATCAAGATTAACACTGTTGTACGTTTCCTAATATTTTCTAATACTGCCATTCTAATTAACGTTTAAAATAATCGTTTGTGGTTATTGGGAGGCAAAACTACCATTTTTAATTGAAATAATAAAAACTAAAAAGCCTCCTAATTTATTGATTGATGCACTGTTATTCCTCTTCTAAAACTTCTATGGAAATCAAATCGATTTTGGTGTTAGAAACTTCTAGCACAGTAAACTTATAAGACGCTATGGTAAGCTCTACTTCTTTATCTGGAATTTCCCCTAGGGTATGTACCAAAAGACCGCCTAAGGTCTCATATTCATCTGATACCGGAAGATTTAATTTATGGTTTTCGTTAATATCATCAACCTCTAATCTTGCAGAGAACAAAAAGTGACGTTCATCAACTACTTCTTCTCTTAAATCTGTAGTATCATGTTCATCTTCTATTTCTCCAAATAGCTCTTCTACAATATCTTCTACCGTAACAAGACCAGATGTTCCACCATACTCATCTAAAACTACTGCTATACTCTTGCGTTTTTTAATCAACACGTTTAGTATATCTTGAATTAGCATTGTTTCTGGAACAAATTCTACAGGTAATAAAATACTTTTTATAGTTTTTGGCTTCTTGAATAATTCATAAGAATGCACATAGCCAATTACATTATCTACCGTGTCATTAAATACTAATATTTTGGAGTAGCCCGTTTCTGTAAATAGTTTTGCTAAATTTTTAGGCGTCTCATGCATTTCTACAGCTACAATTTCTGTTCTTGGAACCATAACCTCGCGCGCTTTTACAGCCGCAAATTCTAATGCATTCTGAAATATTTGTATTTCGGTATCAACCTCATCTTCTTCCTCTATAGTTTCCATCTGTTCGGTAATATAATCACCCAACTCTAGTTTGCTAAAAGCGAATTGCACTTCATCGCCAGATGTTCCAAAAACATATTTCAATATCAAATCAGAAATCCAAATAATAAAATCTGAAATAAAAGAGAATAATATGTAAAATAAAAATGCTGGGATTGCCAATAACTTCAACAGGTTATTTGCATAAATCTGAAAAAGTACCTTTGGCAAAAACTCCGCTGTTATCAAAATAATAAAGGTAGAAATCAACGTTTGGGTCAACAGGCTAAAATCTGTTATTAACAACTTTAAAAGAGCATTATCTGGCACAATACCTGCAAACCAATTCATAAGTACTTCGCCCATGAAAAGACCATAAATAACCAGTGCTATATTGTTGCCAATAAGCATGGTTGCAATAAACTTAGATGGTTTTTTGGTTAATCTAGTTAATACCCTAGCCAAAAAACCCTCTTGTTTTTTCTCTATTTCAATATGGATTTTGTTCGCAGAAATAAAGGCAATTTCCATTCCTGAGAAAAATGCTGAAAAAATCAAGGAAAGTATAATGATAATACTGGCTGTACCCACTATTTGTTTTGATTATCCCGTTTACGTTGTTCGAATTTTTTTCTGTAGTTTCTTCTAAACAAGAACATACCTATAGATACTATAGCAAAAAATATGAAAAAATAAGCCATACTCCTATCCGTATTCCAATCTGTAAAAATTCTAAAAATTGAAAAACCAGCTACTATTAAATATAAGTACTCTGTATACCTTAATATTTTAATCATTCTCTTGTTCTTTATCTTCTTTAATCAACATAAGACCATAGGTTTTGTGTGCATTTAAAAACTTGAGATCTTTCTGAATATCCATTCCTTCACCATCCATCACCGTTCCATCATCAGGATTGGTAAATGTAAATTTCTCTTGCGTAAATGCCCATTCATTACCGCGATCATAATACAATTGAGATGTTGCTAATTTCTTACCATCATCACTTTTTATAAGCACATTACCGCGCAAATCTACGATAGAAGTCTTAGAGTACAATACCCCGAAGTCTGCTTCTATTGTTGTTTTTTCATTTTTTTCATTAAAAATCTCTACCAATAAGCCTTCTGGAAAGGTTTGATACGGAAAAGACAGCTGCTCAAAATCGTTTCTTATAGGTCCTGATAGCACCGCCAAAACTCTAGAAGACCCTTCATCTTCAGACCCTAATTTTTCAGGAGATTCGGTATAGGTGGCTACGAAGTTTTGTGCCACACTTCTAGGAAAAACATCTTTTGCAGCTTCTTCACCTACTCTCTTGTAATCATCTTTACAAGATAAAAAAAGCATTGCCATGGTACATACCACGGCAATGCCTTTAAAATTTTTAATCTGTATCATTTTTTCTATAAAGAAGGTACTTTCACGCTACCACCAACCCAACAGTTGAAAGTAACAGTTTTACCAGCCATACCTGAGCTAAAGATCATTTCTTTAGAAGGCGCTTTTGCACTATAGCTATTTGCAGCTTGACTCGAAGAACCACTTAATGAAGGATCTACTCTACCTGCTTTTCTTGCCATATCTGCAGCTTTCCAATACATTGCTCTTTTTTCGAAAGCAGATGTACCACAACCGTTTGCACTTGTTGCATATAAGTTAGCAATTAATAAATAAGCACGACCGTTAGATGGGTTAGCATCAATTGCTTTCTGAGCGTATTTACGAGCAGTAGACTTACTACCTTTTCTTTTATTAATAACCGCTACTTTGTAAGCAATTTTAGATTTCTTCTCGTTATTTGTTTCTAAAGACAATGCTTTATCAAAATCTGCAAGAGCACCTGAGCTATCTCCATTCTTCATTTTCAAAGTACCACCATATACATAAGCATCGGCAGATGGATCCAACCTTAACTGCGCTTCGAATAATTTTTGGAACATTGGATCATCTGTACATTCTTTGTTGAACATAAGACCAACAGCTCTTTTTACCCAAACAACATCGTTCTTTTTCTCTTCAAAACTCTTTTCGTAAAGAGGAATTAAGTTGCTACAATCTGCTAAAGGACCTAATTTAGAATCGATACTTCCTGCGATTTTACCGTAAACTTCAGAATAAGAATTGTAAGACTTTAAACGAGACTTTTCTTTAGAAGTTAATGTACCAGCTTCTTCTTTAGGTAAAAGCTTTGCAATTTTACCTGTAATTTTTTCATTTTCTACTTCAATTTTTTCTGTAACAGCATCGTATACATCAAAAACTTCTTGCAAATCTTTTCTACCAGCCTTATTCTCATCAACTAAACTAGAGAAATAGATATATAATGCTTTCGGGCTAGTGAAATTCTCTTGATCCTTTGTAAAGGCATCACTTAACATGCTGTACATTTTAGCATCGTCAGCCATTTTATTATCGTACATTACTAAAGCTTTATCAACTTCAGTTTCACCTTGACTAGTTTTAGATGCAAAATGCTTTAATTTATTATCGTAAAGACCCATAAGATCATTTGCAAACTTCTCCTTGTCAGCACCAGTCGCATTTTTCATCTTATCTTTAAGTATACGTTCACCATATACATAGATAGCGTTATTTAGTTGAGGACAAGTTTCATAAACCATTTTCCATGGCTCATAAGCCGCATCATAATTTTTAACTTTCGAATGCTCAGAAAATATAGATAAGTTAGTCATACATTCAGGGTTCTGTGCCTGTGCATTACTTACTCCCATCATCCCTAGGATCATTATTGCCGTGAAGTAAAGTTTCGATTTCATATTTCTTTTTTTAAATGGTTAATGTACTAAATTTTAATTTATTTTTCTCTTCTGGAACCAACGATCGTTTAACGAAAGACCTACATTGAATTTAAAATAACTTTCCTCAATTAAATTCGCCCTAGTCGTTCCTCTTCGTCCAAATTCAAATCCTAAATTAAGATTAGAGAAACTTCTTCCCAGTGGTAAGCCTAATCCAAAAGTTATGCCAAAGTTATTAATATCAACATTATCGATAAGCATACCCGTATTATCTAAACGCACCCCCGCACGGTAAGTAACTCTTTTTAAGTAACTTGTAAAAGAATCATGATCAGGTGTTATAAAAGCACCAAATGCGTACGAACTTGCATCTTTATACATTTCATTCTCTGTTCCTAAGAAAACATTTTCAAAAGAACTCATTTTCTGAAAACTATATTCAGCACCAACAAACCATTTATAATCCTCTCCGTAACCTAAACCTATTGTGGTGGTCGTAGGTATCTTAAATTCTGTATTTCTTAAATTTTCAGCATCTAAATCAACATCAATTTCTTCAATATTACCCCCGTTTGCGATAGAAAACGAACCAATTTGCCTACTATTCTCGGAAATAAGATTACCTTGAGTATTTACACGAATAGAAGAATGTAACCGGTTTCTACCCTTAATTAGTGGAGAATAATTTAAAGCATAATTAAAATCGAAGCCATTTATTCTTGAACTTCGCCTATCAAACGTTCCAAATTGTATTCCTTCAATTTGCTGTAATCGCTCTGCATCGATAGTACCAAAGTTAAAATTAACGGTAGCACCAATACTTAAATCTTTAATAACTTCGTAACCGACCGAATAAAAAACACGATTCAATCCACCCTCTCCATTATAAATATTAACTAAAGACTTGTCAATATTTGTTTGCTCCTCTACTAGATTATAACCAACTGAGGAGTACGGCATAACACCAAAGCCCATTCCCAATCCTTTACCAAGACTAAAACCTAATGCCAAGTAATCTAGAGTAGTAACTGAACTTTTTTCTTCCTCAGTATAACTCTTAAGTTGATAATTTTTGTTGGAGACGCCAGCGGTATAGACCACAAGACCTTCTCTATCCATAACTTCTAAACCTAATTTACCGTATGCGGCAGGGTTTTTCAAGTTAAGATGGACACTATCTGCGTATACGCCAATACCTCCCATCATTTGATTTTCTACAGTACTCCCGCTCTTTAATTCACCTAATCCAAAAAAAGAATAGGGAGAAACGGTACCATCTTGAGCGTACATACCCACGGTGGTTATGTATACAATTGCAATTACAATTTTTCTGATCATTTAGTGCTTGTTGTATTCCAGCAAATAATTAAGCCCTTTCAGGAGAAATTTGGAATCCGCAAATATGGTATTTTTTAATCGTTTAGACAAAAATAGTGTATCACCCCCTGTTAAAATAATTGTTAAATCTTTAAATCGAGCCTTATAAAGATCAATGACACCGTCTATTTCAAGAGATATACCATTTACAACCCCGCTGTGAAGACAATTCTCTGTTGTATTACCTATATAGTCTAAAAGTTCTTTTTTTTCGAGTAATGGCAATTTTGCCGTTTGCTCATGCATTGCATTATAGCGCATTTGAACACCCGGAGAAATAGCCCCACCTAAATATTCGTCAAAATCATTTAACATATCATAAGTTACACATGTACCTGCATCTATCACCAAATTATTCTTATGCGGATTAAAATAATAGGCCGCTGTCGCCAAAGCCAAACGATCTACACCCAAAGTCTGAGGTGACGCATAAGAGTTCTTAAATGGCACTTTCGAGGCATTTGAAAGCTCGTGTAGATCACAAAAAACGGCCACAACCTTCATTTGCGCCTTAGAAAGTGATCCAACACTAGAAACTATTGCACCTTGAATTTTCGTGTATTCTTTGAAGATTTTTTTAATAGCTTCTACAAACAAATCGACAACAACAGTCTCTAAATGAATTATTTCTGACTTTTTAAAGATTGCTAACTTCACGTTTGTATTACCCGCATCAATTATTAAATTCATGTTACAAAGATTAAAAATTAAAAAAACATTTTTCTTTTTTCACGATTTTGTTTGTAAATCATAAAATTGAAATTATATTTGCAGCCGCTTATAGCGACATGGTGCCTTAGCTCAGTTGGTAGAGCAATGGACTGAAAATCCATGTGTCCCTGGTTCGATTCCTGGAGGCACCACAATAAATCCTTACTTTACGGTAAGGATTTTTTTGTTTTAATACCCTCCTTCCCTAGTGCAAAAATATATAGGGTAGCTCTTGAATCATAGAATAGGTCTGTTCATTTCACATTTAAATCGACAAAAAGATTTCAGAATTACACTAGAGGTTATAACCTAATATAATGATGAGCACATCATCATAGCCTACGTTTCAGTAACCACAATTAACCCAACTTTAGCTTAGAGACACCAAAATATACCTAGCAAATTACATAAAAAACGAACATAGTAATTTGACATACAGACGAATAAGTATTAATCTACTCGACAACACTGCAGAGACTAATCCCAAACACGCTCTACTTTATGCTCTGTAAAGTCTTCTATAACTAACTCTTCTTCTGAATTATTCACTATCGTAATCGCCCTAAAAAATTCATTAGGAAATATTTGATTGGTCATTACATACTGACCGCCATTTATAAAAAGTTCTAATGAAGAATGATCTAGTAGAAATACTATTTCAATTAGACCATCTGGTAAACTCGGAATTTTCATTTGCTGAACTCCCGGCGAAAATTTATCACTAAAATCAACATTGCCCGATTTTCTTCGATCTAGTGTAACCACTTTTTTATCCCTATCAATATCAATACTTAGACTATCTCCGTTTTTATTCCTAAAATACATTTGAGTATTTGGAACGGACAAGGTGAATTTCGTCTTGCTTTGGTTGCCGTACTTCAGCGGAATAATTCTTTTTCTAGTAGGTTGAATCTTTATTATACTTTCTGGGTATGCCAAGGCAACATGCTTTTCAAAACCTATTACAGGATAATTAAATAATGATACTTCATCACCAACCTTGCGCAAAGTCAACGCTCTTGGTACTGTCATTGCACTACGCCATTTTTCAGTAGGCGTTTCACGGGCATAGTCCCAATTACTCATCCAACCAATAAATATGCGTTCATTATTCGGTGTGTCGTTATAGGTCACACCTGCATAATTATCTCTACCCAAATCTATCCACTTATGTTCTACTTGGTCTGTGGTAAATGTTGTACCATCAAAATCTCCTATAAAATATTGCGTGCCACTACCTCCATTTGGCGCACCAGGATTTATACTAATTAAAAGCACCCATTTTACCTCATCGGTACCTTCTATTTTTAATGGAAACAAATCTGGGCATTCCCATACGCCACCATGCGCACCGGTATCTTTACCGAACTCACTTACTTTTTTCCACTCTTTTAAATTGGGCGAATTCCATATTTGTAAATGATCCCCAGCCACTAAAAGCATTGTCCAAACCTCAGTTTTATCATTCCAAAAAACTTTTGGATCTCTGAAATCTTTAATTCCCGTATTTTCAATTACAGGGTTGTTCTCATACTTCGTCCAACTATCACCATTATCTAAACTATAGGCAATACCTTGTGTTTGAAAATCATTTTGCCCAGCTTTCTCACCTGCCATATCATGATAAGTGAAAATTGCCACCATGGCGGGATTATCTTTTATACCAAAGCCCGATGTATTGTTATGATCCACCACAGCACTACCTGAGAATATGAATCCGTTTTCATCAGGAAATAAAGCAATTGGTTTATGCTTCCAAACCATCATATCTTTACTAACCGCATGACCCCAATGCATGGGTCCCCAAATTGTACTATCTGGATAATATTGGTAAAAAAGGTGATACAAGCTATCTTTATAAACCAACCCGTTAGGATCATTCATCCATTTTTCTTCTGGCGTAAAATGATATTGTGGTCTATATTTTTCTATATAATACCCCGTTGGGATCTCTTCTTCTTCGATCAATTCTTGCTTTACCTCTTGTTTACAACTGAAATTGAAAATAACACACAGAAATACAAATACTGCTAAACCTTTATTTTGCAAAGTTTTAACCATAAATTCACTTTTATACCGGTACTTCTTAAATGCTAATTATAGTACCTTTGTAGTAATGAAAATACTAAATTATAAGTTATTACTCTGTGTTCTTGCCTTCCTTTGTTTTTCAAAATATAGCTCGGGACAAGACAAAATTTCAAAGGCACTAAACTCTTGGAACCAAGGAACGATACCTTATGCGTATTTTGACAATTTACCCGAAACAGATTCTATCGCATATTTAGACACTAGAGAAAAAGAAGAATTTGAAGTAAGTCACCTTAAAAATGCTATTTGGGTCGGATATAAAAAATTCGACGAAAAAAAGGTACTGAAAACGATTACTAACAAATCGCAGCCCATAATCGTGTATTGTTCTATCGGTGTAAGATCAGAAGATATTGGTGAGAAGCTAAAAGAGTTGGGGTATACCAAAATTCTAAACTTGCATGGCGGTATTTTTGAATGGAAAAATAAAGGTGGTACCGTTTTTAACGACAAAGAAATTGCAACCGATAGCGTTCATGCTTTTAGTAAACACTGGGGCAAGCTTTTACAAGAAGGAATTAAAGTATACTAGTTAGGAGTTAGGAGTTAGGAGTTAGGAAAATTAAAAAAATACATTGGCAATACTACAGAACAATAAAGCAGTACGAGACGAGAAGGTCATAGATTTCACCCTCGCAAATTCAAACAATCTTTTACTGATTTTCACCAGAAACCCTGAATTGGGAAAGGGGAAAAGACGCTTAGCCGCTACGGTTGGCGACCAAGCTGCATTTGATATTTATAAATTTTTATTGGACCATACCGTAGCGATCACCAAAAACTTATATGCAGAAAAAGAGGTGTATTATTCCGAAGAAATTTGGGAAAACGATATCTGGGACAATCAAAAATTTGGTAAAAAATTACAAGTAGGCAAAGATTTAGGTATTCGAATGGCAAATGCCTTTCAAGAAGGATTTAAAAACGAATATCAAAAAATCATTATTATAGGTAGTGATATGCTTGATCTTTCTCAAGAAGATTTAGAAGAAGCATTTAAAGCTTTAGAGAAAAACGATTTTGTGGTGGGCCCTGCTGAAGATGGTGGATACTATTTACTAGGCATGAAGAAATTTTTACCAGCACTTTTCAAAAACAAAACATGGGGAACAGAAACCGTTTTAAAGGACACTTTAGCTGACCTTAAAAATGAAACTACTACCCTTTTAGAAACAAGAAACGACGTTGATTATTACGAGGATATAAAGGATAATGATGCCTTTGCTCCCTTTTTAAAACATATAAAATTATGATGAAAGATGAACTTTTAGAATCTGTAGCATACCTTAAAAACAAAGGTTTTGACAAACCAGAAATTGGAATTGTTTTAGGTACAGGATTAGGTAAATTAGTCAATAGTGTTGAAGACCCTATTGAAGCTCATTACAATCACATTCCATTTTTTCCATTGGCAACGGTTGAATTTCATACTGGTAAATTGGTATATGGTACCATTTCTGGTAAGAAAGTAGTTGTAATGCAAGGTCGTTTTCATCTTTACGAAGGCTACGATTTTTTAGATATCACCTACCCTATTCGCGTAATGCACATGTTGGGTATTTCTAAATTATTTATTTCTAATGCTGCAGGTGCAGTAAACCTTGATTATAAAAAGGGCGATATGATGCTGATCGAAGATCACATTAACCTACAGGGTGGTTCTCCTTTAGCATTTAAAGGTGTTAGTGAATTTGGCGAGCGTTTTGCAGACATGTCTGAGCCTTATGATTTAGATATGCGTAACAAATTGACCGCTATTGCCAAAGAACATAATATATCATTAAAAAGCGGAGTTTATGCTTCTGTAGTCGGCCCACAACTAGAAACAAAGGCTGAATATAGAATGATCAAATTAATTGGTGCAGATGCCGTGGGCATGAGTACTGTACCAGAGGTTATCGTTGCCAATCATTTGTCATTGCCTATTGTTGCCGTTTCTGTTTTGACAGATGAATGCGATCCAGACAATTTAAAACCTGTTGACATTAGCGAGATTATTTCTATTGCTGAAAAAACTGAACCTAAAATGGTGAAGTTATTTCAAGAATTAATTAAGCAATTGTAAGGAATACCAGTATTTGACTACCATAAGTAAGCAAACATTTTTTTATGAGTACTCACCAGGCAACCATAAGTATTATCATTCCGGTATTGAATGAAGAAAAGTACATTAAAGATGTACTTCTTGCCATTTCTACCAATGCGGGCACAAATCGCATAAAAGAAATACTAGTGGTTGATGGCGGTAGCACAGATCACACTGTTGCAAACGCTATAAAATATGGCGCATCTGTTGTTAACAGTAAAAAAGGACGTGCTGCACAAATGAACCTTGGTGCCTCTAAGGCATCTGGTGATATCCTTTATTTTTTACATGTAGATTCTTTACCTCCAAAAGATTTTGACAGTGCTATTTTAAATGAAATTGACCAAGGTTTTGAAGTGGGTTGCTTTCAAATGCGTTTTAACAGTAATAGCCGATTTTTAAAATTCTTTTCTTGGTGCACACGCATTAATCATCAAATTTGTCGAGGCGGCGACCAGTCTCTTTTCATCACCAGTAAACTATTTCAACAACTTAAAGGTTTCAATGAAAATTATGTTATTTACGAAGACAACGAATTCATTAGAAGAGTATACAAACTAAAACCTTTTAAAATTATTTCTTCTGCCGTAACTACTTCCGCACGACGTTATGAAGAGCGCGGCGAGTTACGATTGCAATGGCATTTCGGAATGATTCATTTAAAATACCATTTAGGCGCAAAACCAGCTGAGTTACACCAGTATTATTTAAAGTATATAGCGGCTTAATCTTTATTCCCCTTCAAAATCTAATAACATCCCTTCACTGATCCATTTGGCGAGTGCCTGGCGATTGTCTGGATCTAGAATTCTGATTTGATCTTTTTTATTCCTAATATTCCCTATCTCAATGTATGCCATTGCAGGATGCGTTTTCTTTACTAGATACAGCGATGTTCTATCTTCAAAAGTACCCGAATACGTTCTATTAGGCTGGTATTTTTTATACTTGGCTCCGAAGGTCTTATGAATGCTTTCTGCTAGTTTTTCTCCGTTTTTACTTTTCTCATGATGGTAAAAGAAAACATCTATATTTTGATTTTCACTTCTACTATCTACATGAGTAACAATCAATCGCTGGTATTTTTCTCTATTTTCTTTATACAGATCATTGACAATATCTACCCGTTGTTTCAATCTTGCCACTTGGTTTAGCGGTATTTTTTTATTCATATACGCAACCTCATCATGGTCGATTTCAAGAACGAAATCATCTCTAATGCCATCATTTTCATCTTGTATAATGATATAAACTTCTGCACCATGAGCCAATAATTCTTTAGCTAGCCGTAAAGTAATATCATAGGCATATTCATCTTCTGCTATCGCCTTACCTGCATAAACGCCCATCGCTCCTGGATCAGGACCACCGTGACCCGAAACTAAATAATAAACATTGCCTTCTAACCGTTCGCTTTTAGCAATAACCGTTTTATGCTTCTCTCCAAAAATATCATAAGAATCACTTTCTAGGGCTTTAATTTCTTTTGATTGCAACTGTAAAGAATCTACAATAGCCACCGTATCTAATTTTATTCTTGGAAGTACATAAACTCTACCAGCAACAAGATGTACACTATCGCGCAAATCATGATAGTTTAATTCTACAAATTCATCATAAGCTTCATACGGATTAACACCTTGCTTCCGTAACAGTGATAAAATGCCGTCTCCGGGTTCTGCCACAACCGTTTTCAACGAATCTTGCGCAGTGCAAAAAACGCTAAAAAACAATAAAAATAAAATTGTAAAACTGTTATATTTCATGCAATTATTAACGCAAGGTCTATGCCATAATTTATTTATCACCATCATTTGAATTACAAAAAATTGCTAAAAATATTGACCAATACCAAAGACAAAACCTTTGTCTCCATCTTTTGTTATTCCGTATCCATAGTCTATTCTAAAAATTGCATTGAAGATTCGTTTGTGCATAAATCTTATGCCTAAACCGGGATAAATTCTAAGGTTTCTTGTTTCAAGCAAATCATCAAAACCACCGGCAGGATTGCGCCAGGTACCTCCGTCAATGAAAGCATTTCCTTGTAAAACAAACTGATTCTTATCAATTAGCGTATGGCGAAACTCCGTATTCAATACAATCATTGCCGTACCTCTATCTATTGTATTTCCAACACCACGAATATTTAGATTATTATCAACCGTAAATGGAGCAAATGGGCTATCAACATTACTAGCCAAACCTAAACGCAACCTGTTTGCCCAATTGCCTTTACTTCCAAATCTTTTAAAATAAGTAAAATCATTAAAGCCAATTAAAAATTCAGGCAAACTGGCATTAGCGCTTCCTACATATTGAAAATTAAGCTGACTTCTAAACCCTTCTAAATAATGATAGAAATAATCCAAATTATTATAATCATAAATGAATTTAAACAAATGCTTATCTACCTTTAAACTTAAAGGGACTTCTACACTGGTAGAACCTTCAACATAACTATAGTCTTCTGTAAAAAGACTATAGCCCAACTCTATGCGATTGTTGATATTGAACTCATAAAGACCAAGTAGCTCAAACCCACTATTACTGTATTTATAATCGGCAGTATCATCTTCAAAAAATACCGGTTCTAGCGTTGTAAAATCATTATAGTTAAATGCTAGACCCAACTTTTTAGAAAACAAATAAGGAGCTCTCAAACCTATTCCATACGAACTGTAATTATCAAATTGATAAAATGCCCCAAGGGTTATGTTCTGACCCAGAAAATTAAATTCTTTCAATCCAATTCTAAAAGCAAAATCATCATTAGATGAACTAAATAAATTAGCAGAAGGAATTAAAGTAAAACTCTCCTCTATAACATAATTAACCTCAACACGATTATTTTTTAAAGCACGAACACTGTAATAGGCATGCGTTATTGAGGGCAACCTTTTTAAACGTAGCATATCTCTTTCCATTAAAAGAGAATCTATCACCATACCATTCTTAGCTTCCACAAAATTCTCTACAAAAGAAAGTTTAATTTTCTTAATTCCAGAAAATTTTAATGTATCAACCATGCTATTTTGTCCTTTCAATAGAAGAAAAGCAAACATCAATATTAGAAACGGAATAGATTTTAAATTCATTTTTTTAATACTCGTAACAAAATTTCCATGAACTGTATGCCTGTTTTATCAATATAGAACAAAAATAACATGTTATTAGCCAACTATTAAACCCTGGTTTATAAATACAAAAAAAAAGAGCCTAGTTGTTTATAACAACGAAAAGCTCTTTTAAGGAACACTCAAACTAATTTTAAAATATACCGCGCAACCCCAAATTGAAGGTCTGCCCTAGCCCTGTATTATTACCACGCACAAAGTTGGTATACAGCAGCTCTAAGTTCAAGGCATTTGTTAGTTGGTATTTTGCACCACCACCTAAGGCTGTAAAATCTTGTGTAAAGTTGTTACCTAAATCTAAACGCTGAGAATGCTGTGCCAATGCCAAAATGGTAAACTTACTTGATGGAAAATAGCTAAGAAATAAACCCGGACTTAGATTTAAGCTATTATTTGCAAAACTTTCATCTTTGTCACCAAAGCTTAATTCTGAATTGATTTCACTAAAAAGCTGCCATTTATCACCAGGAAAAGTATAGTCATAAAAGAATCTATTTTGCCAGATGTATCCCTTTTGATCTAAAAATACTCCGTTCTCTGTTTCATTATCCACCAACGGAATAAAGAAAGAACTTTGTACAGAAAAATTACTGACCGAAGCAATTGGCACAAACTTTACCGATGGCGCTATCGATGTTAGACCTGATCTGGCGGTGTTATTCTCTCCGTCAAACTTAAATACATCTAATGCACTTCTATCACCGACAACATTTGATCTAAATTCTAAAATAGCACCTACATTCCATCTTTTGTTCGTACCAACGCCTGTATACCCTTCAATGGTAGAAGTAAAAAATGTTTGTCTTGGCTCTTTACCTTCTGTAAATGTGCTTTCGGTCTGGGTATATAAATTATTAAACCATTTGATATCGTACTGCCCTTTGCCTACTAATTTCGAAGGTGTGTACTGTTGAATATTACTTTTTTGCTGCAAACTATCTTGACTATACCCTTTAAATAAGGCACAAAAAGCCACAGCAAGAAATAAATCTCTAGTTAAAATACTCATAATAAGGTTTTTAAATTTTGTTAATTATTTAGCTTCGTTCAAAGACCAGTCATAAGGGTAATAAGAAACCTTTGCATTTTCTGGTAATTGCTCTTTTCTATAGGTATTGATAAAATCTACTGTACTTCCTTTTTGTTCAAAATCTCCTTTATACCATTCGAACAATTGTGAAATCTGAGCTTTATTCTTATTTACTTTTATAAAGTTAGGATTATTTAACGCTAAAACGGTTTGCTTCTGTAACTGACTTTCTAATTCAGCTGGCTTATATGCGGTATTTATAATTGGAGGGCACCCCAAACCTGCACATACCAATACAAAATGGAATCTTGCCTCAGTCGGAAACTGTGCTCTTAGCAAATCATTCTCTATTCCGTTTAAGGTTATTGATTTTCCACCAACCTCGTGCTTTGTTTTATCGAAAAAGCCAGCAACATCTAAAGGCGATTTTAATGGGTAATTCTTAACAATTCCATCTATAACAAGCAGATTATAAACATTAATCCAAAAAGCTTGATAGGTAGCAGCATCAGATTTTGATACTGTAATGCCTTTGGCAGATTCCAATACTGCATTCAAAGCTTCGGGGTTATTTTTTATAGCTGCATACTTTACTTTACCATCAACTACATTGGTCTTAAAAAAGCTATCGCTCTTATTAAAAAAAGTAGCTACATCTTGTGCAGAAACACTGGTCACTATTAAAAGGAAAAACAAAGTCTGTATTAAAGTTCTTTTCATGGTATTTAAATTTATGATCGCTTTTGAGATTGTTTAGGTCGTGGCTTTTTTCAAAAACATACACTTCCTAAAAAATAAAATTTATTTTATTTAAAATTCTTAAGCTAATTAAGCACTGATTTACTGCGTGTTACAAATCTGTTTTAATTCTATTAAAACGCAAACTACGTTTAAAAGTATCACAGAGTTATAACAAGTTTATAATCTTTCTAAATAAAAAGGGTAGTGTTAAGTTCTTACCTTTAATACCGACACAACCATCAACAAAAGCATTTTATGGATCATATTGTAATTATTGGTAATGGCATAGCCGGAGTCACTTTAGCTAGACATATACGAAAGCTATCAGACAAAAGAATCACCATTATTTCTGCAGAAAGTGACTATTTCTTCTCCCGTACCGCATTAATGTATGTCTATATGGGCCACATGAAATTTGAACATACACAACCTTACGAAAACTGGTTTTGGAAGAAAAACAGAATCGACCTCGTAAACGGGTTTGTTAAAAAAGTGGAGACCGATACTAAAAAGCTAGTCTTAAAAGGTGGTTCATCTATTTCTTATGACAAACTAATCATCGCAACAGGTTCTAAACCGAACAAGTTTGGTTGGCCTGGTCAAGATTTAAAAGGTGTACAAGGTTTGTATTCCAAACAAGACCTTGAGATGCTTGAGAAAAATGCACCTAACAAAAAGGTTTGTAACCGTGCTGTAATTGTAGGTGGCGGACTTATAGGTATTGAAATGGCAGAAATGTTGCGTTCTCGCGAAATACCGGTTACTTTTTTAGTACGCGAAAAGAGCTTTTGGAACGGAGTATTACCTGCAGGTGAATCTGCAATGATCAACGAACATATTCTAGAACACCATATTGATTTACAGTTAGACACCAATCTTGAAAAGATAATTTCTGATGAAAATGGGCGTGCAAAAGCAGTAGTCACAGATAAAGGCGAAACCATTGAATGCAATGTGGTCGGCTTAACTGCTGGTGTAGCACCAAATATCGATTTTCTAAAAGATTCTGGCATTGAATTAGGCAGAGGTGTTAAGGTTAATCGATTTTTGGAGACCAACGTAAAAGATGTATTCGCCATTGGCGATTGTGCAGAACAGCATGAGGGTATTGGTAGCAGAAGACCAATAGAGGCTGTTTGGTATACAGGTAGAATGATGGGCGAAGCGCTTGCACAATCTATTTGCGGTAACCCAAGAGAATACAGTCCTGGTCACTGGTTCAATTCGGCTAAATTTTTAGATGTAGAATACCAAACCTACGGTTGGGTATTTAGCGAACGTAGTAAACAAGATAACGAACACCATTTTCATTGGCGCCATGCTTCTGAAAAGATATGTATAACGGTTGCCTTTGATAAAGACAGCCATCAATTCTTAGGTCTAAATACTTTTGGCATTCGAATGCGACACGAAATTTTTGACCAATGGTTGACAGAAAACAAAGATATTGACCATGTCATGACCTATTTAAAAGATGCCAATTTCGACCCAGAGTTCTTTAAACTTTATGAGGATGAGATTATCGCCAAATACAATGCTGATTTCAACAAGAATATCAGTGCAAAGAAAAAAAGCTGGAAACGTATTTTCAGTATCGCCTAACTAAATAACAAACACAAACAACACCTACTATGGGTAATTTTGACAGAAGTATGTCACTTGCGGGAGAACCGCCTAAAGCATTAAATACAGGTCAAAAATTGGCAATAGTAACAGGAATGATCGGTCTGGGCATTCTCATTCTACAATTGTTCAATTTAAACCTAGGTAATACTGCACTATGGTTAACGGTTTCAATTGTTGCCATTTTCGCAGGTATTATCTGGTTTTCTCAAGCTGCTTATGCACATAAACACAAGGGTATTAAAAATGACGGTGTTTGGTTTAAATCTATTTCTAGCCGTGGTGTTCTTGCCTGGATGGGTGGTATCGCCTTAACAGGGTTTTATATTGTGCTCTATTTCTATCCGCAGTATTTAGGTCTGGTAAAAGATGGCGACAACACAGGTTTAATTGCTTTATTTGACCCATTGAGTAAAGGACTTAGCGGTAACCCTGCCAGCCAATGGTTTGTTTACGGTACTATGTATACCGTTGCTATTTTGGCTTTTGGCGCTAAATTCATTTGGAAATACCGTCATAATAAATACGAGCAATTGAGAACGGTTAGTGTTATGTTTTTTCAGACTGCATTTGCCTTTTTTATTCCAGAAATCATGGCGCGCTTAAATGGTGATTTACCATATTACGATCTTAAAAACATGTGGCCCTTAAACTATTACAACTTTGAACGTTACCGTATTAATGGCTTTATAGATTCTGGTAGTGTTGGTATGACGATGTTGTTCTTCGGAATTATTTCGATTTTTGTAATCTCTCCTTTTTTAACCTATAAATACGGTAAACGTTGGTATTGCTCTTGGGTTTGTGGTTGCGGCGGATTGGCTGAGACTGCCGGTGACTCTTTTCGCCAGCTAAGTGATAAATCTAAATTTGCTTGGAAAGTTGAGCGTTGGGTTGTACACAGTGTGGTAGTATTCGTAACCTTAATGACTACAGCTGTTATTTACTCATATTTAGGAAATGACAGTAGTAAATACTGGTTAACAAAAACAATGTTCATCTCTGGTGTAGCAGTTATTTTGACTGCAGTATTTGCTTGGGTTATGATTTATAAAAGAGAAGAATTGGCGAAAGATGCCAAGTATGGTGCTATCGGCTACTTCACTATTATCGCTGTATTAATAGGAATGCACTTTTTTAGTGACTCAGCAAACATATTCATTTTCAAAGCAGAAACATTAAGAACCACTTATAGCTTTTTAATTGGTAGTATTTTTTCTGGTGTTATTGGAACAGGATTCTACCCTATTTTAGGTAATCGTGTCTGGTGCAGATTTGGGTGCCCAATGGCGGCTATGTTAGGTTTTCAACAACGTATGTTCTCTAAATTTAGAATTACGACCAATGGTGGTCAATGTATTTCTTGTGGTAACTGTTCTACCTATTGCGAAATGGGTATCGATGTTCGTGCCTATGCTCAAAAAGGAGAAAATATTGTACGTTCTAGTTGTGTAGGCTGTGGTATTTGTTCTGCGGTTTGCCCAAGGGGAGTTTTAAAATTAGAAAACGGACCTGAAAAAGGACGTATTAATTCTCAAGATGTTTTATTAGGTAACGATGTTGATTTAATGGATCTAGTGAACAAGAAATAGATCTAATTTCTAAAATAAAATATGCTTTTTTTTGCATTGGGACTTATAAACTCAAGTGCACTTAAATTAGATAACAGGAAAAAGCTCATGAAAGACTGGTTTTTACTATTCTTTCATGATCTTTACAACCAAATTACATCAAAATATATTACATGAATCGCTTGTTTTCTTTCTTACTATTAGTGTCTCTTTCTGTTCAATCGCAAACGGAAGTCAATTACCCTGAAGTTATTTATGGTAAGGAGAACATTAGTGCCAGTTGGGTAAGCCACCCAGATGTTAAAGGTGGCGAAGACACAGCCGTGTTGTTTCGTAATACCTTTGAAGTAGCAGATCCCAAAGCTGATTTTATTATCAATATTTCTGCAGACAACCATTATTACCTATATGTTAACGGTCAGTTTATTACTCACGGACCTCAATTGAGCGATATTCAGCACTACAAATACGAAACCTTAAACCTGAAAGATTACCTGAACCAAGGGAAAAATGTTATTGCCGTTAAGGTGATTAATTTTGGTAAAAGAAGATTTTTAGGCATGCAGTCCATTTTCACCAGTTTAATGGTAAATGGCGTTACTGAAAATGCTAAAATCATTAATACCACCGGGTTCAATGATACTTGGGTAAGCACCATTGATGAATCGTACAAAGCGAACGAAGTAGTTTGGAGAGGTGATGGAGAAAAGGCAATCGTTGGCGGATTCTATGCCAATAACCCTACTGATATTGTTGATATGAACAACTACCCTACTCATTGGGAAAAGTTAGATTTTGATCATACTAACTGGAAAAAAGTTGAATTTTTTGAGAATGCCAGTAGCATGGGCGGCTCTATTGCTTATTTATTAGAGCCTCGTAATTTACCTTTGCTTTCATGGGATGAGGAAAGAATTGCAAGTATTGTTCGTTCTTCGACACCTATCAAAACCGAGTTTCCGGTGTTGGGTACTTTGAAGCTTGCCCCGAATACAAAAACTACTTTTCTATTAGATCAACAATACGTTACTAACGGATTCCCAGAATTAATCTTCAGTAAAGGAAAATCATCAATAATTACTATTAAGTACGCTGAGAACCTATTCGGAGACAACAATGCAAAAGGGGACCGAAACGACTTAAAGAACAAAAAACTTTTAGGTTATTACGATGAAGTTATTTCTAACGGAAAAGATGAACAGAAATTCATTCCGAACTGGATGCGTACGTTTCGGTTTATTGAGTTTGAAATTGAAACCAAAGACCAAGAACTTGTTCTTGAAAATTTCGTAAATCATAGATCAAGAACTACCATACCTTCTATTGCAAAATTCACTTCAGATGACGACATATACAATGATATTTTTGACATCTGTAAGCGTACTATTGATATTTGTACCCAAGATTACTTTTTAAGTGATGCCTATTATGAAACTATGCAGTATGTGGGCGATACTAAAATACAAGGCTTAATTTGGAAGGCTTTAAGCGGTAATGCCGAACATACCAAAAATGCGATTCGCCAGTTTGACCATTCTAGAGATTCTGACGGTAATATTCTAGGAGCTTACCCACTGCGATCGACCTTTATTTACCCTACCTACTCTTTGGTTTGGATAGATATGATTGCCGATCAGTACAATACTTCTGGCAACAAAGAATTTATTCATACCTATAAAGATGGCATTATTAATACCCTTGCCGGATTTGAGAAGAATATGAACGACCTTAATTTGGTCAACAAAACACCATACCGCTATTTTATAGATTGGTATACCGGACCGAATAACGGTAGCGGAACCGCTACTAAAAACGACGGACTCAACTCTGCCGTAGTTAGTTTGCATTATGTGGATGCCTTACAAAATGCATCTCGCCTTTTTAATGAAATTGGCGACGAGCAGACTGCTATCAATTATAAAAATCGTGCTGATGAAATTATTAAATCGGTATACGAATTGTGTTATGATACTGAAAGAAATCTTTTTGCAGAGCGCCCAGATAAAACCATTTATGATCAGCATACCAATATCATGGCAATATTGACCGATGCTATACCAGAGAATGATCAGCGTGCACTTTTAGATAAAATTCTAAACGAAGAAGATTTATTACAAGCAACCTATTACTACCGTTTTTATCTTTTTGAAGCGATTAAAAAATTAGGGGCGCCAGAATTATTTGATGTTGCCCAGAAACCATGGGAGCAAATGATCGAAGACCACATGACCACTACTTTAGAGCGTTTTGAAAGTGTTGAAAAACCTACAAGATCAGAGGTACACCCGTGGAGTGCATCGCCCGCATATTTTTATTTTAATTATTTGGCAGGCATCCGATCTGTAAAAAATGATTTTGAAGAGGTAGAAATTGCTCCGGCATTCGGAAAACTTAATGAAATAAAAGGCTTACTTCCTACATCAAAAGGGAATATTGAATTTGAATTAAAAAGAAACAAGCATAAATTATCCGCAGAAATAACCCTTCCTACAACCATAAAAGGAAAGGTAGTTTGGCAAGGAACTGAGGTTGAACTAAAACCTGGAAATAATACATACACTCTAAAAAGCGCTAAATAATATAGCAATTTAGACGTCTGTCTCGATACAGCAATAAACATGAAATATTAAAAAAAATGAAGCTATTTAAACTCTTTTACGCCGCACTTATTTGCTTAGGATTGTTAGCTTTTATAAATCCTGAAGACAAACGCTACGAACGTACCTATTATGATGACGGAACCTTAGAAAGTGAAGGCTGGATTCGCTATAGTACAAAAACGGATTATTGGACTTTCTACCACCCAAACGGTTACAAATCTGAACAAGGTTTTTACGCATACGGTAAGAAAGAGAAATATTGGTTCTTTTTTAGCGAAGACCGTATTAGAACCAAAGAGGGGAAATTCGTTGAAAATAAAGAAATAGGTTGGTGGTTGTTTTACGACAGAAAGGGAAGCGTAAACCACAAATGCCAGTTAACAAAAGGAATTAAAGACGGATATTGCCTAAAATACAAGGACACAAAATTGATATCTGCAGAGAAATATAACAAGGGTGAAAAAGTAAAAGAATGGACATCTTTTCGCGCTTTCACCAGTGAAAATAGTTTATCAGATTTAAAATAATGACAGACATTAAAGTAATAATACCAGCTTTTAACGAAGCAGAATCCATTGCCCATGTCATCAACGAGCTACCAAAATCGGTATCTGAGGTAATCGTTGTGAACAATAATTCTACCGACGATACCGTAAAAAATGCGGAAATCGCAGGTGCTACGGTACTTACAGAGACTAAAAAAGGTTATGGTTATGCCTGCCTTAAAGGCTTAGATTATGTTGCTTCGACATCTAAACAACCAGACATTATCGTATTTATTGACGGAGACTATTCTGATTATCCCGAGGAGCTTGATAAAGTTGTTGCTCCTATTTTGGAAAATAATATTGATTTTGTAGTTGGCGCCAGAACTAAGGGTTTACGAGAAGAAGGCTCCATGACTCCGCAACAAATTTTTGGCAACTGGTTGGCGACATTTTTAATGCGATTATTTTTTGGCGCAAAATTTACGGATTTAGGCCCTTTTAGGGCAATTAAATACGAAAAGCTCAAGGAATTGAACATGGAAGACAAAACTTATGGATGGACGGTTGAAATGCAACTAAAAGTTCTTAAGAAAAAAATGACATATACCGAAGTACCAGTGCGTTACAAACGAAGAATTGGCATCTCTAAAGTGTCAGGAACCGTAAAAGGTAGTATATTTGCAGGCATAAAAATTTTGGGGTGGATCTTCAAATACAGTATAAAATAATATGGCATTAGCTCTAGCGTATCTTATTATCGTAATTTATAGTATCTCTTTACTATTGATTTTCTTTTATAGCTTGGCGCAGCTGAACTTGCTAATCAATTACTTATCACAAAAAAGAGAGAATACAACAGCTCCAAAATTTAATCTATTAGACCCAAAAGAAATTCCGTTCGTAACCATTCAACTCCCTGTATTTAACGAGGAGTATGTTATGGATCGTTTATTGGAAAACATCGCTAAAATAGAATACCCTAAAAGTAAATTAGAGATTCAGGTTTTAGATGACTCTACAGATGACACCGTAATTACTACTGCTGCCACTGTTACAAAATTACAAGAGACCGGTTTAGATATTCAACATATTACAAGAACTGATCGTTCTGGATTTAAAGCGGGTGCCTTAAAAGAAGGACTTAAAGTAGCTAAGGGTGAATTCATTGCCATTTTTGATGCTGATTTTTTACCGGCTTCAGATTGGTTGAAGAAGACCGTTATCTATTTTAAAGATGAAGAGATTGGTGTGGTACAGACCCGTTGGGGCCACTTGAACCGCGACTACTCTACTTTGACTAAAATACAGGCATTCGCCTTAGATGCGCATTTTACTTTAGAACAAGTGGGTCGTAATAGTAAAGGACATTTCATCAACTTTAACGGTACCGCAGGTATTTGGCGTAAAGAGTGTATTATCGATGCCGGTAACTGGGAAGGCGATACACTTACAGAAGATCTTGACCTTAGCTACCGCGCACAGTTGAAAGACTGGAAATTCAAGTATTTAGAAAATGTAGAGACTCCTGCAGAGTTACCTGTAGTTATAAGTGCCGCACGTTCTCAACAATTTCGTTGGAACAAAGGTGGTGCAGAGAACTTTAGAAAAACAGTATGGAGCGTTATAACTGCAAAAAATATTCCTTTTAAAACAAAGTTTCACGGGGTAATGCATTTACTGAACAGCTCAATGTTCTTATGTGTATTCTTAGTTGCTTTATTAAGCATACCATCGCTTTATATTAAGAATACGTACGGGCATTTAGACTGGGTATTCTCACTACTAAGTTTGTTCACCGTAAGTACGATCATATTATTCGTTTGCTATTGGTTTACTTACAAGAGTATACAAGGCAGTGGCTTTAACAACTTTGTAGATTACATACGTATCTTCTTTACCTTTTTCTCTGTTGCCTTAGGTTTCTCTTTACACAATACCATTGCAGTAATTGAAGGTCATATGGGTAAAAGAAGTGAATTTGTACGAACACCAAAATTCAATATTAGCACCATTAAGCAAAGCTGGAAAGGTAACAAGTATTTAGCTAAAAAATTATCGCCAAATATGATATTGGAATTTGCTTTAATGATTTATTTCATGTTCGGTATGTATAGCGCAATACCATTAAATGATTTCGGACTGTTTCCGTTTCACTTTATGCTATTCTTGGGCTTTGGGTTCGTATTCTTTAAATCACTGACCTCAAGAGCGTAAAACAGCTTTAAATAAGATATTAAAAAGGGATAGCTATTGGCTGTCCCTTTTTTTATGTTAAATCATCTTATTGATCAATCATACATATAATCTTGCCATTGTACAATTAGATACTTCTGCACTCCTTTTCTATTCATACTTAAAAATCCAAAATCATAACAAAATAAATAAAGCTCCCCTTTCTTCGTTTTCCAATAATGCGTAAAATATTTAGGATTAAATCCGTCGTTTAAGAGAACAGTACTTCTAATGGTAGTAAAGCCAGATTTATTATACCTTTTTAAAAGTCTTCTATTTCTTTTCAACTGCTTGTCGACCATTAAATAGAAAACTTCTTGTTTCTGTACATTTTCATATTGATGTATCGATTTACATTTTGCCGAACAAAATTTCTTATCGGATCTTCCGACAACTTCAATATTGCACTCTGGACATCTTTTTTTCATAAACGAATGTAAACGTATATTACCCAGTTAATATACTGCTAATTATTTTATTTTCAATTATTCTTACAACATGAATCCATTAAAGTCAATAACCTTATACCATTTAATGATTAAAGATCAGAAGATGATCGGTATCAAATTCTCACCAGATAAATTGATACAGAACTTGATCAAGGGTCTTCCTAACCCTAAATGGAGTCAACAATATAATATGGCTTATATACCGAACACAAAAGAAAACTTGGGAATTCTCTTTACTACTTTTAAAGGCATCGTATGGATTAATTACAATAAATTTCACCCCAACAAACCTGTCAACACTACTAATGAAATAGTGGACGTACAATGGTTTAGAAAAAGGATAATAGTACCAGGCTACCGACTTTGCCCAGAAGAATACTTATTAAAACTGGAACTAAAAAAATACGCCAATAGTACGGTTAAAACTTATGTAACTTACTTTGAAACGTTCATTAACCATTATAGAGAAAGAAAATTAGAAACGCTTGATGAAAGAGACATACGGGCTTATCTACAAGTACTAATTCAAAGAAATGTATCTAACTCTTATTTAAATCAAGTCATCAACTCCATTAAGTTTTATTACGAAGTTGTATTAGGAATGCCTAATCGGTTTTATGAAATAGAACGACCAAGAAAACAGCATAAACTACCCAAGGTTATTTCTAAAGAAGAAATAATAGCTGTAATTGACAGCACCAACAACTTAAAGCATCGATGTATCATTAAAATGCTATATGGTTCTGGTTTGCGCCGGAGTGAGCTTTTAAATTTAAAAATTAAAGATATTGACAGTAAAAGAATGCTTATACGTGTCGAAAATTCAAAAGGCAATAAGGATAGGTATACACTATTATCAGAATCAGCTCTTAAAGACCTTCGTTTATATTTTAAAGAATGGAAACCACAAGAATATTTATTTGAAGGTCGAAAAGCCACAAAATATTCTGCTGTTAGTGTATTGGGGGTAGTAAAAAATGCTGCGATTAAAGCAAAAATCACTCAAAACGTTACTCCACATGTACTACGACATAGTTTTGCTACTCACTTACTAGAATCTGGAGTTGATTTAAGACAAATTCAGGTTCTTTTAGGACATGGCTCTAGTAAAACTACAGAAATATACACTCATGTTGCTACAAATACTTTTAAAGAAATTAAAAATCCATTAGATTAGTGATTCAAAAATAGATATAAAGTAACTTGTTACCTTATACAATTGTTGTCATTAATTTTAAAAAAACCGAATGACCATTAAAAATTTAGTCATAATTCTTGTCCTATTAATCTGTACAAAAGGAAAATCTCAGGAGAAATATGACATATCGAAATCGACACTTTCTGATTTTATAGCTATCGAAAAACAGTTTGTGGGAGGAAAAATATTGGACGAATCTGTAAACTCGCTCACTGAGGAATTGGATATAGCATCTTTTATTAGACAGGACAATAGCGTTCCGAACTTGGACTTAATAGTACGCTATGTTTTTTCCAAAAAAGATTCGTTAATTAAAGAAATTAGATATGAACTTGACATAGCAAACTTTGACGAAAAAATAGAAAATAAACAGGACAAAGACTTTAGAACATCTTTGGCGAATCACTATATATTGATTGAACAACAGTTATCCGAAGAATTAGGAAAAAGTCATAAAACAGGAGAATTCACGAAAAAAAGCATCATAGACGGAGAAAAAGATTATTATAAGAAAAATACTTGGACTGTTGGGAATACTCGAATTGACCTGATTTTGGAAATGTCTAATTCTCTTCATAAGAAAAAGAATATTTACCCAATCCACAAGATTTTAATAGTTTACAGAACATTAGTAAACGATTCAAAATTGAACGGAACAGAATACGTTGGAAGTAAAGACCGAACAAAATTAATAGAAAAAAACAAATCATTACCTAAGTTTAAAAACAAGTCAAGAATTCCTTTAATATCGGAATGTAAAAAAAATCATACGGAGGCTTGTTTTCAAAATGCAATTAGCAACAAAATATTAAGCAGGGCAAATCAATACAAAATAGTTTTACCAGCCGACACTTTAAAAGTTCGTATAAGAATTAATAAAGATGGCTCGACAACACTTTCGGAGAATCAAACCAAAAATCCTGAATTAAAAAAAATTACTGAAGATGTAGTAAATTCATTAAAAGACATTGAGCCAGCATACATTAAGAGTAAAGAAACTTATGAAACAGTTTCTTATTCTTGGTATGTAATTTTCAGGAATAACGAAATAACAAACAGACAGTAGCGGGAAAAAACTAATGACAACAATGGCTATAGCAAACAGGGCGTAAAGTGTTGAATCCATTGGCTTGGTCGTGTTTACAAAGTCCGCAAAATCTTTGGGATTTTGCTTTGTCCAGAAAAAAAAAAAAGAAAACCCAAAGGTTTTGCTAAGTGAGTGGAGGAAATTTTAGTGCCTGTCCGCTGCCCTACTTGCCATAGCCGCGCCGTTGTCATTAATTATGAAGAAGCTTATAGTTAAATGAACAATAACTCACTCAACAAAAGGAATTAAGTATTGAAAGCTAATAACACTAGAAATATAAAACTGAAAGGTTATCGAAATATTAGCGATTTCAAAATTGGACTAATTCAAAAGCTAAAACTATATAATCCCAAACGAGATTCTGAAATTGAATTTTATAAAATGCTGGAGGGATATTTAGAACGGAATAGAGGAACAGCATTTGAGATGGTTATATCTAAGTCCGAATTATATAAAACACTCTATTCTACAATTCTTGGAGAACTAACAAAACAAGAAATCCCAAAGAATTATCCACGAAACGCATCGAATATGGAAACTCAAGCCTTCTATACTCCAATAAGTGAAGAAAGTCGTAAACTGAGTGAGGAACAAGCTAAAAATAAAGCAGATAAGGATATGGAGATATTTTTAAACGAACTCAACAAGATAAACGGATTTGAAAATTTTAATATTGTTGTGCAAGAATAACTAATGACAACAAAACCTATAAACAATACGGGCTTTGGGCTTAAACGTTAAGGTCTGTGTATATTTATAATGTCGCGAAATCTTTGGGATTTCGCTTTGACACAAAAAAAGAAAAAACAAAACCAAAAGATTTCGCTATGTGATTGCCGGAAAACAAACGCTAGTTTGCTCCCGTACTGTTCATAGCTCAACCGTTAGCTGTAATTATAAAAAAGTAAAGAACACCATTGAATATTTGTAAAAAATGTAACACCGAATTTAATGGCAATTTTTGTCCAAGTTGTGGTTTTCCTATTAAACTGAAAACAATTGATGGAGAGTATATTTTTGATGAATTTAAGAGCGTCTTTAATTTAGAAAAAGGAATTTTTTTTACCGTTAAGAACTTGTTCTTAAAACCTGGACCAACAGTTCGTGAGTTCATGAATGAGGATAGGACTAAATTAGTTAAGCCTATCTTATTTTTAATAATATGCTCATTACTTTTCACTTTAGCTCAACAGTTTTTGAACTTCCAAAGCTATTTTATGGACTTTCAAGAGGAATCAATTTTCCAAAAACTATTTGAATGGCTTTCTAAAAATTACGGTTATTCAAATATCTTAATGGCAATTCCCATTGCTTTGTGGACAAAAATATTTTTTCGAAAACAAAACTATAACTACTATCAAATTTTTACCATACTTTCTTATTTTATAGGTATTTCGGTATTAATTCAAACAATTTTTGGAATTATTAATGGAACTACCAACCTTAAAGTAGTGCAAATTGGATTTATTATTGGGTCAATTTATGTTGCTTGGGCAATTGGACAATTTTTTGAACGACCGAAAAGATGGAGCTATTTCAAAGGGTTCTTGAGCTACATTCTAGGCGCTATAACTTTTTTAATTCTAGTTGTCTCAATTGGTTATGTTACTTTAAAAATATTGTGAAAATAACTACAGCTAACAATGCCTAAACGTAATGCGGACTTTAGGGCAAAACCGAAAGGTATGTGTATATTTATGATGTCGCTAAATCTTATGGATTTAGCTTTAAAATAGAAAAAATAAATCAAAACAATAAGCTTTAGCTTCGTGCGCAGACGGAAACTCAACGTTTCCTTACTACCGCACTACGCTTAGCCGAGACGTTGTAACCAATTATGACAGAACTTTATAACCTAATACAAACAAATGGACCAGGAGTATTAATAATACTTGCTGTGCTCTTTTTTGGAAAACAATTAATTGAATACTTCTTTTCGGAAACTATTGAATTGAAAAAAACTGAACTGAACCAAGAATTGGAAAACCATAAAATGAAGTTGGAGCAGCAAAATCAAGACTTCCAACACAATTTGGATTTAAAACTTAATGAGTTTAATATTCAATTTTCCAAATTACATCAAGACAGAGCTGAAGTAGTCAAAGAACTATATCATAAGTTAATCGAATTACAGGCAGCGATGACGGATTTCACAAGACGGATGCACGCAGTAATCGAAGACGCAGAAAAGGAGAAAGAAGAACGAATCACTAGAGTAAATAAAGGACTTATAGATTTTGTGAATTACTATTTACCTAATAGAATTTACTTTGATAAAGATTTGGCGGAAAAATTGGACAACCTTGCAAATGAGTATAGGAATAAAGGCTGGGATTTTGCGCAAATGAGCAGTTATTTGAGTGAATCAGGAATGACTAGAGAGCTCTATGAAGAATACTCTAACAAAACAAAAGAGATATCTCAGTTTGTTAAAGACGAATTTCCGAAAGTAATAGAGGATTTGGAAGAAGAATTCAGAACGTTATTGGGCGTAAAATAACTGGTTACAACAACGTATATAAAACATAGCTAGTAAGTGCTAAACCGAAAGGTTTGTGCTTATTTGCGAAGCCGCCAAATTTTTAAATTTGGCTTTTAAAAGAGAAAAAGTAAAAACAAAACATAAAAATTCGGCTCTGTGTTTATCCGAAAGGTTTGCGTTATTTTACACGCTACGTTTCATATACAAACCGTTGTAAGTAATTTGGCATCGCTAATGTTCTTTTTGCTTAGGATTACCTGAGATATATTGTGGATATAAAAATCG
>NZ_JAUOPN010000014.1 GCF_030547005.1 Maribacter sp. 1_MG-2023 | reverse complement strand
GTTACCGTAGCCGTATCACAGTTACCTTCAGCATCACATACCGTATACTCGATAGTTTCTGTTCCTTCAAAACCATCGTTTGGCGTATACGTAATAGTATCGTCAGAAATGTCATCAGGTGTACCACCGTCGTTAATTTCAATAGTACCGTTTGATGGATCTGTTACTGTTAATGTTCCATCGCTAGGAATACCGAAATCATTATCTAAAATATCTATTTCGATTGGAGTATTTATCGGTGTAGATACTATATCATCTATAGCATCTAAATCTTCCATAGGTCCTGTATTAGGATCTAAATAATCAGGAGTACCATCATTATCACTATCGTCATTTGTAGGATCACCATCGTTGTTTGCATCTTCGTCTGGTGTATCAACACCATCACCGTCATCGTCCAAATCCCTATAGTTTACGTCTTCTGTACCATCAGTATCAGGTAAATCGTTAGCTGGGTCGTTGATTTCATCGTTGACATCGAAGCCGTCGTTTACATCTGAACCTTCATAACCATCGTCCAATCCATCACCATCAGTATCCACACCTGTATAGGTCTGATCAGGGATTCCGTCAAAGTTGAAATCATTACCCTCGTTGTTATCAGGAACAGAATCATTATCACTGTCCAAATCAATATAATCTTCATTATCGGCATCATCCGTATTTACAGGGGTAACTCCATCCGGATAAGCACTGTTGACACCATCATTTGAAGCATACGTAGCTTCATCGTCCTCGTTAGGAGCTATATAACCATCGGTAGTCTGTGCCTCTACATTATCTGGAATTCCGTCGTTGTCACTATCGATATCCAAATGGTTCGGTATACCATCATCATCGCTATCCAATGGATTAGTTAACGGATTGTTGTCTCCATCTAAATTATCATCTTCAACACTGTCCAATATACCATCGTTGTCATCATCAAGATCCGCGCTATCGGCTACTCCATCGCCATCAGTATCAGGACCAGGACTACTGTCAGGATCTAAATAATCAGGGGTACCATCATTATCAGTATCGTCATTGGTAGGATCACCATCGTTGTTAGCATCCTCGTCTGGTGTATCAACACCATCACCGTCATCGTCCAAATCCCTATAGTTCACATCTTCGGTACCATCTGTATCAGGTAGATCGTTCGCAGGGTCATTAATCTCATCGTTAACATCGAAACCGTCATTTACATCAGTACCTTCATAACCATCATCAAGTCCGTCACCATCCGTATCCACACCTGTAAAGGTCTGATTGGGGATTCCGTCAAAATTAAAATCGTTGCCTTCATTATTATCGGCTACAGAATCATTGTCACTATCCAAATCAAGGTAATCGACATTATCGGTACCATCCGTATTTACTGGTGTAAGTCCGTCTATATAAGCACTATTAACACCATCGTTAGAAGCATACGTCGCGGCATCGTCATCGTTAGGAGCTATATAACCATCGGTAGTCTGTGCCTCTACATTATCTGGAATTCCGTCGTTGTCACTATCGATATCCAAATGGTTCGGTATACCATCATCATCGCTATCCAATGGATTAGTTAACGAATTGTTGTCTCCATCTAAATTATCATCTTCAACACTGTCCAATATACCATCGTTGTCATCATCAAGATCCGCACTGTCGGGAACACCATCACCATCTGTATCACGACCAGTATTGGTGTCCGGATCTAAATAATCAGGAGTTCCATCATTATCCGTATCGTCATTTGTTGGATCACCATCGTTGTTGGCATCCTCATCAGGTGTATCCACACCGTCACCGTCATCGTCCAAATCCCTATAGTTTACGTCTTCTGTACCATCAGTATCAGGTAAATCGTTAGCTGGGTCGTTGATTTCATCGTTGACATCAAAACCGTCATTTACATCAGTACCTTCATAACCATCATCAAGACCATCACCATCGGTATCAACACCTGTAAAAGTCTGATCAGGGATTCCGTCAAAATTAAAATCGTTGCCCTCATTGTTATCGGCAACAGAATCGTTATCACTATCTAAATCTCTATAATCGGGCTCAGCATCACCATCTGTATTGATCATATCAATACCTTGATTACCAGAACCTTCATACGCATCGTCAAGACCATCCTTATCACTATCCAATCCTGAAGGAGGAATATACCCGTCAGTTAACTGACCTTCGATATTATCAGGAATTCCATCATTATCAGAATCTATATCTCTATAATCAGGCTTAGTATCACCGTCTGTATTATATTGAGGTTCAATACCCCCTTGACCATATACCTCATCTAAACCGTCACGTGTACTATCAATACCGTCTGGTGCTAAATAACCCGCAGTAGATTGTGCCTCGTAATTATCTAAAATTCCGTCATTATCAGAATCTATATCATGAAAATCAGGAATTCCATCACCGTCAGTATCTATAGGAGACAACCCAGCTTCATAAGAATCATCAATACCATTATTATCATTATCACCAATTGGTGGAATATACCCTTCAGAAGTTTGAGCCTCTACTTTATCTTTAATACCGTCATTATCTGAATCAAAGTCTCTATAGTCAGGATACTGATCACTATCGGAATTTATCGGTATAATACCAAAACCAAAACTACCTTCATAAGCATCATCTAAACCATTTTGGTTAGCATCGATACCGGAAGGGGCTACATATTCTAAATAAGGCTGAGATTCAACATTATCTCTAATACCATCAATATCAGAATCAAAATCTAAATAATCTACTATCGCAGCTCTATCAGAGTTAATAGGAACGATACCAAAACCATAAGAACCTTCGTAAGCGTCATCAAGTCCATTATTATTATCATCAATACCAGAAGGAGCGACATAACTAATAGTACGCTGACCTTCATAATTATCTAATATACCATCTCCGTCAGAATCGATATCTAAATAATTCGGTATACCATCACCGTCCCTATCAGAAGGGTTCGTTAAGTAATCCCCATCACCGTCTTCATTCTGATCTTCAACAGTATCTAAAATACCATCATCATCTTTATCTATATCTTCTACGGATTGTTCAAAAACCAGAATTGATGTATTGACTTCTTTAGTTTCAAATCCAAAAACTTGAATACCAAGAAGCAATATCATTGAAAAAATAAATAGAAAAGAAAATCTGTCGGTATTAAAACCGTTAATTTTTATAAAAGTAATTTTACCCATAAGTGTTAGTGTTTTACTAATCACCATGGCATTGCGCAGGATTTTTCCAATGTTCGTTATAAGAAAGTGGGGCTGTCTTATTTAACGATGCTAAGATATATCATAATTAAATCAACTCAAATTCTTTTTCGATTAACCAAGGTAATAAATGGGTAATCGACAGAAAAAGCAATCTTTTTAATTATGAATAATTAACATTTCAATACTATTTACGTTGATTTCTAAATAAAAGATCATAGAATATTGAAAATATTAACCGTTAAAAACCTAATACACAATTAATCAAATACTTACAAAAAAAAATTTTATAATTATCATAACTACAACCTAAATGTTAAGAATTGATTTTATATTACTTTTGCACAAATTTTGTATATGACCTTTAAGCAAGAAATAGAACGCAGAAGAACCTTCGGAATAATTTCTCACCCAGATGCAGGTAAAACTACATTAACTGAAAAATTATTACTTTTTGGCGGTGCGATACAAGAAGCAGGCGCTGTTAAGAATAATAAGATTAAAAAAACAGCTACTAGTGATTTCATGGAAATCGAAAGACAAAGAGGTATTTCGGTTGCCACTTCTGTTCTTGCATTTAACTACAAGGGTAAAAAAATCAATATACTTGACACGCCTGGTCATAAAGATTTCGCTGAAGATACTTTTAGAACATTAACTGCAGTAGATAGTGTTATTGTTGTAATCGACGTTGCAAAAGGTGTAGAGGAACAAACAGTTAAATTGGTTGAAGTTTGTCGAATGCGTAAAATACCAATATTGGTATTTATAAATAAAATGGATAGGGAAGGTCAAGATGCTTTTGACCTACTTGACGAATTAGAACAGAAATTAGGTCTTTCTGTAACTCCATTAAGTTTTCCTATTGGTATGGGATATGACTTTAAAGGTATTTACAATATTTTCGAAAAGAATATTAACTTATTTAGTGGAGATAGTAAAAAGAACATTGAAGAGACTATAGCATTTGATGATGTTACCAATCCTGAGTTAGATAAAATTATAGGAAACAATGCAGCAACTGAATTAAGAGAAAACCTAGAATTGGTTTGGGGTGTCTACCCAAGTTTCGATAAAGAGCTTTATTTGAAAGGAGAACAGCAACCTGTATTTTTCGGTTCTGCATTAAATAACTTCGGAGTAAGAGAGCTCTTGGATTGCTTTATTCAAATTGCCCCTACCCCGCGCTCAAAGAAAGCTGAAGAACGCCTTGTAGCGGCTAACGAAAAAGAAATGACTGGGTTTGTCTTTAAAATTCATGCTAACATGGACCCCAAACATAGAGACCGTCTTGCATTTATAAAAATCGTCTCTGGTACTTTTGAACGTAACAAACCATATTTGCATGTAAGAAATGGTAAAAACTTAAAATTCTCTAGTCCGAATGCATTTTTCGCCGAAAAGAAAGAAATAGTAGATATCTCCTTTCCTGGAGACATTGTAGGACTACATGATACCGGCAATTTTAAAATAGGAGATACATTAACCGAAGGAGAAAGTTTGCACTACAAGGGTATTCCTAGCTTCTCTCCTGAACACTTCAGGTATATCAACAATGCTGACCCTATGAAGTCCAAACAACTCAATAAGGGCATTGACCAGTTAATGGACGAAGGTGTCGCCCAATTATTCACCCTAGAACTTAATGGAAGAAAAATCATCGGAACTGTAGGTGCTTTGCAGTTTGAAGTTATACAGTATAGGCTTGAGCATGAATATGGTGCTAAATGTAGTTACGAAAACTTTAATGTACATAAAGCCTGTTGGGTGGGTATAGAGAATAGAAAAACTGATGAATTCAAAGAATTTGAACGCGTAAAGCAAAAGTTCTTAGCAAAGGACAAAAAAGGACAACTAGTTTTTCTAGCAGACTCTCAATTTTCTTTGCAAATGACACAACAAAAATATCCATCGGTAAAATTTCATTTTACTTCTGAATTTGAATAAAAAAAAGCCCAACTTTAAAAGTTGGGCTTTTTTTATGCTTCACCAGTCGGACCAAAATTCATTGGTATCGAAGGTTGTTCATAATCCTTTATAGTACCATTAGCTTTTTCAAACCGCTGTACATTATCATTCAATGCTTTTAAAAACTTCTTAGCATGTTGCGGAGTAAGTATAATTCTACTCTTCACCTTTGCCTTTGGGGCTCCAGGCATCATACTTATGAAATCAACTACAAATTCAGAAACTGAATGATTGATAATGGCCAAATTAGAATAAATGCCTTCTGCCATCTTCTCATCCAATTCAATATTTATTTGTTTTTGATTCGGATTATTATTGTCACTCATATTATAGTTTTATTAAAAAAATAACCCCCAAATAAAATTTGAGGGTTAATATAAAATTAGAATCTTAATGCCTCTTTTCTGGCCATTATTTCATCATATTCTTCTTTCGATCCCACAATAATGCTATCGTAGTCTCTCATACCCGTACCAGCCGGAATCTTATGACCAACGATTACATTTTCCTTAAGACCTTCTAATGTATCAATCTTACCACTTACAGCAGCTTCATTCAATACTTTAGTCGTTTCTTGGAACGATGCCGCAGATATAAATGATTTCGTCTGTAACGACGCTCTAGTAATACCTTGTAGAATTGGAGTCGCAGTTGCCGATACAGCATCTCTTGCTTCAACCAATGTCTTATCACCACGTCTCAATAAAGAATTTTCATCTCTCAACTCTCTAGGAGTTACAATTTGACCCGGCTTAAGGTTATCAGAATCACCTGCTTCCATAACTACTTTCTTACCAAAGATTTCATCATTCTCCTTAATGAAATCATCTTTATGAATCAATTGATTCTCTAAGAAGATTGTATCACCTGGATCTTGAATTCTGACTTTACGCATCATTTGCCTAACAACTACCTCGAAGTGCTTATCGTTAATTTTCACACCCTGAAGTCTATAAACTTCCTGAACTTCGTTTACTAAGTACTGCTGTACAGCAGAAGGGCCTTTAATTGATAAGATATCTTCTGGAGTAATTGAACCATCTGACAACGGCATACCAGCCCTTACATAATCATTCTCTTGAACTAAGATTTGGTTAGAAAGTTTCACTAGATATTTCTTCACCTCACCTAATTTAGACTCAATGATGATTTCTCTATTACCTCTCTTAATCTTACCAAAAGAAACAACACCATCAATTTCAGATACAACAGCTGGGTTTGAAGGATTTCTCGCTTCGAATAATTCAGTAACTCTTGGAAGACCACCAGTAATATCACCTGCTTTTGCAGATTTACGTGGAATTTTAACCAAAATTTTACCTTCTTTAATCTTATCGCCATCATCTACCATAATGTGCGAACCTACAGGTAGGTTATACGAACGTAATGTTTCACCTTTAGCATCTTGAATTAATAATGTTGGAATCAACTTCTTGTTTCTAGATTCAGAAATTACTTTCTCTTGGAAACCGGTTTGCTCATCAATTTCAACTTGGTAAGTTACACCTTGCTCAATATTCTCATAAGCGATCTTACCTGGGAATTCTGAAACGATAACACCGTTATATGGATCCCAAGAACAAATAACATCACCTTTAGTAACCTTAGCACCGTTTTCAATAAATAATTGAGAACCGTAAGGAATATTACTTGTACTTAAAGTAATACCTGTTTTAGCATCAACTACTTTTATTTCACTAGTTCTAGAGATTACAATTTCAGCAGGTTTACCGTCTGAACCTTCTCCAGTTACCGTTCTTAAATCCTCAATCTCAGCAACACCAGAGAATCTTACTTCTAGTTTATTATCTTCAGAAATGTTACCTGCAATACCACCTACGTGGAATGTTCTAAGTGTAAGCTGTGTACCTGGCTCCCCAATTGATTGGGCAGCAACAACACCAACAGCTTCACCTCTTTGAACCATCTTATTAGTAGAAAGGTTTCTACCATAACATTTAGCACATATTCCTTTATCAGCCTCACATGTAAGTGCCGAACGAACTTCGATTTTTTCAACCGGAGAAGCTTCAACTCTTTTCACATCAACTTCCATAATTTGCTGACCCGCCTGAAGAATTATCTCTTCAGTCATTGGGTTATACACATCATGTAATGAAACACGACCTAAAATTCTTTCGCCTAAAGTTTCAACTATCTCTTCATTCTTCTTAAGCGCCTGAACTTCTACACCTCTCAAAGTTTCACAATCTTCAGTGTTAATAATAACATCTTGAGAAACATCAACTAGTCTTCTAGTTAGATAACCTGCATCCGCCGTTTTCAAAGCGGTATCCGCAAGACCCTTACGAGCACCGTGAGTAGAAATAAAGTATTCAAGAATTGAAAGACCTTCCTTAAAATTAGAAAGAATTGGGTTTTCAATAATTTCACCACCACCGGCAGTAGATTTCTTAGGCTTAGCCATCAAACCACGCATACCTGTTAACTGACGAATTTGCTCCTTAGAACCCCTAGCTCCAGAATCAAGCATCATATACACTGAGTTGAAACCTTGCTGATCCTCACGGATACGTTTCATAGCCAACTCTGTTAACTGAGCGTTAGTAGATGTCCAAACATCAATTACTTGATTATATCTCTCATTATTAGTTATAAGACCCATGTTATAGTTGGCCATAATACCGTCAACTTGAACATTGGCTTCACCAATCATATCCATCTTCTCAGCAGGAATAATAATATCCCCTAAACTAAATGACAATCCACCTTTAAAAGCGAATTCATAACCCATAGTTTTAATCTTATCTAAGAATGCAGCTGTAACTGGTACACTTGTTACTGCTAAAATATCTCCAATAATATTTCTTAAGGCTTTCTTATTTAAAACCTGGTTAATATAACCAGCCGCTTCAGGTACGTGATTATTAAATAATACACGACCAACAGTTGTAGGTATAATTTGATTAACCAACTCACCCTCTTCATTGAAATCTTTTGCTCTAACCTTTATTCCCGCATTTAAGTTTACCATGCCTTCATTGAAAGCAATCTCAACCTCTTCTGCTGAATAAAAAGTTAAACCTTCACCTTTAACTGGAACTTCTGGTGTTGATTTACGCTCCTTGGTCATATAATACAGACCAAGGACCATATCCTGTGATGGAACCGTAATCGGTGAACCATTTGCAGGGTTTAATATATTCTGAGAAGCAAGCATTAATAATTGTGCTTCTAATATTGCTTCTGGTCCTAATGGTAAGTGAACCGCCATTTGATCCCCATCAAAATCTGCATTAAATGCAGTACATGCTAATGGGTGAAGACGAATCGCTTTACCTTCTATTAATTTAGGTTGGAATGCTTGAATACCTAAACGGTGTAATGTAGGAGCCCTGTTTAATAATACCGGGTGACCTTTCAATACATTCTCTAAGATATCCCAAACTACAGGCTCTTTTTTATCTATAATTTTCTTCGCAGATTTAACTGTTTTTACAATTCCTCTTTCAATTAGTTTTCTAATTACGAAAGGTTTGTACAATTCAGCTGCCATATCTTTTGGAAGACCACATTCGAACAAGTTCAATTCTGGTCCAACAACAATTACCGAACGTGCAGAATAATCAACACGCTTACCAAGTAAGTTTTGACGGAAACGACCTTGCTTACCTTTTAATGAATCTGAAAGTGATTTTAATGGTCTGTTAGATTCAGTTTTTACAGCAGATGCCTTTCTTGTGTTATCAAACAAAGAATCGACAGCTTCCTGAAGCATACGTTTTTCATTACGTAAAATTACCTCTGGCGCCTTTATCTCTACTAATCTTTTAAGACGGTTATTACGAATGATTACCCTTCTATAAAGATCATTTAAATCTGAAGTCGCAAAACGACCACCATCTAATGGAACTAATGGACGCAATTCTGGTGGTATAACCGGAATTACCTTCATAATCATCCACTCTGGCTCGTTTTCTCTATTCTCTTGAGATTCTCTTAATGCCTCTACAACCTGTAAACGTTTTAAAGCTTCAGTTTTACGTTGCTTAGACGTTTCAGTATTTGCTTTATGTCTTAACTCGAAAGAAAGTTCTTTAAGATCTATTCTACCTAATAAATCAATCAAACACTCTGCTCCCATTTTAGCTATGAACTTGTTAGGATCAGAATCTTCTAAATATTGATTCTCTTGTGGTATAGTATCAATAATATTTAAATACTCTTCTTCAGTTAAGAAATCCATTTTTTGAATTTCTTCACCTTCAGGACCTTTAGCAATACCTGGTTGAATTACTACATAACGCTCGTAGTAAATAATCATATCCAATTTCTTGGATGGCAAACCTAATAAGTATCCTATTTTGTTCGGTAAAGAACGGAAATACCAAATATGAGCAACTGGTACTACCAAGTTAATATGACCTACACGGTCTCTACGTACTTTTTTCTCAGTAACCTCTACACCACAACGGTCACATACGATACCACGGTAACGTATACGCTTATATTTACCACAAGCACACTCGTAATCCTTTACAGGACCAAAAATACGCTCACAGAACAAACCATCGCGTTCTGGTTTGTGAGTTCTATAGTTAATTGTTTCAGGCTTTAAAACTTCACCTCTAGACTCTGCCAAAATAGATTCTGGCGAAGCTAATCCTATTGAAATTTTATCGAACCTTTTTACTGGGTTATTATCTTTTATTCTAGCCATAATAGCGTGCTGATAATGTTTTAATTTGTTTTACTTAATAGTCTTCAATATAAAATATTGAACTATTCCTCAAGTCTAATATCCAAACCTAATCCCTTAAGTTCGTGCATTAAAACGTTGAAAGATTCTGGTAAACCAGGCTCAGGCATAGTTTCACCTTTAACGATAGATTCATAGGTTTTAGCTCTTCCGATAACATCATCAGATTTAACCGTTAAAATCTCACGTAAAGTTGCCGATGCACCATATGCTTCAAGTGCCCATACTTCCATCTCTCCAAAACGCTGACCACCAAATTGAGCTTTACCACCCAATGGTTGTTGTGTAATTAATGAGTATGGTCCTATAGAACGTGCATGCATCTTATCATCTACCATGTGTCCAAGTTTCAACATATATATTACACCTACTGTTGCAGGTTGATCAAAACGTTGTCCCGTACCACCATCATATAAGTATGTATGTCCAAATCTTGGAATACCCGCTTCATCAGTATAAGCATTAATTTGATCTAATGTAGCACCATCAAAAATCGGTGTTGCATACTTTCTACCAAGCTTAAGACCTGCCCAACCTAATACGGTTTCATAAATTTGACCAATGTTCATACGAGAAGGTACACCCAATGGATTAAGAACGATATCAACAGGAGTTCCATCTTCTAAGAATGGCATGTCTTCATGACGTACTATTCTTGATACAATACCTTTGTTACCGTGTCTACCTGCCATCTTATCACCAACTTTCAGCTTACGCTTCTTAGCAATATAAACTTTAGCCAACTTCATAATACCAGCTGGTAACTCATCCCCAACAGATATTGTAAACTTATCTCTTCTCAAGTTACCTTGTAAATCGTTAAGTTTAATTTTATAGTTATGAAGTAAATCTGCTACTAATAAATTAGTATCGTTATCTGTAGTCCAGCTTCCACCAACTAAGTGAGCGAAATCATCAACAGAATTTAACATCTTCATTGTATACTTCTTACCCTTAGGTAATACTTCTTCACCTAAATCATTAAGAACACCTTGAGAAGTTTTACCATTAACTATGGTAAATAATTTCTCAACAAGAACATCTTTCAATTCTTGGAATTTTACTTCGTATTCTAATTCTAATTTAGAAAGTTCTTCTTTATCTTCTGAACGTTTTCTCTTATCTTTTACTGATCTAGAGAATAATTTCTTATCAATTACAACACCCCTTAAAGAAGGCGACGCTTTTAAAGAAGCATCTTTTACATCACCAGCTTTGTCACCAAAAATAGCACGTAATAATTTTTCTTCAGGAGTTGGATCAGATTCTCCTTTTGGAGTAATCTTACCAATTAGAATATCACCAGGCTTAACCTCTGCACCAATTCTAATCATACCATTTTCATCAAGGTCTTTTGTAGCCTCTTCAGAAACATTTGGTATATCATGCGTAAGCTCTTCAGCTCCTAATTTAGTATCTCTAACATCTAAAGAATATTCATCTACATGAATAGATGTAAATATATCTTCACGAACAACCTTTTCAGAAATTACAATTGCATCCTCAAAGTTATACCCTTTCCAAGGCATAAAAGCTACTACTAAGTTTCTACCTAGTGCCAACTCTCCTTTTTCGGTTGCATAACCTTCACAAAGAACTTGTCCTTTCTTAACTCTATCTCCTTTTTGTACAATAGGTTTTAGGTTAATGTTCGTACCTTGGTTAGTTTTTCTAAACTTAACTAAGAAATAGGTTTTACTATCTTCCTCAAAGCTGATTAATCTTTCATTATCAGTTCTATCATATTTGATAGTAACTTTCTGAGCATCTACGTACTCTATAACTCCATCACCTTCTGCATTAATCAATACTCTAGAATCTGAAGCAACTTGACGCTCTAAACCTGTACCAACAATCGGTGATTGTGGCTTCAATAAAGGAACTGCCTGACGCATCATGTTTGATCCCATCAAAGCCCTGTTCGCATCATCATGTTCCAAGAAAGGAATTAAAGATGCAGAAATAGATGCAATTTGATTAGGAGCAACATCGGTATATTGAATTTCTGATGGATCCACAACAGGGAAATCACCTTCTTCTCTTGCAATAACCTTTTCAGCATCAATTGTACCGTCTTCTTTCATAGGAATGTTCGCTTGCGCAATCTTCATTCCTTCTTCTTCCTCTGCACTTAAATAAGTAAAGTTCTTATAATCAACAACAGAATCTGTAACTTTTCTATATGGTGTCTCTAAGAAGCCCATTGGGTTTACTTTCGCAAACACAGATAATGAAGATATTAAACCAATGTTCGGACCTTCAGGAGTTTCAATAGGACATAAACGACCATAATGTGTATAGTGAACATCACGTACTTCGAAACCAGCACGCTCTCTAGACAAACCACCTGGACCTAATGCCGATAGTCTTCTCTTATGCGTAATCTCCGCTAGTGGATTCGTTTGATCCATAAACTGAGATAACTGATTCGTACCAAAGAAAGAATTAATAACAGAAGACAATGTCTTCGCATTAATCAAATCTATAGGTGTAAATACTTCGTTATCACGAACGTTCATACGCTCACGAATTGTTCTTGCCATACGCGCAAGACCAACACCAAATTGAGAAGATAATTGCTCACCTACTGTTCTAACACGACGGTTAGATAAGTGGTCAATATCATCAATCTCTGCTTTTGAGTTAATTAACTCAATTAAATATTTTATTATAGTAATGATATCTATCTTGGTCAAGACTTGCTTGTCCATACCAATATCTAATTGTAATTTCTTATTCATTCTATAACGACCAACTTCACCTAAGTTGTAACGTTGATCAGAAAAGAATAATTTATCAATAATACCACGTGCTGTTTCCTCATCTGGCGGCTCTGCGTTACGTAATTGACGATAGATGTGTTCAACGGCTTCTTTTTCAGAGTTCGTTGGATCTTTTTGTAATGTATTATGGATAATTGCGTAATCAGATTGCGCATTATTTTCTTTATGTAAAAGAACAGTCTTTACATCTGCATCAATAATCTCTGCAATATGCTCTTTCTCTAAAATAGTATCACGATCTAGAACAATTTCATTACGTTCAATAGATACTACTTCACCAGTATCCTCATCAACGAAATCTTCATGCCATGTATTCAAAACTCTAGCCGCTAACTTACGACCAAGTACTTTTTTAAGTCCGGCATTAGAAACCTTTACTTCTTCCGATAGGTCGAAAATCTCTAATATATCTTTATCACGCTCAAAGCCAATAGCTCTAAACAAAGTAGTAACCGGTAATTTTTTCTTTCTATCGATATAAGCATACATAACGCCATTAATATCGGTAGCAAATTCTATCCAAGAACCTTTAAAAGGTATTACTCTTGCAGAATATAATTTTGTTCCATTCGCATGGAAAGACTGTCCAAAGAATACACCAGGAGAACGGTGTAACTGAGAAACAACAACCCTTTCTGCACCATTGATAACGAAAGTACCACTTGGAGTCATGTAAGGAATCGTACCTAAATACACATCTTGTACAATTGTTTCGAAATCCTCATGCTCAGGATCCGTACAATACAATTTTAAACGTGCTTTTAAAGGAACGCTGTAAGTAAGACCACGTTCGATACATTCTTGAATAGAATATCTTGGTGGATCTATGAAATAATCTAAAAATTCCAATACAAACTGATTTCTAGTATCAGTGATTGGAAAGTTTTCCATGAAGGTATTATAAAGACCTTCATTACCTCTTTCATCTGATTTAGTCTCTAGTTGAAAAAAGTCTTGGAAAGATTTAATCTGAATATCTAAGAAATCCGGGTAATCCGGTGTGTTTCTTGCGGAAGCGAAGCTTATTCTTTCAGTATTATTTGTGAACATCTACGGACAGTGTTTTGATCGTGAGTACTAAATGAGTAGTATACCTCTTAATATACCTAATTCTATAAAATGGCTTAGGTCTAAACGCAAAAAGCGCAAAGACCTAAACCAAAAGTAATATGGTTGTTGCTATTATTTAAGCTCAACTTCTGCTCCAGCTTCTTCCAATGATTTTTTGATACCTTCAGCCTCATCTTTAGTAACTGCTTCTTTAACAGCTTTTGGTGCGCTATCAACGATATCTTTCGCATCTTTCAAACCTAAACCAGTTAATTCTTTAACCAATTTAACAACTGCTAATTTAGAAGCACCTGCTGCTTTCAAAATTACATCAAATTCAGTTTTTTCTTCTGCTGCTTCACCAGCTTCACCACCACCACCGGCAGCTACTGCTACTGCTGCTGCTGCAGGCTCAATACCGTATTCATCTTTTAATATATCAGCTAACTCGTTTACTTCTTTAACTGTTAAGTTAACTAATTGTTCTGCGAAATCTTTTAAATCTGCCATTTTCTATCGTTTAATAAAATTTTTAAAATATACTTAGTTTATTGTGCGTACTTATCTTTCAGATAATGTTTTAAGGATTCCAGCGATTTTTCCACCACCAGATTTAAGACCAGAAATAACATTCTTGGCTGGAGATTGTAACAATCCAATAATTTCGCCAATCATTTCTTCTTTAGACTTAATGCTAACTAAAGCATCCAAGTTTTCATCACCTATGTAAATTGCTTCTTCAACAAAAGCTCCCTTTAATAAAGGTTTCTTAGATTTTTTTCTAAAATTCTTTATCAATTTTGCAGGGGCATTGGCTACATCAGAAAACATAAGAGAAGTATTCCCTTTTAATGTCTCTGGTAATTCACCAAATTCTTTCTCAGAAGCTTCCATCGCTTTTGCAAGCAATGTATTCTTAACTACAGCTAGTCTAATATTAGCTTTGAAACAAGCTCTTCTTAAATCAGAAGTTGTACCTGCGTCTAAACCTGAAATATCAGCCACATAAATTGTGGTGCTATCTGCCAACTGCGTAGTCAAATCTTTTATAACCGTTGCTTTTTCTTCTCTTGTCATACTTTTAATTTTTAACTACCAGTTGTTAAACTGACTTTGGATCTAATTGCAAACTAGGGCTCATTGTGCTAGACATGAAAATTGATTTCATATAAACACCTTTTGCCGCAGTTGGCTTCATCTTATTCAAAGTGTCTAACAACTCATTAGCATTATCCGCTATTTTATCAGCAGAAAAAGAAGCCTTACCTATCGCAGCATGTACGATACCAGTTTTATCAACTTTAAAATCTATTTTACCTGCCTTTACTTCAGATACAGCTTTTGCTACATCCATAGTTACAGTTCCTGTTTTTGGATTCGGCATTAAACCTCTTGGCCCTAATACTCGACCTAAAGGACCTAATTTACCCATAACACTTGGCATAGTGATGATAACATCAACATCTGTCCAACCGCCTTTTATTTTTTCCAAATACTCATCTAACCCAACATAATCAGCACCTGCTTCTTGAGCCTCTGCTTCTTTGTCTGGTGTTACCAAAGCCAAAACCTTAACATCTTTACCAGTTCCGTGAGGTAATGTTACCACACCACGAACCATTTGATTTGCTTTTCTTGGATCTACACCCAAACGAACCGCTAAATCTACAGATGCGTCAAATTTTGTATTGGTTATCTCTTTAATTAAAGCTGAAGCTTCAGTAACAGAGTATAATTTATCTTTCTCTATTTTCGAATGCGCTTCTTTTTGCTTCTTAGTTAACTTTGCCATTTAATTACTTTTAAGATTTTAAAAAGGTTTCTTTCCTGCTACCTTCATACCCATAGAACGTGCAGTACCAGCTATCATACTCATAGCAGATTCTACTGTAAATGCGTTAAGGTCAACCATTTTATCTTCGGCAATTGCCTTGATTTGGTCCCAGGTAACACTACCTAATTTTACTCTGTTAGGTTCGCCAGATCCTTTTTTAATCTTAGCCGCTTCCAATAGCTGAATTGCCGCCGGTGGAGTTTTTACAACGAAGTCGAAAGACTTATCCTTGTAAACGGTGATAACAACTGGTAATATTTTACCTGGTTTATCCTGTGTACGAGCATTAAACTGCTTACAGAATTCCATAATGTTAACACCAGCAGCTCCTAAGGCAGGTCCAACCGGTGGCGATGGATTCGCTGCACCTCCCTTAACTTGTAGTTTAACTACTTTACCTATTTCTTTTGCCATTGTTTAAAATTAAATTGAAAGTGTGTTTACGGAAGCAACACTACTTTAATTATATGTATGTAACACTTAATCTAATACTTATACTTTCTCTACTTGCATGTAACTAAGCTCTAATGGTGTTTTTCTTCCGAAAATTTTCACCATAACTTCAAGCTTACGTTTTTCTTCATTTATCTTCTCAACAGTACCATTGAAGCCATTAAAAGGACCATCAATTACTTTTACCGTTTCACCAAAAACAAACGGGATAGCAACACTATCCGTATTAACAGCCAGCTCATCTACCTTACCAAGCATTCTATTTACTTCATTCTTTCTTAACGGAACAGGATCCCCCCCTTTGGTTTCACCTAAAAAACCTATAACATTAGTAATAGATCTAATAATATGCACCATCTCTCCACCTAAATTAGCTTTGATCATGATATAACCAGGAAAATAAACTCTTTCTTTATTTATCTTCTTGCCATTTCTAATCTGAATAACCTTTTCAGTAGGAACAAGAACATCTTCTAAATAGTCAGAGAAACCATGACGCTCCACTTCACTCTCAATGTATCCTTTGATCTTATTCTCTTGACCACTGACAGCTCTAACAACGTACCATTTTTTATCCAATACTTCTGACATAGTCCTATCTAGTTTAAAACGAAGTTGAAATAAGATTTAATCACTTTACTAAAGACCGTATCTACTCCCCAAGTTGCCAAAGCAAAAAGGATAGAAAACACAGCTACAATAACCATCAAGTTAGATGATTCTGCACGTGAAGGAAGAGTAACATTATTCCTTAACTCTTCAACGGATTCTTTTATATATGTGAACATTTAAATTCTTTTTACAATTTCAACAAATAGGATACCTATATTCCAAATTCTATTGTGGCACGGGAGGAGAGACTCGAACTCCCGACACCTGGTTTTGGAGACCAGTGCTCTACCAACTGAGCTACACCCGTATGAATAGTGATTATTAAATCACCTATTCTATTATTTGCATGTAAAGGTGTCCCGCTTGAGCAAGACACCCTTAAACACAATACTCTTTTAGATTAAAATTAATCTATAATCTTAGTTACCTGACCAGCACCTACTGTTCTACCACCTTCACGTATAGCGAAACGTAGACCGATACTCAAAGCAATAGGCTGAATAAGCTCTACTGTAATAGTAAGGTTATCACCTGGCATTACCATTTCAACTCCTGAAGGAAGTGCAATATTACCAGTTACATCTGTAGTTCTTACATAGAACTGTGGACGATAGTTATTATGAAATGGTGTATGACGACCACCTTCTTCTTTTTTCAATACATAAACCTCAGCTTCAAACTTAGCATGCGGCTTAACAGAACCTGGCTTACAGATTACCATACCTCTACTAATCTGAGATTTTTCAATACCTCTTAACAAGATACCTACGTTATCACCAGCTTCACCTCTATCCAAAATCTTACGGAACATTTCAACACCAGTAACAGTAGAAGTCAATTTCTCAGCTCCCATACCGATAATCTCAACTGGATCACCTGTATTTGCTACACCAGTTTCAATACGACCAGTTGCAACAGTACCACGACCAGTAATTGTAAACACATCTTCAACAGGCATTAAGAAATCTTTTTCAACATCTCTCTTAGGCAATTCGATCCAGCTATCAACAGCTTCCATCAATTCCATTACCGTATCAACCCATTTTTGCTCACCGTTCAATGCACCTAATGCAGAACCAGCGATTACAGGTCCATTATCACCATCATACTCATAGAAAGAAAGCAATTCTCTTACTTCCATCTCAACAAGCTCGATCAATTCCTCATCATCAACCATATCCACTTTATTCATGAATACAACCATTCTAGGAATACCTACCTGACGACCCAATAATATATGCTCACGAGTTTGTGGCATAGGACCATCTGTAGCAGCAACAACCAATATAGCACCATCCATTTGAGCAGCACCAGTAACCATGTTCTTCACATAATCCGCGTGACCAGGACAGTCAACGTGCGCATAGTGACGATTAGCTGTAGAATACTCTACGTGTGATGTATTAATTGTAATACCTCTTTCTTTTTCCTCAGGAGCGTTATCGATAGAATCGAAACTTCTCAATTCAGAAAGACCTGCATTTGCCAAAACAGTAGTAATAGCAGCAGTCAATGTAGTTTTACCGTGATCCACGTGTCCAATAGTACCTATATTTAAGTGCGGTTTGGAACGATCGAAAGTTTCCTTTGCCATGTTTAATGTATTTTATTCTTAGTTTATATTAGTGTACAAATTTATACCTTAATTGAGCCAATGACGAGAATTGAACTCGTGACCTCTTCCTTACCAAGGAAACGCTCTACCCCTGAGCTACACCGGCGTAAAGTGTTGAACCCACCCAAAAGATAGATTCCTGCCTTCGCAGGGATGACATTACTGTCAAATTTATAGAGCGGGAGACCGGGTTCGAACCGGCGACATTCAGCTTGGAAGGCTGACGCTCTACCAACTGAGCTACTCCCGCTTATAATATTTCAATATTTCAATAAAACTCTTTAGAAAATAGTTTAGTGGGGAGAGCAGGATTCGAACCTGCGAAGACGTAGTCAGCAGATTTACAGTCTGCCCTCGTTGGCCGCTTGAGTATCTCCCCTCAAACTAATATTTTAAAGAACTTAAGAGCCGATGGAGGGACTCGAACCCACGACCTGCTGATTACAAATCAGCTGCTCTAGCCAGCTGAGCTACATCGGCTTATTTCACAACTATTTCTGTCATAAAAAAGCCCGCTATTTCTAACGGACTGCAAATGTATAGTATTTTTTGTTTATTCAAAACAAATTTTGAAAAATTTTTATCAAGCTTGTAATCTTAATTTCTCTTTTTGTTTTATTAGCCTACGTTCCAGCGAACTACAAGCCGAGTCTACAGCCTCTTCAAATGATTTACATTGCTTTTTTACTACAAATTTATCTTTAGGAACCGTAATCTTAATCTCAACTATTTTATTCTCTTTAGCACTAGTATTCTCAACTTTCATGTAAACATCTGAGCTAATTACCTTAGAATAAAAGGTTTCCACCTTATCAAGTCTATTTTGAAGAAAATTAATCAACTTATCGTCTGCATTAAAATTTACCGATTGCGTATTTACTTTCATAGTCAGAAAATTTATGGCTTTAAGAATTTAGCCTGATTTTACAATAATTATTTGTTTCCCCTAGGATGAGCCTTTGCATGAACCTTTTTCAACTCTGCAATACTATTATGCGTATACACTTGTGTAGACGCCAAACTAGAATGCCCTAACAACTCTTTAACAGCATTTAAATCTGCTCCCTTATTCAAAAGATGCGTTGCAAAGGTGTGCCTAAGAATATGAGGACTCGTCTTTACCTTTGAGGACACCTCTCTAAAGTACTTTTTTATTAATCTATAAACAAGAGTTTCATACAATTTATTGCCTGATTTCGTTAAGAACATAAATTTATCGTCGACGACCTCGTTCAATCTTTTACGATCTAATAGATATTGTATAAATTTCTCTTTGGTCTCAGCTAGCATAGGTATAATTCTCTCTTTATTACGCTTACCTAAGACTTTTATAGTCATTGTTTCAAAATCTACATCTGACACTTTCAAAGCAATAACCTCTGCCCTACGCATTCCAGTAACATAAAGAACATGTATTAACAGCTCATCTCTTATACCCTCAAAATCTTCTTTATATTCTATTTGCGATAGCACATTTTCCATTTCTAATTCAGAAAAAGGAATCTCAACCTTCTTTGCTGTCTTCAACGCCCTATGCTTACTCAACGGATTAATTTCAGTTACCTCAATTTTTTGAAGAAACTTGAAATAAGCTTTTAATGATGATATTTTTCTATTAATAGATCTATTGTTGATTTTTCTTTCTGATAAATCAACAATCCAAAATCGAACAATGTTATATTCCACGATATCAATATCGCTTAAATCGTAATTAGACAAGCAGAAAGCACTAAATTCAAGAATATCATTCTCGTACGCCTTTGTAGTATGCGTAGAATAATTTTTCTCTAAGTCTAGATAAGAAATAAACTCTGTTAAAAACATAATCTAAAGGTATCAAAGTTTTAGGTCTGTTGAGATTTGAGCAAAAAAAATCCCGCAAATTGCGGGATTTTTATTTTATAAAACAAAATTTAGATTTCTTCTTGATCTCTAAGACCTTGAATGTACTCTGCTTTTTGTATCTGTGCTCTACGAACAACTGACGGCTTATTAAACTGTTGACGCTTACGTAACTGTCTCATTGTACCTGTCTTATCGAACTTACGTTTGAAACGCTTTAAAGCTCTATCGATGTTTTCTCCTTCTTTTACTGGTATTATTAACATGGGCTAAACCTCCTCTCTTTTGTGATTAAGGCTGCAAATATAACAACTATATTGAAACAGGCAACCTTTAAACTGATTTTTAAAATTTTAATTAAGCTAACTATACTGTAGCTGGCTTATATTCTTTCTTATCGATAATAATTTTAGAAATAATTTCTCTCAATATTTCTGATGTTCCACCACCAATAGGTCCTAATCTACTATCTCTAAAGTTACGTGCCATAGGGTAATCTTCAATATAACCGTAACCACCTAAAAACTGTAAACATTCGTAAGCAACCTCGTCTGCAACCTTTGTTGATTTTAATTTAGAGATTGTAGCTTCTTTAACTACATACTGCCCCTTATCTAAGCGATAAGCTACAGAGTAGTTATACTCTTTACACATATCTATATCTGCGTGAAGATCCACGACTCTATGTCTTAATGCCTGAAATTGATTGATAGACTTACCAAAAGCCTCTCTTTCTGACATATAATTTAAAGCATAGTCTAAAACATGCTCTGACCTTGCATGAGCATTAACACCCATTATCAATCGTTCTAATGAGAAATGCTCCATTATATATGAAAAACCCATGTTTTCATCACCCATAAGGTTCTCTGCAGGAATTTTTACATTATCAAATGCCAACTCGGCAGTATCTGATGCTCTCCAACCTAATTTATTCAATTTATTTGCAGTCACGCCTTCACTATTTCTATCTACTGCGAAAATACTGATACCCTTATTACCTAACTCTGGATTTGTTTTTGCCGCCACAATCATATAATCGGCATACACACCATTGGTAATAAATGTTTTTGAACCATTTAACACATAATGATCACCTTGCTTTACAGCAGTGGTTCTCATCGCAGCAACATCGCTACCGCCAAAAGGTTCAGATATACAAAGACAACCAATTTTATCGCCATCAACACTTGGTCGCAAGTACTTTTCCTTTAAAAATGAATCCGCTTCTTTATTTAAATGTGTCATTGCCAAGTATGCATGAGCCCACATTGCAGCTGCGAATCCGCCAGAATTTATCTTTTGTAATTCTTCTAAAAAAATAATAGTATAAAAAAGATCAAGACCAAGACCACCATCTTCTTCAGGAGTTAAAAGACCGAAATAGCCCATATCACCGAATTTCTTCCAAATGAACCTTTCTATTGTTCCTGTTTCTTCCCATTTATCTATATGGGGAACCACTTCTTTCTGTAAAAAATCTTTTAGGCTGTTCCTAAATAATTGATGTTCTTCTGTGAAGTACATACTCTGCATAGCGTTTTTTTTATAATGACAAATATAAAGCAATTCTATTAATACGCTCTGCCGGAAATTCTTCAACTTTTACTAAATCGTTCAAAGAATTGATACTTCCGTTGAGATTACGATAATTTACTATACTCTCAGCGACGTGTTTTTGCAGATATATCAATTTAGACAATTCTTCTGCCGTTGCGGTATTTACATTTATTTTTATAATATCCGGTTTCGTTATCACCTTAAACTGTTTTAAAGCTCTTTCAACAACATCTGCCTCAAGACCATAAACATCAAACAATTGGTCGTCGATTAAAAAGCCACCCAAACGGTCTCTAAATTTTATTATTCTAGCTGATAACTTCTCCCCTATTCCACTAATCTTTTTTAAATCTTCTGCCGTGGCTGTATTCAAATCTTTCCAAATAGCTTTCTTAGCCTTATAACTAGAGGTTGATGCGTTGGAAGTTTTACTCTTTCTGTTTTGAGTCCACTCTGGAAACTTAAAATATGGAGAGATTATATTAAGTAATGAATCGGAAACTTTTGTGATGTTTTGAAATTCTATTACAGAATTAACAAATTTATCTTTCCTTCTAAAATCATGTAATCTATCTATTTCCTCAACCGACATACCAAGCGTATAGCCCTTAAAATCGGTTATGAAATTTGGGTTAAATGGATACACATGAACTGTATCCTTTTTTAGAATTAAAGCTTTTAAGGTATCTATTTCAGCCTGCACAACCGTATCATGCTTCAATGTTGAAGATTGATTCTCTGTATTAGATTGAAACAGATAATAGCCCAACTGCACACTAATTATAAAAAATAATAAAAAGAAAATCCCACTTCGTTCTTGTTTATTGAACTTAAAGTGGGATTTAAATGAAGTCATATTAAAACTTAATTATCTATAGCATCATATTTTAGCTTGATAGCGTCTAAGTATCTAGTCAATTGCTTTTTCACCACTGGGAATAAAAAGAATAGACCTACCATATTAGGGAATACCATTGCAAATATCATAGCATCTGAGAAATCCCAAATAGATTTCATACTTGCTGCTGCTCCAATAACAATAAACGTTAAGAATAATAATTTATAAACCATATCAGCTGTTTTACCTCTACCAAATAAATATTTCCAAGATTGCAAGCCATAGTAAGACCAAGATATCATCGTAGATACTGCAAATAATACCACAGCAATTGTTAAAAATACATTTGAGTAAGGAATGTATTCAGCAAAAGCTACAGCAGTAATACCTGCACCTTCATAAGGAACACCATCAATTAAAACTGAACCACTACCATCACCACCATAAGTGAAAGCTCCTCCAAAATTAAATATAATAATTACTATTGCCGTCATTGAGCAAATAACAACCGTATCAATAAACGGCTCTAATAAAGCAACTAAACCTTCAGAAGCAGAATATTTTGTTCTAACAGCAGAATGCGCAATTGAAGCAGAACCTGCACCGGCTTCATTTGAGAAAGCAGCTCTTTTAAAACCTACCAACAATACACCTATAAGACTACCAACACCTATTGCAGTTGGCTTAAATGCTTCATCTACAATTAAAGCTATAGCGTCATCCACTAATGTATAGTTACTTAAAATAATATATAAACAAGCAACAACATACATTATAGCCATAAATGGAACTACTTTTTCAGTTACTTGAGCAATACGTTTTATACCTCCAATTATAATTACACCAACAAGAATAGCTAACACAAGACCTACTATTGCACCTGCTGCAGTACTTTGCCAGTTAAAAAGTTCTTTGATAACAATTGTCGCTTGATTAGATTGAGCTGCGTTACCACCTCCAAAAGATCCTCCAATACAAAAAATTGCAAAAATAACTGCCGCTACCTTACCCAAGTTTTTAAAACCTTTTTCTTTTAAACCTTTACTTATATAATACATAGGACCGCCATAAACAGTACCATCTTCACCTACATCTCTATACTGAACACCTAGCGTACATTCAACAAATTTTGTTGACATACCAAGAAGACCGCAAACTATCATCCAAAAAGTAGCTCCTGGACCACCAAGTGCAATTGCTAATGCAACACCTGCGATGTTACCATTACCTACAGTACCTGAAACTGCAGTTGCCAAGGCTTGAAAATGACTTACCTCACCATCAGTACTTTCATCTCTAATCGTATCAATGATATCACCGCTAACGGCAAGATCATTTTCCATACTTACAAGATGGTCTTCAATATCAACATTTGATAAATCTTGACCTTGAGCTATACCATCTTCCCCATAAAGATTCTGGGCTCCATGCTTTTCAATATCTTCATATTTACCACGAACAGTATTAATGGCCTTACCGAAAAATCTAATGTTAGGAAAACCAAAATATATAGTAAAAAACAAAGCACTACCTACCAATAATACTAATACAAATGGTATATCTGGATCGTGCCAAACATTGAAGAAAATAATTGCCGAGAAGAAATCTGAAATAGGCTTGAAGGCTTGATCTATTTGTTGATCTAATCCTACTTCTTGAGAAAAAATTAAAAAGGGAAATAAAAAGGTAAACAGGGTTAGAAGTTTATACTTCATAAGTTTAAAATTTATTTTGAATTAGTTAGTTAGTCTAGCAATATCCTAAAAATAATGGATGCAATCAAATATAAACGATAGAAAGATCATTATTCAATATTGAACATTTCGTTCAATTTCTTTATTTGCTCAGGTCTGCCCAATACTATAACCTTACTTTTTGGTTGTAATTTCATATCTGCTTCTGGGTTTATCGTATAGTCACCATCAGGGGAAATGTAACCTATAATAGTACACCCAGTTTTTCTTCGTAAATCTAGATCTCTCAACGAATTACAATCTATCTGATTTGCAAAATCTTCAATAGCCACTTCTTCTAAATTAGTCGTATGTTCGCCTTCCATAGAAAGCTTATCCATAAATGTGATAAGGTCTGGCATAACTACCAAAGATGCCATATGATCACCTCCAATTTTATCTGGCATAATAACTTTATTTGCACCTGCCAAAATTAATTTCTTTTGAGAATTGACTAATGATGCTCTACTAATGATAAAAAGATTTTTTTTCATTTGTCTGGCTGACAAAACAACAAATAAATTTGCAGCATCATCTGGCAAGGTGGCAATTAAATACTTAGACCTCTCAATACCGGCTTCCAATAACACATCATCATCATTTGCATCACCTTCGATAAATAAAACATCTTCTTCATATCGCTCTATTACCTCCTTATCTTTTTCTATAACTACAAATGGTCTTTTATATGCTTTTAGCCGCTCTGCTGCCTGCATACCATTTCGACCAAAGCCACAGACGATTACATGCTGATTTAAATTTGCGATGGCATTCTTCATTTTTTTCTTTTTTAGCAGTTCTACTGAATTTCTTGAGAGTAGGTATTCGGTAACGATTGATATAGCGAAACCAACTATAAATACACTTGTAACAATAAGAATTATTGTAAATATCTTACCTTCAGGTCCCATTGGCCTAACCTCTGAAAAACCTACGGTGGTTACTGTAATTATGGTCATATAAAAAGCATCGACCCAAGAATAGTCGGCAACAATTCTATACCCGAGCACACCAAAAGTCAAAACCATTAGCATTAACGCCAATGCCAAATAAATTTTAGATCGAAATAATTGCATCATATATTACAAATCAAAAACAGAATTTCGTTTCGTATAAATCAAATCTTTTATTCTAAGCCAGAAAGCCAAAAATAAATAAAGTGCAAACCCGAAGCCTACAGTTACAAAAGTGAGATAAATGAACGATGTTCTTACTACTCTTGCACGTATACCTAAACGTTCGGCTATTCTACCACAAACCTCATACCCTCGCTTTTGAAAATAGTGCAGTAATTTATAGAATATGTTCATGGGGTATAAAATTAGACTTTTATATTCATTAAAGAAGCTCCTACAGCACAATCTAAACATTTGTCTTTTGCGCAATAATTTGTATAAAGCTGTAGATATGTTTGAGAATCTTTTGCACTTTTAATAGATGTTCCCAATTTACCAAAGTTAGCTATAATACTGTTTTCTTCTTTTTTAATTTCTGACATCATCTTTAGAAACTTCTCGTTCTCTAAACCGCCTTTATACCGGCTGTAAGCAAACTTCAACGGAATTATAGTATTTATCATTAACAGATTTAAAAAGGAATTTGAAATTCCCTTTTTGCTCTTTTTTGAAATTTTAGCAAAATTAAAATGGGTTTCCCAATACTCACTTGTTCCCGATTTGAAGATATCAGAAAAACTGGGCTCATCATTTTCGATTAATGCATGAAATAAATTATTATTATTAGAGTAAATAGCACTTAATTGAGCTAATCTAATGGTAGGGAAATTTGGTGGTCTCAACCTAAAAAACTCTGGAGACTTGAATACGGGACTTAAATTAAACTTATGTTTTAAAAATTGATATTCCTTTATCAACTCATTATAATACGTATCGCCTTCAATAGTAGTACTAAGTAAATTTGCTTGCCCTAAAAACAAGCTTTCCATTTGAAGTGGTTTATCATTTAATTTTCTGATTATTGAAAAATCAATTGATTTACCTATTTCAATAAATACTTCTCTATTTATTTTGGACCCAAAAGTTTTTAAAAGCATTAAAAATAATACTTGCTCCCAGTCATTATTCGTAAAATCTAATAGCTCTTTAATAAAGATAGACTTCTGCTCTAACCGTTCTACAAACAAACGATCCAACCAATTGTTCTTTATAAATTCATCAACCTCTTTAAATTCATTTTCACAATTAATGAATTTATAATTCTTACTATCAAAAAGGTTTTGATAGTTATTTAGCATCACTAACGGTATATATTCTTTTAAAGATAAAGTAGGAATTTCACTTCCGTCTTTTCTGTACACTGCGATATCATCTTCCCAAACAACATGCAAAATTACATTGTCATAATTAGTATCATCTTGGTGATGATGCGCATACCAATCTGATGATTTTATATGAATCTCTACATTACCTGCCCACAATTGCCCATTTAACTCTATTTGAGCATTAAAAAAATCAGGTCCGCTTAAATGATTATGCATACCTGTTGAAACCACATGTACCTCCTCACCAGATGTAGATACGAGTTGGTTAATGGGATACTTTTTGTACTTCCATATAAAATGAAGTAAGTCTTCCTTCATTTTATAAAAATAAAAAACCCGCCGTTAAGCGGGTCATTTTTTTTGAAAGAAATAAAATTATGCGGTTTCTCCTTCCCAATTCATAAAACCTCCTCGAAGATTAAATGCCTTATCAAAACCTAAACTATTCATTATTGCACATGCTTGACCACTTCTGGCACCAGATCTACAATACACATAATAGTTTTTTGCTTTGTCTAATTTCTCTAGCTCTGCTACAAACTCTTGACCTTTGTAAATATCAATATTTATAGAATTTGGAATTATACCTTCTTCTATTTCTTCTTCTGTTCTTACATCGAGAATTACTGCATTAGAATCTTTCTCTAACTGCGCTTCCCAATCTTGTTGTGATAAATCTGCCATATTATAAATTATATACTGTAAAAATAATCGATTTTTATTTATTTGATTCTCTTATATGTTTTTAACAAATATTTAATCAACTCATAGGTTAAAATAACAAAAAATAGATATACATTTGTATATACAATTATTGTATCAACATGAATGTAGAAGAGATTATTAAAACAAATAAAAAAATGCCGTTGGCAAAACGGACATTAATACATGTAGCATTAGTTGCAAACAAGCTAGATGAGGAAGTATCTGCGGTTCTTAAACCTTTTGATATTTCTATACAACAGTTTAATGTTTTGAGAATTTTAAGGGGTCAAAATGGTAAACCTGCCAATCTTTCTACTATAAATGATAGAATGGTTACCAAAATGAGCAATACTACACGATTAGTCGATAAACTAATTTTAAAAAATTTCGTCAACAGAACAATCTGTTTAAAAAACAGAAGAAAGGTTGAAATTATCATCACTGAAGCTGGCTTAAATTTTCTAAATAAAATTGATGGAATACTTTTTGAAGCTGAGAAGAAAATACTTAAAAACTTTAGCGATACAGAATTACATGAACTAAATGAATTATTAAATAAATTTTAAGTTAAAAATAAATGAACCCAATAGTAGATAAATTGAATTGGCGTTATGCCACCAAAAAATTCGATAGCTCAAAAAAGATAAGCAAAGAGGATTTAGAAACTCTTTTAGAAGCTGCTAGATTAACTGCCTCTTCTTATGGTTTACAACCATATGAAATTTATGTTATTGAAGATACAGATGTACGAAAAAATTTAAGAAAAGCTTCTTATGACCAGCCTCAAATAACAGATGCATCTTATTTAATAGTCCTTGCCAATAAGCCAACATTTAACGAAACTATGATCGACGACTACATAGCTAATATTATGGCTATACGCGGAGTTTCAAAAGATGACCTTGAAGGTTTTTCTCAAACTATGAAATCTACATTATTAGATTTACCTGATGCTCACAAGAACACCTGGACATCTAACCAAGCCTATATCGTATTAGGTAATTTAATGACCATAGCCGCCGAAATGGAAATCGATACCTGCCCAATGGAAGGTTTTGACAAAGCGCAATACAATGAAATTTTAGGTCTTACCGACAAAGATTTAAATGCTGCCGTAGTTTTGGCAGTTGGCTATAGATCTGCTGACGACACAACACAGCACTACCCTAAGGTTAGATATTCTAAAGAACAAATTATTACCCATATATAAATTAAACACAATCATTTTAAAATTAAAGAACATGAAGAAGTCATTATTAAGTTTAGCATTCGTAGCCGTTTTTGGATTTAGCGCAACAGCATCTACCCCAATTGATGGAGAGAAAAAACAAATAAAAGTTAGCGAAAGCACTGTTACCTGGAAAGGTTACAAAGTTACTGGAGAACACAATGGTAGCATCAACCTAAAATCTGGTCATTTAGAAATGAACGGAAAAAAATTAACTGGCGGTGAATTTGTCGTTGATATGACTTCAATTAGCGTTAGTGACTTAGAAGCAGGACAAGGAAAAGAAAAATTAGAAGGTCATTTACAGTCTGCAGATTTTTTTGGTGTTGAAAGCAACCCAACCTCTAAATTGGTTTTTACATCAGTTAAAGCTATGAACGATAACTCATATACCGTAACAGGAGACTTAACTATTAAAGGTATTACAAAACCTATAACCCTAGTGGTTTCTATGTTTGAAAATAAAGCTACTGCAACACTTAAAGTAGACAGAACAAAATTTGATATTAAATATGGTTCTGGAAGCTTTTTTGATAATCTAGGAGATAAAGCAATCTACGATGATTTTGATTTAGTAGTAGACTTAGTACTATAATCGTTTTAATACAATCGAATTACAACAATTTAAAATCCCTTTGATAAATTTCAAAGGGATTTTTATTTTATCTATTCATTGGATATTCGTTAATCCAATGAAAACCTCTTTTTTCTAAAAAGAAATCGGCTCTCTCCTTCCTAATCATTTTTGTCAATACATTGGAATCACGAATCTTACCGTCAAGTATTAAATAGTTGCCTTCAATTTTAAATTTGAGCTCACTTATATCGTCTTTATCCATATAAGACTGAAAATGGACCGTTGAATTCACCGAATCTATTTCCATTTGAAGATGTATTTTTTCTCTATTCATTTTTTCAACTAAAGCAACATTTTTATCAATAATTAACCTATCCCACCTATCAAAATTCAGTCTTGATGGCGGAATAGTATCATTTTCAACTATAAAAAGATTTACATCATAAATACCGTAAAGTTCATTTGTAGCTGCTCTTTTACCGTACTTTTTTTGCCTTGAAAAATTTTCTGTAATAATTACTGATAGTACCATAAGTATCATAAAATATTTTATTCCATATCTTAATGACGTTTCATTAAATATTTTAAATGACTTATTGAAAATTAATGGATTTTTATCTTCATAATTATTAATCAAATTAAACAGCCTTTTATATTCCGGCAAAAAAATTAATAAAGAGATAATTATTAAATGAAACGAATAAATCTTCACTGGCACATCAAAGGAAATATTCATCATAAATACCTGAACCATTATTACAAAACAAATTAATGCACCAATTACTTTTGTTTTTCTAAATAAAAGAAGCAAACCTGCAAAAACTTCTGTTATTCCCGTCAAGATTGAGAATATTTCTGAATAACCCATAAACTTCCATAGCAAGCCCATAGGCGAAGAATCACCAAAACTTTGGGTTAATTGAAATAAGGTTAATTGATTAAATTGTAAATAAAAAACTTTCGAAAAGCCATATATAAACATTGTAAAAGCCATGTAGTATCGCAAATACACATTAAAGTGATTTTTAATGCTAGACTTCAACTCTAATCGTTTGTCTATTATACTAATCCAGATGATAGTTGTAGCCAATGCCACCAACATTATTGTGGGTATTAAAAAATAGAAAAACACTGAATCCCCACTGCCATTATCCCGATAAACAACAGACCCATCATATTTTAATAATTCCCTAGCAACAAATGGCACCAACTGTCCCCAGATACTCATTACAATTTCAGAAAAATAATCACCTATTTTAAAAGGTAAATAATTAAATGGAAACGGAATCGTGTACAAAACAAAATATACAATTGTTAACTTTTGTAGGAAAAATTTAATTTTCATTATTTAAAGATTTATTATAAAAATAGAACTAAACTTTTAGTTTTAAATAATTTTATAATTAATTTGATAGTTTAAATTTCCTCTTTATATTTGATGCTTAATGAAAAATTTAATCGCAAATACTTGGTGGTGGAACAACTTACGAAAAACATCGTGAGCAAAGCATCATTGTAGTAAAACTATATAAAGGCTTGTCATCACGACAAGCCTTCTTTATTTTATAAAAGTACCTATGACCTATCAATTTAAGACATATCACAAAAAAATTCTTGCCGACACCATGACGCCGGTAAGCGTTTATCTAAAAATAAGAGACCGTTTTCCTAATAGTATTTTATTAGAAAGTAGCGACTACCACGCTAACAACAACAGTTTCTCCTATATATGTTGTAACCCTATCGCTTCAATTAAAGTGGAGAATGAGGTTATTGTAAAACAATTTCCTGACGGGACTACAGAAGAAATACAAATTACTCCTGAAACCAACGTTGTTGAGATCATTGACACCTTTAGCAAAACCTTTAAAGCAGATAACAACGACTATAAATTCATTAATAACGGCTTGTTTGGTTATATGGCTTACGACGCCGTTCGGTATTTTGAAGATGTAGATATATCGGTTAAAGATGACTCTGTTCATATTCCAGATATTTACTATGCCGTGTATCAAAATATCATTGCTATAAACCATTATAAGAACGAAGCTTATCTTTTTGCGCATTGTTATAACACAGAGAATAACATTCCAGAATTGGAACAGCTTTTAAGTATTAGAAATTTTGCCACGTATAATTTTAAAATAGAAGGCAAAAGAGAATCCAATCTAGAAGATGCAGAATATAGAGAGCATGTAGATTTAGCAAAAAAGCATTGTCAACGTGGCGATGTATTTCAGCTAGTTTTAAGCCGTCGTTTTTCTCAAGGTTTTAAAGGTGATGAGTTTAATGTGTATAGAGCTTTACGTTCTGTAAATCCGTCGCCATATTTGTTCTATTTTGATTATGGTGATTTTAAAATATTTGGCAGTTCACCAGAAGCACAACTGATCGTTAGCGAGGGTAAAGCTGAAATTCACCCCATTGCAGGTACTTTTAAAAGAACCGGAAACGATGAACAAGATGCGCAACTTGCCAAAGAACTAAAGACCGACGATAAAGAAAACAGTGAGCATGTCATGTTAGTAGATCTTGCCCGTAACGACCTTAGTAGAAACGGTAGTGTTGTGAAGGTAGAAAACTATAGAGAAGTACAGTTTTTCTCTCATGTGATACACTTAGTTTCTAAGGTTACAGGAATGAAGAAAAGTGACATTCCTACCATGAAAGTGGTAGCTGACACGTTTCCTGCCGGCACATTAAGTGGCGCTCCAAAACACATGGCCATGCAACTTATAGAAAAATATGAAAAAACCAGTCGTGGGTATTATGGTGGCGCTATAGGTTTTATGGATTTTTATGGCAATTTCAACCATGCGATTATGATAAGAACTTTTTTAAGTAAAAATCATAAACTACATTATCAGGCTGGTGCCGGATTGGTCGCTGCATCAAACCCAGAAAGCGAACTACAAGAAACATATAACAAACTAGGCGCTTTGACCAAGGCATTAGAAATAGCTGAAGACATTTAAGATGAAGAAAATATTAGTTATAGATAATTACGATAGTTTCACTTATAACCTAGTGCATTATTTAGAAGAATTAGGTTGCGAGGTTATTGTAAAACGTAATGACCAACTTACCCTAGAAGAGGTTGATGCTTTTGATAAAATTGTACTTTCTCCAGGCCCAGGTATTCCTGATGAAGCAGGTTTACTAAAACAAATCATTAAGAAATACGCTCCTACTAAAAGCATTTTTGGAGTTTGTTTGGGGCAACAGGCAATCGCCGAAGTATTTGGAGGTTCCCTAATAAATTTGGATGAAGTGTATCACGGTATTGCAACTAAAATAAAAATCACAAAAGATGATATTATTTTTGAAGGACTTCCAAATGAAATTGAAGTTGGCAGATACCATTCTTGGGTGGTAAATCCTGATTTACCAGAAGTTTTAGAAACAACTTCGGTTGATGAAAACGGACAAATTATGTCGCTTCGTCATAAAACTTATGATGTACGTGCCGTACAATTTCATCCAGAATCCGTGCTTACTCCAGAAGGAAAAAAGATGTTAGAAAATTGGTTGAAGGCTTATGCTTAATTACCATATAATAAGCATTAGATTTTACTTAATACAACTAAGAGAATGAAAGAGACACTTAATAAACTTATAAATCACGAAATACTTTCTAAAGAAGATGCGAAACGCATTTTGGTAAATATTGCGAAAGGTGATTACAACACAAGTCAGATTGCTGCTTTTTTAACAGTATATATGATGCGTAGTATTACTATTGAAGAACTTGAAGGATTTAGAGATGCATTGTTAGATTTATGTTTGGCAGTAGATTTATCTGCCTATAACCCTATTGATCTTTGCGGTACTGGTGGTGATGGAAAAGATACTTTTAATATTTCTACTCTTGCCTCTTTTGTTACAGCAGGCGCAGGAGTAAAAGTTACTAAGCATGGTAATTACGGAGTATCTTCTAAATGTGGTAGTAGTAATGTGATGGAATTTCTAGGGATAAAATTCAGTAACGACGCTGGCTTCCTAGAAAAATGTATAGATGAAGCTGGTATTTGTGTTTTACACGCTCCCCTATTTCACCCTGCCATGAAAAATGTGGCTCCTATTCGTAAAGATTTAGGCGTAAAAACGTTCTTCAATATGCTCGGCCCAATGGTGAATCCTGCTTTTCCTAAAAATCAAATGGTAGGTGTTTTCAACCTAGAACTTGCCCGTATGTACGGATATTTATATCAGAAAACCGATAAGAATTTCACCGTTCTGCATGCTTTAGATGGGTATGATGAAATTTCTTTAACGGGAAGTACTAAAACCATTTCTAACCATACAGAAAGCATGCTAAAACCATCTGATTTCGGTGTAAAAAAAATTAAGCAAAGTGATATTGTAGGCGGAGATTCTATTGATACTTCTGCTCAGATTTTCTTGAATGTTTTACAAGGCAGAGGTACAGAGCCGCAAAATAATGTTGTGTGTGCTAATGCCGGTATTGCAATAGCTACAGTAAATAACCTAACACCTTTAGAAGGTTTTGAAAAAGCTAAAGAATCGCTTTTAGGTGGACACGGACTAGCAGCTTTGAAGAAAATACAAGAACTAAGCAGAAATTAAGCAGATTACTTCATACATTGAAATGACGAGGTAATAAAGAACATATATTGCATGAACATTCTAGATAAAATAGTAGCCGATAAACGCAAAGAGGTTGAATTGAAAAAATTGATCATTCCGGTGTCTCAACATGAAGCATCTGTACTTTTTAATCGAAAAACTAACTCTTTAGCTCAAGCACTTAAAAATAGTGATACAGGTATTATTGCTGAATTTAAACGTAGGTCTCCGTCCAAAGAAAGTATTAATCAAAATGCTAATGTTGGTCAAGTTGCCAAAAGTTATGAGAATGCCGGAGTTTGCGGAATGAGCGTACTTACAGATATTAAATATTTTGGTGGTGCTATCGAAGATTTAATTTTAGCACGCGCATCGGTTAATCTTCCATTACTACGTAAAGAATTTATCATTAGCGAATATCAAATAATCGAAGCCAAAGCATATGGTGCAGATGTTATTTTACTTATCGCAGCAATTCTAACAAAGCAAGAAATTAAGACCTATTCTGAACTGGCTAAAAGCTTAGGTTTAGATGTTTTATTAGAGGTACATAATGAAGAAGAACTTCATAAATCTATTATGCCCAGTCTAGATATGCTAGGTGTAAACAATAGAAATCTAAAGACTTTCGAGGTAAGTTTAGATACTAGTAAATCTTTATCAAAATTGATACCAGATGATTTTGTAAAAGTCTCTGAAAGCGGAATTAGTTCTATTGATGCCATCAAAGAATTAAAACCTTATGGTTATGAAGGTTTTTTAATTGGAGAAAATTTTATGAAGACAGATAACCCTGGTAAAAGTGCCATTCAATTCATCAAAAACTTGAAAAACTAATGAAACTGAAAATTTGTGGAATGAAACTGAATACGACTGAAGTTGCGCAATTGCGACCAGACTATTTGGGCTTTATTTTCTGGGAACCCTCTTCTAGATTTTTTGAAGGTGAGATCCCCGAACTTCCGCATACGATTAATAAAGTGGGCGTTTTTGTTGATGCAGAGATAGATTATATCATTAATACAGTTCAGAAATATCAATTACAAGGACTGCAATTGCACGGGCATGAAACTCCAGATTATTGTACTAAAATTGCAGCTGAATTAAAGAAATTGAATCATAAAGTCGACATTATAAAAGTATTCTCCATTAAAGAGGAATTCGACTTTGATGTTTTGACGCCGTATGAAAATGTGTGTGACTACTACCTTTTTGATACTAAAGGAAAATTACCTGGTGGTAATGGATATACCTTTAATTGGTCTGTTCTTAAAAATTACCCTTCTACCAAACCTTTCTTTTTAAGCGGAGGTATTGGTCTAAATAATCTGGATAAGATTAATGAATTTATGAAAACACCTGAATCTAAATATTGCTATGCCATTGATGTCAATAGCTCTTTCGAAATAGAACCAGGATTGAAAAATATTGAAGAATTACAAAAGTTTAAAGAAGCGCTATGAATTATAATGCTGACGAAAAAGGATACTACGGTGAATTTGGCGGTGCCTTTATACCTGAAATGCTGTACCCGAACGTTGAGGAACTACGACAAAATTATTTAAAATTGATGTATGAAGATTCTTTTCAGAAAGAATTTAATCAGCTTTTAAAAGACTATGTTGGTAGACCTTCTCCCCTATATTTTGCTAAACGTCTTTCTGAAAAGCACGGTTGTAAAATTTATTTAAAAAGAGAAGACTTAAACCATACTGGTGCCCACAAGATTAATAATACTATCGGTCAAATTCTTATGGCCCAAAAATTGGGTAAAACTAGAATTATCGCCGAAACTGGTGCTGGTCAACATGGTGTTGCTACCGCTACCGTTTGTGCTTTAATGGGTATGGAATGTATCGTTTACATGGGTGAAATTGATATTGCCCGTCAAGCTCCTAATGTTGCTCGTATGAAAATGCTTGGCGCAAAAGTAAGACCGGCAAAATCTGGCAGTAGAACATTAAAAGATGCCACAAACGAGGCTATTAGAGATTGGATTAACAACCCTGTAGACACCCATTACATTATTGGTTCTGCCATTGGTCCACATCCTTACCCAGATATGGTTACACGTTTTCAATCTATAATATCTGAAGAGATAAAATGGCAACTGAAAGAACATGAAGGGCGAGAAAATCCTGATTACGTAGTAGCATGTATTGGTGGTGGCAGTAATGCTGCTGGCACTTATTACCACTTCTTAGATCAACCTGAAGTTGGAATTATTGCCGTTGAAGCTGCTGGTAAAGGAGTAAATTCTGGCGAAAGTGCTGCAACATCTGCTCTTGGTAAAGTAGGTGTTATTCATGGTTGCAAAACCATGTTGATGCAAACAACAGATGGTCAAATTACAGAACCCTATTCTATTTCTGCGGGATTAGATTATCCTGGCGTAGGTCCTATGCATTCGCATTTGTTCAAATCTGGTCGTGCTGAATTTTACTCGGCAACAGATGACGAGGCTATGGCTGCAGGGTTAGAATTATCGCAATTAGAAGGTATTATTCCTGCTATTGAAACAGGACATGCGTTTGCTATTTTTGAACATAAAAAATTCAAGAAAGATGATGTTGTCGTCATCAGCCTTTCTGGTCGAGGCGATAAAGATTTGAATACATATATTGATTATTTTAAGCTAGCATAACCTATTATGAGCAATAGAATTACAACAAAATTACAAGAAGACAAAAAGCTTCTTTCTATATATTTTACGGCTGGCTATCCTGCATTGAATGATACCGTTCAAATCATTCAAGATTTGGAAAAGAACGGTGTAGATATGATCGAAATAGGATTACCATTTAGTGATCCTCTTGCAGACGGACCTACTATTCAAGAGAGCTCAACGGCCGCCTTGAAAAACGGAATGACTACCGAAATAATTTTCAACCAATTAAAAGATATTCGCAAAACGGTCTCTATCCCTTTAATTATAATGGGATACTTTAACCCAATGTTACAATACGGTGTTGAAGCATTCTGTAAAAAATGTCAAGAAATTGGTATTGACGGATTGATTATGCCAGATTTACCTTTAGATGTGTACAAAGAGGATTATGAGGCAACTTTTAAAAAATACGGACTTATAAATATTTTTCTAATTACGCCACAAACAAGTGATGTGCGTATACAACAAATTGACGATGCTTCTAACGGGTTTATCTATATGGTCAGCTCTGCTAGTGTTACAGGTTCAAAATCGGGCTTTGGTCAAGAGCAAGAAAGTTATTTTGAGCGTATAGCTTCCATGAATTTAAAGAATCCACAAATAGTTGGTTTTGGTATTAAGGACGAAGAAACTTTTAAGCAGGCAACTAAAACAGCCAAAGGTGCTATTATAGGTTCTGCTTTTATTAAACATTTGACTGCTAATGGAACTGATAAAACTGCTGAGTTCACCAAACTAATACGATAATTTGAAAGAGTTCATAAACAATTGGAAACTAATTATTCTAATATGCCTTACCTTAGGTTTAGCACCCTTTTTTCCTGAGCCACATATTGTAGGCAAATTAAAATGGATTTTTGGTGGCGCTAAAGGCATGGTTTTTATGGATTGGTTTGATGTTGTATTACATGGATTTCCGTTTATACTTTTAATCCGTGTTATTATTATAAAAACAATCAACTCACGAGCCCGTAAATAAATTACTTATTGCAATTCTATTGACTTCTAGCAACTTATAGAATTATGGGCTAATTCTCAGTATTTAAAATAATAAAAAGGTTGCCCAAAACGGGTAACCTTTTTATTTTCTACCCTACTATTAAAACAGATTTAAAAAGCTGGCTTTCCCGTGCTAACATAAATGACATGCAACTGCTAAGTGAAACTTTTAAGTTGATTCATTTTTTATATAGAAAACCTTAACAAATGCTACCATCTAATTAGAGTACAGTTCCCTCCATTTTGCTTACATTTAAAGAATATATCCACGAGAACGAACATGAAAAAATTACTTACCCTTCTATTAATTATATCTCTTTATTCTGGCTACTCACAAGACTCTATTCTAATAAAATCTAAAGTTGCCAATGCAATTGTAGAATTAAGAGAATTTGTTGCCATACCTAATGATGCCTTAAACGCAGATGATATAGATACTAACCTCTATTGGCTAAGAAAAAAATTTACCGAACGCGGCTTCAATAGTACCATTCTAGAAACAGAAGGATTACCACTTTTCTTTGCTGCCCTACCAATGGATGATACTAAACCTACCATCTTATTTTACATGCATTTAGATGGGCAATCTGTTGATGCTAAAAAATGGGATCAGCCTGATCCTTACGCAGTAGTGCTAAAATCTAAAACTGATGATGGCTGGAAAAAGGAATCATTTTCAGATTTAGAAGATGACATTAATTATGACTGGCGACTTTTTGGCAGATCTACTTCTGACGATAAAGGACCTATTGTTATGTTTTTAAACGCCATTGATGCACTAAAAAAAGACGGTATTGAAATACCTTATAACGTAAAGGTCATTTTAGATAGTGAAGAAGAGAAAAGTAGTGCACCATTACCGCAAGCTGTGCGCATATATAAAGATTTACTTAAAGCTGACTTCTTAGTCATTAATGATGGTCCCGTTCATGTTTCTGGTAAACCTACCGTTATTTATGGTTGCAGAGGTATCACTACATTATCTATCACCACTCACGGACCAATAAAACCTCAGCATAGCGGCCATTACGGAAATTACGCCCCTAACCCTGGTTTTCAATTAGCGCAACTTTTAGCTACCATGAAAGATGCTGATGGCAGAGTTTTAATAAAAGGATATTATGATGGAATAACTTTGGATGAAGCTACGTTAGAAATATTAAAAAGTGTCCCAGACAATATCGAAGAAATCAATAATAATTTAGCAATTTCTACTCCTGAAAAAGTAGGAAGCTTTTACCAAGAAGCATTGCAATACCCCTCTTTAAACATCAGAGGATTGGGTTCTGGATGGATTGGTGATCAGGCTAGAACAATTTTACCAGCTACAGCAACTGCAGAATTAGACTTAAGATTAGTTCCAGAATCTGATGGCAACAGACTTAAAAAATTAGTAAAGGAGCATATTAAAAACCAAGGCTTTCATGTTATGAGTACAGAACCAACTATGGAAGACCGTCTTAAATATGATAAAATTGTTGCCATTAAAGAAGGTACGGTTACAGATGCCTTTCGTACAGATTTGAATAATCCGTTTGGTAATAGCATCGTTAAAACCATAGAAACTAAATTCGGAGAAAAACCCGTTCAAATAAGAATAATGGGTGGTACTGTCCCTATTTCTCCTTTCATCAATGAATTAAAGATTCCGGCATTTATTGTACCAATGGTCAACGCAGATAACAATCAACACAGCCCGAACGAGAATTTAAAAATTGAGCAAATAGCATATGGTATCGAAACATTTTATGCGCTATTAAGTTCTAAAATGTAATATTCTGCCACATTAGAAATTATTTACAGTCTTTTATATAAATGCCGATTCTTCTGCCTTCAACCAGCAAAATTATCGGCATAATATTTGAATTAAGACTATTATGATATTTAAAAAGCACCTTTGGCTATTCCTATTTTCATATTAAACACAAGTTTTTCCAAAGAAGATTTTAAACGGACAGAAAATTATAAATACACAACAAAGCGATTGCTGAAATGTTACAACATGGCGAACACTATACTATTCAAATTACTTCTATTGGTTGTTTTCATGGCAAACGCCAAACCATTACTGTTTTAAACAATGAAGGTATTTTAACGGCTAGCTTAAATAATAAAAGAAAAATTCTATCTCAATCAGATATTAATGATCTTATTCATTTTGAACTTCAACTGAGAGAGATTCCATTAGGTGGTTGTACGACCATAGACACCTATAGTATCAGTAATGACTACGAAACTTTTACAACTAGAGATGGCACTTGCAGCTGGCAAGGGTATAAATCACTAGTTGCCATTTTTTAGATAGATAAAAAAGTGTAAGCAACCATCTTTCTAATAATCAACATATTACCGTGACGCTTGTCAAAATAGGTAATACTCCATAAATATCACGAAACTATCACAAGAGTTATCACAATAAGTTGATATTCTTGTGATTACATTGTTATATGATTTTTATTCATTTGTCTGTAACCAAAAAAAACAGAACATATGAAAAATTTCAACTTTTTATCAATTTTAATGCTCTTGCTAGTTATAGCAAGTTGCTCAGATGACGATAATGCCGTGTCTAATGTAATCATACCTGCATCGGGTGACATTGCCGGCGGACCCTTTACTTTTTGTGTAGACGGTGTACCTGATATGGTAAGTGGCATAACCCTTAACAGTGAAAGCGCTACAGGCACTAGCAGCACATGGGTAATTACTGATGACCAAAATAATATTCTTGGTATTCCTCCAACTTTAGAGGCAGTACAAGGTGTTGATTTTGATGCTGCGGGTGCAGGTACTTGCTTTATTTGGTACCTAAGATATGAAGAAGGACTAACCGGACTCGAAATGGGTTTGAATACCAATGGTTTTGAAGGCTCTTTTGATTTATCGAACTCCATCGAGGTGCAAAGAAACGAAACCATGGCAGGTGTTCTTTCAGGTGGACCTTATGAATTTACCGTTGATGGCAATGCCGATTTCGTTACGGATATTTCTTTAGATGGTGAAAATGCAATTGGTAGTAATAGTACTTTTGTCATTACCGATGATGAACTCAATATTCTTGGATTACCACCAACATTAGAAGCTGTAAAAGAAGTTGATTTTGACATGGCAGGTGCAGGTGTTTGTCTTATCTGGTATTTACGATATGAAGATGATTTGATCGGTGCCGAAGCAGGTATGAATGCGGGAGAACTTGAAGGCTGTTTTAGTTTGTCTAATTCTATTCAAGTTACTCGATTAGATGCTGCAAATGCTGGAATAATTTCAGGAGGTCCATTTAACTTTTGTGTTGATGGTGAAGTAGATAACGTTTATGGAATTACTTTAGACAGTTCAGAATCTACAGGTAGCAATAGCAGCTGGGTTATTACTGATGAACAAGGAAAAATTTTAGGTCTTCCACCTACATTAGAAGCAATAGAAGGGGTGAATTTTGATGGAGCAGGTGCTGGTACTTGCTTAATATGGTATTTACGCTATGAAGGTGAATTGAACGGACTAGCTGTTGATATGAATGCAAATGACCTACAGGGGAATTTTAATTTATCTAATTCAATTGAAGTGGTTAGAAGTAAAACCGAAGCCGGAGTTTTAACTGGTGGACCATATAAATTCTATGTAGATGGTGAAGCTGACCATGTAACCGATATTATGCTAGATGCCTCTGAAGCTTCAGGAACAAATAGCACATGGGTTATTACAGATGAAGAATTGAATATTCTTGGTCTTCCACCAACTATTGATGCTGTTAAAGGTGTAAACTTTGACGCCGCAGGTGTTGGTACTTGTTTAATTTGGTATTTAAGATATGAAGATGGTTTAGAAGGTGCCGCCATGGGCAATAACGCTGCAGACTTAAACGGATGCTTTGATCTATCTAACCCTATTGAAGTTCAAAGAGTACAAGGTGTAAATGCAGGTACTTTAGAAGGAGGTCCATTTAGCTTTTGTGTTGACGGTGAAGTTGATAATGTATATGGTATTACGCTAGATAATTCCAACGCAACGGGAACTCAAAACACTTGGGTTATTACTGATGATCAAGGAAAAATATTGGGTCTACCTCCAACACTTGAAGCTGTAGAAGGTGTCAATTTTGACAGTGCCGGTGCAGGAACTTGCCTAATATGGTACGCACGTTACGAAGGTGAAATTACAGGACTTGCGGTAGATATGAATGCAAATAACGTTACAGGAAATTTTGCACTATCGAACCCATTGACAGTGGTAAGAACAAAACCTGAAGCCGGTACAATTACGGGAGGTCCGTTTGAATTTATTGTCGATGAAACTGCTGATTTCGTTACTGGTATTACTTTAACCAACGAAAATGCGTCAGGAGCAAATAGCTCTTGGATAATTACAGATGAATCTGGTAGAATACTTGGATTGCCACCAACTTTAGCAGATGTACAAGCTGTAGATTTTAACGCTGCCGGTGAAGGAACATGCTTTATCTATTACATTAGATACGAAGATGGATTAACAGGTATGGAACCTGGCTGGACATTTGATGAGTTCAATGGCTGTTTTGATATTTCAAACAATATAAAAGTGGTTCGCAAGGTTCATTAATCCATAACGAATTCAATAAAAAAAGGCTCTGTAATTAAATTTACAGAGCCTTTTTTAATTTTACTAAAAAATATTATGCCGAATTTCTACTAGCATTAATATTACCATATAAAGATCGTGTTACAATTTTCTCATATAACTCTTTATACTCCGTTCCCTCACCTATTCTTTGAAGTGCATATTGTTGTATAACCAATAACGGTAAAACAATATTCTCTCTAATCTTAATAGACTCTCTAGAAATTGCTTCTTTTTGCATTAAAATTTCCATACCTGACAATTTCAATAGCATGGTTTTAGAAAGCTGGTATTCTGCCAATAAAATCTCCCAGAATGCCCCGTATTCCTCATTCTCTTTCATATAACTGGTCAATTCAAAATAACATTTAGAAAGACTCATCATACTATTCATCATTAAAGCTTGAAAGAATGGTACCTCTTGATAAAGTTTCTGAGCTTCAGCAAATCTTCCACTGTCTTCTAAGTTTTTTAAAGCTGTACCTATACCATAATAACCTGGTACATTTTGCTTTAATTGGCTCCAAGAACCTACAAAAGAAATTGCACGTAAATCTGATAACTCTAACTTAGCCTTATTCCCTCTTTTACCTGGTCTACTACCAATATTAGCTTTTGTATAATACTTAAGCGTACTCATATTTTCTAAATATGGCATAAACTTATCATGATGCTTTAAGTCGTCATATTTTTCAAAGCTCATTTCAGATAATTCTTCTATCAGCTCTCTATCTGAATCTGATATAACAATTTCCTTCTCTAAAATTGTATTAGACAAACCAGCGGTCAATAACTGTTCACTATTATAAATGAACTGTTCTTTTGTACCATATGTACTAGTAATGGTCTGCCCTTGAATGGTCAGTTGAATTTCGTTATTTGCAACTTTATTTGTCTGTGCTGCATAAAAACGATGTGTTTTACCACCACCTCTTGCTGGTGGTCCACCCCTACCATCGAAGAAAATAGCTGCTATACCATGTTCGTCGCAAACTTCTGAAAGTTCTTCTTTAGTTTTTAAAATAGACCAGTTCGCTTTTAGGTAACCACCATCTTTTGTACCATCAGAAAAACCAAGCATAATAGTCTGCTTATCATTTCTATTTTTAACGTGCGCTTTATACTCTGGTAAATTGAATAAAAACTGCATGGTAGCCTGCGCATTATCCATTCCGTTCATGGTTTCAAACAATGGTACGATATCAAAAGTAATATCTTTACCTGCCCAACCACACCATCTAAATAGTGCATAAACGAAAAGAATAGAGAATACATCTTCAGAATTACTAATGATGTATCTATTACAACCTTCTTCGCCATTCTTATCTTGAATGGTCTGTAGTTGAAGTATGTTCTTAACAGTATCTTTTACAATATCTTCTTCATAATCATCTGCTACCAAATTCAAATTCTCATGTAAAAGAATATCAATCAATTTTTCTTCAGATAATTCACTTAGGTCTTCTTTGATCAATCCGTTCTTTTTCAAGACCTCAACCATCACCTTAGTATGCATACTATGGTCTTGACGAATATCTATCGTTGCAAAGTGAACTTTAAAGATTTTCACCTTATCAATTAACAGCTCTAAATCTTTTAAATAAAGGCTCTGATATTTTTCAATAAGTATTAATCTGATTTCTTCTAACGGTATAATTAAATCTTCATAACCAATATCTTTAGAGCTATCGAACATAGCGGTATAAAGATTAGATCTTAGCTTTTGTAATGGTTCTTGTACATCTTTGAAGGTAAGTTTATGAACCAGCCCTTTTAAATCGTTGTAATAGCACTTCATTAAAGTTAAACGAAGCTCGTTCATTACATCTCTAGTAATATCTGCTGTTACGAACGGATTACCGTCACGGTCACCACCAGGCCAAAAACCTAATTTTACTATATCATGATTTTCAAAGGCTTTTGATCCTACACTACCTTTGATATATGCATACATTTCACCAATAGCATCATAGTATACATGTCTTAATGTATAAATAATATTTTTTGCTTCATCTAAAGGTGTAGGCTTCTTAGCGTTTATTAAAGATGTGAGTCCTAATTGTTGTAGACCTACATCGATCTCATCTATTTTATCTTCTAAGATTAATGTTCTAAGATTGGTGATTATATCTAAAACTGCTGGTGTATAGAACTGTGTTGGGTGTGCTGTAAGCACTATTCTTGCGCTGAAATTACTCAGTTTATCCCAAATAGTATCCCATGAATTATTTTTCTCAACTAACTGAAAATAATCTTTCAATGATAAAGAACTAGAATGTTTTTGCAACTTCGGGAACGCAGCATCTTCTACACTATCATAAAGAACCACTTGGCGCTCTACGTACTGGATAATACGGAACATAAAATCTATCTGCTCTTTTTCTGATTTTATTTCTACAAAGTTCTCAAAAAAGTTTTCTAGAATTTCTTTCGGATTAAGACCTTCGCTCAATCCCTTTTCAGATTGATTCAGCAATAACGGAATCAACATACCCACATTCTCAATATTCTTATAGGGTAGGTTTAAAAATAGACTGTTATAGACATTAAACTTATTTTGGACAGATTTCTTAAATTCTGCCAACCTTTCTTGTTGTTGCATATATTAAAAACTTTGGGCCATATCGTTATGGCAAACTTGCTAAAATTCGAACATAAATATCGCTATTCCAAGAGAATTTGGAGAATGATTTTTGTGAAATATCATTTTCATAGAAGTATACCACAAAATAGTGCGTATTGACAACAAATATTCCATAAAACAGCTAATGCTTTCTACCTTTACAAGGTAAATAAGTAATAAAATTTTTCATTTTCATATAGTGTTCTCGTAAAAGAGTCTTGTTTTAAAAGCAAGACTCTTTTTAGTTTCAAGAAGTTTTGAAAATATCTTTTCGGGTCAGAAATAATCTTTATACTGTAGCACTCTAAAATCTATCGTATTAAAAGTAGGATCTTGCAGCTTCATCTTCTTATAACCAACAAGACTACCCACTGCCCTATTTGCCGCCCCAGAAGGTGTAATTAAAGAAACTGTTTTAATGGTTTTACCAGTGATGGGATGTGTGAATTCATGAATTCTAGGTACTTCATCAGAAATTCTTACTAGCGACACCGAGTACTCTTTTAAATGCTTTCTAAAAAAGTATTCAGGGCCATTTTTGCTGTTCCCTCCTGTAAATAAAAGCGTATGTATTTTGGTATATTTTTCTAAATAACTCAACACATCTCTTAATTCAATATTTTGCATACCAATATCTGAGGCATCTATTTTTGTACGTTCTGCTGAAGCTACAATATCACATACTCCGATCTTTCTATCTCTCAGAAATGCTTTGCGTTGTTCTATTGCCTGATCAGTAGTTTCAAACGCTAGATTTAAATCGAAAATTTTATTTAGAATAGGCCATAACTGTCCGTCTCTACTACCATAACAAAAATCAACATCCCCATTATTCAATTGCCCCGTCGTAAAACGTGGTGGTGGTAAAGTACCAACTATTAGTTTTTCAGTAGTAGCGTCAATAAAAGGTTTGTAAGGGTGTGTATGCTTAAATACGTTTTGCATTATAGTTTTATTCTCTTGAGCATATAATATGCTCTAATGATTTCTAAATTACTAACTTTAAAAGAAACCTAATAAAACGAGTTATGGGAAAAGGAGATAAAAAGTCGAAAAAAGGAAAAATATCTAATAATTCTTACGGAGCAAGACGACCACGTAAAATTAAAAAAAGACCTACTATTGAAGAAAAGATAAAAATTAGTAAAAAGAAATAACCTTAATCATCTATTCTAAATGTTAGCCCTACTTGGTTTTCTTCATCTAAAGTAATCTCGTAGGTATAAAAACCTAATGGTAATGAGTCTGAAGATACTTCTGCAGGAATATAATTTAAGCTAGTTGAATCTGTAAGAATTGATATTGTAGTATTGGCATAGCCAGTTTCAAATTCCATATACTCAGAAAACTTACCAGCTTCTACATTCTCATAAACAGTATCTTTCTCTGCTACACGAACTTCTGTAAACAAAAGTTCTGTACTGTTTAGAATACGAATATTAACCAAGTTAACTTCGTCATCTCTATCTGTGCAAGAGAATAGTAATACAACACAAATTACAGAAAGCAATAGAACCCTTTTCATAGACGTATTTTATATAGCTAAGAACGAAAAAGAGCAGATTATATTTTATCTAATAAAGACTGGCTGGTTTTCTTTTAAGGTATGCTCTTGACTAAATTCATAATCGTCTAGATTAAAACCTTTTATATCAGTAAGCGTTTTTGCGTCTGAGTCTAAAATATACCTCACCATAGCGCCTCTAGCTTTCTTGGCAAAGAAGCTAATAATTTTCAATTTATCATTTTTCCAATCTTTAAAAATCGGAGTAATAATTTCTGCTTTAATATTCTTAGGTTGTAGCGCACTATAATATTCATTACTTGCCAAATTAACAAGCAATTCACCATCGGTCATTTCTTCATTTAAATGATCAGTAAGCCTACTACCCCAATATTCATATAAGTTCTTATTTCTGCCAATTTTTAATGAAGTACCCATTTCTAAACGGTAAGGCTGCATTAAATCTAGGGGTTTTAGCATACCATATTGTCCTGATAAAATTCTAAGGCTTTGTTGTAGCTTATCCATTTTTTCTTCAGATAAGGTATAAGCATCTAATCCTGTATATACATCACCACTAAAGGCATATATTGCCGGTCTAGAATTCTCTGGTGTAAACGGTGTTGTAAAATCTTGATTACGCTGCCAGTTCAGTTGCGTCAAATTATCTGAAATAGACATCAATTCTGAAAGTGCTGCCGGCTTCTTTTTCTTCAGAATTTTATTTAGCTTTTCAGCATCTTCTATAAATTCTGGAGAAGTAAATTTTGCCATTGGAAGCTCACTTACGTAATTCAATGACTTAGCCGGAGAAATAACAATTTTCATAGTGCAATTTTAGATGCCCAAAAATAAACAGGATAAGTAGGAAGACCTACAAAAGATACAAAAGAGTTTAAATAGCGGTATCGAAGAAACTTATTCTGTGCTGTTTTTAGTGTAACCACGCCATTTTTCAATAGCATTGGTCATATCTTCTGGCACTTCTGAATCGAAACTCATATGTTCACCGGTTACTGGGTGTACAAAACCCAATGTCTTCGCATGTAACGCCTGCCTAGGTAATAATTTAAAAGTATTCTCTACAAATTGTTTGTATTTTGTAAAGGTTGTTCCTTTTAAAATTTTCTCACCACCATAACGTTCATCATTAAATAACGTATGGCCTATGTACTTCATATGCACACGAATTTGGTGTGTTCTACCTGTCTCTAATTTACATGACACAAGTGTAACATAACCTAACCTTTCTAATACCTTAAAGTGGGTAACGGCTGCTTTACCTTCTTCCCCTTCAGGAAAAACATGCATCTGTAGACGGTTTTTAGGGTTTCTACCTACATGACCCACTACAGTACCTTCATCTTCTTCTACATTACCCCAAACTAAAGCTACATACTCTCGTTCAGAAGTTTTATCAAAAAATTGTTTTGCCAAATGGGTCATGGCAGCTTCGGTCTTTGCTACTACTAATAAACCAGAGGTATCTTTATCTATACGATGCACCAAACCTGGTCTCTCGTTACTATTTGCCGGTAAATTATCTGTATGAAAAATTAAGGCATTTATTAACGTGCCCGAATAATTACCATGACCTGGGTGAACCACCATACCTGCAGGTTTGTTAACTACCATTAGTACATCATCTTCATAGACGATATCTAATGGAATATCTTCTGGTACCAACAAAAACTCATGTGGCGGATGCTCAAATAATACCTTAACCTCATCGCCTGCCTTGACTTTATAATTAGATTTTACAATCTCATCATTAACCCAAACATGACCGCCTTTTGCCGATTGTTGTATTTTATTTCTTGTAGCATTTTCAATGAAATTCATTAAAAATTTATCTACACGTAAAGGCTCTTGCCCTTTTGACGCTACTACCCTATGGTGCTCAAAAAGCTCTCCATCTTCATTCTCTGGCTGCACAATATTCTCCTCCATCTAATCTTCAGATTCCGATTTAATTACCGCTCTTTCTGTAATACTACCATTACCACAAATCAACTCTATCTTAGAAGTTTTAGGTAGTTTATCGCCAGGCTTAATATACTTGCCCTTAAATTTTATTTGGTATACCATATCCTTACCCAACTCATCTACATAGGTTACCCTTTGAACATCTAAGCCCACTGCCTTCAACATAGAAGATGCGTTACGCTTGGTTACTTGAATAATTTTGGGGACGGTTACTTTTTTATATCCTGACGGATTAACGGTAAAATATATTTTTCTATTCTCTTTTACTTTTGAACCTGCCGTAGGATTTTGCTCAATGATAGAAAACCTTGGGTAATCTGGATTGTAATTTGCCGAGTCCAACACTTCATATCTTAAACCTGCTTCTTCAATAGATTTTCTCATGTCCATAACAGATTTTTTTGAAAAATCTGGCACTTTTACAAACTCACCATGATTGGTGGTACTGTTCAGGTATCTTAATGTGACAAAAATCACAATTACTAATACCAACAACGCAAGACCAAGCTGAATTAAAAAAGTCTTACTTTTTAAAAAATTGAAAAAATTCCTCATACATATTATTTGACCCGACAAATATAGTAAATGCCCACATACCTTTTAACAGCTTCGGTTTATAGTTACATCTTACTTAAAAAATTTAATTCATTTTTTATGAATGCTGTTCGTTTTCTTTTTTATTTTATTTCAATACTTCATCTTTGCTTTCACATTCTTAATAGACCATAAAATGAAAAAAAATATAGCAATTATAATGGGCGGGTATTCTAGTGAATATAAAATATCGCTTAAAAGTGGAAATGTGGTCTATGATTACCTGAACAAAGAAAAATTCAATCTTTACAGAATACATGTTTTCAAGAACAAATGGGTCTATGTAGATGATGCAGGTAACGAAACGCCAATTGATCGTAATGATTTCTCAATCCCTTTGAACGGCAATTCTATAACATTTGATTGTGTTTTTAACGCCATTCATGGTTCGCCAGGTGAAGACGGACTCATGCAGGCGTATTTTGAATTATTAGGAATAAAACACACTTCTTGCGATTTTTATCAAGCAGCTCTTACTTTCAATAAAAGAGATTTGCTAAGTGTATTGAAACCTTACGGAATTAAGGCTGCACCTTCTTATTACCTAAACTTAGGTGATGAAATAAATGAAACCTATATTATAGATAAGGTAAAGCTACCCTGTTTTGTAAAAGCTAATAAGTCTGGTAGTAGTTTTGGTATTACTAAAGTTTATAAAGCTGAAGAGTTAAAAGGTGCTATAGAAACCGCCTATAAAGAAGATGATGAAATTATTATTGAAGGTTTTCTTGACGGTACAGAAGTATCTGTGGGTGTTCTTAAATTAAATGGCAAAACAACAGTTTTCCCGATTACAGAAATTGTTTCTGAAAATGACTTCTTCGATTACCAAGCAAAATATGAAGGTAAATCGCAAGAAATTACTCCTGCAAGAATAAATCCTGAACAATTAGAAAAAGTAACTATCGCATCAAAAAGAATATATGATGTTCTTAAAATGACAGGCTTTTCTAGAAGTGAATTTATATTTATCGGCAACGAACCTTTCTTATTAGAGGTGAACACTACACCTGGTCTTACTACAGAAAGTATACTACCACAACAAGCTAAAGAAGCTGGCATTGAGCTAGGTATGTTATTTGAGTATGCAATTAACGAGGCATTGGCTTAATTTAACTATATTTAAAACGTAAAACCCACCTATGAGACGCGCAATTTTTCCTGGTTCTTTTGATCCCTTAACATTAGGGCATCATGATATTATTATGCGTGGCATAACACTGTTCGACGAAATAATAATCGCCATTGGAAAAAATGCAGATAAAAAATACATGTTCAGTTTAGAACAGCGTATTTCATTTATAGAAGAGGCATTTAAAGACGTGCCTTCTATTTCAGTAAAGTCATATACAGGTCTAACAGTTGATTTTTGTAAGAAAGTAGATGCAAATTTTATTTTAAGGGGATTACGTAATCCTGGTGATTTTGAATTTGAGAAGGCAATTGCACATACTAATCGTAAGTTATCTGAGATAGAAACCGTGTTTTTGTTGACCTCATCGGGGAAATCATATATAAGCTCATCTATTGTAAGAGACGTAATACGCAACGGTGGTGACTATACGGGCTTAGTACCAGATTCTGTAAGAAAATAGATGTAGTTCATCGGCCTCACAACATCGTAGACCACTTCAACAACACTTTTAAGCAAAAACACAACAAAAGCTAAACGTAAGTTAGAATATTCCTATAAATTAGTAGGAAAATTCAACCAAATAATGTTTAAATCACAAAATAGCTCCTCTTTTTCTTTAAATTGGATAAATCAGATTCCGTCATCTATAGTTATCATTGATACCGATTTTAAACTGATTAGTGCCTCTCCAAGATGGCAAGCAAATTTTGAATTGGATTTGAATGATATTGAAGGAAAATACTTTCTTGATCTTTTTTCTGAATTATCTCAAGATTTAAAGTCTAGACTAAAATATAGCCTAGAGGGATTAAGAGATATTAAGTTTAAATATAATTCTAAAGATTGCCAATACTCTTCTAAAGATTCTATTTGGCACTTAAATCCTTGGAAAGATGGTTATGGCAATATTATAGGTGTTATAATTAAAGTAGATCCCATTTCAAAAACTCAAGAACTTGAAATGGAACTTAGCAAGACTAAACTTATTCTAAACCAAAAGAGTTCTGTTGCGAAAATAGGTAGTTGGGATTATGATGTTCAAAAAGAAGAATTACATTGGACCCCAATAGTAAATAAAATCTACGGTTTACCTTCAGAGTATCAACCTACGCTAGAAAATTCTATCAATTTCTATGTCAAAGAATCTCAAGAAATAATTAAAAAATTAGTTTCTGAAGCAATTGATTCAGGTAAACCATGGAATGAAAAATTACAGTTAAAAAAGTCTGATGGAGAAGTTATATGGGTTAATACTATTGGCAGACCCAAATTCAAGGAAAGTAAATGCACCAGAATAATAGGTACAATTCAAAATATTGATGAAAGCACATTACAGAAAATAAATGTTTTAAATCAATCGCCTACCGAGTATCCATTATTTGAAAAAGTCCCATTCGGACTAGCAATTATAGATTTTACTACTGGTAAATTTTTAGATGTAAATGAACAATTTACAAAACTTACCTCTTTTGAAAAAGAGCATTTTTTAGGTCATAATTTTAAAAATTTTGTAAACTCATATATCAAAAGCAAAAGCGCTGAACTTAAAAACCAGCTAAAAGAACATGGTTCTTTTAAACCTGTTAAGTTCACCTATACCAACCAAAAGAATCATAATATCAATATTAAGATGACAGGTACTTTAGTAGAAGGTAACTCAGGCGTCACAAGTGTGCTATGCACCTTTGAAAACATTACTTCACAGACAAAACTAAAGAGAAACCTAAAAAACACCATTGCATCATCAAGAGAGAAAAATGAGCAACTACTTAATTTTGCGCACATGGTTTCTCATAACTTAAAAACTCATGCCACGAACTTCTCATTGTTACTTAATTTCTTAAATGATGAAACCGGAAAGATTCAGCGTAACAAATACATGAATATGTTGTTCAGCGCTTCAGATAACTTATCTGAAGCCATAAAAGGGCTTCGAGAGATTATTGCTGTAAAGTCTAGCATTAATGAAGAGAAAAAACTGCTTTCTTTAAATGAAAGCCTATTTGTTGTTGAACAGAACGTCGTTGGCTTATTAAAAGAAACACATGGTAAAATTATTAATGAAATACCAGAGACCACTCAAGTAAAGGCATTACCCGCATATCTTAATAGTATTTTAACCAATTGTATTACCAACTCTATTAAATATAGAAGTCATGAGAAAAAACCCATCATCATTTTAAGTATTGAAGATAACAAAAACTACATTATTCTAAGTATTGAAGATAATGGCTTGGGTATCGATTTAGAAAAATACGGTGATCAGTTATTCGGACTTTACAAAACCTTTCATAGAAATAAAGATTCTAGAGGTATTGGTCTATACATTACTAAAAACCAAATGAATGCGATGAATGGCAAAATAACTGTTGAGAGCAAGCCAAATGAAGGGACTACTTTTAGGTTTCATTTCAACAAAAAATAAAAACTAATTGAATAAATAGTTTATTGATTATTTTACAACGTAAATGACAACATTCACAACAATTATATACTAAGAAACTACAATCCTACTACATTCGTAAGAAATTACATCGACATGATAAAAGTTCCCCTAATATCAAATACATCGTACCTAATTAGACAATTGCCAACACCAACGGCTTTCGTAGATACTAATTATAACATTGTTCAGACATCTGACAAGTGGACGAGTATTTTTAATAAAAATGAGGAGTGTAATAACTCTAGAAGCTTATTTGCGGTTTTTCCGAATTTAAGCGAAAAATGGAAAATGGTATTAGAAAACTGCTTTAAAGGTAATCCTCAGCCTATGGGTATTCATAAAACCATGGACGCTAAAAACAATGAACTTTGGTTCGAATGGATCAATGCGCCTTGGTATGATACCAATGAGAATATTGTAGGAGCAATTATACAATTAAATAATATTACCGACGCCGTTAACAATGAACTAGAGCTCAACAAAAAAGATCTATTATTACAACAACAAGCAGAAATCACCAAAATTGGAAGGTGGGAATATAATATCGAAGACAACCAACTATTTTGGTGTTCTACCACAAAATCTATTCACGAGGTATCACTAGATTTTAATCCAAATATAGAAACTGCTCTTTTTTATTATAAAGAAGGACATAGCAGAAACGCTATATCTATGGCTCTTTTTGAAGCTCAGAATAAAGGAAAGCCATGGAGCAATCTAAAACTAAAAATTATCACGGCAACAGGTAAGGAAAAGTGGGTAATGGCCGGGGGAAAACCTATTTTTAACAAAGGTGAAATGGTCGGTTTAATTGGTACTTTTCAAGACATACATGAACAGGTAGAAGCTGACATAAAAATTATTAATAACGAAAAACTATTAAGAACATTAATAGACAATTTACCGGTCAATGTTTATATAAAAGATACTGAATCTAGAAAAATTTTAATAAATAAAGCAGAATGTGAGTATTTAGAGGTTAACGACCCAAAAGAAATTTTAGGTAAAAGTGATTTTGAACTCTACCCTTATGAAGCTGCAGAAAAGTCTAGAGAAGAAGATTTAGAGGTAATGAATACTCTTAAACCTGTAATTGGAAAGGAAACAGTTAAAACCACTATAAATGGTAAACAAACTTCTTTTTTGAGTTCTAAAATACCATTGTTAAATAATAAGGGTATTGCATATGGTCTTGTGGGTATTAGCCTAGATATTTCTAAGCTAAAAGAAAAAGAAAAAGAGCTTCGTAATATTATAAACATTGCATCGGTACAGAATAAAAAGCTTTTAAACTTTGCACATATTGTTTCGCATAACCTTCGTTCTCATTCAGCTAATTTTTCAATGCTTTTAAACTTTTTAGAAACCGAAAAAGATGAAGAAGAAAAGAAAAGTATTGTTTCTATGCTTACTAAAGCTTCGAACAATTTGTTAGAGACCTTAGATAATTTAAATGAAGTAGTTTCAATAAATACTAATACGAATATAGAAATCAAAGAAATAAATTTAAATAATAAGATAGTAAACGCATGTGATAATCTATCTCCTTTTATTTCAGTTAACAGTGGTAGAATTGAAAATAATATTCCGTCTAATTTCAACATAAAATCGGTGCCAGCATACTTAGATAGTATATTAACAAACTTTATCACTAACGCGATAAAATACAAACACCCGGATAGAGAAGCTCTTGTAATTTTAAGTGCAGAGAAAAAGGGAGACTATTCTATTTTAACCATTTCTGATAACGGTTTGGGCATTGATTTAGATAAATATGGAAAAAAACTATTTGGTATGTACAACACATTTCACGAACACAAAGATGCTAGAGGTATCGGTTTATACCTTACTAAAAATCAAATTGATGCCATGAACGGTAAAGTCGAAGTAACTAGCGAAACTGGAAAAGGAACAGAATTTAAAATTTTCTTCAATGACAAAAATTAGTGATATTACAATTATTGACGATGATACTATAACTGTTTTCGGTTTACGTAAATTAATAACTTCAAGTGTTGAATGCAACACGATTGAATCTTATTCCAATGGTAAAATTGCATTAGACGCAATGACAGCTTTTTTTAATAATAACCAGCAAATACCACAAATTATCTTTTTAGACATCAATATGCCTATTATGGATGGATGGGAATTTCTAAAAGCCTTTCTCGAGCTACCAATTACCGAAAAAATTAGAATTAACATTGTAACATCATCAATCGACCCACGCGATTATAAACAATGGGAGTTTTTTAAAAATAAAAGCCACCATTTAATAACTTTCAATCAAAAACCAATCAACAGAAATAAAATAACAGAAATTACTCAACTGGCTTAAGCAACAAAGTAATTGCTATTTTTACAATCAATTATTGGCACTAATCACCTCTTTAATTGTTTGTACATGAAAAATTTATCACTCTTCTTGTTGGCTCTTCTATTTTTCTCATGCGAAAGTAAAGTTGAAGACACCAAAACCGATTTCCCCACTCCTTTCGAAACTTCGAACAAGACTGAAACTGCGACTTATGACCAGGTAATAGATTTTTACCTGAAATTATCTCAAGAATTCTCTACAATAAACATACAGACCATTGGCACAACTGATAGCGGTAAACCATTACATGTGGTTACCTATAGTGCAAAAGGTGATTTTGATTTTAAAAAATTGGGCGAGAACAATACCATGATGTTGATTAACAACGGTATTCACCCAGGTGAAAGTGACGGTATTGATGCTACCATGTTACTTTTTCGCGATTTGGCAAGCAATGAAATCGAAACTCCGAAAGAGACGATTATAGCTACCATACCTGTTTACAACGTTGGTGGTGCATTAAACAGAAATAGTACTTCTAGAGCTAACCAAAACGGACCACTGGAATACGGATTTAGAGGTAATGCCAAAAATTATGATCTCAATAGAGATTTCATTAAGACCGACACCAAAAACGCTGCTACTTTTGCCGAAATATTTCATCTTATCAATCCTGATGTATTTATAGACAACCATGTTAGCAATGGTGCCGATTACCAATATACATTAACCCATCTATTTACCCAACATAATAAATTAGGTGGAAAATTAGATGAATACATTCATGATTCATTGATGCCTCAATTACAAGATTCTTTAGTGAAATCGAATTGGGATATTACTCCGTATGTCAATGTATTTAATACTCCCCCAGAAAAGGGATTTCAACAATTTATAGACCACCCGAGATATTCTACCGGGTATACCACACTATTCAATACTGTAGGCATGATGGTCGAGACACATATGTTAAAACCATACGACAAGCGTGTAGCAGGTACTTATGAATTGATGCGAAAAATGATTTCCATAACTGAAAAAGATGGTGGTAAGATCAGAAATCTACGCGATGCTGCTTTATCATCTTATGACAAAAAGGAATATTACCCCACAGCTTGGACAATCGACACCACCAAAGTTTCTCATTATATTTTTAAAGGCTTTAAGGCAGATACTATAATCAGTGCCGTTACCGGTTTAAAAAGACTAAAGTACAACCGAGATATGCCGATCGAAACCGAAGTCGCTTATCAAGATTATTATAAACCATCAGATTCCGTTAAAATACCTGATGCATATATTTTAGGCAGACAATGGCAAAATGTGATTGAAAAATTAGATTTAAATAAAATTACATACTCCACACTTCAAAAAGATTCTACAATTGCCGTAGAATCTTATAAAATAAATGATTATAACACTTATACATCGCCCTATGAGGGTCATTACCCGCATTATAACACTACCGTAAACACAACAAATAGCAGTATAATGTTTCATGCAGGAGACATAATAATACCAACTAATCAACCAGGTTTCAGATATCTATTAGAAACATTAGAACCCGCTGCAGTTGACTCCTTTTTTAACTGGAATTTCTTTGACACCATACTACAGCAAAAAGAAGGATTCTCACCTTATGTGTTTGAAGATACTGCATTAAAAATGTTAGAAAATGATGCTGTTTTAAATGCCAAGTTTGAGGATAAAAAAATGCTTGATTCAGATTTCAATGAAAACTGGTACAAGCAATTAGACTGGCTTTTTAAACAAAGTGATCTTTATGAAAAGGCACATTTACAATATCCGGTGTATAGAATCAAAAAATAAAACCTATTCTTCGCCGAATAAGATTTTAATATTTATGTAAGAATTCTCAAGAGCCTTTTGAATTTTAGCTGGTCCTTTCCATTTCACTTTAAATATTCCTTCCTTTTTTTCAGGTTTTAATGTACCTTCAAAATCGGTACTCATAGCGTACCAATATACTTGTTTCAATTTATTAACTCCGTTACGTTTAAAAATGTGATAGGTGGTACGTATATAACTCTCAATAACAAGATTTCTTACGCCAGTTTCTTCTTCAACTTCGCGAATAGCACATTCTTCTATAGATTCACCCTTATCTAACTTACCTTTTGGTAAATCCCATTTATCGTTTCTATAGATAAAAAGTACTTTTCCTTTCTTATTTTTAACCACGCCACCACCAGCAATGACCAAAGGAATTTCTTTAGTAAACTTCTTTAAAATTTCATCGTGGTTAGGGTGATAAATGAACGCTTCTTTCAACTTCCCTTTCCTCAATGAACTTATTGCATCTTCAATAGATTCTTGATTTAACAAAAAATACTCCCCATTTGTAGTATCAGAGAGTTTATTTGTCAAAATCAAAGGCAATTCATTAACAAAAACTTTATACATTTGCGTCATGGTTTTAGACAAAAATACTGCAAAAAAAACAGCAGAGCTTCTCCTGCAAATTAATGCAATAAAATTGAAACCCGAAAATCCTTTTACATGGGCTTCGGGCTGGAAATCTCCAATATATTGCGACAATAGAATTTTACTCTCTTATCCTATCATCAGAAACTACGTTCGGGATGAAATGGCAAAGCAAGTGGAACAACTTTATGGCAAGCCAGATTGTATCGTTGGGGTTGCTACAGGAGCAATAGGAATAGGAGCTCTAGTTGCCGATAAACTTAATTTACCTTTCGTATACGTAAGACCTGAGCCTAAATCTCATGGTCGTCAAAATCAGATAGAAGGTCATTTAGAAGCACACCAAACAGTTGTGGTCATTGAAGATTTGATTAGTACTGGCAAAAGTAGTTTAAACGCTGTAGATGCCTTAAGAGCTATTGATGCGAACGTAAAAGGTATGTTGGCCGTTTTTACTTATGGTTTTGAAACAGCTGCAAATAACTTTAAAGAAAAAAATACCGAACTGCACACTTTAAGTAGCTACGAATATCTTATTGAACAAGCATCTGATACTGGTTATGTAAAAGAAGAGCAGTTAATTACATTAATGGAATGGAGGAAAGACCCTTCAAAATGGACAAATAAATAGTTATGTTAATAGAAACACCAAAGACACAAGTATCTAAAAGTACAGAAGATACTTTCAACTTTTTGAATGACCTGCCTAATTTTAGACAGTTAATGCCAGAGAATATTGACAAATTTGAAGTTTTGAACGAGAATAGATTTCTTTTTGCTTTAAAAGGAATGCCAGAAATTGTTTTGGAGAAAAAAGAACAGACACCTTTCAGTCAAATTGTTTTAGGTGCTGCCAGCGAAAAACTACCATTTACGTTAACTGCAGATATTATAGAAATAGAAAGCGACAAAAGTGAGGTCGTTTTAAGTTTTAAAGGTGAATTCAATGCTATGATGGCGATGATGATAAAAAAACCTATCACAAATTTCATAAATACATTATCAACAAATTTGGGTGCAGTTTAATACAACAGCTGTATTTCTTTTAACCCATATTCTTGAAAATCACCATTTTCATGTTTCACAATAAGTTTACCGCCAATAGAAACTTTTTCTATTGTGCCGGTAAATAGTGAACCGTCTTGATTTTTAAAACTACTCCTATCTCCTATTTTAAATAAGTAAGAATGATATTGGGTATACAATTCTTGCTCTAAAGAATCTATTGGTTTGTTTAAATACAAATGCAACTGTTCAATAATTGAATAAAAAACCGAATCCAGATCAAATACGGTACCCACAATATTTTTTAATGAAGACGCATTTGGAGCTTTTTCGAACACTTCTTGATTCACATTCAACCCAAAACCAACTATACTTCGTTTTATTTTAGATCCAGACAAAATATTTTCGATAAGAATACCTCCTATTTTATTATTACCTGACAGAATGTCGTTAGGCCATTTTATACTCAAATCAGGTATTCCTAAACGTTTTAAACCATCAATTATCGAGAGAGACACACAAACACTTACCAAAAAAACTTCATTAATAGGCACATCTATATTTTGTTTCAATATACTGAACGCTAGGTTTTTACCTGGCTCAGACTCCCATTTTGCATTCATTTGACCTCTGCCAGAAGTTTGATCTCTAGTTCTAATTATAGTAAAATCTTCCAAATCTTTTTCAAATGACAACTCCTTTAAATAGGTGTTTGTAGATTGCGTGGCATCAAGTTTGATTATTTGCATTTACTGTTCTTATTGTGAATCTATAATCTATTGTTAAAAACTAGTCATAAAAGAACAAAAAAATAATAACTTTGTAAAAACTAAAATTTTTGAATGCAGGAAAGTAAAACTAGCCAAGATGAGTTAATTGCATTAATAATTCAGGGAATTGACGAAGTAAAAGGTCATAACATTAACCTTATAGATTTAAGAGAAATTGAGAATACCGTTTGCGATTACTTCATAGTTTGTAACGGTACTTCAAATACGCATGTAAATGCAATTGTAGGTTCAATCCAAAAAACAGTAAGTAAAGCGATTCAAGATAAACCTTGGCACGTAGAAGGCGAAGAAAATGCCGAATGGGTATTAATGGACTATGTTAATGTAGTAGTTCATGTATTCCAAAAGCAAGTACGAGAATTCTATGATATAGAAGGTTTATGGGGAGATGCAAAATTCACAACCATAGAAAGTAGCGTAAACTAATAAAAAAATAAAATGGCAAAAGAAAACAAAACAAATCCGAAAAAACCAAAGTTTAGCTCTTGGTGGATTTATGGATTAGTAGCAGTATTACTAATTGGATTTCAATTATTCAATAGTGATGATTTAGCTAGTACCAATAAAACGACTACTTCAGAATTACAACAGTACTTAAGAAATGGTGATGTAAAGAAGATTCTAATTATTACAAACACCAATCAAGCAAAGGTCTTTTTAAAAGATGAAGCTATTGCTAAAGATGTACATAAAGATTTAAATGAAAAATCATTTCTTCCATCTTCAGGCAATTTGCCACAGTACACTTTAGACTATGGTGATCTTCAAATATTTCAAAATGAAATAACTGAAATCAAAAAAGATAATAATTTAGATACGATTATTGAATTTGGTAAAGAATCTACAGCCATTTTAGATTTCTTGCTATCCTTATTACCATTTGTATTAATCATTGGTATATGGATATATTTAATGCGTAGAATGTCTGGCGGCGGCGGCGGCGGCGCTGGAGGTCAAATATTTAATATTGGTAAATCTAAAGCTAAGTTATTTGACGAAAAAACAGACACTAGAACATCTTTTAAAGATGTTGCCGGTCTAGAAGGTGCAAAAGAAGAAGTTGAAGAGATTGTAGATTTCTTAAGAAACCCAGACAAATACACTTCATTAGGTGGTAAAATTCCTAAAGGTGCATTATTAGTAGGCCCTCCAGGAACAGGTAAAACTCTTTTAGCAAAAGCCGTTGCAGGTGAAGCTAAAGTGCCTTTCTTTTCTCTTTCAGGTTCAGATTTCGTTGAAATGTTCGTAGGTGTTGGTGCTTCTAGAGTACGTGATCTTTTTAAACAAGCAAAAGACAAATCGCCCGCTATCATCTTCATTGATGAGATTGATGCTATTGGTAGAGCTAGAGGTAAAAATAACTTTACCGGTTCTAACGATGAGCGTGAAAATACATTGAACCAATTATTAACTGAGATGGATGGTTTCGGTACAAACACAAATGTTATTGTACTTGCAGCAACTAACCGTGCTGATGTATTGGATAAGGCTTTAATGCGTGCTGGTAGATTTGATAGACAGATATATGTTGATTTACCAGACATACGTGAGCGTAAAGAAATTTTCGAAGTACACCTAAGACCTATTAAAACATCAGAAACTTTAGATACTGAATTTTTAGCAAGACAAACTCCTGGTTTCTCTGGTGCAGATATTGCTAATGTTTGTAATGAAGCGGCCTTAATCGCAGCTAGAAAAGAGAAAAAAGCTGTTTCTAAACAAGATTTCTTAGATGCTGTTGACAGAATAGTTGGTGGTCTAGAAAAGAAAAATAAAATAATTACTCCTGGCGAGAAGGAAACTATCGCTTATCACGAAGCTGGTCATGCAACCACAAGTTGGATGTTAGAGCATGCTGCGCCTTTAGTTAAAGTTACTATCGTACCAAGAGGTCAATCTTTAGGTGCTGCATGGTATTTACCAGAAGAGCGTTTAATTGTAAGACCAGAACAAATGTTGGACGAAATGTGTGCAACAATGGGCGGTAGAGCTGCTGAGAAAGTTATTTTCAATAAAATATCTACTGGTGCTTTAAGTGATTTAGAGAAAGTTACTAAACAAGCTCGTGCAATGGTAACTATCTATGGCCTTAATGATGAAATAGGAAACATAACTTATTATGATTCTGCCGGGCAAGATTCTTATGGCTTCTCAAAACCATATAGTGAAGATACCGCTCGAAAAATAGATGCTGAAATATCTAAAATAATAGAAGAGCAGTACCAAAGAGCGATTAAAGTTCTTACAGATAATAAGGACAAATTAACGACTTTGGCCGAACGATTATTAGAGAAAGAAGTTATATTTAAAGAAGATTTGGAAAAAATATTTGGTGTAAGAAATTTTGAAAAAGATATTCTAGCCTTAGAAAATAAAAAAAATCTTGAAAAGTTAAAAGATTCAGACTCTGACTCAGATTCAGATTCAAAAACGGAAGAGGAAGAAATTACAGAGATTAAATAAAATTGCAGTACTTTAGTTTAGCAATTATTTCAACAACGTAAATGGGGTTTTTAGATATTTTATTTGGTGGTGGTAAGAAGAAAGTTTCGAAAGAAACTGCTGAAACGCGTGGCGACCACATGCCAGATTTAAATATCCCTGTTGATGAAAAATTTACTATCCATTTTAAACAGAATGGCGGTAAATTTATTTATTGTGATTCTGATTTAGAAGTTTCCAGGGCAATAGAAAATATTGTTACCGAAAATAATTGGGAGAGTGAGCCTTTCTTTGTTCTCAATGAAAGGCTAGCCCAAAAATTCTCAAAAGAAGCTATTACTTTTACAGATAAATCTCGTGATAGCGAGGTCTTCTTTACCACTTGCGAGCATCTTATCGCTCAAAATGGAAGTATTCTTGTATGTTCTAATCAACTACAAGAGAAAAAAGTAAATGAACTACCAAGTAACGTTGTAGTTTTCGCAACAACCAGCCAATTGGTTGAATCTATAGGTGAAGGTCTAAAGACCATCAAGAAAAAATATGGTCAAAGAATACCGGCCAATATCACTACATTAAAACACTTTAAAGCTACCGCAGAGAATTCAGATGATTTTCTAACATATGGTAGTAGTACTAAAAATCTTTATCTTTTACTTCTGGAAGATTTATAGTATGAAAGAAATTTTAAGAAGGTCATTAACCGGGGCTGTCTATATTATATTATTATTATCAGCAGTCTTTTTAAGTTCTGATGCTTTCGATTTTTTATTCATGACTTTTGGTTTAGCATGTTTATACGAGTATAAAAAATTAGTCCATTTAAAAGGCTATCACATTTTTGCTGCGTATTTGGCGTTATGGTGGGCTTTTATTTATTTAGTAAAAGATCAACAAATAATCAATATTTTAATGGTTATTACTATAGTTGTTGATATATACCTTTTGATTAACCTTTTCACTAAAAAACCGATAAAATTCAATACCCCGATGAAGTTTATAGTCGGACTATTTTATATTGGCGGCGGATGTATCTTTCTAACAATGATACCTTACAAGAATGACGCCTTTGCCAAATTATTAATCATGGGTATCTTTATTCTAATATGGGTAAATGATTCATTTGCCTACTTAGTAGGTAAAAGCATAGGTAGAACCAAATTATTTCCTTCAGTTTCTCCTAAAAAAACCATTGAAGGTACCTTAGGAGGCTTTATATTTGCACTAATAGCCGCATATTTAATGGCTACCTTTGAAGCTTTAATTAGCCCAATTCAATGGATGATACTTGCAACTGTAATTGTTGTTGCCGGTAGCTTGGGCGATTTAATAGAATCGAAATTAAAAAGAGCAGCTGGTGTTAAAGACAGTGGCGCTATATTACCAGGGCATGGTGGCATGTTAGATCGCTTAGATAGTTTGGTCTTTGCAGCTCCATTTGCTTATTTAACCTTAAATATATTTAGTTATGTTTCATAAAGAGGGACAAAAAATTATATTGTTTTCTTTTTGTTTAGTAGGAATCAGTGTACTCTTAGCTCATTTCTTCATTGATATATCTTGGTTAAAACTGACCATTCAATTACTGGGTTTAATACTATTGATAATCATTCTTCAGTTTTTTAGAAACCCTAAAAGAGTGGCTGCAAAAGATTTCAATGAAATTCTGTCTCCTGTAGACGGCAAGGTTGTTGTTATTGAAGAAGTTTTTGAAAAAGAATTCTTTAAAGAAAAAAGAAGACAAGTTTCAATTTTTATGTCTCCTGTTAATGTTCACGTAACAAGATACCCGGCTAGTGGTAGCATTATTTTTTCTAAATATCACCCTGGTAAATTTCTAGTTGCATGGCACCCGAAATCTAGTGAAGAAAACGAAAGAACTACTGTAGTTATAAAGACACCAAAATTTGGCGAAATTTTATATCGACAAATAGCAGGTGCATTAGCTAGACGTATTGTTAATTACGCAGAAAAAGGGGAAAGTGTACAACAAGGTGATGACGCAGGATTTATAAAATTTGGATCTAGAGTTGATTTATTTCTACCTTTAGATTGTCAAATTAATGTAAAGCTAAACCAAAAGGTTAAAGGTGCAGAGACTTGTATAGCAACTTTTGTTGACCCAAACGAGAATGAAGAAATTACGTATTGAATTTGAGGAAACCGTTGCTTTGGTCAATAACTTTACCGAACCGATCCCAGCAGATATACTTTTAAAGTTGTATGCTTATTACAAAATAGCCAATGCAAATTTTAATAATCCTGGCAGCAAAACTCCCTTAATTAATGCGTTTAAAGCAAATGCATTGATTCAAGCCAAGAACATGAGCAAGAAAAAAGCGATGCAATCATATATTGATTTAGTCACCAAAGAACTAAAATGATAATTATCGATTATCTATACATTAGTTTACGTCGTGTATATATGGTTTAAAATAATTAGTAAACAATTGACCAACATTCGATGAAAAGATTAGAAAAGATAAAGACCAATATTCTTCGTATTTCTATCGGTGTTGTGTATCTAATTTTTGGGTTTATAAAATTTATTCCACACCTGAGTCCAGCAGAAGATTTAGCCACTGATACAATTAGTATTTTAACCTTAGGGATTTTACCCTCACAAATAGGCTTGATTACATTAGCTATAGGAGAAACTTTAATTGGTATCTTTCTTATAGCAAATTGGAAACCTAGATTATTTATTGGTATCGCTATAATTCATATACTATTTACATTTAGCCCACTATTCTTATTACCTGAAGAAATTTTTGGCAAAGGCGAATTAGTATTCACCCTAGCAGGGCAGTACATTTTTAAAAACATCATTATTTTAAGTGCTTTAATATCACTAAAAATTGATTTAGATATTAATCTAAGAAGAAAAGCCACTCTAGCATCGTCTTCAAATAAATTAGTTGCTATTAAAAATTAATGATATAAATCTTTTAAGTCGGCGTCGCAAAGAGAACAAAATAAATCATTTAATTTTTGGCAAACGTCATTAAAAAAACGTTCTCCTTTTTCTGCAGTAGCAAACTCCGGATTACCTATACCTGTATCGCTACTTACCTTAGACCACTGTCTTTCTGCCCAAGCCCAACCTTCATTAAACGCTTCTATTTTGAATGACTTAGCACTACCACTACCCCATTTCTCTTTTGGTTGAACTAAATCAGGTCTCAAATAAAGCATCAGGCTCGTTTCCATTTCATCGGCATGATCACCCGCTTCTTGAAAATATTTAGATTTATCTAACATCGGCGGAAAAAAGCAAAAGCTTATAAACATGTCTGGAAACATCAAGCCCAACTCTCTTACAAGAGGCTTGAAATTATTACCACCATGACCATTAAAAAGCAGCAATTTTTTAATGCCTTGTCTATTTAACACCGTCACCAAATCTTTTAGAATAGCCAATTGCGTTGACGGATTTAGATTCATATCTAAATAAATGTCACTTTGACCTGTATTTACACCATAAGGAATCATTGGCAATACTACCACCTTCTTACCTTTGTCCCAGGCGATTTTAGCAGCCGATTCAACCATACTTTGCGCCTGATAATTATCTGTACCGTATGGCAAATGATAATTATGTGCCTCTGTAGCACCCCAAGGCAAAACTGCCAATTCTATTTGTTCATCTTTTAAATGTTCCCAGTTCGTTTCGGCAAGTACATAAGGTCTGATCATAGTATTAAAGATACTATTTAAGCATAAAAAAACCCTTGAAATTAATCAAGGGTTCCTATATTTTTTTTTGATAAATATGGTTTCTTTAATCTGACTTACAAGACTTTCTTACCAGATATGATATTATAAAGAATAACAATAACCGCAATCACCAATAGAATATGTACTAAACTACCTGTTGCAAGACCAGGAACAATACCTAACATTCCCAATAACCATATAATTATACAAATAACTGCTACTAACCATAATAGACTTCTCATAATGTGTTTTTTTTTTAGATTGTTTATATGACAAATTTAGAGGGATCACCTCTGTTTACTTAACTCAAATCAATTGATTACTAGCTCAAAATCAGCGTGATAATCAGTACAACCAAAATTAAAAACACTTATAATTAGCAATTTACACTAACTTTTCTTTAAAAAATTCAATAGTACGTGACCACGCCAGTTCTGCCGCAGACTCATCATATCTTGGGGTAGATGTATTATGAAACCCATGATTTACATTGTCATAGAAATAAGCAACATTCTCTTTACCTAATTCATTAAGTGCCTTTTCGTAAGCCGACCATCCGGCGTTTACACGTTCGTCTAAACCTGCATACTGCAACATCAAGGGTGCATTTATATTTTCTATGCCTTCTGTTGGCTGACCGCCATAAAAAGGTACTGCAGCTGCCAAATCTGGTACTTTCACTGCTATCATATTAGAAATCCATCCACCGAAACAAAAACCTACAACTCCTATCTTACCATTACAATCTTCATGATTTTTCAAATATTCAAATGCCGCTATGAAATCTTCTAACATTTCATCTCTATCTCGGGTTTTCTGCATTGCACGACCTTCATCATCATTACCCGGGTAACCACCAAGCGGACTCAAAGCATCTGGTGCAATAGTTATAAAACCAGCCAAAGCTGCTCTTCTCGCTGTATCTTCTACATACGGATTCAAACCTCTATTTTCATGAACCACTACGATACCTGGCAATTTGCCTTCTGCCGATTTTGGCTTGGATAGTAATGCATTGATTTCACCGCCGCCTTTAGAAGAATCATAAGTAATAAAACCCGAATCTAAATCTGGATTATTTTTATCTACCAAAAAGGTATTCTCATAATCGGGCATCAAAAAACTCATTAATGAAGGCACTGTGAGACCGCCTACAGCGTACATTGACAATTTTTGTACAAAGTCTCGGCGTTCTAATTTATTATGAGCATAGGCATCATAGAGATCAAATACCTCTTGCTTGATATCTTCTTTTTTCAGTTGTTTCATTTTCTTAGCTTTTTTGTTCTATTTAAAAGTACGAAAACATCATGATTACCTAAATACTTTTAACAATTGAAAAAGCCTCATTCCCAAATAAATAGGAATGAGGCTTATTTATCTAAGCTATTAAAGTATTATCCTAAACTCGCTAAACTTTTTTCTAAAGTTTCTATTTTAGCTTCTGCATCTGCCAATTTTTGGCGTTCTATAGCAATTACCTTTTCGGGTGCATTGTTTACGAAGCGCTCATTAGAAAGTTTTTTCTGAACCGATACTAGGAATCCTTTAGTATATTTTAGCTCTTCATTAATCTTAACAATCTCTGCTTCAATATCAATGGCACCTTCCATTGGTACAAAGTATTCGTTACTTTTTACACGAAAAGTCAATGCGCCTTCTACTTGTTCATTTATATAACTGATTTCTGAGACATTGGTCAACTTAGAAATCACAACATCCCAACGGTTGCTTGCTTCTTCAGAATTTAGAACTGACAACTCCAATGCTTCTTTCATTGGAATGTTTTTGTTCTTACGAATGGTTCTCACACCTGCAATCACCTCTGTAGCAAAATCAAACTGCGTAATTAATTCTTCATCAATTATACCAACTGTTGGCCATTTTGATATCACCAATGCCTCCGTCTTGTCTCTTTTTGCAATATGCTGCCAAACTTCTTCTGTCAAAAATGGCATAAATGGATGCAACAACTTCAAGTTCTGTTCAAACAATTGAATTACCTTGTCATAAGTTGCTCTATCTATTGGCTGTTGATAGGCAGGTTTAATTATCTCTAATAACGAAGAGCTATAATCATCCCAAACCAATTTATAAATAGACATTAAAGCATCTGAAATACGGAACTTACTAAAATGATCTTCTATCTCTAATAATGTCTTATTCAATTTAGACTCATACCACTCTAAACCAAGCTTTGAAGCTTCTGGTTGCGAAATATCTGCTATTTCCCAACCTTGTACTAGCCTAAATCCGTTCCAGATCTTATTGGCAAAGTTTTTTCCTTGCTGACATAAATCTTCATCGAACATTAAATCGTTACCTGCAGCTGCAGACATCAACATACCTACACGTACTCCGTCGGCACCGTAATCTTCGATTAACTTTAAAGCATCAGGCGAATTACCTAACGACTTAGACATTTTTCTACGTTGCTTGTCTCTCACCAATCCGGTGAAGTAAACATTTTTAAAAGGCTTTTCTCCTCTAAACTCATAACCGGCAACTATCATTCTAGCTACCCAGAAAAATAAAATATCTGGCCCAGTTACTAAATCGTTCGTTGGGTAGTAATAGTTTATCTCTTCATTATCCGGCTCCATAATACCGCCAAATACACTCATTGGCCACAACCAAGATGAAAACCATGTATCTAAAACATCGGCATCTTGTCTCAAGTCACTTTCTTGTAAATCTGACTTCCCTGATTTTTCTTTTGCAAGCTTTAAAGCATCTGCTACGTTTGCCGCTACTACAAAATCTTCTTGACCGTCACCGAAATAGAAAGCTGGTATTTGCTGTCCCCACCATAGTTGTCTTGAAATATTCCAATCACGAACATTCTCCATCCAATGACGGTATGTGTTTTCAAATTTCTTTGGATGCAATTTAATGTCGCCAGTCTCCATCACCGCTTCTAAAGCCGGTTTTGCTAAATCTTCCATTTTCAGGAACCACTGATCGGACAATTTCGGTTCAATAACAGCCTTGGTTCTTTCTGAAGTACCTACTTTATTAATATGAGTCTCTGTCTTAACCAGAACACCTAATTCTTCTAATTCTTTAGAGATTTCTTTTCTAACAACAAAACGATCTTTACCCTCATAATGCAATCCAAAACTATTTAAGCTCGCATCGTCATTGAAAATATCGATAGTTTCTAAATTATGCTTTTCGCCAAGAGCTTTATCATTGATATCGTGTGCAGGCGTCACTTTTAAACAACCTGTACCGAATTCAATATCTACATATTCATCTTCTATTATTGGTATTACTCTATTACAAATAGGAACAATTACTTTTTTACCTTTTAGATGCGTAAATCGTTCGTCATTCGGATTAATACATATAGCAGTATCACCCAAAATCGTTTCTGGTCTTGTGGTCGCAATGGTTACTTTTTCATTTGAACCCTCAATAGCATAAGATAGATAATATAACAAGCCTTGCTTTTCTTCATAAATCACCTCTTCATCTGACAGGGTTGTTTGAGCTTCTGGATCCCAATTCACCATTCTATACCCTCGGTAGATCAAGCCTTTGTTAAATAGATCCACAAAAACCTTGATAACGCTATCATAGCGTTCTTGATCCATAGTGAACGCGGTACGGTCCCAATCGCAAGAACAGCCCAATTTTTTCAACTGCTCAAGAATGATTCCGCCGTATTCATTTGTCCAATCCCAAGCATGCTTTAAAAATTCATCTCTCGTAAGATCGTTTTTATTGATGCCTTGCTCTTTTAATTTAGCAACAACTTTTGCTTCTGTAGCAATAGAGGCATGATCTGTACCTGGCACCCAACATGCATTTTTGCCTAAAAGACGGGCTCGTCTGATCAATACATCTTGTATGGTATTGTTCAGCATGTGCCCCATATGTAATATGCCCGTTACGTTTGGTGGTGGTATTACAATACTATAAGGTTCTCTGTCATCTGGTACAGAATGAAAGTAACCGTTTTTCATCCAGTAATCATACCAATGCGATTCTGTGGACTGCGGATTATATTTTGAAGGAATTTCCATTTTTTGGAACAGTTTTTGAATAATAATAAAATGGGTTGTTAAAAATAAAGCCGAATTGACATTCTAACGGTCATTTCAGCTGAATTTTGCCCAAAGATAAATACGAAACAAAAATAAGTAACGTTAGAGTATAACAAAAGGATTTTGAGGTTGATCTGAAAAGATTTAATTTTGACTTCCACCCAAAATTAAAAATGATGAAAAAAATAGTACTTGTATTATTTATTGGCTTGCTAGGATTTAGCTTAACTGCTCAAGATACCGCTGCCAAAATAGAGTTTAAATCTGAGACTGTAGATTACGGCGAAATCGCTAAAGGATCTGACGGAGTAAGAGTTTTTGAATTTACAAACACTGGTACTGCACCACTTATTATTAGTAAAGTAAGTTCTAGTTGTGGTTGTACAATTCCGAAGAAACCAGAAGACCCAATTTTACCAGGTAAAACAGGTGAGATTCAGGTAAAATATGATACCAATAGAGTTGGTCCGATTCGTAAAGCGATTACGGTAATATCTAATGCTGACACTCCGACTAAGGTTTTAAAAATCAAAGGAGAAGTTCAAGCTACTACCGGTACCAAATAAAAATAAATTAAAAAACGAAAAGCCCAACTGAGAAGTTGGGCTTTTTTTATGCTTTATTGTTCATCAAACAAAGGTTTTAGAACAAAACTAAAAAGCAGATCGTTATCATAGCGCTCTACCAATACCTTCACCCGTTTGTCTTTTTTAAAATTAAGCATATGCATTATCTCTTGTAGTTTATACCTGTGGATGCGTTTGCCATTAACTGCCAAAATTACATCTCCTTCTCGCAAGCCTGCCGAATGTGCCGGACTCCCCTGTCGTATACCCGATACAATAATTTCTGGCACTAAACTTACCTTAGTCGCACCTTGCAGTATTATCTGCACATCGCCATACGCTTTGGCATCACTATTAACCACGCCATTAGAATCGGTAATTCTTTCTGACACGTATCGCATACCTGCATGTTGCAAATCGATTCCGCTTATATTATACTGAAATAGCTTACCAAAATTAGAATTTTTGGTCATTATCAATTTCTCATTCTTATAATCGAATACAATATTAAAACGCTTAATAACCTCACCACCCAAGCTTCCGTTTCTACCACCGAAATCTGTAATCGTTGTAAAAGTCTCCATATCAGGGAAAGCCGCCTTGGCATCACTCAGTATAAAATCTGCAATTTTTAAATGGCTGATTTTTGTTCTCTTACCATAAATATCTCCAGCGAGTCCTTTTCCTAAAAAATCTTGATAATGTTTTTCTGGCAATTGAATTCTTTCATCTTCAAAAAGCCAAACAGCATCACTACTACCAGTATCCAATAGCATTTTAACAGGTATTTCTTCTTTTTTATTTATCATTACAAAAGCATCTACATAAGCTTTTTTTCTAATAACCGACATATCTACTACTCTAGTGTTCTTTGACTCTTTATACTTGTAAAGCTCTGGGTCGTAAAACTTAATAGTTTGTTTTACGTAATTAATATCGACTACAAAATCTCTGAACAGATCATAACCTATGATACCATGTACAGGTACGCCTAGGCTCGGTGAGAAATTAATACCAGCATCCATAACTACATAAATATTTTGAGAAGTATTTTTAATAGTACCAAGCTGCACAAAATTTCTAGTTGATTTTAAGGCATTAATAGGGTCACCATCACCCAATCCATTTATAGTTATTTCCGTTACATTGTTTAATTGAATAGAATCTTGATCGGCTAAATTGAACAATATGGGTGTACCAACGCCAGAATCAAGTACAAATGATAGCTCGGTACCGTTGACCTCTACAGGTATGACCATCAAATTATTAATGAGCTCGAATTTGACTTTTTGAAATTTCTTTCCGGCAGGTAATTGAAAGGTTTGAGCTTTTCCTGAAAAAGAAAAACTCCAAATAAAAAGGATTAAAATTAAATAATATTTTCGTAACATAATCTATATGAATTAGTTATCCCTTCTTAAGGTACATAATTATTTGATATAAACTCGAATTTTAACACAGAGCAAAAAATCAAATAAAAACCTAATTACTTTGTATGAACCATTATCATTTATCACTTTTGTGTAAAATAAAATTCATATGCCATCTGTTTCAAATAAGGGGCTTACCATGCCCCAATCTCCGATACGAAAGCTAGTACCGTTTGCTGAAAATGCAAAAAAAAGAGGGGTTACCGTTATTCATTTAAATATTGGACAACCAGATATAAAAACCCCGCAACAGGCTTTAGATGCTGTAAAGAATAACAACCTTAGTGTTTTAGAATACAGCCGTACCGAAGGTTCTGAAGAATTTAGAACTAAAATCGCCAAGTATTATGAAAAATATGATATACATGTAAGTGCTACAGACCTTATTGTAACTACAGGTGGATCTGAAGCATTGTCTTTTGCAATGAACACTATTGCTGATACTAACGATGAAATTATAATACCCGAGCCTTTTTATGCCAATTATAACGGATTTGCAACTGCCTGTGGTGTAACTGTTGTACCTGTAGTTTCAAAATTGGAAGATAATTTTGCACTACCACCTATCGAAGATTTTGAAAAGCTAATTACCACTAGAACTAAGGCTATATTAATATGTAACCCTGGTAACCCTACTGGTTATTTATATAGTAAAGAAGAAATTCAAAAACTAGCAACTCTAGTTAAAAAACATAATATCTTTTTAGTTGCCGACGAAGTATATAGAGAATTTACCTATGATGACAAAACCCATGCTTCAATACTAAAAGAAGAAGGATTAGAGGAACATGCCATTGTTATTGATTCAGTTTCTAAAAGGTACAGCATGTGCGGTGCTCGTATAGGGTACCTAGTTTCTAAGAATAAAGAATTTATTGCAACGTCAATGAAATTTGCACAAGCAAGACTTTCGCCACCAACATATGCTCAAATTGCAAGCGAGGCGGCCTTAGACACTCCTGATAGTTATTTTGCAGAGGTAAAAACCGAATATGTAGCCCGAAGAAATATATTAATTGCAGAATTAGAACAAATTGAAGGTGTAAAGATTGCAAGACCTCAAGGTGCGTTTTATTGTATTGCCGAATTACCTATTAAAGATGCTGACCATTTTGCACAATGGCTGTTAGAAGACTTTAATTTAAATAACGAAACTGTTATGGTTGCACCTGCCGCAGGTTTTTATGCTACCGAAGGTTTAGGTAAAAATCAAATTAGAATTGCATACGTTCTTGATCAAGAGAGCTTAAAAAGAGCAGTTCGCATACTAAAAGAAGCACTTAAGAGTTACAAAGGTTAATGATTGTACTAGAACATTTTTCTTTAAAGAATTACAATACATTCAGTATTGATGCTACCGCAAGATATTTTGCAGAAGTAACCTCTATTGAAGAATTAAAGTATATTCTTAGCAAAAAAAACTATCCTCGAAAAATAATAATTGGCGGCGGCAGTAATATGCTGCTTTCTGATCGAATCGATGCGTTGTTTGTTCATGTTGATTTAAAAGGAAAGAGAATTTTATCTGAATCTGACGAAACGGTTCAAGTACAGGTAATGGCAGGTGAGAATTGGCACGAGCTAGTCATGTGGACTTTAGATAATAATTTCGGGGGATTGGAAAACATGTCATTAATACCTGGCAACACCGGTACCGCACCTATTCAAAACATTGGTGCATATGGTGTTGAACTAAAAGATTGTTTTGTAAGTTGTGATGCCGTTAGAATTGTTGACCAAGAATTAGTTACCTTAACAAAAGAAGAATGCAAGTTCGGATACCGAGATTCATTCTTTAAAAACGAAGGAAAAGACAAATTCGTAATTACCTCGGTGACCTTTTCTTTTACCAAAAAAAATCATCAGATTAATTCTGGTTACGGTGCCATTGAAGAACAATTACAAAAAGAGTCGATTTCAATACCTACCATTAAAGATATTTCAAATGCGGTAATTGCTATACGACAAAGCAAATTGCCTGATCCAAAAGTTCTAGGCAACAGTGGTAGTTTTTTCAAAAACCCGATAGTTTCAAAAGAAATTTTTGAAGCTTTTATTTCAAAAAATGCCGAAGCTCCTTTTTATAAGATAACCGATGAATTATATAAAATTCCCGCAGGTTGGTTGATTGAGCAATGTGGTTTTAAAGGAAAACGTTTTGGTGATGCCGGGGTTCATAAAAATCAAGCATTGGTACTTGTTAATTATGATAAGGCAACTGGTAAAGAAATTCTAGACCTTGCGGCGAAAATTATTGAAGTCGTAAAAACAAAATTTGGCATTGAAATAAGTCCGGAGGTTAACTTAATAAAATAACCCCTGTAATAAAAATTACAAGGGTTATTACCAAACCAAACCAACCAAAAACAAAGTGGGCAGTTACCAGCTGACCACTTATTCAATATATATTTTTAGAAAACGCATCTATAACAATCAATTTTATAATTTAGCGTTTAACCATATACGGTTCAATATTATCATTTGGATGTCCATTCTAAAAAAAAATGTACATCATATAAATTATGAGCACTCTATTAGAAAATCATATTGTTGAATTATTACAAGAAAGAAACGAAAAAGCGATTTCTCTCTTGTACGATAATTATGCTGACACCCTACTAGGTGTGGCGAACAAGGTTGTGCGTGATCCCGATTTGGCTCAAGATGTAGTTCAAGAATCTTTTGTGAAGATTTGGAAAAAAGCGGATACATACGATCCTAAAAAAGCGAAACTTTTTACTTGGCTTTTTAGAATTACACGAAATACCGCTATTGACAAATTAAGAAGTGTCAACACAAAATCTGATAAAGAAATCCAAATAGACGTTTCTGACGTATATACTTTAGGCGTAGAAAGTACAAGACCTGAGTTAATGGATGTAAGAGAACATCTAGACAAAATTGAAGATAAATATCAAATTGTTTTAGAAGCTCTTTTCTTTCAAGGTATGACCCAACAAGAAGCAAGTGATGAGTTGGATATTCCTTTAGGAACTATTAAATCTAGACTTAAAATTGGATTACGCGAATTAGGCAAAATCTATGGTCCTGCCGTAGTTGCCATGTTATTAAATTTCGTATTATGAAAGACAAAATAAGAATTTTCCTTGATTCTGATTTATTAGAAAAGTATCTATTGGGAACAACTACCGAGTTGGAAAGCCTTCAGGTAGAGCGCTATATTGCTATGTACCCAGAGGTAAGGGAAACATATAGCGAATTACAGGATAATCTTGAAATTTTCGCTAAGCTTCACGCAATTGAAGCTCCACAAGGTTTAAAAGACAAAATTAACTCTAGAATAAGAGCGGAACGTAAGGGTAGAAAAAGATTTTACAGTTACGCTATTGCAGCAAGTATTACAGCTATTATGTTTATCGGTATCTCTACCTTTTTCTGGAATCAAAACCAGAGTTTACAAGAAGAGAACAGTGTTGTTAGCAATAAGATAAAATTGCTTGAAGAAAACATGAAAGAGCAGTTAGAAGATGTACGTAACCAGTTTATCGTTCTAAATAATCCTCAAACTAAAAAGTACAACGTAAAGGGTAACCAAAAAGCAAAAGACTTAAAAGCTGTTGCTTATATAAACCCTGTTAAGAAGTTATCATATATCAACGTTAGCAAATTACCTCATATTCCAGAAAGTCAATGTTTTCAAATGTGGGCCGAAGTTAACGGCAAAATGATAAATCTTGGTATTATCGAAGAAGCCGGTGACCAACAAAAATTATTGGCATTGCCATATGCAGAAAATGCCGTTGGTTATATTACCATTGAGCAAAAAGGTGGTAACCATGCACCTAGTGTAGAAAACATAGTGGCGAATATAGCTTACTAAAGCTAACACACATAAAGTATTCTTAAAGCCCCATTATTGGGGCTTTATTTTTTATCTTTGTTTAAAATTTAGCACATGAAACTAGTATTATTAACCATTGGGTTGTTAGCATTGGCTTTTGCGGGTATCGCAATTAAAATATGGTCTAAAAAAGACGGAGAGTTTGCAGGAACTTGCGCAAGTCAAAGTCCTTTTTTAAATCAAGATGGTCAAGCCTGTGGTATGTGTGGCAAAATGCCAAGTGAACAAGATTGTAAGAAGGATATGATTACCGAGTAATCAAAATTTCTTATATTAACATTACGCATATCAAAATCATTTTTTGAATAAAACAGACACTTTAGAAGAAACAATACAAAAAGCGAAAGAAGGCAAGCAAATTGCTTTTAGTCGCCTATTAGATATGTTTTGGAATGATGTTTATGGCTTTCAATTAAAGCGTACCGAAAATGAGAATGATTCTGAAGACATTACCATTCAAACTTTTTCTAAAGCTTTCGATAAAATAAAGATTTATAACGATTCGTACGTATTTAAAACTTGGTTGATTGCTATTTCTAAAAACATACATATCGATTTAGTTAGAAAGCGAAAAAAGAGCTTATTAGATTCTAGAAGTAATTCTGAAGTAATAACGAGCGCCTTAGATGCTTCACCTTCTATGGAAGACCAATTGATTCAAGAACAAAATTTAGCCGATTTACTTAGAGATATTAAAAAACTGAAACCTCACTACCAAGCCGTTATAAATCTTAGGTATTTTAATGAGTTAAGTTATGCTGATATTGCCACTCATTTAAACGAACCCATAAACAGTGTTAAAGTAAAACTTCTAAGGGCTAAAAAATTACTTTCTGAAATTATCAAAGACAGAAAGTAAATTATAATTCAATTAGAAATTTCTCATAATTTAGAACTCATTTGTGTAGCACGTAATTCTGCGTTATCCTCACTTTTTTAGTTCGTATATTTGTATAAAATTTAGAGCATGTCTACAGTTTTAAAAGAAAATGTTGCCCCACCAAAAGGCAAACCGAAATGGCTTAGAGTTAAATTACCTACGGGTAAGAAATACACTCAACTTAGAGGTTTGGTAGATAAGTATGACCTACATACTATTTGCACTAGTGGTAGCTGCCCTAATATGGGCGAATGCTGGGGTGAAGGTACCGCAACTTTTATGATACTAGGTAATGTTTGTACTAGATCATGCGGATTCTGCGGTGTTAAAACCGGTAGACCTGAAAATGTAGATTGGGCTGAACCTGAAAAGGTTGCTAGATCAATAAAAATTATGGGTATTAAGCACGCTGTAATTACATCTGTTGACAGAGATGACCTTAAAGACATGGGTTCTATCATTTGGGCAGAAACAGTTAAGGCGATACGTAGAATGAATCCTACTACAACTTTAGAAACTTTAATACCTGATTTTCAAGGTATAGAAAAGCATTTAGATAGAATTGTAGCGGTTTCTCCAGAAGTTGTTTCACATAATATGGAAACTGTTAAAAGACTTACTAGAGAAGTACGTATACAAGCAAAATACGAACGTAGTCTTGAAGCGCTTAATTACTTGAAAAAGCAAGGCATCAATAGAACTAAATCTGGTATTATGCTAGGTCTTGGTGAACACGAAGATGAAGTTATTACCACATTGGCAGATTTGCGTAACGCAGATGTTGATGTTGTTACTATAGGTCAGTACTTACAACCGTCGAAAAAACATCTTCCTGTTAAAGAGTTTATTACTCCAGAACAGTTTAAGAAATATGAAGATATAGGTCTTGAAATGGGATTTAGACATGTTGAAAGTGGTGCCTTAGTTAGATCTTCTTACAAAGCACACAAGCATATTCTATAAATCTCTAAGAGCGTACTACTTAATTTACTTAGAAACTGATCTAAGCCAAATTGCTAGTTCTAATCAAATAGAACTATTAGTATTAACTAAACACATTTATCGGTAACCAATGCATAAACTGAACATCGGCATTAATGGTTTTGGAAGAATAGGTAGAACCTTATTTCACCTTCTACAAGCGCATGAAAATCTAAATGTGGTCGCCATCAATGATTTGGCAGATACCCGTACGCTTTCGCATTTATTAAAATACGATAGTATTCACGGCACCTCACCCCTTGACATTTCACATGATGAAGAGCACATAATTGTAAACGGAAATGCTATTTCTTTATACAACGAATCTCACCCTTCTAAAATTAACTGGTCAACTAAAGCGGTAGATGTTGTTGTAGAATGTACCGGTAAATTTAAGGACAGAGATACTTTATCTTTTCATATTAAAAATGGGGCTAAAAAGGTAATTTTATCAGTACCGCCAACTGAAGATGACATAAAAATGATTGTCTTTGGTATTAATGAAAATACGTTGACAAAATCTGATGATATTATATCTAATGCGTCTTGCACCACGAACAATGCTGCGCCAATGATAAAAATTATCAACGATTTATGTGGTATTGAACAAGCCTATATAACAACCATACATTCTTACACTACCGACCAAAGCCTACACGATCAACCTCATAGAGATTTAAGAAGGGCTCGTGCAGCATCGCAATCTATAGTGCCTACTACTACAGGTGCAGCAAAAGCATTGACCAAAATATTTCCCGAATTAGCAGATACTATAGGGGGTTGCGGTATAAGAGTACCCGTACCTAATGGTTCGTTGACCGATATTACCCTTAACGTAAAACGAGCTACAAGTATTGAAGAAATAAACTCTACATTTGAAAAAGCATCACAAAACCATTTTAAAAATATAGTACACTACACTAGTGATCCAATAGTTTCTATTGATATAAACAATAGTTGCTACTCTTGTACGTTTGATTCTTTGATGACTTCTGTAATAGGTAAAATGGTTAAAATTATCGGCTGGTATGATAATGAAACCGGATACAGCAGCAGAATCATAGATTTAATTAATTTTATTAGTACTAAAAATTATATTTGAAGATTTTATTTTTAAATAAAGCACTTAAAATTTTACTAGTCCCCATTGTAATTTTGGCGACTACCACTGCCCTATTCTCACAAGATCAAATTCAAAAAACAGATATACAACCTTATTTCGATCAAGCAAGAAAATTTAAGAATCAAGATAAAATCGATCTTGCGCTTGAAACATTAAATACTGCTGCAAACGAAGCTGAAAAAGGTGAAGATATTAAAGGACTTATAGATAGTTTACACGAATTAGCATTACTCTACTTAAAGATTGATAAAGAAGGTGATACCGAATTCTATTGGGATCGCGCCAGCGTTCTTTTAAAAGATATCGAATACCCTTATGGTGATGGTATGCACAAATATATTGAAGCTATCCTTTTACACAGAAGTAACAGAAACTTTCAAGCCTTGTTCATGCTCAACGAAGCTAAACAACTAAATAACGATCGTAATTTTTACAATAATCTTTTACTGACCGAAGCTAAGGTATATCTCAGTTTAGAGAAATATGATAGTGCCACTAAAAATTTAAACTCACTTATTGTAAACACAGATCTTTACGAAAAAGAATACCTTACTACGCAGGCTTATTTAACACTTGCTGAGTTAAATTTAAAAATCGACAATTTATCTGAGGCTGCAAAAAACGGAGAGAATGCACTAACGCTTGCTACTGCCAACGGGTTTTTAGAAGACATTAAAAATTCAAACACATTATTATCTTCTGCATACGAAAGACTAGGCTTATACCAAAAGTCTCTTGTGAATACACAAAATTTAGTTCAATTAAAAGATTCGATTTTCAATATTGATAAAAATATAATTGAAGCTAAAACCGCAGATAAGATTAGGGATGATTACAAGACTGAAGAGATTGCACGCCAAGAGAAAAAAATAGAAGAACTTACCGAATCTCAAAACAGATCTGAACTTACGGCAATTTTAACTTCTGCATTTTTAATTATTATTTCATTATTGGCAGTTACTCTGTATAGGAATAATCAGATAAAATTAAAAACCAACGACCTTTTACAGACTAAAAACAAAGAACTACAAATTGCTCGTGATGGCGCCGTACAAGCTATGGAAGCGAAAACGAATTTCCTTTCTACAGTGAGTCACGAACTTAGAACTCCGCTGTACGCTGTTACTGGCCTAACCCATCTACTATTAGAAGAAAACCCAGAAGAGCATCAGAAAGAACACTTAAAGGCTTTAAAATTCTCGGGAGATTACTTACTTAACTTTATTAACGACATTCTACACATCAACAAAATTGATGCAAACAAATTAGAACCCTTAAACATGGAGTTTAACCTAAATAAGGTGATTAATGAAGTAATTAATTCTTTAGGACAAAGTGCAAAGGCAAATAAGACAAACTTAGTTTTAGAATACGATTCTGAAATACCAGGTAATTTATTGAGCGACCCGCTAAAACTCTCTCAAATTTTCATGAATTTGATTGGTAATTCTATCAAATTTACTAAAGGCGGTGAGGTAAAGGTTATTGCCAAATTATTAAACAAAATCGAAGATGATATTACCATCTACTTTGAAGTTAAAGATAATGGTATAGGTATCTCAAAAGAAAAGCAAAAAAGTATTTTTGAAGGATTTGAACAAGGCTCTATTCAAATCAACCGGGAGTATGGCGGTACTGGTTTAGGTCTTACTATTGTAAAAAGTCTACTTAGTTTATTTGAAAGTAAAATTGAGCTTGAGAGTGCATTAGATGAGGGAAGTTCTTTCTTCTTCGAAATTAAGATGAAGAGCATTGACAGTACAACTGAAGATATTCCGTTTGAAATTACACCTAAAGATTATGATTTTAAAGGGCTGCATTTACTAATTGTTGAGGATAACAAAATAAACCAAGTTATCACCAAAAAGATGCTTTCTAAAAGAGATATGACCAGTGATATTGCCAATAACGGTCATGAAGCAGTTACAGCCGCTCAAGAGAATGTATATGATGCCATACTTATGGATATTCATATGCCCGGTATTAGTGGTGAAGAAGCGACCATTCAAATTAGGAAATTCAATCAAGACACTCCAATAATTGCACTTACAGCAATTTCATTAGATGATAGTTTAGAGAGTTTCTACGCCGCAGGTTGTGACGATGTAGTTACTAAACCCTTTAAGCCTGAAGTTTTTTACCAAAAGATAGGGGAGAATATTTTTGACAAAAGACCTAAGAAGTCTTTGTCATAAACTGATTTAACGCTGCTTCTAAAATCGCTTTACCATCTTCTAAAAACTCATGCTTAACTTCAATATAGTGCAACTTAGGTAGTTTAGATTGTAAACGTACATAGTCTTTCTCTGTAGTTAGTATACACTCCTTTTCTCTCAATAGCGCAATCTCTTGATCAGAAAAAAAATGGTGGTCATTATATTTTAGGTGTTCAAAAGTGAGACCTTCTGAAAGTAAATATTTCTCTAATGGCGCAGGATTGGCAATACCAGTTACCAATGTAACTTTTTCACCCCTTAACGAATCTAAAGTTACCTCAGCACCTTTTAAATCAGTATTATACCTCAAATAACTAAACAATAGCTTTTGATCAGATGCTATATTTATTTTTGCCGCTATTGAAGCTCTGTCTTGCTGAGATAAATTTGCCGGACATTTAGTTACTACTATCACATTTGCGCGACTTGCCTCTTTTTTAGAATCTCGCAAGTTACCCGTTGGTAAATACCAATCATTCACATACAAATTATCATATGCGGTTAATAGAATAGAAAAATCTGGCTTTACTTTTCTATGCTGAAAAGCATCGTCTAATAGAATTACATCTGGCTTAATTATATTTTCAAGTTGACTAATACCATTTCTTCTATCGGCATCGACAGCTACCGTAATTTCTGGAAATTTGGATTTTAGTTGAGAAGGTTCATCACCCAAATCTTCAACAATTGTTTTATCATCTGAAAGTAAAAACCCTTCTGATTTTCTTTTGTATCCTCTACTTAGTATAGCTACACCATAATCTTCTTTTAGTGCACGCACTAATAACTCTATCATAGGTGTTTTTCCTGTGCCGCCTACACTTAGGTTACCTACGCAAATTGTTTTTACAGCAAATGATTGAGAAGAAAAAACACCCATATCATACAAGCGATTTCTAAGAAAGACAATCAGTCCGTAAATTAATGAAATAGGAAAAAGAAGTTTTCGTAACACCTGCATCAGAACGAAATTATAATAATTTATCTTTGAATATCTTATTTTTCAATAAAATGACCGTAAAAGACATCACTCAAATTTTAGAGGACTTCGCACCTTTGACCTATGCCGAAGATTTTGACAACGTAGGACTGTTAGTTGGTAACGCCTCAACAGAAGTCAGCGGAGTCTTAGTTACCCTAGATACTTTAGAAAATGTTGTAGATGAAGCTATCGCTAAAAAGTGTAATTTAATTGTAAGCTTCCACCCTATTATTTTCGGAGGATTAAAAAAAATAACCGGTAAAAATTATGTGGAACGTGTGGTTATTAAAGCGATTAAAAACGACATTGCCATATACTCTAACCATACAGCTCTTGACAACGCTAGACAAGGCGTAAATGCTAAAATCTGTGAGATTCTAGGCTTATCGAATACTCAAATACTTATCCCTCAAAAAAATACGATTAAAAAATTGACCACTTATATTCCTAGCGACAATCTAGAAGACGTGAAAAATGCACTTTTTAAAGCTGGTGCAGGTGAAATTGGAAACTATTCTGATTGTAGTTTTACGGTTGAAGGTAATGGCACCTATAAAGCCAATAAATATGCAAACCCAACAAAAGGAAGCATCGGTACAACACATACAGAGAGTGAAATAATGTTTACTTGTGTTTTTGGTAAGAATGAAGAATCTGTTATAATTAAAACCTTGTTGTCATCTCACCCTTACGAAGAGGTGGCTTATGACATACAAACTATAGAAAATACCAACCAATATATTGGTATGGGTATGGTAGGTGAATTAGACAAAGAAATCACTGAAACCGAATTTCTTGACCATTTAAAGCTTAAAATGAACGCTAAATTGGTACGTCATTCCAATTTTTTAAATAAACCGATTAAAAAAGTAGCTGTGCTTGGCGGTAGTGGTTCATTTGCTATTAGTGCTGCCAAAGCTGCCGGAGCAGACGTATTTGTTACTGCAGACCTTAAATATCACCAATTTTACGAGGCTGAAAACCAAATAGTTTTGGCAGATATAGGACACTTTGAAACTGAGCAGTTTACAAAAAACCTTTTAGTTGATTATCTTACGAAAAAAATTCCTAATTTTGCAATCCATTTATCGGAAAGTATAACAAATCCCATCAATTATTTTTAATATGGCAAAAAAAGAAGATTCATCTGTAGAAGCAAAGTTAAGAGCATTATATGATTTGCAATTAATTGATTCTAGAGTTGATGAAATAAGGAATGTTCGTGGTGAACTTCCTTTAGAAGTAGAAGATTTGGAAGATGAAGTCCTTGGCCTAAAAACGAGAATGGATAAACTTAAATCTGATTTAGAAAATATCAATTTTGAAATCGGTGCTAAGAAGAACCTTATTGAGGAAGCAAAGACTTTAATTAAAAAATACGGCGAGCAACAAAAAAATGTTCGTAACAGTAGAGAATTTAATTCTATCAGTAAAGAATTGGAGTTTCAAGAATTGGAAATTCAATTAGCTGAAAAGAACATTAAAGAATTTAAAGCTCAAATTGATCAGAAGAAAGCGGTTATTTCTGAAACAAAAGAACGTTTATCTGAACGTGAAGCTCACCTTAAGCATAAGAAAAGCGAATTGAACGCTATTCTTGCTGAAACTGAGAAAGAAGAAAAAGCGTTATTAGAAGAGTCTATCAAATTTCAAGATAAAATTGAAGAGCGTTTGGTAAAGGCATATGCACGTATTCGTAACAATGTTAAGAATGGTTTAGCTGTTGTGCCAATTGAAAGAGGTGCTTCTGGTGGTTCTTTCTTTACTATTCCACCTCAGGTTCAAGTTGAAATTGCTTCAAGAAAGAAGATAATTACAGATGAGCATAGTGGACGTATTTTAGTTGACCCAACGTTAGCTGAAGAAGAAAGCGAAAAAATGCAAAAAATGTTCGCTAAACTATAATAGCAAACATCTTACATATATTAAAAAAGCCATCTTTAAAAGATGGCTTTTTTTGTTTACATTCATGACTATGAAATCTTTAAAAATCCTTTTAATTTTTATTATGATGTATAGTCTTAATATAGAAGCTCAAGATTTATCGGACTACAAATGGAAAAATAGAATAGTTATTCTTTATGAAAATGATACTAACACTACCGATGTAAAGTCTGCCTTAGAAATTATTGACACAAATGTTTCTAAATTTACTGAAAGAGATATTCTTGTTTTCGTTTACAAAGACGATGTATTTTATAACACCAATAGAGAAACTACTGGTATAAAAAAAACAGAGATATTGTCAGAAACATACGATGGTTATATTTTAACTGGAAAAGATGGCGGAATTAAATCTAAAGCTACATACCCATTTAACCTAGAAAAATTGCTTGACTTAATAGATAGTATGCCAATGAGTAAAAGTGAAATGAGGTATAATAAGTAATTAGCCTATTAGCTTTAGCATTAGTTTTTCAACTTCTTCACTATCCCATTTCTCTGCTATATTTGGCAGTTTCATTACTTCTCTCATAATATCTTCTTGTGCATCGCCTTCTACCAATGCTTCTGCATAGGGTCTATTTGAGAATGTTACTCTACTGTAAGCAGGAATCCATTTTTCTGGATGCTTTGCCGAAAAGTGCTTTTCTATTTTTTTCTGTAGTAAGAAATTAGTGTCGGCAGTTTTACTGCTCATCTCCACAAAATTACGATAGCTTAATTCTGCAATTGCATCTGCATTCGGTTTGCGTTTTTCTTGATAGGTAGAAAAAATGCGTCCCCAATCATCTCCGAATTCCTTTATAATTTCATCTAACACAAAAATATCTTCGAAGCCAGCATTCATTCCTTGTCCGTAAAATGGCACTACGGCATGCGCTGAGTCGCCTACAAGGGCCACTTTGTCCCAATATGTCCAAGGATAGCATTTCATCGTTACCATGGCGCTCGTGGGGTTCTTAAAGAAATCTTCTGTAAGATTCTCTATATCATCCATAACATTCGGGAAATAGGTATTGAAAAAATGTACCGCTTCTTTTTTGGTCTTTATATTTTCAAATGAAACATCACCTTCAAAGGGCATAAATAATGTACAGGTAAAACTGCCATCTAAATTTGGCATAGCGATAAACATAAATTTACCACGTGGCCATATATGAAAAGAATTCTTATCTAATTTATGAGAACCATCTGCATTTGCTGGTATGGTCAATTCTTTATACCCAACATCGATAAAACGCTGAGAATAATCAAATCTACTACGTCGTTGCATTTTATGACGAACGCGCGAAAATGCTCCGTCACAACCAAATACTAAATCGAACGGATATTCTATCCACTCCCCTTTTTCACTTTCCCCTGTAAATACTTTGGCGCCTGGTAAATCTATATCCCAAACTTTTTCTTCGAAACGAAACTCTACTCCGTTCTCTTCTGCCAAATCAATCATTCGCCTGTTAAGTACGCCACGAGAAATAGACCAAATAGCCTCGCCGTCTTTACCGTACTTTTGAAAATATTGCTCCTTCCCTATTACGTGCATCGCCCTTTTATCTAAGGGTATGGCAATTTCTTTAATCTCGTCTTCTATGCCAACTGCCCTCAAAGCGTTCCACCCTCTATTGCTCATAGCAAGATTTATGGATCGACCAGAAAATTCTATATTTCTAATATCTGGTCTTCTATCGAAAACCGTAATTTGATGTCCGTATCTTTTCAGGTAAATGGCAAGCAAAGACCCTACTAGGCCTGAACCAATAATGGCAATGTTCTTTTTTTCTTGGGTCATGTTTTAGGCTTTAAGCCAACATTAATTGAATGTTAAAAATAGGAAATTATGCCTTCATTTCTTGTATAAAGAGATAAACTAAACTAATCATTTTCTTTATTGAGCTCATATCTGTTTAATTTTTAATTATTTTTGTTAAACAAAACATACAATTTGAAACATTTTAGTAAAGAAGATCTAGTTAAAATGCCTAGTAGATACAGAGCTCATTTAATTAATAGTTGTACGGGTTATAAATCTGCCAACTTATTAGGTTCTAAATCTGATACCGGCATTAGTAATTTGGCTATTTTCAATTCGGTGGTTCATATTGGTAGTACACCACCTATGCTAGGGTTTATTCTTAGACCATTAACCGTTAAAAGAAACACCTATACCAACTTTAAAGAAAGCGGATTCTTCACAGTAAACCAGGTAAACGAATCTATCATAAAAGATGCTCATCATACTGCCGCTAGTTATGATGAAGATATTTCAGAGTTTTCAAAAACCAACTTAACCGAATCTTATTTAGATAATTTTCAGGCTCCGTATGTAAAAGAGAGTGCTATTAAATTGGGTTGCAGCTATGTGAACGAATATGAAATTAAAGAGAATGGATGCTTATTAATTATTGGCGCTATTGAGCATGTCTATTTACCGGACGATATTTTACAAAATGACGGTTGGTTGCAATTAGACAAGGCACATACTGTCGCCATAAATGGATTAGATGCTTATGCCCTACCTCAGCTTTTAGCACGATTCGCTTATGCAAAACCAGACGAACCCAGTAAACTTATACTATAGTGGCTCATAAAAAAGTAAACCTGGAAACAAAAATTTGCGCTACATGTAATAAACCATTTTCGTGGCGCAAAAAATGGGCACGCAATTGGGACGATGTAAAGTACTGCGGGGAGAAATGTAGACGTAATAAACTGAAAACCGAAATTCATGAATAATTTAATCTGGTTTAGAAACGACCTACGGGTTCGTGATAATTCTTCGCTTGTTGAAGCAGTGAAAGGAAAAAAGGTTATAGGCTTTTACTGTTTTGAATCTTCATACTTTGAACCTGATAAATTCGGATTCAAAAGAACAGAAAAGTATAGGGCAAAATTTCTGTTGGAAACTGTACAGCAATTAAAAGAAGAGCTTGAAAAACTAAATATTCCGCTTTTTGTTTATCGCGGTAACACTGTAGATCACTTACCAAGCCTTATTGCCAACCTAAACATAAACACTATTTTCTTACAAAAAGAATGGACTAGAGATGAACAGGTTATACTAAACAATGTAAAAAATAACTTAGATCCTAGCATTAACTTTCATGAAATATATGATCAATTTTTATATCACCCAGATGACATACCTTTTGATGACTTTAAATCTATACCCGATGTTTTTACTAACTTCAGAAAAAAGTGTGAGGCAGTTAGCAAAGTAAGACCAATAGCGAAACTACCACCAAAAATGTCACATGAAAACTTAGTGGTAAATGAAACTGAAATTCCCACTTTAAATGAATTAGGTTTTACCAATTTCTCTACACATGTTAATAATGCTTTCCCTTTCAAAGGCGGAGAACTAGAGGCGCTCAAGAGAGTTCAACATTACTTTTGGGAAACTAAAAAATTAGGTTTTTATAAAAAAACGAGAAACGGATTAATTGGTGTCGACTACAGTTCAAAATTATCTGCTTGGTTGGCAAACGGCAGTATCTCGCCGAGAACAATTTATTGGGAGGTAAAGAAATTTGAAAGAGAAATCATTAAAAATCAAGATACGTATTGGTTGATTTTTGAAATGATTTGGAGGGATTATTTTAAATATGTTTCGCTAAAACACCAAGATGCAATTTTTAAGATAGGGGGAATTCTTAATAGTATTTATGATCCGAAAATCAATGAAAAGAATAAACATACTTGGATCAATGGTTTAACTAAAGAACCTTTTGTAAATGCTAACATGATAGAACTATTAGAAACTGGATGGATGAGCAATAGAGGTAGACAAAATGTGGCTAGCTTTTGGTCTAAAGAACTAGAGCAAGATTGGCGTATTGGTGCCGCTTATTTTGAAAGTATGCTAATAGATTATGATGTACATAGTAATTGGGGAAATTGGATGTACGCTAGCGGTATAGGTAATGATCCCAGAAACCGAAAGTTTAATATTAAAGGTCAAGCTGAACGATATGATGCTACAGGTAAATATCAAAGGTTATGGTTACAAAAGACATTGTTCTAACCTTAACCACAAATAATAAAAAAATGAAAACAGTACGCTTAATTTTAGGTGATCAATTAAATCAAAACCACTCGTGGTTCTCCTCGGTAAATGATAATATTACATATGTAATGGCTGAAATGAGGCAAGAAACAGATTATGTAAATCATCATATTCAGAAAGTAACGGCATTCTTTTTAGCAATGCGCAGTTTTAAAAATGACCTTTCTGCAAATGGGCATAATTTCTTGTATTATCAACTAAATGATAAAAATAATCCTCAAAATTTAGAGCAAATTATTTCAAATACAATAGCCGAAACTAATGCCGAAAAATTCGAGTATCAACTGCCAGACGAATATAGGCTTGACCAAGAGATGCAACAAATTTGTAATTCTTTAGATATCGATCATGATTATTACGATAGCGAACATTTTTATACGACCAGATATGAGCTAAAAGATTTCTATACCGGTAAAAAGCAAATGGTCATGGAAAGCTTTTATAGAATGATGCGTAAAAAGCACGACATAATGGTTCAAAATGATCAACCGGAAGGAGGAAAATGGAATTACGATCAAAGCAATAGGAATAAATGGAAAGGTCAGCCACCTATACCCAAAGAAAAAGAGTTCATTAAAAATGTAGAAGAAATTATTGAACTCCTCAAAAATGCGAATGTGCAAACAATTGGTAAAATAGATTCAGAATCTTTTGCTTGGCCGGTAACGAGAGAAGAATGTTTGAGCACGTTAGATTACTTCTGTAAACAACTTTTACCACATTTTGGAGATTATCAAGATGCAATGCATGATGAAGAGAAATTTCTTTTTCATTCTAGATTATCTTTCGCAATGAATGTCAAAATACTATCGCCTAAAGAAGTTATAGAAGCTGTTTTAAACCATTTTTACGATAAAACTACCAATATAAATATATCTCAGGTAGAAGGTTTTATACGGCAAATTTTAGGTTGGAGAGAGTATATGAGAGGTATTTATTGGAAAGAAATGCCCGAATACAAAGAACTGAACACATTAAACAATACCAATAAATTACCAGATTTCTTCTGGTCAGGTAATACAAAAATGAATTGCCTAAAAAAAGCAATCGGTCAAAGCTTAGATGCATCTTATGCACATCATATTCAAAGACTTATGGTTATCGGTAATTTTTCTTTGTTGACTCAAATAGACCCAGATGAAGTAGATAAGTGGTATTTAGGCGTTTATATAGATGCAATAGAATGGGTTGAAATTACCAATACTAGAGGTATGAGCCAGTTTGCCGATGGCGGTATTGTAGCAACAAAACCTTATGTTAGTAGCGCTAATTACATTAACAAAATGAGCAATTATTGCGGTAATTGTCACTATAGCCATACTAAGAAAATTGGTGAAAAAGCTTGCCCGTTTAACTCCCTATATTGGAACTTTCTTTCTGAAAAAAGAGAACATTTTAAAGATAATCAACGTATGAATATGATGATGGCACTTTTAAATAAAATGGACGGAAACAAACTAGCTGAAATTCAAGAAAGAGCTGCCGAAATAATTAAAAATCCAGATGTATTTTAATAGTTATTTAAACTAAAAATAACATCATAAAACGTTCTAATTCATACTTTTGAAGTGTAAATAAATAGAACATTCCGCGAGAGCGCCTATATAAAGAAAACACCTTTTTATTTAAATGAAAAGGTGTTTTTGTTTTGTCTTAAATCATGAAAAAAATACACTTTTTAATCTTCATTCTCAACTTTATAATTATCGCTAATCAGCTGAAGACATTGATTTTATCGATAAAATACATCTCACTACTTTAAGTAATTCAAACCACTTCTTTAACAACAATTTTAACAGTCTACAACAATTATACATTAAGTGTAGAAAATACCTTTTGTTTAAACTTTAAGCTATTATATAATATAAATTAAATTTAATATCTTCATTATCAGTGCGTTATAATTAATAAATGATTAAACAAAAAAAAATTAATAAAAATTGAAAGAAACAGATTACAAACTAATTACCACAGAATCGCAGGGCTTCACAACAAGAATTAAATATTCATAAGGTATCAACGTTATTTTGCCAACGTATGTTCATCGACGAATGACACCGTGTGGACTATAAAATTTAGTTTTTAAACAGTTAGGTGCTAATTTTGTATCAGAATTAGATCCCAAATCTGTTCTAAAAACTTTTCTTAACCTGCTAGCCAATAATGTTTTTGCATACAACTTGCAATCATTTTTGATACGGTTAAGGATTAATATTAAGAATTAAACTTAACCATTATTATGAAGTCAATTGACACTTCTAACAACATCATCACCCTTTACAGAAATTTAACTTCTGCATATCCTGAATTTGGATGGCAGGCATCTTCGTTTATTTATTCCGGAGTATACAATTTTGACCATATGGTGAAGAACTATAAAAGTGCTCATCAGGTTGACCTTTCTCATTCCTCTAAAATGGTTACAACTCAATCTACTTTTTCAAATAGTACATTTTCAACTCAAACAAAGAATCAATAATGAAGAATTCTACTTTCATAAAATCGACAATGTTGCTATTTATCATGTGGTTCTTTTTTGGTTCTACAGATGTAATCGCACAGACCTTTTCAGTTTCTGACGCAATCGCGAACGAAGGGTCTAATATGACTTTTACCGTTACCTCTAGCACTCCGCTTACTGGTAACTATACTTTTGATATTGCATACGCAAATAATGGTACTACAACCGCTGCAGATTATAACGGCCCTACTTCGGTTACCTTAAATTTCCTCTTAAATACTACAGATACATTTACTGTTGCTGCATTGAACGATGACTGGGTAGAGGTTACACAACAAGAATTCACATTAACGTTAAGCGATCCTTCCAGCACATATACTTTTTCTGATGCCGATGGTATTGGTACCATTACGGATACCGATGTAGCTTATGTAACAGGCGGTAATTACGATATTACAGAAGGTGGAGAAATACAATACAGTTTATCATTATCTAACGGAATAAACTCTGGCGGACAACAATACGTTGGTATTGAAGATGCGTATAGTGTTGATTTTTCAGTAGAAACTAACCCTAGCTCATCGAGCCCGGCAACTGATGGTTCCGATTTTAATTCTTTTACCACTACAGTTACTTTTCCTGCTGGTTCATTAGCTGGTTCAGAAATAATTATTCCTATACCTACTATTGACAATACTATTGTTGAACCTTCTGAAGAATTCAACGGGGTTAAGTCTAGAAATGCGGCAGAAGCTACAAAATACGGTACTTCCCCATCTAGGGTCAGTATTAATACTGAGCGTTCTGCATTACGTATTCATGATAATGACGTCGCTACAGTTAATTTAAGCAACACCACGGTATTGGAATCTTCTCCTAACGCTAGTATAAATTTCACCTTAAATGGTGAGGTTCAAGATAATTTTACAATAAATTATGTAACTGTTAATAATACAGCAATACAGCCTTCAGATTACGATTCAAATTCAGGTTTTGTAATCTTTAATGGAACAGATGGTCAAAGTTTACTTAGAAACTTTAGAATAAATGATGATTCAATCATTGAACCTACAGAATTTTTTACGGCGGTACCATCATACAGTCCTGCCTCAATCTCAGGTGCCATGACCAACTATGTGCCACAAAACATTGTTTTTGCTGCAAATGAAGGTATTATCACCATTACAGATGATGATTTAGATACAGATGGTGATGGGGTTAACGACCTTGCTGATGAAGATGATGACAATGATGGTATTACAGATATTAATGAAGGAAACGGAGATGCCGATGGTGATACTATTATTGATAGTTTAGATAATGATTCTGACAACGATGGTTGTCCTGATGCTATTGAAGCTGGGCACACTGATCCAGATGGCGATGGTTATTTAGGCACTTCTCCAGTTTCAGTTCACCCTTCTACCGGATTAGTAACCGGTCAAGGTGGCTATACAGGTACTGATAGCAAAGTAACAATAGCTTTTCAAACTGTAAGCATAACATTGCAACCTATAGATAGAATTGCTAACCTAGGTGACACGGTTACCTATACAACTGCAGTTAATGGAACGTCACTTACCTATCAATGGGAAGTTAGTTCTGATGATGGAACTAACTGGAATCCAATTTCAAATGGCGGTGTTTATTCGGGAGCTACTACTACAGCTTTGACATTAACTACGATTACTAGTACAGAAAGTGGTAATCAGTATCGTTTTAGTGCTTTTGATAGTCAAAACTTATGTACGCCATATACCTATTCTAACGCCGCTGATTTATTTATTAGACCTACGATAGCAATTGCCGATGATAGTACTGCCGAAGGCACTGACCTTGATTTTGCAGTTACCCTTTCTCACGCAGTAAATGAGGTGGTAACATTTGATTTATCTTATACAAATATTACTACGCTAGCTACAGATTATACGGCATTAACTAATTTTTCAATTCCTAGTAATACTTTAAATACTAGTATTTTAATACCAGCTATTAACGACGGGCTTATTGAAGGTGATGAAACTTTTACTTTAGGTATGACTAATGGATCCACTAACACTGGTGACATTACAGATACCGCAACGGGTACAATTACCAATATAAATACACCATCTGCTGGCGACGGAGTTTCTATAGCTGATTTTACAGTGAATGAAAATGTGGGTACGGTAGATTTTGTTTTGACCTATACCGGCCCAACAGTTCAAAATTCTTTCACAGTCGATTATGTAATAACCGACGTAAGTACAACTTCTAGCTCAGATTATAATGTAAACCTAACAGGTCAAGTAACTTTCCCTGCCGGTACTGCCGATGGAGATACACAACCTTTATTATTAGCAATTACAGATGATACAGTCATTGAGGGCGATGAGAGCTTAACAATACAAATATCAAATATCTCTAACAATCTCTTAGCTATTATAGATGCAGATGCTACCGGTACAATTACAGATAACGACACTACCCCAACTACAGGTTTATCTATCGCAGATATCAATTTTAACGAATCTACTGCATCAGCTAATTTTGTAGTAACCTATAATGGTGGTAACGTTAAAACCGGATTTACTGCAGATTACTCTATAACAAATGGTTCGGCTATATCTGGTTCAGATTACAGTGCTTCTTTAACCGGACAAGTTTCATTTCCAAATGGTACTACAGATGGTGCAACACAACTTGTAAGTGTAACTATTATTGATGACCTTATTATTGAAGGTGATGAAGACTTGAATATTGAATTAACTAATCTATCCTCTACCCTTATCAATTTGGTTGACCCAAATGCAGTGGGTACTATCTTAGATAACGATACAAAAACAGCCTCTACAGGTTTAACAGTTGCTGATATAGTAGTTAATGAAGCTGCCGGTACAACTAATTTCATAGTAACCTATAACGGTAGTGATTTACAAAATGCTTTTACAGTAGATTATACTATAACTGATGGTACAGCTGCTGCCGGTACAGATTTCAGTGGTAATCCTGCACTATCGGGTCAGTTGACTTTCCCCGCTGGAACTTCAGATGGCGATGTGCAAAATGTAAGTATCAATATCAATGACGATACTATTATTGAATCTGATGAAACCATCAATTTTCAATTAACGAATTTATCAACAACATTAATCAATTTGGTCGATGCCAATGCAATTGGTACCATTACCGATAATGATGTTAAAACAGCAACTACAGGTTTAAGTGCTGCTGATTTTTCTGTTAGTGAATCTGCAGGAAGCACGAATTTTGTAATTACCTATAATGGTAACGATATTCAAACTGGTTTTACGGTTGATTATAATATTACAGACGGTACAGCTACTGCTGGAAAAGATTATAGTACTACGCTAGCAGCAGGACAGTTAAGTTTCCCTACCGGCGCTACAAATAATGACCAACAGACAATTACAATAACAATTTCAGAAGATTCTTTTATTGAAGCTACCGAAGATTTAAATATTCAGCTTTCAAACTTGTCTACAACATTAATTAATATTGTGGACCCTACAGGTACTGGTACTATTACCGATAACGACAACACTGCTGCTAACGGAATAGATTTTCAAAACGCAACAGTTACGGTTGCCGAAGGAGACCCAACCGATAATGTTAATGCAACTTTTGTAGTGGAATTTAATGGTGATGTAGATACTGGTGAAACCGTTGAAGTAGATTATTTTGTAAATAATGGTTCTGCTAACAATGCAACAGATTTCAACCCTAATGCTACCATACAAACGCTAACTTTTACCAATACTATAAAAACTCAAAATATTGTTGTACCAATCATAAGTGACAATGTAATTGAAAATGAAGAAGACTTCTTTGTAAACTTAGTTGCTATTCGTTCTAATGTAGGAGTTAATTTATTGAACAACCAAGCTAGAGGAGTAATTACCGATGATGATGGCGGTTCCCTTTCAGTAACCGGTTTTAGTATTGTAGAACAAACAAACAGTATAAATTTCGATGTTACGTATACCGGAGATAGATTAAATGGTGGTTTTACCTTGGCATACGATATTGCTGATATTACTACAACAACTGGTGTTGATTATACATTGACTACAGCTCCCGCTACGTCTGGTACATTGACCTTTACAGGTGTAAATAACGAAGTACGCTCAGTTCAAATTAATATAGTAGGTGATGATTTTATAGAGAACAATGAAGATTTAAGTATCACAATCTCAAATCCGTCTTCAACTAAAATCAGCATTACAAATGCAGATGCAATCGGTAGTATTACAAATGATGATACGGGTACTATTGCCGTTACCGGTTTTACAGAAGATGAATTTAATGCTACTGCAAATTTCGATGTCACCTATACCGGTAACCCTGTTAATGGTGGCTTTACAGCAACGTACGAAATAACCGATAATACTACCACAGCTGGTAGTGACTATTCTGTTGCTTCACAAACTGGTACGCTTAACTTTTCAGGCGCTACTTCAGAAGTTATTCAGGTTCCTGTAAATATTATTCAAGATGCATTGATTGAAGGTGACGAATCTTTAAGAATTACGATTACTTCAATTTCACCAAACTTAATTACAGCATCTGCCCCAACGGCTATAGGTACTATAATAGACATAGATCATTTACCTACTGCCGTAAATGATTCTTTTGTAGTATTCCAAAATCAAACCTCAGCACTTATTACCGTGCTTGATAATGATGATTATGGTTTTGATGGGCCCGCTTCAACTAATCCCTTACAAATAGTAAACAACCCAATAAACGGTACAGTTACTCTTATGGACAATGGCACACCTGGTGATGCTACAGATGATTATTTTGAATATCTACCTAGTCCGTCTTTTAACGGGAATGATACCTTTAGATATAAGATAGTAGATTCTAACGGCTCTGAAGATGAAGCGGTAGTCAACATATTTGTAAACGACACCAACCTTAAAAAGGATTTTGAAATTCGTTATTCTGGTAGTATTAATGGTGATTTCACCATGATTGCCAATAATGTTCTTTCAAGAAACGCAACTGGTAATTATAACGGTGAAGCTGGTAACCACGATTTCAATGATAACGTATTTGTTGATATCGATTCTGATCCATCAACATTTAACTCTACCAATGCCAATTTAGCTAACCCTGAGCCTTCATTAAGCTGTTTGAATATTAAGAAAGCATACCTATACTGGGCTGCTGCTGACAAGGAATATGATGGTACTACCGGTGGTAGCGCAACAGAACCATCTTGGAATTACAATCAGGTAAAATTAATGTTACCTGGTCAATCTTCTTACACAACAGTTTCTGCCGATGAGGTTATTTATAGAGGAAGAAATGATCATTTTCAAAATGACCCATATGTTTGTATTAAAGATATTACAGATGATATAAATGCACTTTCTACTCCCTTTGGTTCGTACCAAGTAGGTAACGTAAAAGCTACTGAAATGGACTTACGTTCGCATGGAATTGCAAATGTTACCGGTACTTCCGGTGGATGGCAAATTGTCTTTGTATATGAAAATGTCTCTCTTGACCCTAAAAACATAACACTCTATGATGGTTATGTTCACACTTTTGCTTCTGATGGTGCAGGTGAAACAGAATTTAACTTTAGTGGTTTTGAAACCATTCCGAACGGAATAATAAATGCAGATGTAATGTTAGGTGCCTTAGAAGGTGACCGTGACCTTACCGGTGATCAATTATTAATTTATGACACTTCAAATAACTGGTCTAAATTATCTACTACATTAAGAGATGAAGACAATTTCTTTAATAGCCGAATTACTATTGACGGTCTAAATTATGTAGATAGAAATGCTGCTAGTACAAACACTTTAGGTTTTGATGCTACCGTTTTTCCTTTAGCAAATACAGCTAATAGATATATAGAAAATGATCAGACTTTTGCCCGTTTTAAAATTACAACGGATCAAGAATCGTATGGTCTATATTTAATGGGCTTAAGTGTAGATGTTTATCTACCAAGTTTAGGTGCCTTAACTTTAAATACAAACGCAACCGGACCTTTCAATGCAGGTGACACAGTACCTTTGACATTAAACGTTACCAACACTGGTAATGATGATATTCAAGATTTGGTGATTACTACCGTATTACCAATTGAAGCCGATTTTGCGAGTGTAGGTACATTACCCGCAGGTGTAACACATTCTTACGACCCAACATCAAGAACCTTAACTTTTACAGCTCAAAATGGTTTCACCGATATGGGTGATAATTATGATCTTGATTTCAATATTGAAATTATTGAGGCATGCCACTTTTTAGAGACTGCTTGTACAGCTAGTTTTGAATTACAGGCAAATGCTACCTATAGCGGTGTTACCAACAGAGACCCAATTACTACAAATAGTTCTTCTTCTACAGATTCTTGTGGTATTGGTACGCATACACCAACAACTATTGATGTTCAACAGCCTGCACAAGTAAATTGGTCTACAGCACCAAATGCATTGGACAGAACTGTTACTTGTGATAATATTGCTGCTCTTAATAATGCGAATTCTTTAGTACCTGCAACGGTATCTTGTAATTTCACATTAGATAAAACTGCTGGTAATTTTGTGCAATCTGGTGCATGCCCAACTCAAGGCACATATACCAATACTTGGACGTTTACAGATGCTTGTGGTAGAGTAAGTGATACTTTCACTCAAGTTATTACTATAGAAGATAAAGAAGCACCAACTTTTAATGAGTCTTTACCACAAGACTCTTACGCTGCTCATGATAATATTCCTGTAGCGCCAGTACTTTCTGCTAATGACAACTGTGATTCTAATTCTACAGTTACCTTCGACGAAACGTATATTGGTGACAATACTTCTACTTCATATACGATTATTAGAACATGGACAACCAATGATTGTGCAGGTAACAACACTAGCCATACGCAATACATTTACGTTAGTGAAAGTGGCAATCCTATCGGTATTAGCATTAATGATGTTACCGTAAATGAAGATGCAGGTACTGCAGTTCTTGAAATTACACATACAGGTACCGTTTCTGGTGGTTTTACCTTAAACTATGCTACTGCAGATGATACTGCACTACAACCTGGCGATTATGTTTCAGCGTCAAATACTACTGTATCTTTTGCAGGTACGAACAATGAGGTACGTCAGGTCACCATAACAATTAATGATGACTCAATTATAGAAACTACCGAGCAATTCTTTGTACAACTTACTAGTGGAACAAATACACCTACCATTAATGACAATGAAGGTATTGCGAGTATAACAGACAATGATAATGTTCCTGGCAGTACAGGTATATCCTTTGCAGATGACAATATTATTGTTACCGAAGGTACTGATACCTATGCTAGATTTGTTGCTACTTTCACTGGTACTATTGCTCCAGGTGAAACGGTTACTGTTGATTATGTAACTGCTAACAGCACTGCTATTGAACCAGACGATTACACTTCTTTTACAGGTACGGTGACATTCAATAGCACTACAAATTCTGTAAATATAGATGTTCCGATAATTGATGACAGTTTTATAGAACCATCAGAAGATTTTACGATTACATTATCTAACATACAATCGAATATTAATGTTGGCTTCCTTGATGAACAACCAACAAATACAGCGACCGGTACTATTAATGATGACGACAATATACCTGGTACAACTGGTATATCTTTCCAGAACGACAACATCACAGTAGATGAAGCTGCGGGTACTGCTACAATAAATGTTCTTTTAACTGGTAACGTTCAAGGCGGATTCACTTTAGATTTCACAACAAATGATGATACTGCTACACAACCAGGTGATTATAATACAAATAGCGGACAATTAACTTTCGCCGGTAATGATGGTGAATTACAACCAATTACCGTAGCTATTAATGACGATGGTATTATAGAAGTTACCGAAGGTTTGTTTATAGACCTTTCTAATCTTTCTACGACATTAATTGCAATCAATGATGATCAAGGTGTTATCAATATTACAGATAATGATAGCCTTGCTGGTACTGGAATTTCATTCCAAAATGACGATATCACCATTAATGAAGCCGATGGAACTGCAACCATAAATGTTCTCTTAACAGGAAATGTACAAGGCGGATTCACTTTGGATTACGCTACCGCAGACGATTCTGCCATTCAACCGGGAGATTACACTAGTATTGCCGGTCAATTGACTTTTACAGGTACTGACGGTGAAATTCAACCTGTTACAGTTCCTATCATTGATGATAATATTATTGAAGCTACCGAAAGATTATTTGTTGACCTTTCTAACCTTTCTACCTCATTAATTACCATTAACGATAACCAAGGTAATATCAACATTATCGATAATGACAATATACCAGGAACAACGGGTATCTCGTTTGAAAATGATGATATTACTATCAACGAAGATGCTGGTACAGCAACGATTAATGTTTTACTTACAGGTAATGTTCAAGGTGGATTTACTTTAGATTATATTACTAATAATGATACGGCTGTTCAACCTGAAGATTATACGGCAACTTCTGGTCAGTTAACTTTTGGGGGTACCGATGGTGAAATACACCCTGTGATCATATCTATTATAGACGATAATATAATTGAAGCGACCGAAAGGTTATTTGTAGATCTCTCTAACTTATCTACAACTTTAATTGCTATTAACGATAGTCAAGGTAATATCAACATTACTGACAATGATAATGTTGCTGGTACAGGTATATCTTTTCAAAATGATGACATAACCGTTGATGAAAGTGCCGGTACAGTTACTGTCAATGTTTTATTAACTGGACATGTAGGTGGCGGATTTACTGTAGATTATACTACTGGCGATGATACTGCTTTAGAACCAGATGATTATACGACCAGTTCAGGTCAATTGACTTTTGCAGGTACCGATGGTGAATTACAACCTATTACCATAACAATCATAGATGATAGTGTTATTGAGACATTAGAGCGTTTATTCGTTAACCTTTCTAACTTATCAACTACATTAATAACTATTACCGACAACCAAGCTAACGTCAATATCACAGATAACGATTATATACCTGGTACTACTGGTATTGCATTTGAAAATGATGATATCACTATAGATGAGGCTGCAGGTACAGCAACAATAAATGTGCAATTAACTGGTAATGTTCCTGGCGGATTCACTTTAGATTATACAACTAATAATGACACTGCTATTCAACCGGGAGATTATACCCCTACCAACGGGCAATTAACATTCAATGGTAATGACGGCGAAATTCAACCTATAGTTGTTCCTATTATTGATGATAATATCATTGAAGCCACTGAAAGGTTATTTGTAGATCTTTCCAACTTATCGACTTCTTTAATTATTATAAATGACAACCAAGGGAATATCAACATTACGGATAATGACAATATACCGGGTACCACAGGTATCTCTTTCCAAAATGATGATATCACAGTAGATGAAGCTGCAGGTACTGCAACTATTAATGTATTGTTGACCGGTAACGTTCAAGACGGATTCACTTTAGATTACACCTCTAATAATGATACGGCTGTAGAACCAGGTGATTACACTGCTGATGCAGGACAGTTAACCTTTGCTGGTACAGATGGTGAAATTCAGCCGGTAACTATAACCATTATTGACGATAACATCATTGAAGCGACCGAAAGATTGTTTGTAGACCTTTCTAATCTTTCTACGACCTTAATTGCAATTAATGACACCCAAGGTAATATCAATATTACCGATAATGATAATGTAATCGGCACAGGTATCTCATTTGAAAATGATAATATCATTGTAGATGAAGCTGCCGGTACAGCAATTATTAATGTATTGTTGACAGGTAACGTTCAAGGCGGATTCACTTTAGATTATACGACTAATGACGATACTGCTGTGCAACCTAATGATTATACTACTAGTGCAGGACAGTTAACATTTGCAGGTACAGATGGTGAAATACACCCTATTACAGTTAATATAATTGATGATAGCTTAATTGAAACAACAGAGAGATTATTTGTAGACCTTTCTAATTTGTCTACTACTGTTATAGCTATTAATGAAACCCAAGGAAATATCAGTATTACTGATAATGATAATATACCAGGTACAACAGGTATTGCATTTGAAAATGATAATATCACGGTAGATGAAGCTGCTGGTACGGCTACAATCAATGTACAATTAACAGGTAATGTACCTGGCGGATTCACTATTGATTATGCAACGGCAGATGGTACTGCAATTCAACCTGGCGATTATACTAGTAATTCTGGTCAATTGACCTTTGCTGGTACCGATGGTGAATTACAACCTATTACTGTTTCTATTATCGATGATACTATTATTGAAGTAACAGAAGCCTTATTGGTGAATTTATCTAATCTTTCTACTTCTCTAATCGGTATTAACGATAACCAAGGAAATATCAATATCACAGATAATGATAACATACCTGGTGTTACCGGTATATCATTTGAGAATGATGACATCACTATTGATGAAGCTGCGGGTACGGCTACTATTAATGTAGTATTGACTGGTAATGTTGAGGGCGGATTCACCCTTGATTATACTACAAATAATGATACAGCTGTAGAACCTGGAGATTATACTACTGATGTAGGACAGTTAACCTTCTCAGGTACTGATGGAGAAATTCAACCTGTAATCGTAACAATTATTGATGATAATATCATTGAAGCAACTGAAAGATTGTTTGTAGACCTTTCAAACCTATCTACAACTTTAATCGCCGTCAATGATAACCAAGGTAATATCAATATTACCGATAATGATAACATACCAGGAGTTACTGGTATATCATTTGACAATGATAATATCACTATAGACGAAGCTGCAGGTACAGCTACAATTAATGTATTGCTTACCGGAAACGTGCAAGGCGGATTCACATTAGATTATACAACTACTAATGACTCTGCTATTGAACCTGGTGATTACACTACTAGTTCTGGTCAATTGACATTTGCTGGTACTGACGGAGAAACTCATGCTATTACAATTAGTATTATAGATGATACATTAATAGAGTTAACTGAAAGTCTATTTGTAGACCTTTCAAACTTATCTACTCCGTTAATTACAATCAATGATGATCAAGGTGTTATTAATATCACCGACAATGATAGTGACCCATCTATTTATGGAGTTGCTTTTGATATTACTTCAATTGATGTAAATGAAGGTGACGGTACAGTTTCTCTTGATGTTATACTTAATGCCGATGTTCAAGATGAGTTTACGGTAGAATACTATACTGTAGATGGTACTACCCTAGATGGTAGTGATTATACTGGTGTTCCTCAAAATACTCAGACATTAACATTTGGCGGTACAAATTCAAATACACAGACCATCGTAATTCCTATTATTGATGATACATTGATTGAATCTACTGAAGATTTTCAAGTAATATTAGAGAATATATCTACTCCGATAGTTGGTATACTTGCCAATGATACGGCTACAGTTAACATAATTGACAACGATGCTGATCCATCGCTTTATGGTGTTGCCTTTGATATTACTTCAATTGATGTAAACGAAAATGCCGGTACGGTTTCTCTTGATGTTGTACTTAATGCCGATGTTCAAGATGAGTTTACGGTAGAATACTACACTGTAGATGGTACTACCTTAGATGATAGTGATTATACTGGTGTTCCTCAAGATACACAAACCTTAACGTTTGGTGGTACAAATTCAAATACACAGACCATCGTAATTCCTATTATTGATGATACGTTGATTGAATTCACAGAAGACTTCCAAGTAATTCTTGAAGATATCTCCTCTCCTATTGTTGGCATTCTTGCCAATGATACGGCAACAGTGAACATAATTGACAACGATGCTGACCCATCTCTATATGGAGTTGCCTTTGATATCACCTCAATTGATGTAAATGAAGATGCAGGTACAGTTTCTCTTGATGTTGTACTTAATGCCGATGTTCAAGATGAGTTTACGGTTGAATATTACACTGTAGATGGTACTACCTTAGATGGTAGCGATTATACAGGTGTTCCTCAAGATACGCAGACCTTGACGTTTGGTGGTACAAATTCAAATACACAGACCATCGTAATTCCTATTATTGATGATACGTTGATTGAATTTACAGAAGACTTCCAGGTTATTCTTGAAGATATATCTTCTCCTATTGTTGGTATTCTTGCTAATGATACGGCTACAGTGAATATCATTGATAATGATGCCGACCCATCACTTTACGGTGTTGAGTTCGATGCTACTTCGATAGAAGTAAATGAAGACGCTGGTACGGTAACTATTAACGTAGTACTGAATGCAGATGTTCAAGATGAATTTACGGTTGAATTCTATACCGTTGATGGTTCTACTGTTGATGGAATGGATTATACGGGAGTTCCTCGTAATACGCAGACATTGACATTTGGCGGTACAAACCCGAATACACAGACTATAACAATTCCTATTATTGATGATATCATCATTGAAGATCCTGAAACTTTCAGTGTAATTCTTGAAAATATCTCGAATCCGATTATAGGTATATTATCAGATAATATTGCCACGGTTACTATTATTGATAATGATGGTGATGAAGGTTGGCCAACCGATGAAACTATTGAAGCATGTGATGCAATACCTGATGCTTTTGTAATAACCTCTGATAGCGCTTGTGCCATTACAGTTGATTACACTGAATTAGTTGAAGGGCAAGATGACGAATGTGCTACGGAATATACGATTACTAGAACATGGACGATTACTGATTGTGTTGGTAATGTTCGTACACATACACAAGTAATCACTATTGAAGATACGGTTACACCGACCTTCAATGAAACCCTACCTCAAGATATGACTGTTGAGTGTAATATGGTGCCAGATGCATCTACATTAACTGCTACGGATTCTTGTGAGCCCAACATTGAAGTAACGTTTACAGAAACGATTACCAATGACGAAAACTGTGCCCTAGGGTATACGGTTACCAGAACTTGGACAGCCACTGATTGCGCTGGTAACATGGTAGAACATTCTCAAGTAATAACCGTAGAACCTACGGGACCTATTATGAGTCAGCCATATGAAGAAGAAGTTACCATTATATGTGGTGATGATATTCCTGATGCTCCAGACATGGTATTTACGGGTGGCTGTGGTAATTTTGATGTTGTTTACAATGAAGAAACGCAACAAGCCGATGATTCTGATGATTACATGATTATTAGAAACTGGAACGTAACTGATTCTTGTGGTAACACTGCTTCTTTTGAACAAATCGTTTTTGTTCTGCAACCACAATTGCAAGAAATTACTATAAACGTTTGTATTGAAGAAGAACCAATTGACTTATTGAATTACCTACCGGCAGATTTCGACCGTAATGGTACATTCATGATTCTAGAGGGCGATGTAGTATTGGAGCAAAATTATTTTGATCCTATGGTACATGAACCTGGTGAATACAAAATTGCCTATAGTTCTACTGAAGGTACATGTAAGTACTATGTTGACTTTACAGTTATCGTTGACACAGAATGTGTGCCATGTGGTAAAGGTGATATAGAAATCTCTAAGGCAGTTACCGCTAACGGAGATGGTGTTAATGATTTCTTCGAAATCAAAGGTGTAGAGTATTGTGCCTTTAGTTTTGATGTTATGATATTTAACCGTTGGGGTACTAAAGTTGCCGAGGTTAAAGATTATCAAAATGATTGGGGGGGAGAATCTCCTGATGGTTCTTTCGGACAATCTGGAATGTTACCAACCGGTACGTACTACTACATTGTTAATGCTACCGATACAAATACCGGTACAATTCTAGAACCATTTAATGGATATATCTATCTAGGTACCAATTAAAATTAGAAACATAACTTACAATGCCTCATCTTAATGGATGAGGCATCATTTATAGTGATTTCAGTTTTAATTTATCGAAAATCTAGGTTTAATGAATAAAATTATTTAAAACTTTTCACAAAAAAAATGGGTTGTAGGTATTTACGTTTCGATATTTAAAACGTTCAAAAACAAAGCATTAAACACAAAGTAAAATATCAGGGCAGAGAAAAACGTAATACCACTTATGCCCTTTCTTTAATGAACAGGTAAGAATTACCAGTTATAATCTCGTAATTGTTATATAGTAATTATAACAATATACTTACAGTTGAGCTAGCGTTTATAGTTTCTAAAAATAACTCTTGAAATTGAAGAGGTATTTTAAATTCTGTTGAAAATTTTGACTCCAAAGGACTTTAAACAATCCTATAAAAAATGGATATGAATATCTGTATTATAGAAATAATTAAAGGAAGAGAGCATTTATAAAATAATGTTCCAGTTCACTTTTCAGTTTAGTACATGGGTCAAATGATTTATAGAAAAAAATTTGGGGACACATTAGAGGATTTAAAATTCCATGTATTTTGAGGGAATTTTACAAATTCTAATTCTTTGCTATTTTTTATATAATTAACCTTCAATAGTTTACGGCTAAAATTATTATAAAGTGTACGTAACTTTATGTGTTCATCGATAGAATTCTTCAAGCAAATTATACTCTATTCTTCGTAAACCATTCTATAAAAGTATCGATAAAGGTTACATTAAATAAGATATCCTAATCACCACTGTCATTTCACATCAACACCAGCCGCTTTCGCAACAAAAAATGGGCATCGACAAATATCAAAGCTAACTTTGTGTTTGATGAAAATCATTCATTGTTTTTCATGAATGATATAGCTAGAAAAGAATATGCTTAAATTACTCCTTAAAATTACTTTTCTAATTTGCTGTACAAGTCTATCTGCACAATTAGATATATCACTAACGCAATCGGAGTCTATTTGTTCTTCTGATGGCAGTATAACTGCAACTGCCAATGGTGGAACTCAACCTTATCAATACAGAATTATAAGCGGTCCTGTGCTCAAGGGTTTTCAGAACTCCGGGACCTTTCTTGCTTTACAACCCGGAAATTATTCGGTTGAAGTACGTGATGCAACTTTCACATCAATTTCTGGAAACATTACAGTTACTGGTAGTTATGTGCTTCCAAGTTTAAACCTTGGCATTACCCGTCCCTCATGCTCTAGTAGTTCTGATGGTCAAGTCATACTTACAGGAAGTAATGGCAATCTTATCGCTACTTCGGCTTTTCCAACCTATAAATATCGTATTGTAGATTTAAGTACCACCCCACAAACCGTCCTTCAAGAGCAAAATTCAGATACTTTTACAGGACTCTCCGAAGGGACCTATACTTTTCAAATCGAAGATGGCTGCCAAAACACGGTTAGTGAAACCATTACTCTAACAGCTCCTTCAATTGTTTCCTTATCTGGTGCTATTGGTTTTATAGAAAAAGTAGCTTGCGATACCTACGAAGCAGATTATTCTTCTTTTGGACGTGGGATATTCCCACATAGCATTACTGTAACTGAAGATATTACAGGCACTATAGTTTATTCTGGAACAAGCAGTTCAAGTCAAGGAGTTTCCATAGGTACTAATTATAATTTTGACATGGCCTATACCGTAAATGTAGTCGATGCCTGTGGACAAACAGATACTTTAAATTTTTCTTATACACCTTCTATAGATATGTGGAGTCAGAAATCATCAGATTGCTCTGGCGAAACATCATTTTTTGTATACGCAAATTTGAACGATACAAATGCACGACAAAAGAGCCTATTGGTTCCAGTAACAGTAACTTTTACCAACCAATCCGATGCCAGTGATGTACTGGTTTATACCCTTAACGACCCAGAGTATCTTGAGGTGCAAATTAACCAAGGTGATATTTCAGTTGGTGACACCTATGATGTTGTTATGGAGGATAGTTGTAATTTTATTGTAACTTCAACTGAAACTTTTACTCCTGTTGATCCTACCGAATTTATTGCAGATGTGCGAGAGGAACGCGGATGTATGGATGGTACCACCGGAATGTCTTTTCATATTCGTAACGGAGGAACAAATTATGGACGTGTTACCATTACATCTGGTCCGGCAAGTTTTACCTCAGAAGGTGGCGTAGTTACAAATTATACCTACCCAAAGGTATTTGAAGACACGGAAAACAGCTCACTTTATCCTGTAGGCTTTCCTCCAGGAAATTACGAAGCAGAATTAACTGATGGTTGCGAAACCGGTAATGTAAGCTTTCAAATTTTAGCTTCTCAGGTTGTAGAACATGATTTTACGCTAGATTTTGAACAGCGTTGTGGAAATTCAAACGCTCTAATTATTAATCCGAATGTAATTCAGGCCGACGGGGGATCTTTTTATACTAATATTAGAGTAAATAATTTAGATACAGGTGATACCGTATTTAGAGAAGGTAGATGGTTTTTTACCGAAGGTGTTCCTGTTACGATACCCAATATGCCTGCAGGTGACTATCAGCTTAACCTAGAATTTCAGAGTGGTGGTAATTGTAGCTCAAGTAACACATTCACATGTGCTTGCGAACCGCAAACAGTTAACATAACTATACCTGAATATGTATCTACTTCATTTGACAGTATAGTAGGTTATGCATGTACTGAAGGGTCAGGCGTTATTTTTGCTGAAGGATCGAGTGGTATTGCACCCTATCAATATGAAATAATAAATTCATCGGTTCCCTCCAATATAGGGCGCACTTCAACAGATGGTATTTTTACGGCAACAGATGAAGGTACTTATACCGTTAGAATAAGTGATAGTTGTGGTAACTCAGCTGATGGCGCTTTCGAAGTAGTACCTTATTCACCAAATCTAACCGCAAGCTGTGATACTTCAGGAACTCAGGTTACGCTAACAGCAAACCCAGTTACAAATGCTATTTTTACTTGGATCGATGATACAGGTACTACGGTTCAACAAGGTACTAGTAATGAACTGGTTTTAAATCCTTTCGATGCTTCTCAAGGTGGAGATTATACATTGCAAGTTGCAGCACCCGGGTTAAGTTGTACCATTTTTGATGGTTCTATTACAGTACCTAATATACCTTGTAGTTCTAGTATCGATGTACGTAAAACAGTTGAAACAGGCCCTATATATAATAATGCTACTGATGAATATACCGTAACCTATAGAATTACAGCAGAGAATATCGGCGGCCTAGCAGGTTCTTATGACGTCATCGATACCTTTATATTAGGTAATGGATTCTCTTTAATCAATGCAACTTTAGCTTATGGAGGCGAAAGTGACGGAGTTGACGGTACAATTTTGAGTCCGTTTACAAGTGGTGACCAAATTATAACAGGTGAATCAATTGCCGGACTTCGAACAGAAAGTTGGCTGGTAACCGCAACTTTTACTATCGATAAAGATTTATTTGATCCCACCCAAGATTGTACAAATGGTGGTGGATTTGGAAATCAAATAACTGTTACTGGTGATACCGATACTTCTAATAACACGGCCTGTGTACCTAGTGATTTTGGAAATCTTGAAATTACTAAAGATGGTGTGTATATAGATTCAAATACCAATGGTCTTACTAATGTAGGCGATGCAGTAAACTATACCTTTACTGTTATCAACACTGGTAATGTTCCTATTTCAAATGTAGTAGTATCAGACCCATTATTAGGAGGTACTATAGCTGGTCCTGCTTCTGGCGATACAGACTCTGATGGTCAATTAGATACTACAGAAACTTGGATTTACAGCGCTACTTATAGCATTATACAAACTGATATAGATAATGGTCAGGTAAATAATTTAGCCACGGTAACTGGTGAAGACACTGATGGTAATACTATCACAGATAGTTCAACAGACCCAACACCTTGTGCCACGTGTATCCCTGCCCCTACTTGTGCAGATTGTACCTTAACAGAATTACCGAATAACCCTAGTTATTCGATCAATGATTCTTCTACAGTAGAGGGAACAAATAATGTTTTTACTATTACCGCATCTAATAGCATCAATCAAGATATCGTTTTTAATTTAGCGTATACAAATATTAACACCATCAATGCTGATTATAGCGGTCCAATTACCGTTACACTTTTAGCGAATAGCACTGCGGTCTCTTTTAATGTTGCAGCGGTAGATGATAGTCTAATTGAACCAAATGAAACATATGAAGTTCAAATTTCTTATGCATCTGTTGGTGTCTTAAACATTACTGATGATACAGGTGAGGGAGAAATATTGGACAACGACGGCGGTGCGGGAACAGGGATCAGTTTTCAAAATGATAGCATTACTGTAGATGAAGCTGCTGGTACGGCTACCATAAATGTACTATTGACAGGAGATGTTCCTGGTGGATTTACTTTAGATTATACTACAAACGATTCTTCAGCAATCGCTCCTGATGATTATACAACTACCTCGGGTCAGTTGACCTTCGCTGGAACGGATGGGGAAACGCAACCAATTACCATTTCTATTATTGATGATAACCTTATTGAAGCTTTAGAGAACTTGGTGGTCGACCTTACTAATATTTCGACTGGATTGATTCTAATAAACGATAATCAGGCAACTGTAAATATTACCGATAACGACGGCGGTTTAGGTACCGGAGTATCATTCGATAACGACAATATTACCGTAGACGAATCTACAGGTACAGCAACTGTAAATGTTTTATTGACAGGAAATGTTCCTGGTGGATTTACTTTGGATTTTACTACAAATGACGCTTCAGCAATTGCACCTGGTGATTATACAGCTACCTCGGGTCAGTTGACATTCGCTGGTACAGACGGCGAAACGCAACCAATTACCATTTCTATTATTGATGATAACCTTATTGAAGCTTTAGAGAACTTGGTGGTCGACCTTTCTAATATTTCGACTGTACTGATTTTAATAAACGATACTCAAGCAACTGTAAATATTACCGATAATGATGCAGGTGGTGCAGGTGATGGAATATCAGTTGCAGATTTTACCGCAAATGAAAATGTAGGCACGGTTGATTTTGTGATTACTTATACAGGTCCCACAGTAGCCGATGCGTTTACAGTAGACTTTACAATAACAGATGCAATGGCAATCTCACCAGATGATTATACAGTTGCAACAGCTACAGGCAATGTAAACTTCCCTGCAAATACGACCACTGGAACTACGCAAGTAGTAACCGTAACGATAATTGACGATGCTATTTTAGAAACAGCGGAAGATTTGAACATTACCTTGTTGAATATCTCTAATTCGCTTGTTGCTATGATAGATGCGGATGGAAGAGGAATTATCACAGATAATGAACCGCAACCGGACAATGATAACGATACTATTCCGGATTATGTTGATATGGATGATGATAACGACGGCATACCAGATATTGAAGAATGTCTAGGAGAAAACCCTTCCATGTTGACGTATACTTCGCGAAGCGGAATGAACATTTCGAATGTTGATTACGGCATTAGCGTGACCTCAACCGGTCAGCCCATAGTTGGCGCAAACGGAAATGGAATAGCATTAGAAGAGGATGCTCCAGAATATGAATTTACTTTTACTGAGCCAGTAGGAAGGCTCTCATTATCTTTTGGAAATGTGCACTCTAACAATGAAATAGGTGATTTTCAATTGACTTTAGCTGATGGAACCATAGTAGCTAATGCAGATTTTATACTAACCCATGACCCTTCGGAAGACCCTTATGATTATAATGGTCGAGAAACTGGCGGCGACCCCAATTGGGCTATTCGTTTGGTAAGAAGAGTTGGTGCACCCTATCCTGATGGAGTACATTATCTAGATAGAGGTACAGGAACAGGACAATCTTGGGGAATAGTGGTTTTTGAGGGTTATGAATTAAATCCAATTGTACGCGTATCTTATTCGCAACACACAGGCCCTAATTTAGGGTATTCTATGGGAATTGGCGCTTTGACACCTGTTGATTGCGATACCGATGGCGATGGAGTTCTAAATCGATTTGATTTGGATAGCGACAACGACGGAATTTTAGATGCTCTAGAAATTGGACATGCCGTTGCACATACGAACGGAGAAGTAAATGGAGCAGTTGGGATTGATGGTATTCCTGATGCCGTACAGGCCATTGCAGATGATAGAGAATACAACTATACATTTTCTGAAAGTGTTGATGACACCGATACCATTTATGATTTCTTAGATTTAGATAGCGATGGTGATGGAATCCCAGATAATGTAGAGGCTCAAACTACAATTGGTTATGTTTCACCTGCAGACGCAATAGACGCAAATGGAGTTGACATGAACTATACAACAGGATTGATCCCAACCAATACAGATGGTGCTGACAATCCAGATTATTTAGATACAGATTCTGATAATGAAGGTGGTAGTGATACTTCAGAAGCAAATATTACATTAGACGGAACAGATAGCGATAATGATGGACTTGATGATGCAACTGATGCTACTTCAGATTATACAGATGTTGGAGGTACTATTGACAACCCCCTCAGTACACCATTAGTTTTACCAGATTCTGATAATGATGTAAGTACCGGTGGTGATGTAGACTTTAGAGACGGTAATTATGGTATCAGCTTCCAAAACGACAATATCACTGTAGATGAAGCTGCAGGTACAGCAACTGTAAATGTTCTATTAACAGGGAACGTACCGGGCGGGTTTACTTTAAATTATACTACAAACGATTCTTCAGCAATCGCACCTGGTGATTATACGACTACTTCTGGGCAGTTGACCTTCGCTGGAACGGATGGGGAAACACAACCGATCACAATTCCTATCATTGACGATAACCTTATCGAAGCTTTAGAAAATTTAGTGGTTGACCTTTCTAATATTTCGACTGTACTGATTTTAATAAACGATACTCAAGCAACCGTAAATATTACCGATAATGACAGCAACCCATCACTTTACGGTGTTGAGTTCGATACTACCTCGATAGAAGTAAATGAAGATGCAGGTACGGTAACTATAAACGTAGTACTTAATGCCGATGTGCAAGATGAGTTTACTGTTGAATTCTATACAGTTGATGGGTCTAGTGTTGATGGAATGGATTATACCGGTGTTCCTCAGAACACTCAGTCCTTGACATTTGGTGGTACAAACCCGAATACACAGACAATTGTAATTCCAATTATTGATGATATCATTATTGAAGATTCTGAAACATTCAATGTTATTCTCGAGAATATCTCGAGTTCGATTGTAGCAATATTATCAGATAATATCTCTACAGTAACTATTATCGATAATGACGGAAATGAGGGTTGGCCAACTGATGAAACTATTGAAGCTTGTGATGTAATACCTGATGCTTTTGTAATAACCTCTGATAGCCCTTGTGCAATTACCGTTGTTTATGAAGAACTAATCGCTGGTCAAGATGACGAATGTGCTACGGAGTATACCATTACTAGAACATGGACAATTACCGATTGTGTCGGTAATGTTCGTATACATACCCAAGTAATCACTATTGAAGATACGGTCGCACCGACCTTCAATGAAACACTACCTCAAGATATGACGGTCGAATGTAACATGGTGCCAGATGCATCTATATTAACTGCTACAGATTCTTGCGAGCCCAACATTGAAGTAACGTTTACAGAAACGATTACCAATGACGAAAACTGTGCCCTAGGGTATACGGTTACCAGAACTTGGACGGCTACCGACTGCGCAGGCAACACGGTAGAACATACCCAGGTAATTACAGTAGAACCTACTGTACAAATCATGAGTCAGCCTTACGAAGAAGAGATGACCTTTATTTGTGGTGATGACATTCCTGAAGCACCAGAAATGGTCTTCACAGGTGGTTGTGGTAATTTTGATGTGGTTTACAATGAAGAAACGCAACAAACTGATGGTTCCGATGATTACATGATCATTAGAACTTGGAACGTTACCGATTCTTGTGGCAACACTGCCTCTTTTGAACAGATCGTTTTTGTTCTGCAACCACAATTGCAAGAGATTACAATCAACATTTGTATCGAAGAAGAACCTATTGATTTATTGAACTACCTACCGGCAGATTTTGATCGTAACGGTACATTTATAATTCTAGAAGGTGATGTAGTATTGGAACAAAACAATTTTGGCCCAATGGCACACGAGCCTGGCGAATATAAAATTGCCTATAGTTCTACCGAAGGTACATGTAAATACTATGTTGACTTTACCGTTATCGTTGATACAGAATGTGTACCATGTGGAAGAGGTGATATAGAGATATCTAAAGCTGTTACAGTAAATGGTGACGGTGTAAATGACTTTTTCGAAATTAAAGGCGCCGAGAGTTGTGCCTTAAGTTTTGATGTTATGATATTTAACCGCTGGGGAAATAAAATTGCCGAGGTTAAGGATTATCAAAATGACTGGGGCGGTGAATCTCCTGACGGTTCTTTCGGTCAATCTGATATGTTACCGACCGGTACTTACTTTTATATTATTAACGCGATCGATAAAAATACGGGTAAAAAAATAGAACCATTTAGCGGGTATATCTATCTGGGTACGGAATAAAATTTTCATATATCATTGATAATGCCTTTTCAAAAATTGATGAGGCATTTTTTTATTTTATATCAATAATTTTTCTATTTAAAACACACTATATAAGTCTATTATGAACTCAAATTAGTTCGTCCGAAAAAAATAACAATTGAACGAAGATGCTGTTTCATAACGAATAATATGGGATGTCAGCCGTTATAATCTAAATCTTTCAGAAGAGCCATTAAATTTGTAAATAATAAGATAACCTACTTATACATTAACACATAGCTTAAAAAGCTAAACCCAAACAAAACCATGAAAAAAGCTAATCTACTTTTAGCCATGCTACTTCTAACAGGTGCCTTTGTAAGCGCACAGCAGCTACCTCAGTTTACGCAATATATGTATAACACTATTTCTGTTAACCCAGCGTATGCGGGTAGTAGAGAAACGTTGAACGCAACAATTTTGCATAGAAACCAATGGGCAGGTTTAGAAGGTAACCCTAGAACCAGTACACTATCTATTCACTCTCCTTTAAAAAATGAGAAGATTGGTATTGGTGTTTCTTATATTAATGATAAATTAGGTTTTGAAAGTACCAACTACTTCTACGGAGATTTCTCATATACCGTTCCAGTAAGTCAAAAAGTAAATATGCGTTTTGGACTTAAAGGTGGTTTCACCAGTTACAACTTAGAAAATCCTGACCCTAACGATCAGTTTTTCAATGCTAACTTCAATAATATCAACCCTAACTTTGGTGCCGGTTTTTATATTGGCTCTAACAGATGGTACGCTGGTATATCCTCACCAAGAATATTGAATACAGATTTAAACGAAGGTGAGTTTGAAGCTATAGAGCGTAATAGTTACTATGCTATCGGTGGTATGGTATTCGACCTTTCTGAAACTACAAAATTTAAACCCACCGTTATTACAAAATTCACCAATGGTGCACCGGCTACATACGATTTTACCATAAACTTTTTATTCAACGAAAAGTTTTGGATTGGTACTTCTTACCGAGTAAACGACGCATCGAACTTTGGTGCCATGATGGATTACCAAGTATCAAGAGATTTTAGAGTTGGTTATGCTTATGATTTACCTACCTCAGCAGTAAGACCTTACACTGGTGGTACACACGAAGTTATTTTAATCTATGAACTTTTCAAAAAGGTGTTAGGCCCTGTAAAGTCTCCTAGATATTTCTAATAATTTAAAATCGATAAGATGAAAAATTATAAAAATTTTGTGGTATTAATGCTGCTTTTACTAGTAGCTCAGCTATCAATTGCACAGGTAGCATCACAAAAAAAGGCTGATTACTATTTTAGTAAATTCTCATACTCTTTAGCGATACCTGAGTATGAACGAATGGTAGAAACAGATTTCAATGCAGAATATGCACATCAGCAATTAGCAGAATGTTATTTATTAATACGCGACTATAAAAAATCTATTCCTCATTTTAGCGCTGTTATAAACAATGCCACCCTACCAACAGATTACTATTTTAAATATGCCATGGCTTTATATGCCAATGGCGATATGGAGGAGTCTGAAGTTTGGTTGAAAAAATATAAAAAATACAATAAGAACGATTCTCGCGTTAAGCGATTTTTACAAGATGGCAACTTAGCTTCTGTCGTATTCAATAGTAGACAACGTTACGAAGTAGAACCTGTCGCCTTCAATTCTACTGACAGTGATTTTGGTGTTTATCGATTTATGGGAAACTTGTACTTTAGTTCTTCAAGAAGAGATGTGGTCACAGGTGAAAGTTATGGTTGGAATGACGAACCGTGGTTAGATCTGTTTGCCGTTCAAGAAGATAACCCTATGTCTGAACCTAAACGCGTGAAAGGGAATATCAATACAAAATTTCATGAAAGTTCTGTAGCCTTTTCTACGGATTACAAGAATGATACTATCATGTATTTTACCCGTAACAACTTTTATGACAAGAAAGCTGGATACGGAGTTTCTAATGAAATAAATTTAAAAATTTACACAGCTAAATTAGTTGATAATAAATGGGAAGAAAATAGCAACCTTAGGGTTAATAGTGACTATTATTCCACCGGTCATCCGTCTGTAAATCTTGCGAGAACACGCATTTACTTTGCATCGGATAGGCCTGGTGGTTATGGTGGTACCGATATTTATTACGCTGAAATTCATGAGCGTGGTGGTGTACAAGAACCAATTAACGCTGGACCTATAGTAAACACGGAAGGCAACGAAATGTTCCCTTTTATAAACGAAGAAGGTAAGCTTTTCTTTAGTTCTGATGGTCATGTCGGGTTTGGTCAATTAGACGTTTTCTCAACTATTTCTAATGAAGACGGCGAGGTTATTGACATTATCAATTTAGGTACGCCCATCAATAGTTCTAGTGATGATTTTGCATATTACGGTTTACCTAACGGATTAGATGGTTACGTAAGTTCTAACAGAGAAGGTGGTGTAGGTAGCGATGATATCTATAAATTTAAATTTACACCTGCACTTGATGTTGAAGGTTATGTAGTAGATGGTGTTAACAACCAAATGCTAGACAGTGTTCAAATTAAATTATTTGATCAAGTTACCAATACCATGATAGCACAAACAATGACAGATGAAAACGGGTACTACAGATTTCCCGTTAATAGAAAAACAAACTATATGATAGAAGCGGTTAGAAAAACCCACCCTCATAAAAATGTTTACTTTAACACGTCAAAAACTCCAAAGGCTCAAAAAATAATGAGACAAGATATTGTTCTTGAACCTGTTATGGATTTAAAATTATTAGCGGGACTTAACAAAATATATTTCGATTTTAATAAAAGTGATATAAGACCAGATGCTGCAAGAGAATTAAATAAAGTAGTTCGTGTTATGAATAACACCTACCCAGATATGATTATTAAGCTAGAAGCACATACCGACCCCGTAGGTAGTCACGAATACAATGATGACCTTTCTGAAAGAAGGGCGAAATCTACTTATGAATATCTTATTAAAAACGGTGTATCTGTAGATAGAATCGTTTCTTACAAAGGTTTTGGCAAGCGTGTACCTATCAATAAATGTACAAGCAAAGAAGATTGTACTCCAGAAGAATTGGAGCTGAACAGAAGAACAGAATTCCCGATTATGCAAATCAAAAAAGGTGTATTGGCATCTAAATAATTTTTTAAGAATACCTCATAAATTCAACAACAACCTTATCTCTTTAAGATAAGACCGGATAACATTTTGTTTTCAGAAAGTTAACTACCAACCATAAAAAAAGTCCTTTACCAGATTGGTAAAGGACTTTTTAATTTTTATAGCTGCTGTAATCTATTCCATAATACCGTCAACGATACCATATTTAATAGACTCTTCTGCATTCATCCAATAATCTCTATCGAAATCCTTCAAAACCTTATCAAAATCTTGACCACAGTTATCTGCTAATATTTGTGCACTTAACTCTTTGGTCTTAATAATTTCTCTAGCTTGTATTTCAATATTAGAAGCTTGACCTCTTGCGCCACCACTTGGTTGGTGAATCATTACCTGTGCATGTGGCTGAATAAATCTTCTACCTTTTTTACCAACTGATAATAAAATAGAACCCATTGATGCCGCCAAACCTGTACAGATAGTTGAAACCGGACTCTTTAAAGCTTTTATAGTATCATACATTGCAAAACCAGAAGTAACATAACCACCCGGACTATTAATATATAGTTGTATTTCTTTATTGTTCTGCATATCTAGATATAACAACCTGTCAATTACATGTTTTGCAGAATCGTCATCAACCATACCCCATAGAAAGACTTTTCTTTCCTCCAGCATTTTTTCATCTATGGCTTCCTGAATTTTTCCTTTTTTAGCACTCATATTTTAAGTTTATTTATCTCTAACAAAATTAATGAATTAATTCATAAACATACGTAGCAATAACATTTTGAATTATTACCATATCTGTTCTTTCTAAATGAAAAACGTTAATTTTCGATTAGGATTGTTCTTCTACCGTAACTGTTTTCTCTACTACCTTTTTAATAGGGATAACAACCTTACCTGATTTCGTTTTCAGTATCATTGAAATATTATCAATACCGATTACCGTACCCTGTAAATCTCCTATTTTAACCTTATCCCCTACCTCATATATCTTTCTTGAGTAGAATGTTCTTAGTAGGTCACCTACAATCTCTCTAGACCCTAAGCCTAATGCCAATGCAATTGCCAATAAAAATGCACCTAGTACAATAGTAAAGTTATTAGTGATAATCTGTGTATCTATACCTGCTTGGTTCAATGCAGTAATACTTACAAAAATGATAATTAGATAGAATAAAACATTACCTAACAATTTACCGCCACCAAGACCAATTGAATCAAATACTTTAATAATTGTTTCTTTGATTGTTTTAGCTAAAAACAACCCTAACATAAGAATTACCATCGCCGACAGCAATATTGGCAAGTATCTTAATAGGTTTGCAATTTCAGTCGATATAATGGTTAAGCCCATAATATCTGATGCAACGATTATAAATACCAACCATAACAATACCTTTATAAAGGTGACAATGATTTTTGGTAAATCTATTTTTATATCGGCATCGCCAAATAACTGTGCTTCATTAATTTTTTCAGAAGCTTTATCTAATTTGATTGCTTTAAATATTCGTTTTAAAACAAAAGTGACCACCTTAATGATGATCCAACCAAAAATAATAACGATGAATGCTCCGAAAATTCCCGGTAATGCAGAGGCAATATCTTTGAAAATATTACTTAAAGATTCGAAGGTGAGGTCTTTCCACTTATCAACTGTGTCCATATAACTTGTTCTACTTTATTTCTATTTATTTTTAGATTTTGTCTGTAACATACCCTCTATTATTGCGGCAAAACTACCCGTAAACAGTCCAGATAACTCCATTATCAATTTAGCCGTAGCTACGTCGTCCATAACTTTTTTACGTAGTTCTGGCGGGACATCTTTTAGGTCCCCGTCTAAATTCTTAAATGGATTTTGGTTCTGTTCTAACATCAGTTTAGAGTTTTATACATTTCCGTAACCTTAGCCTTAGCTCTCTTCAGCCTCATTTTAATAGCACTTGATTTAAGCTCTAAAATATCTTCTAATTCTTTTATTGATGCTCCATCTTGATATTTTAATAACAATATCGATTTATCTTCAGGTGCTATAAGCTCCAAGGCTTTCTTAAGTTTATCTACTTGCATTTCAAGTAACAAATTATCTGTTACCTCTACCGGTACATCTTCATGTGTTTCAAACTTAACTGAGTTATCGTTTATTTTTCTCTCCTTATTTCTATTTACATAATTAACACAGAAATTATAGGTAAAGGAATATAACCAAGTAGAAAATTTTGAATTTCCTTTAAACGACCCAAGTTTAACATACAACATTAGAAATATATCTTGAGTCAAGTCTTCTGCCTCTTTGTTCGATTTTGCGAACCCCAAGCACTTATTGTAAACTAATTTTGAGTACCTATCATAGAGTACACCAAAGAGCATAGAGTCATTTTTAGATACAATGCGTTCTACTAACTCTAAATCGGTATATTCTTCGTTTTTACCACTAGAAACCGTTTTTTCATTGAATTGGTTTCCAATAATAATAAAACATAGCTTTTTAAGAAATGTCACTTTGATAGATGGTTTACAAAAAATAAAAGTAGGTTAAAGATACTGTAATTGATATATTTACTTGAAAATCTGCCGAAAATGAAAAAATTAATTATTCTCTCCGTTTTTATATCAAGCGTTTTCACAGCATGTAAAACCGACCAAAAAAAGCCTAAAATTGCTGTCGCCGAAGATACGCAATTGACAGTTCTTGAAAAAATCGCAAATGCGAACGGTTTTGAAAACTGGAAAAATGTAGAAAGTATTAAATTCACCTTTAATGTAGATCGTGAAGATGAGCACTTTGAACGTACCTGGTTATGGGAAACGGCACCTAACAACGTAACCATGATGACCAGACAAGATACCATTACATATAACAGAAAAGCAGTTGATAGTACTATGGTGGCAACCGATGGCGGATTTGTAAATGATAAATTCTGGCTACTAGCTCCTTATCAATTGGTTTGGGATCAAAAAAGTTTTACGTATAAACATACTGAAGGTGTAGAAGCACCAATCAGCAAAGCTACCATGCATAAATTGACTACGGTCTATAATAATCAAGGCGGTTATACACCTGGTGATGCTTATGATTATTATTTTGGTGATGATTATATTATTAAAGAATGGGTATACCGAAAAGAAAATCAATCTGAACCTAATATGACTACCAGCTGGGAAGACTATAAAATGGTAAACGGATTGAACATTAGCATGATGCATAAAAGACCAGATGCTGATTTCTCTCTTTTCTTTACAGGTGTTGAGGTGAAATAATTAGGTACGGAGTTTGATATTGTTCACAAACACCTAACCAATTATGAAATTTCCACTTTTTACACTACTTCTTTTTTCTTTTTTTAGCTATGCCCAACACAGCACCAGTGCCATTGTTGTAGATAGTGCAGATAATTTGCCGCTGGAATTTGTTGGTATTTACAATAGTAAAGACCATACCATGACCAATGCCGACGGAAGGTTTCAGTTCTCTTCTAGCTCAGATTCTATTATCATTTACAGAGTTGGTTATGATAAACTTATAACCACTTCTCAAAAAGTAAAGGACACCATCTACCTCAACAAAAGTGTATTAGAATTAAATGAAGTAACCGTTACCAATGAAAAAACACTTTGGCAAAAAGTAGGGGATTCTGTGAGATCCAATTACCCTACTTACCCTTATAAAGAGAAATTTTTATTGAGAGGTGTATTACGTTATAATGGTAAAATTACCCGCATACAAGATATTCAAGGAAAGTTAGAAAGAAGAACACTTCTATACACAAAAGAGATTGATCCAGACAAAAAGGATTTCAAAGTAGAGTTGACCAATATGCGTAAAGTTGGTTTAGTTAAAGATGAAAAGAAAGTATATTTTATTTTTGAAACTTTTTACCAACTATTCATGAATTTCACCCCTATAAATGCTACGGGTGATGCTTTTGATTTAACAGAATCTACTTTCGAAAATGGAAATAAAATAAATTTAAGTTTTCACACGAAACCTGAGTTTGACAATGAAAAAGTTGTTGGTTGCTATATAATTAACAATGAAGACCACGCCATAGAGCGAATTTTAATAGAAATTGATTTTAAGAACAATCCATACAAGGAAGATGGTAAAACTAGATACAGAACTGTCTCAGTAAAAAAAGAAATGTCACTTAATAAATCATTGAACACTAACAAATACCACATATCGTCAGCAAAATATGATGTTAAGGTTGAATTGACAGACAAGCAAAATTCATATACTTCATACTACGATGTTTCATTTATTCTAACAACATCTGACAATGAAGGCGATTTCGATGTAAAGAAAAATGTGAGTACTTCAAAAGATCTATTCAAAATAAATCACCCTTACGACCCAAATTACTGGAATGAACAAAACCAATTGCTTTTAACTGATGAGATGCTAGATTTTATTAAGAAAGTACAAGACCCCAACAGCGAATTTAAAATCCGGAGTAATATTAATCACTAAGAATTCAAAAGTGCTACGCCTTTTTTCTTTTTAGTAAAAGTGTAAATAATAGAATTAAGAATCCACATGCTAGTAGCACTACAAAACTTCTAGTAAGACTATAATTTTCTGCTAAGAACCCTAGAATTGGTGGTGCACACAAAAAGCCGGTATACCCTGCCCCAGCAATAAATGCTATTCCTTTTGAGGAATCTATTCCTTTTACATTTCCTCCTATTCTAAATACTTCTGGTACCATTACTGAAAAACCTAATCCGTTCATGGCAAAGCCTATAATACTTAAATAGGTATTTCCTGATAGTACCAAAAAATAACCCAGTATCGCAAGAATAGCCCCTAGTGCGACTATTTTAACCGAACCTATTTTATCACTAATTCCATCTCCCAAAAAGCGACCCAAGGTCATGGTGATTTGAAATCCTAAAAACCCTAATCCCCATAAGGCTTCTGGTGCTAGTGCAATTTCTTTTAAGTACAATCCGCTCCAATCAACAATAGCACCTTCACTGCCCATTGCCATAAAAGAAATAAGTCCTAATAGCAATAATGGTTTTAGCAAACCAAAACTAAATGGCTCATTTTCTATTTCTTCGGCTACTTCAGTAAAATATTGATTCTTGAATTTTATATTGACTACCAAAACCAGTAGCACTGCAATGGACATATGCAACACAGGATTTGATAACGGACCAATTAAAAAACTACCTAAACCCGCCAGAACTCCACCAAGACTAAAAAAACCATGGGAAGCTGCCATGAATTTTACCTTGTCTTTTTTTTCGATCTCGGTTACCAAGGTGTTCATAGCTATATCGGTAATGCCGTTTGCTGCCCCAAAGAGAAATAAGGCTGCCATTAACACATAATAATTCGGAGCTAGCAAAGGTAACATTGCAGCCGCGCAGCTTAATAACACACCATAAAAAGTGGTTTTGCCTACACCCACCCTATTGATAATACCAGAAGCAAAAGGAAAAACAGTAAACACCCCCAAAGCCAAAAAGAAAATAGCTATCCCTAATTCAGATTTACTGATTTCTAAAGCATCTTTTACCGCAGGTATATAGATTGCCCATGTACCAAATAGAATATTAATACTTGCGAAAACCCACGAAGGACCAAAGTATCTAGCATTCCCTAAAATTAATCGTAATGACTTCACTTTTTATTCGTTGTTGGTTACTTCGGCTACGCTCAGCACAAGTGTTGGTTGTTGGTTGTTGGTTGTTGGTTGTTGGTTAAAATCTAAAAAACACCTTTCTATTCTCTATATTCTATATTCTATAAAATTTAATTTGCTAGAACCCCTGCTTTTAGAATTTGTCCGAAGCGGTACATATCTTCATAGGTGGAATAAAAAGGTGCAGGTGCCAAACGAATTACATTTGGTTCGCGCCAATCAGTGACTACGCCGTTTTCCATCAAATAATTAAACAGTGATTTCCCTTGTCCGTGTAAGAACACAGATAACTGACAACCTCTATCTTCGGGAGTTATAATTTCAAAAGAACTATCTACTTCTTTATCTATTTCGTGTAAAATATATTCCAGATACGAAACAATTAACTTTCTCTTTTCAATCAGTTTTTGCATACCCACTTCTTCGAACATCGTAAGCGATGCTAAATAAGGTGCTACAGATAAAATAGGCGCATTACTTATTTGCCAAGCATCGGCATTCTCCATTGGCTCAAATTCTGGCTTCATAAGAAAACGAGTTTCTTTCTTCGTTCCCCACCAACCTTCAAACCGTTGAATATCTTTCTTGTTCAGGTGTTTTTTGTTTACAAAAATTCCAGATGCGTTTCCTGGTCCGCTGTTCATGTACTTATAACTACACCACGACGCAAAATCTGCATCCCAATCATGTAGCTTCAATTCTACATTACCAACAGCATGCGCTAGATCCCAACCTACATTGGCACCTACAGTTTTTCCGGCTTTTGTAATGGTTTCCATATCCATCACCTGACCATTGTAATAATTTACTCCGCCTATTAAAACTAATGCTAGCTCATCACCTAATTCATTAATTTTCTCAAGTATATCTTCGGTTCTCCAATGATGTTCTCCATCGCGTTTCTTAATCTCAACAATAGTTTCTTTTGGGTCTAAACCATGAAAGCGAACCTGACTTTGAAACATATATTGATCACTAGGAAAGGCTTTTTCTTCGCACAGAATTTTAAATCTCTTTTTTGTCGGGTTGTAGAAAGAAACCATTAACAAATGAAGATTAACGGTCAAGGTATTCATTACCGATACTTCTTCTGGTAATGCACCAACCACTTTTGCCAATGGTGCTGCTAAACGCTCATGATAGTCCCACCATGGTTTCTCTGCATAAAAATGCCCTTCTACGGCTAATTCTGCCCAATCTTTCATCACCTCATCTACAAAAAACTTGGTTCGTTTTGGCTGTAGCCCTAAAGAGTTTCCTGTAAAATAGATAACTTCTTTCCCGTTGATTTTTGGAAAAAGAAACTCATCTCTATATGTTTTTAAGTTGTCTTTTGCATCTAAAGATTGTGCAAAGGCCAACGTATTTTTAAATTCCATAGCTAATTTTATATAAAAGTAATCATAAGCCTATAATTCTATAGACTCTATTCAATAATTGGTTACTACGATTTTGTTCTTAAACGCATTTCTATCATATGCCTTTTAAATCCTTTTTTCTCATAGGCTCTTATAGCAGGTTCGTTCTCACTATATACATGCAATCGTATTTCAGTCAAACCTTTGTTTGTAGACCAATCTTGCAAGGCACTTACAATTTTACCATTTATTCCTTTACCTCTAAATTCGGGATCGGTGTACATAAAACCTAAATATGCAAAAGTCTCATGATCCAAGTAGGTTCTTGCCGGTTTTTCTAATGCATAACCGGTCGCTACAATTTTATCGCCATCACATGCAACCATAACAATTGCTCTTGGGTTTTCCATCAAAGCATTTAAATCGTAATATTTTACTCCGCTATCTCTAATTGTTGGGTCCATCGGGCGTTCTGCTTTCACCACTTCTTGCTCATGTTGCAACAAAACAGGTATATCACTTTTTACCGCTTCTCTAATCGTAATTTCATTATTCATCGCTCTACTCTTTACAGTTCATTAAATTAAGGCTTAAAACCCTATTTTTGCAAAAAGAAACGCATGCATTTTCTATCACCTCTTTTAGAAAGCTATTTAGCTGATAATTCACAAGCTGAACCTAAATTATTACAGGAGCTTACGCGCGAAACGCACTTAAAGGTCATACAACCACGTATGCTTACAGGGCATTTTCAAGGTCGTGTTTTGAGCTTGCTTTCTAAATTGATGAATCCGACCAATATTCTTGAAATTGGAACTTACACTGGGTATTCTGCCTTATGCCTTGCCGAAGGATTACCAAAAAACGGACAATTACATACCATAGATGTCAATGCAGAACTAGAACAAATTCAGCGTTCCTTTTTTGATCGAAGTGATTATGGTTCTCAAATTATTCAGCATGTGGGTAATGCACTAGACATCATCCCCAAAATGGATATTACTTTCGACCTTATTTTTATTGATGCCGAAAAAAAACAGTATGATAAATACTTAGAAGCTGTTTTACCAAAAACCAAGTCTGGGTCTGTTATACTTTCTGATAATGTATTGTGGTCTGGTAAAGTGGTCGAGCCGTTAGACCCTAAAGATGTTACTACTAAAGTATTATTAGACTATAATAAGAAACTAAGTGAACATCCGCTTTTAGAAACAGTATTGCTACCTATACGCGATGGTTTAAATTTAAGTAGGGTAAAATAAGTAGCCCATACAATCTATAAAACAGCCATGCAGAAAGTATGCCTACCAAAGCACCCACCATCAAATCGATAGGAAAATGCACACCTACGTATACTCTACTCATAGCAAATAAAATAGGCCAGATATAAAATAGGTAAACCCATTTAAATTTTCTCCTTAAAAAAAGCACCGTTATGGTAATGACAGAAAAGGAAGATGAAGCGTGACCTGAGAAAAAACTGTAGCCTGAGGGACTCCTTAAAATCCGAATCAGCGTATATAATTCTTCATCATTATTGGGTCTTAGTCTGGCTACTACATTTTTAGTTAAAAATGTTACTGTACCTACAAAAACAACCATAACTAATAAAGTCAAAATTATTGCTACTGCATCTCGTTTTGGAAACGTAAGAAAGAAAAGTACAACTATAAGTGCAAACAACGGAATCCACGGCGGAAATTTGGTTACTGTAGACCAAAAAGCATCATACTGCTCAATACCAAGACTGTTAAGATAGATAAAGACATCTCGATCCCATTGTAAAATCTTATCTAACATAGAAGATTACTTTCTCTTGATACTGCCGGTTACATCATTGATGTTCTTGCTAACGTCACTAATTTGCTTCTTGACATCATTACCTAAGCCAGAACTGATATCTTTTTTCATATCATCGATATCTTTTTTGATATCGGTAACAAAGCTTGTATCAATACCCTGCTTGTCAGCACTCTTTTGAATTTCTTGTTTAATATCTTCGGTCGCATCTTTAAGTTGACGCATACCCTTACCCAACCCCTTAGCAATATCAGGAATTTTGTCGGCACCAAAAACCATCACTACGATAAACATAATGAAGAAAATTTCTGCGCCACTAATAAATAATGAATACATAGCAATCATACTACAAATATAAACAAGTTTAGTATCGAAATTAAAAAAGCCCCGTATAACTACGAGGCTTTTTTTAATAATTATTTTGTTAATTATTCTCCTTTAATTCCATCCTTCATTTTATCGAAATCGCTCTCTTGCTCTTTCTTCGGCCAGCTATTGTTTGTTGTATCAATATCTGCCGTTTCCATTTTAGGATCAATATTAACCCCAGTTAGCTCAGTAGCAGATGATATCACCATACTTACCTCTTTGCTATTCTTTCTCCAAATCTCTGGAGGATAGGTTACATTCTCTACAGAACCATCTGCATATGTGTATTCTACAATCAATGGCATTGGTAAACCACCCGGACTGTTATATGTTACTTCGTAAAAATACTTTGGCTCTTTAACCGCTGCTCTTTCTGCTGCAGTCATATTATCCATCATAAATTCTTTTAAAGTTTTTGACGTTTCTGATGGTAAATTATCCTTTAATTCAGGAGCAATCATACTAGCATCATCAAACTCCTCTAAATAAACCATTGGTCTTAAATTAGATTCTGGAATACCACGTTCAGCTAAATAAGCTTTCATTTTTTTATTAGGCTTGTCGCTAACATAATATTTCTTGATATCCTTTACGGCCATATCTACATAATCAGTAGTATAAAACCAACCTCTCCAGTACCAATCTAAATCTACAGCAGAAGCATCTTCCATTGTTCTAAAGAAATCTTCTGGTGTCGGGTGCTTAAACTTCCAACGGTTAGAATATGTTTTAAAAGCATAATCAAACAACTCACGCCCCATTACGGTTTCTCTCAAAATATTTAAAGCTGTTGCCGGCTTACCATATGCATTCGGACCTAATTGAAATACATTCTCTGGATTAGACATAATCGGAGAAATAGTACTTTGATCTCCGCTCATGTAAGGTACGATCTTCGCAGGGTCACCTCTTCTAGATGGATACTTATCATTTGGCGCTATCGCCGCTGGATATGCTTCTCCAAATTCTTGTTCTGCCATAAACTGCATAAAAGTATCCAAACCTTCATCCATCCATCCCCACTGACGTTCGTCTGAATTTACGATCATTGGGAAGAAGTTATGACCTACTTCGTGAATAATTACACTGATCATTCCGTATTTAGTTCTATCAGAGTAGCTACCATCTTTATTTGGTCTACCATAGTTCCAACAAATCATTGGGTACTCCATACCTTGACGCTTAGCATGTACAGATATTGCTTTAGGGTAAGGGTAGTCAAAAGTGTGTGATGAATATGATTTCAACGTATGTGCAACTGCCTTTGTAGAATACTCTTCCCATAATGGGTTACCTTCTTTAGGGTACATAGAAACAGCCATAACATCTCTATTTCCTAATTTAACGGCTTGCATGTCCCAAATGAACTTTCTTGATGTTGCAAAACCGAAATCACGAACATTTTCTGCCTTAAGCTTCCATGTTTTTGTTTTCTCTGAAAATCCTTTTTCAGCTGCTTCTGCTTCTGCTTGAGTTACAATGATAACAGGTTTGTCATACGACTTTTTCGCCTGCTCATAACGACTCATCATTGCTTTAGTATATACTTCTTTTCTGTTTTGAAGTACACCTGTACCATCTAAGATATGGTCTGCAGGTACCGTAATATTCACTTCATAGTTACCAAATGGTAATGCAAATTCGCCATTACCCCAAAACTGGTGGTTCTGCCATCCTTCTACATCATTATAAACTGCCATTCTTGGAAAAAACTGAGCAATTACATATGCTCTGTTTCCGTCTTCTTCAAAAAACTCATATCCAGATCTAGCTCTGTTTACTGTATGATCTGGTATGTTATAATTCCACTTTATATCAAAAGAAAATTTATCTCCACTTTTAAGAGGTGTAGGTAAATCTACACGCATCATGGTGAAGTTCACTGTAAATGGTAATGCTTTACCTGAATTATCTTTTACGTAATCGATATTAAAACCGCCATCAAAAGACTCAGTCATGTAATTACCAACAAATTTCTCAGGTGAATCGCCAAGAGAAACTCCGCTTCCATTCTTTAAAGCTGCTTTTGAATCTTTAGTTCTAACATTCTGATCTAACTGCACCCATAAGTACTCTAAATCATCTGGAGAATTATTAGTGTATGTAATAGTTTCTGTTCCAAATATTTTAGCATCCTTATCATCTAAACGAATATCCATTACATAATCTGCCTGCTGCTGATAATAATCAGGACCAGGAGCACCAGATGCAGACCTATAGGTGTTCGGCGTAGCGAACTCTTCATATAATTGTTTAAACTTACTCTGGTTGGTGTGCCCAGGTTCCTTTTCTTTGGTAACCGCCTCTTGTGCAAAAGTTACAGCGGTAAAAAGGAATAAAATAGACGCGAATGCGTACTTTACTCTTATCATTTCTTAGTTATTTAGTGGTGGAAAATTAAAGTTTTTATAGCGATATCTTAATCTTTGTTACAAATTTAACATTCCTTTAATACGTGATTTCACTAGCACATGGCTCTTTTTCTTCCCATTTACCTTCATATGAACCACATTCTGTTGATCATCATATATATCTGTCAGCACCTCATTGGTTATGCCTATTTGTTTTAAAGTTTTAAGGGGAATATTTGGCACTTCTAAGTAACAGATGACCATATCAGAGTCGTATTTATGACCTATGAAATCATACTTCACTGTTTCGCCATTTATCTCTACCAAGAATTTGGTACGCAAGTATTTTTCTAAATACTCCTTATCTACCGATGATTCTTTATCTGTACCCAATGACGAAGCAAATTCATACCTTTCTTTTAGAACCGCATTCATATCATCGATAAAAACACGTGTAATTATCTGTACAGCTTCATCTTTTTCCGAGTAATCTACATTGGTTACACTGATGTAAAATTTATGCGCTGCCGTAAATGCAAAAAGGGGAACTATTAACAACAAGAATGCTGTTCTAATAAGTTTCATATTGTATTGTTTAAAAGCATCTTTACAAACCATATGCCAAAGATAAGATGCTTAATCTAAAGCGTTATTTTCTCTGTATAGTAAACTTTTCTGTCGCAGATACTCCCAAATCTCTAATTCGCTATGTGTATCTACAATCTGTTGAAATCTTGGATCTACCTCGCAGTAATACAAAAAATCGTCTATTTTGTTTTCAGGGATCGATAGTTGTTTTACATAAACACTATCGGCATAAAAATCTCTTACACGCTCTGTTCGATCATAAAGTTTATTTCGCTCTACCCGTTTCTTCAACATTTTGGTACGCCCGCTCATAGCATTGATCAAAGGATCAAAACTCATAATAGGGTTACCGGTGGCTGCTTTAAGCTCTCTCTCTGCTTTGGTCGGAATTTTCACATATGCATTGGGAAGCCCCAAAGTAGATGCTGTAACTATTGGATCTAAATCTAATGTAGGTAGATCAGCCAACAAATTACCACTAAGATTATATGGTGTTACGGTTACTTCATCTAATTCGGTCAAAGCATCTTCTAACCCTACAGAAATCAACTTACTTTCAAAAATCGACGTACTGACCACTACAATTTTCTTTTTGTATTGAATGGCAGAAAACTCTAAGGTATCTAAAACACTTACAGGTATTGAAAAATATCCGTATTCATCTGTAATAGTAGCTCTTTGAGAAGTTAAGTTAAGTACATGTGTCGCGGCAACGTCACCGTCATCGCTATACACTCTACCTTCTAATCTTTTAGAATCACCTATTTGTGCAAATACGAATGCACTAGAAAAAAGAAAAAATACAAGGAGTCTACTCCTCATTTAAATCTTTAAGAAACGATTTACTATTGTTGACCAAAGCATCAATCAACTGAAATTCGTTTTCCTTTTTTAATAAAGATTTAGTCGGCATTCTAGCATCACAATAGTACAAAAACTCGTTTATTTTATCTTGAGGTATTTGCAAATCTACTACGAAGAAAGAATCGTCATATACTTGACGTAATACTTCGCTAACTTTTAATTTAGGCCCTTCTTCAGCCTTCTCATCTTGCGCTTTAAATATGGCTCTAAAAATATTTACAAAATTTAATCCGTCTTGCATTCCTTTCTCTGAATCAGACATGGCTATATTATCTACCTCTGTGCCACGATCAATTTCGTATTCGTACTCTTTAAACTCTTGGTTCTTTACTTCTAAAAAACGTTCTTGCTGTTCTGGGGTGATTACTACCTCATCTAACTCTGTCACTTTTTCGTTTACCTCTACCACCAAACGATTGTTGGCTAAAATCTCTTCAGTAATAGTTACTACCTTAATATTGTAATTAACGGCAGTAAAAACTATTTGGTCACCCACCTTTACATTAATTCGAAACAAACCTTGATCATTGGTTATTGTAGCCCGCTCAGAAGTTGCGTTGACTACATTTTCATTGGGTACGCCAATGTTCATATAGATTACCGAACCGCTTAAAGGTTGTCTAGTATCATCTTGCGAAAAGCCTGATACTGTTGTAAATAATACGAGTAAGAAAAGTAATTTTTTGGTCATTTAGTGTATATTAAAACTGATAATACCCTAAGCAAAGGGCATTCAAAAGATAAAGAAAAGATTTGTAATCTTCATAAAAAAGAACCCGTCAATAAATTTTTGTTAATTTCTTCATAGCAGATAGTAATTACCAGGGTTAACAAAACCTCAAATTCGATATAAAAACTACCCCATTCAACGACATTAGATGTTCTTTAACCCATTACCCTATTATTTCAACTTATAAATAAAGCGGATTAAGAAGATAACTCTATTTTTGTTTATCACTATTTTCTCGTCTTAAGACACTAAGTATGAAAGCAATAATTTTCTTTATTTTATTTACAGTACTAGCGGCACCTACCGCATTCGCACAAATTAAAATAGGAGACAACCCACAAAATATTGACGCTTCATCGGTTTTAGAACTTGAAAGTAATTCTAAAGTACTGGTAATAACCCGTGTAACCACTTTAGAGATGGAGGCTATTACTCCGAGACAAGGTGGTATGGTCTACAACACCGATACCGAGTGTATTAATTATTTCGATGGCACCCAATGGGTTAATTTATGCGACGCCGTAAACTTTTCTATCACCAACGACCCTATTATAAATGGTAGAAGTACTATTGAAATTACCGAAGCTGCAGGAAATATTAATTTAGAAGTTGCCAAAAACAGTATTTTGGGCGATAACATTATTGATGGCGGTATCGGCCCAGATGATATTCAAGATAATTCGATTACCCAAGATAAATTAGCTTCCGAATCTGTAGGTTCTAGTGAAATACGAGAAAATGCAGTAGGCACAAATGAATTAGCCGAAGGTGGGGTATTACCTGTTAATATTGCCAATGACACTCCAAATAGAGTTTTGACCACAGATGAAAATGGTGGTGTACAATGGGAAGACGCTGACGGGCTTTTCGATCTTACGTTCAATAAATTAGATACCACTTTAACAATCGCAAGATCTACCATTGCGGGAGTTTCTACTATTAGCTTAGGTGCTTTAATAGGTTCTGATGATCAGCAATTAGATCTTACAGACAATATTCTTAGTATAGAGAATGCCCCAAATACTATTGACCTATCTACGTATTTTCAAACCTTGAGTATTGACCCTGCCACAAACGAAATTGCATTAAGTAATGGTAATACAATAACATTACCTGCGGCGGCAGTAGAGGTTGATGGTATTGTTGGAAATGAAATTTTAAATGCTACGGATGGTACCTTGGTACGTTTTGGGGGTGGTACGGATACAAATCCTTATACCTTAGATGTAACCGCAGGTGGTATTGACACTGAAGAATTAGCAAATAATGCAGTTACTAACATTAAGTTGGCAAACAACTCGGTTAGAACGGCAAACATTGTAAATGGTACTATTTCTACCCTCGATATTGCCCCTGCTGCTGCAGCACCAGCAAATGCACAGATTTTATCGACAAGTACTGCTGGCGTGGTTGGTTGGATAGATTTACCTGCCGGAACAGTAGATACAGATGAACAACAATTATCTATCGTAGGGAATCGTATTTCGTTAACCGATGGTGGTTTTGTAGATATACCAGAAAGAAATCTAAGTTTAGACGATGGATTCATTTTCGTTGGTAATGCCGCAAGCGAGCCAACACCCGTTGCCGTAGGTGGTGATCTTACCATGAATAATATTGGCGAATTTGCAATTGAAGATGAAGCAGTAACGCCTATAAAAATTGAGCCTGCACCTGGCGTATTAACTGAAGATCAAGTGTTGATCACAACTATTGCCGGAGCCGTCGAGTGGGCAGATTTCCCTCCTGGTGGCGGTGGTGGAACTGACAATCAAGATGCTAGTGAAGTACCTTATGACAATTTAACCTCTGGTTTAGTTGCAATTACAACCCAAGCGGCTATCGACGAACTTGCCGATGGTGGTTTGGTTGATACTGACGAACAAACAGTTGATGAGTTTCTTTTAGGAACAGGTAACCTATTAAGTATTTCACTTGAAAATGACGGTGAAATCCCTTTGACCGTAGACCTTTCTGC
>NZ_JAUOPN010000013.1 GCF_030547005.1 Maribacter sp. 1_MG-2023 | reverse complement strand
TCAAGTGGGAGAGTAGGTAGCCGCCTTTTTCGAAAGCCCTTTACAGTAATGTAAAGGGCTTTTTTTATACCATAAAACCAACAAAACTATACCGAATAAACACCCTATAAAAGAGTGTGTAGCATTATTACCACTACTACTACTACTACTACTACTAGAATTAAGTTATATAGATAAGTCTGTTAGGATAGTTAATATGGTCCCAATCTTTAGAATAACTTAATAACTGAGATAGGATTATATGCATAAGTGCATTCTTTCTTAGTTTGAATTCATTCCCATTTTGTTCATACTCAACAACGTTAGTTTAAAACCAGACTTGAATAGAAGTAAACTCATTCATCTATTTAATTGGTTCAGCAAAACTAAACTAGATCGGAACTTGTTAGGTGTAACTGTTCTTGGTCTAAATGAAAAAAGCCCCAACTAAATCAATAGTTGGAGCTTTTAATGCTATTTGTAGGAGTATTATACTCTTGGTAAATCACCTTCACCTTTAAGAGGTAAAGCAGTTTCTCCCATTAAGTATTTGTCTACATGATGAGCAGCTTGTCTACCTTCAGATATAGCCCAAACAATTAAAGATTGACCTCTTCTTTGGTCACCAGCAGCAAACACGCCTGCTACATTAGTTTTATAATCATTTTCAGATGCCTTAATATTTGTTCTAGCATCCATTTCTAAACCTAATTGGCTTGCAACAGTATTTTCAGAACCTGTAAAACCTAAAGCTAATAAAGCTAATTCACATTTCCATTCCTTTTCTGTACCAGGAACTTCTTTAAGTTGTGGACGTTGCCCAGGAGTTTTTATCCATTCTACCTCTGAAGTTATTAATCCTGTTAAATTTCCATCGGCATCGCCTATAAATTTCTTTGTAGATATACTGAAGAAACGTTCAGCTCCTTCTTTATGGGAAGAACTTGTTCTTAGTCTCATTGGCCAAAATGGCCAAGGTTGACCTTCTGGTCTTTCTGTGGTAGCCATTGGCATAATTTCAAAATTGGATACAGAAGTAGCTTCATGACGAAAAGAAGTACCAATACAATCAGATCCAGTGTCACCACCGCCTATTACAACTACATCTTTACCAGTAGCTTTAATTTCTTCTCCTAAATCTTTAATGCCGTCTACACGTCTATTATTTTGACCTAGGAAATCCATTGCTTGAACAACACCTTTTAAATCTGAACCTTCAATCGGTAAATTTCTTCTGATGGTAGCACCACCAGTTAATACTATTGCATCAAATTCTTCTTTAAGAGTATCCGCTTTAATATCTACACCTATATGTACTCCGCATTTAAAAGTTATTCCCTCTTCTTTTAGTACATCTAAACGTCTATCGATTACGTTTTTTTCCATTTTGAAATCTGGAATACCATAACGCATTAATCCTCCAGGTTTTTCATCACGTTCAAATACAGTAACATCATGACCCGCTCTGTTCAATTGTTGTGCAGTTGCAAGACCTGCAGGTCCTGAACCTACTACAGCAACTTTCTTACCTGTTTTATTTAAAGGTTGCTTAGCAGTAATCCATCCTTTTTTGAAAGCAGTTTCTACAATATTTTTCTCAATATTTTCAATTGTTACAGGGTCTTCATTAATACCTAGTACGCAAGCTTCTTCACATGGTGCTGGGCATAATCTTCCTGTGAATTCTGGAAAATTGTTTGTTGAATGTAAAATTTCACTTGCTTTTTCCCATTTAGAGCGATAAACTGCATCGTTGAAATCAGGAATTAAATTTCCTAATGGGCAACCACTATGACAAAAAGGGATACCACAATCCATGCAACGAGCACCTTGCTCTTTCATTTCCTTTTCAGGTAATGGTATTGTAAATTCTTTGTAATCTTTTAAACGTTCCTCAACCGGTTCGTATGCTTCAATTTTTCTATCGAATTCCAAAAATCCTGTAATCTTTCCCATATTCCGATCTTAAATAGTTTGTAAATTTTCTTCTTCTAATCTAATTAAAGCTTGTCTGTATTCTTCAGGTAAGACCTTAACGAATTTAGGTAAATATGATTCCCAGTTTTCTAAAATACGTTGTGCTAATGGACTTGATGTAGAGTTATAATGGCTTTCAATTAATTCTTTTAATTGCTCGATATCATTAGCTTCATTGACTTCTAAAAGGTTAAGACCTTCTGTACTGCATCGCTTTTTGAAAGTTTTGTTACTATCTAGTACGAATGCGATACCGCCGCTCATACCTGCACCAAAGTTTCTTCCAACTTCACCAAGAATTACAGCAACACCACCAGTCATATATTCACAACCGTGATCACCAATACCTTCTACTACAGCTTTCGCTCCAGAATTACGAACGCAAAAACGTTCCCCGGCTTTTCCGTTAATATATGCTCTACCAGCGGTAGCGCCATATAAGGTAACGTTACCAGTAATTACATTGTCTTCTGGTACTATCGTTGATTTCTCAGGAACTTTGATAACTAGTTTGGCACCTGAAAGTCCTTTTCCTAAATAATCATTAGTGTTTCCATTAACAATCATTGTAAGTCCTCTTGTAGCAAATGCACCGAAACTTTGTCCTGCAGATCCTGTAAAATTAAGGCGTAGTGTGTTTATTGGTAAGCCTTCTGCGCCATAAGTTTTAGATATCTCGTTACTGATGATTGCACCAACGGCACGATCAGTATTACAAATAGGGTAATCTAAAGTTAATTTCTCTTTTCTGAATAAGGACGGATTAGCTTTTGCTATAATGTCAAACTCTATTGATTTGTCTATATCGTGCTTTTGCTTTTCTGTATTGTAAAATTTAGTTCCTTTTGGTACATCTACTTGATGTAAAATAGGTGTTAAATCAATTCCGGCAGCTTTATAGTGATCAATTACTTTCTTACGATCTAGTTTTTGAACCTGACCTACCATTTCATTGATGGTCTTAAAGCCTAATTGTGCCATAATTTCACGTAACTCTTGGGCTACAAAATACATGTAGTTAACAACGTGTTCTGGCTTACCGTTGAATTTCTTTCTCAATTCAGGATTTTGAGTTGCAATACCTACTGGGCAAGTGTTTAAATGACATACACGCATCATTATACAACCAGATGCCACAAGTGGAGCGGTAGCGAAACCGAATTCTTCGGCACCTAAAAGGCAAGCTACAGCAACATCTCTACCAGTTTTTAACTGTCCGTCACACTCAAGAACTATCCTGTTTCTTAAATCATTTAATACTAGTGTCTGTTGTGCTTCGGCAATACCAAGTTCCCATGGTAAACCACAATGCTTTAATGAAGTTAAAGGAGAAGCTCCTGTACCTCCGTCAAACCCAGAGACTAATACTACATCGGCTTTTGCTTTAGCTACACCGGCAGCAACGGTACCTACACCAACTTCAGAAACCAATTTCACATTAATTCTAGCTTTTCTATTAGCAGATTTCAAATCATAAATAAGTTGAGATAAATCTTCAATAGAATAGATATCGTGATGCGGTGGTGGAGAAATTAACCCTACATAAGGAGTAGAATTTCTTGTTTTTGCAATTTCAGGATTTACTTTCGGTCCTGGTAATTGACCACCTTCGCCTGGTTTGGCACCTTGTGCCATTTTTATTTGAATTTCTTTTGCGTTAGTCAAGTAGTTCGAAGTAACACCAAACCTACCTGAGGCAACTTGTTTTATTGCACTGTTTCTCCAGTCTCCAGTAGAATTTTTATAGAATCTATTTTCATCTTCTCCACCTTCGCCCGAGTTACTTTTGCCACCAATACGGTTCATTGCAATTGCTAAATTCTCATGAGCTTCTTTACTGATGGATCCATAAGACATTGCACCAGTTTTAAACCTTTTTACAATTTCTGTCCATGGTTCAACATCTTCTAAAGGAATAGGATCATAATTAGAGAATTCAAAAAGACCTCTAATTGTCATAAGGTTTTTAGATTGCTCATTAACCATACTCGAGTACTCCTTGTATGTGTCTGGCTCATTATTACGAACAGACTTTTGAAGTTTTGCGATAGATAATGGATTGAACATGTGTTTTTCACCATCTCTTCTCCATCTGTATTCTCCGCCAATTTCTAAATCTAAATTAGCATCGATATGTTTTTTGCTAAATGTTTTATGATGACGTAGTGCAATCTCTTTTTCAATTTGATAAAGACCAATACCTTGAATACGTGTTGGTGTATTCGGAAAATATTTTTCAACCACCTTGGTATTGATACCTATACATTCAAAAAGCTGAGATCCACGGTAAGAGTTCAGCGTTGAAATACCAATTTTGTTCATCACTTTTAAGATGCCTTTTCCGACAGCCTTATTGTAATTTTTAATAGCATCGTCAAACGATATTTCTGTAATATCATGTTCCTCTATTTTCTCTGCAATAATTTCATTAACCAAGTAAGGATTAATAGCACTTGCACCAAAGCCAAATAATAAAGCGAAATGATGTACTTCGCGTGGCTCTGCAGATTCTATTATAACACTTAGTTTAGAACGTTTACCAAGTTTCTGTAATCCACTATTTACAAATGAGCAAGCCAAAAGTGCTGGAATAGGAGCCATTTCTTCTGTAACATTTCTATCTGAAAGAATAATAATGTTTGCTCCCTCATCTACAGCTTTAGATGCTTGATTTAATAATGCTTGTAAAGCATCTTCTAGTCCGTTATGCCCTTGTTTGATAGCATATAACATCGGAATTGATACTACTTTGTAATCTGGACTTACATCGTAATTTTTAATTTTATCCAAATCCTCTTTAGAAATCACAGGATTTTGAATTTTAAGTTTTCTACAGTGTAATTCTGAAAACTCAAATATATTATGGTCACTACCTAAAGTTAAACTGATATCCGTAATCAATTCTTCACGAATACCATCTAAAGGCGGGTTCGTTACTTGAGCGAATAATTGCTTAAAGTAGTTATAAATTAATTGAGGTCGTTGAGATAAAACAGCAATTGGTGTATCTGAACCCATTGAGCCAATTGGTTCTTTACCTGCTTTCGCCATAGGAAGTACTATGGTGTTGATATCTTCTAATGTATAGCCAAATACAGATTTTCTTTTCTCTAAAGTTTCTTCACCTAAAAATAAAGGGCAATCGTTATATGGTATGTCTTTTAAATGAACTAGGTTATCATTAAGCCATTTCTTGTAAGGGAATTTTTGAGCGATGTTCTCTTTAATTTCTTCATCGTTTATAATTCTACCTTCTTCCATGTTCACCAAGAACATCTTACCTGGTTGTAATCTTCCATGAAAATCTACATTTTCAGGAGTGATATCAACAACACCCGTTTCAGAAGACATAACTACATAGTCATCTTTTGTTACTGTATATCTTGAAGGTCTTAGTCCGTTTCTATCTAAAACAGCACCAATAAAGTTACCATCTGTAAAAGGTATAGATGCAGGTCCGTCCCACGGTTCCATCATACAAGAGTGATACTCGTAAAATGCTCTCTTAGCTTCAGACATTTCTGCATTCTTCTCCCATGCTTCGGGTACTAATATCATCATTACTTCTGGTAATGATCTACCTGTCATTAATAATAGTTCAACAACCATATCCATGGTAGCAGAATCTGATTTGCCAGGTAAAATTACAGGTAGTATGTTTTTGATTTCCTCACCGAAGGCATCGCTCTTCAATAATTCTTCTCTAGAGAACATACGGGTAACATTACCTCTTAGGGTGTTTATTTCACCGTTGTGGCACATATATCTAAAAGGTTGCGCCAAATCCCAAGTTGGGAATGTGTTCGTAGAGAAACGTTGGTGTACCAATGCTAATCTAGTTACTACTCTAGAATCCATTAAGTCTGAGTAATATAGGCTAATGTCTAAAGGCATCAATAAACCTTTGAATATAATTATTTTGGTAGATAAGCTAGGTACATAAAAGAACTTGCTTTCAGATAATTTTGATTTTATAATCGTATGCTCAGTTACTTTTCTTGCAATAAAAAGCTTCAGATTAAAATCAAAGTAATTTTGATCTTCGTTCTCTTTAGCTACGAATATTTGTTTTACAAAAGGTTCTGTTTCAGCAGCGATTCTACCAGGTATAGATCTGTTGACCGGTACATCTCTCCACCCTAATAATTTTAAGCCCTGCTTTTTTATATTTTCCTCAAAAACTGAAATACAGAAATCACGTTGATTCTCTTTACGTGGAAAAAAGATATTTCCAACTGCATAATCGCCAGCCTTTGGTAGTTCGAAGCTACACACAGCCTGAAAAAAATCATGTGGTATATCTATTAAAATACCTGCTCCATCTCCTGTCTTACCATCGGCACTTACTGCGCCCCTGTGTTCTAAACGTTCAAGTATCTCTAACGCTTTATGTATAATGTCGTTAGATTTTTTTCCTTTAAGGCTACAAATAAATCCAGCCCCACAGTTATCATGTTCAAATTCCGGTAGATATAATCCTTGCTTCTTCAGTGTCATCCTTTGTGGTATTTCTTCAAAAATATCAATTTAATTGAATTATATTCAATGGTTAGAACTAATTCAAGTAAAAAATTCAACGAAATAAATAAAAGCTTAAAAAATCGATAATTATGGATTTTTAAAACCTTCAATTTATCAGATTGATAAAATTAAGTTAATATTATCGAAAAGGAGGGATGAAGCAGGGGGTAAATTATAGTTTTTGCAACTTTATAACAATTGAGTCTAACTTTATTGAGAGGGTAACAAAGTTAATAAGGGGTTTAAATAAAAACACCCCCATAATGTATGGGGGTGTAAATCGAAAAAGTATATTTTTACTTCAAAATACTTCTTGAAATAACGATTTTTTGTATTTCAGAAGTGCCTTCGTATATCTGTGTAATCTTGGCATCTCTCATTAATCGTTCTACATGGTAATCTTTTACAAAACCGTTTCCGCCGTGAATTTGAACGGCTTCAACTGTAGTTTCCATAGCAACTTTTGATGCGTATAGTTTTGCCATTGCGCCAGAAAGGTCATAATCATTACCATTGTCCTTATCAATTGCAGATTGATATACCAGTAATCGTGCAGCTTGAATTTCGGTGTGCATATCTGCAAGTTTAAATGCGATAGCTTGATGGTTACTAATTTCAGTACCGAAAGCCTTACGTTCTTTAGAGTATTTTAGAGCTAGCTCGTAGGCCCCGGCAGCAATACCTAATGCTTGCGCAGCAATACCAATACGACCACCTGCTAAAGTTTTCATTGCAAATTTGAAACCGAAGCCATCTTCGCCAATTCTATTTTCTTTGGGCACTTTTACATCGTTAAATATTAACGAATGGGTGTCACTACCTCTAATGCCTAATTTATTTTCTTTAGGACCAATTTCAAATCCGGGAGCACCTTTCTCTATAATTAACGCATTTATGCCTCTGTGCTTTTTGTCTTTATCGGTTTGTGCAATTACAATATATGTACTCGCGGTACCGCCATTGGTAATCCAGTTTTTGGTGCCGTTAAGGATATAATGGTCGCCCATATCTATTGCAGTAGTTTTTTGAGATGTAGCATCACTACCAGCTTCTGGTTCAGAAAGGCAAAATGCACCTATTTGTTCTCCTGTAGAAAGTTTGGTAAGATATTTTTCTTTCTGAGCTTCAGAACCAAATTTCTCTAATCCCCAACATACCAAAGAATTATTTACTGACATAACAACTGAAGTCGAAGCGTCAATTTTAGAAATTTCTTCCATGGCTATTACATATGATAATGTGTCAAGACCGCTTCCGCCATATTTCGGATCTACCATCATTCCTAGAAATCCAAGCTCTCCCAATTTTTTAATTTCCTCTGTAGGGAATCTTTGGGCGTCATCACGTTCAATTACTTCTGCTAACAGTTCAGTTTCAGCAAAATCACGTGCAGCTTGTTGTATAAGTTTTTGTTCTTCATTTAATGAAAAATCCATCTAATTGTATATAAAGGTTAACGTATCAAAGATAAAGATATAGTAGTTAAATATTACACTTATAGACCTCCTTTTGACCGATTTTGTAACAATACTATCGTTGTAATATATGATCAGTTCATATTTAACATTTTCTTATGCGTTAAAATGTGGTCACTAAAAACTTGTTAAATTTAGAATAGTATCGATTTAAGTATTTGGAAGTCAAATAACTTCGGTATTATTGTCAATTCATTAGGAATTCACAGACAATTTTAAATATATTTGGAAGATTTATTTTTTAGAATTAGAACCTATATTTATAACTACTAACTACTAACTAGTTACTCAAAAAACCAACTAATATGGAAACCATCATTGTTATTGTTTTTTTGGCAGGATACCTTGCCATTACCTTAGAACACAATCTTAAAATAGATAAATTAATTCCGGCGTTAGCTATGATGGCTATACTTTGGGCACTGATTGCTCTTGGAATAGATGGCTATGATAATTGGTTTGATTCCGCTCATCAAAGTCTTGTAGAAGGGTTTAGTAATTTTGAGCATTTAGATCGAATGCACATGATGGAGGAATCTCTTTTGCATCATTTAGGTAAAACGGCAGAGATTCTTTTCTTTCTTTTAGGAGCGATGACCATTGTTGAAATCATTGATTATTTCGATGGTTTTGCAACTATAAAAGGCTTTATTAAAACAAAGCAGAAAGGAAAATTACTTTGGTTATTTTCAATTTTGGCATTCATATTATCAGCTATAATAGATAACCTTACGGCTACTATAGTTTTAATTACTATACTTCAAAAGGTTATTAAGGATAGAGAAACAAAATTATGGTTTGCTGGTATGATCGTTATTACGGCAAACGCTGGTGGTGCATGGTCGCCTATTGGTGATGTTACCACTACTATGTTGTGGATTGCTAATAGAGTAAGTGCTGGTCAATTGGTTCTTCATGTGCTTTTACCTTCATTAGTTTGTATGTTAGTACCTGTTGTTATTGCAAGTAGGTTTAAAGTGTTTAAAGGTTTAATTGATGGGGAATTAGAAGAGGAGAAATCTAAGTCTAAGTATAGTGGGGTAATGTTGTATTTAGGTCTAGGTGCTATTTTATTCGTTCCTATTTTTAAAACAGTTACACATTTACCACCTTATGTAGGTATGATGTTATCATTGGCTGTTGTAGCGACTTTCGCTGAAATATATAGTAATAAGAAATTTAGCATCTCTTCAGTAGATCAAGAAGGTCAAGATAGTGAAGGGCACCATAGCCCTGTTCACCAATCTTTATCTAAAATAGAATTACCAAGTATATTGTTCTTCTTGGGAATTTTATTGGCGGTAGCCGCTATGGAGTCATTAGGTATACTTTTTAATGCTGCAGGTGCACTAAATGAAGCAATACCCAATACTGATGTTGTAGTATTATTATTTGGTTTAGGGTCAGCTGTTATTGATAACGTACCATTGGTTGCTGCAAGTATGGGAATGTTTAGCGAGCCTTTAGATAATCCGTTATGGCATTTTATCGCTTATTCTGCTGGTACAGGTGGTAGTATGTTGATAATTGGTTCTGCCGCAGGTGTTGTTGCTATGGGTATGGAGAAAATTGATTTTTTCTGGTATCTTAAAAAAATTGCATGGTTGGCATTTGCAGGTTTTATTAGTGGGGCTGTTGTTTTTATTCTATTAAGAGATTTTGTACTTCACGGATAATTTAATTCGCAATTCATCGTTATAAAGGCAAATTCAATACTTAAAGAATACTATGTTATTATTCCAGGATTTGGCTCAAGATGCGAGCGAAGAATTATTGTCTGAAGAGAAAACTCTTTCGGTTATAGATTTAATATTTAATGGTGGTACAGGTAGTGTCATTATTATATCGGTATTATTCATAATGTTGGGCGTAGCTCTATACATCTATTTTGAGCGTTTACTTGCTGTAAATGCAGCATCTAAAATAGATAAGAATTTTATGAATCAAATACGAGATTATGTCACTACGGGTAAATTAGATGCTGCAAAGCTTTTATGTGCTCAGACAGATTCGCCGGTAGCTAGATTGACTGAGAAAGGTGTTTCTCGTATAGGAAAGCCGTTGGATGATATAAATACCGCTATAGAAAACGCTGGTACTCTTGAAGTTTATAAGCTTGAAAAGAATGTGAGTATTCTAGCAACAGTAGCAGGTGCTGCCCCAATGATTGGTTTCTTGGGTACAGTTATCGGTATGATTCTTGCGTTTCATGAAATGGCCAGTAGTGGTGGTCAAGCAGAAATGGGTTCATTGGCATCTGGTATTTATACAGCAATGACAACAACAGTTGCAGGTCTTATTGTAGGTATTATTGCTTACGTGGGGTATAATCATTTAGTGAACAGAACTGATAAGGTGGTTCATAAAATGGAAGCTAACGCTGTAGAATTCTTAGATTTATTAAACGAACCTCTTTAATTTTATACTATGAAATTAAAAGGAAGAAATAAAGTCAGTCCAGACTTTAGTATGTCTTCAATGACAGATATCGTATTCTTGTTATTGGTCTTTTTCATGCTAACCGCAAATTCGCCTAACGCTTTAGATTTATTACTTCCAAAAGCGAAAGGGAAATCTACAAATACCCAAAATGTATCTGTAAGTATAGATAAGAACCTTCAATACTTCGTCAATGATGAACGTATTAATGGGGAGTATATAGAGATAGAATTGAAAAAAGCTTTAGCTGGTCAAGATAGTCCTACTATCATACTTAGAACAGAGGAGAGTGTTGCGATTAAAGAAGCGGTCTATGTTATGGACATCGCAAATAGAAATAATTATAAGGTTATTTTGGCAGTACGCCCGAACTAAATGGCATTTTTAGATACGAAACATAAAAAGAAATCATTGACACTTACCACATTGTTGTTAAGTGCGCTGCTATTGATTCTGTTTTATATCGGTCTAAATTATATGGATCCGCCCGAAGAGAACGGCATCTCTGTGAATTTTGGTACTATGGAATTTGGTAGTGGTAAAGTGCAGCCAAAAGAAAAGATACAATCTGAGCCTTTAGATACTCCTCCCGTTGAAACAACGATTCAAGAAGTTGCAGAAACTGTAGAGGAACCTGTAGAAGAAGTCGAAGAAGCTTCGGCCGAGAAAGAGGCGCCTGCAGAAAAGTTATTGACTCAAGATAATGAAGAGGCTATAAAAATCAATCAGGCAAAAGAAGCTAAAAGTAAGGCTGATGAAGCTGCTGCAGATGCAAAAAGAAAAGCAGAAGCTGCAGAGAATAAGAAAAAGGCTGAAGCAGCAAAAATTGCTAAGCAAAAGAAAGATGCCGAAGACAAGGTGCGCCAAGAGCAAGAAGCTAAAAAGAAAGCTTTAGACGCAATGATGGGCGGTCTTAACAAATCTGACGGCACAGCATCAGGTAGCGAAGGTGATGATAACAAGGCAGGAGATAAAGGTCAGCCAAACGGTGATCCATATGCAACTAGTTATTATGGAAGTCCCGGTAGTGGTATTGGAACTGGTGGTTATGGCTTAAATGGTCGATCATTAGTAAACAAAGGGCAAGTGCAGCAGGAATGTAACGAGTCTGGTAGGGTAGTGGTAAAGATTATTGTAGATCGTAATGGTAAAGTGATAAGTGCTGAGCCAGGTGTAAGAGGTACAACTAATAATAATCCATGTTTGTTAGAGCCGGCCAAGAAAACCGCATTCATGCATAAGTGGAATTTAGATAGCAATGCCCCAAATCAACAAGTTGGTTTTGTTGTAGTAAACTTCAAATTAGGAGAGTGACCTATAAAGAAACATTAGATTGGATGTTTGCACAACTTCCAATGTATCAGAATAAAGGTAAAAGTGCCTTTAATTCAAAACTTGCTGGCATTACTTCATTCGCCCATCATTTAAACAACCCTCATACACAGTTTAAGAGTATTCATGTAGCTGGCACCAACGGTAAAGGGTCAAGTAGTCATCTATTAGCTTCGGTTCTTCAAGAAGCTGGCTATAAAGTAGGTTTGTATACCTCGCCTCATTTAAAAGATTTTAGAGAACGTATTCGTATTAATGGGAATAAGGTAGCTAAGCGTTGGATAGTTGAATTTATTCAAGAGAATCAAGTATATTTTTCTGAAAATAAGTTGTCATTTTTTGAAATGACTGTTGGTATGGCATTTTCATATTTTGCTCAAGAAAAGGTTGATATAGCAATTATTGAAGTGGGCTTGGGCGGTAAGCTCGATTCTACGAATATTATTAAGCCAGAGGTTAGTCTGATAACAAATATTGGTTTAGACCATGTTGATATGCTCGGTGATACTATCGTTAAAATTGCAGGCGAGAAAGCAGGTATTATAAAATCGGGGGTTCCAGTGGTAATAAGTGAGTATAATATTGAAACAGCACAGGTATTTAATTTAGTCGCAAAAGATAATAATGCTAAAATAATTTTTGCTGAAGATTCTAATTATCCTGATTATGAAATCGGTTTGTTAGGTTCTTATCAGAAGAAAAATATAAAAGGAGTACTTGCAACTTTAAATACCTTATCTGGTTTCGTAATAACTGAAAGTAATATAGTTCAAGGATTGATAGGTGTCGTAGATAATACACAACTTATGGGGCGGTGGCAGCAAATTGGTTCAGACCCTATAATAATTTGTGATACAGCACATAATAAAGAAGGTATTTTGCTTGTCATGGAACAAGTAAAAAAACAGAAATATGACGAATTACATATTGTAATCGGCTTTGTAAAGGATAAGGATATTAATAAAATATGTACCCTTTTTCCTAAAAAGGGTACATATTATTATTGTAAGCCAAAAAATTTTAGGGGACTTGATGAAAATAAATTAGCAAGTGTATTTTCTGATTTAGGTTATAAGGGTGAAGTTTATAAGTCTGTAAATAAGGCTTTTAAAGCGGCAAAAAAACGAGCTAAAAAGAATGATTTCATTTATGTTGGCGGTAGTAATTTTGTAGTAGCTGAAGTTCTTTAAATTTTTATTGATTTTTCTTTTGTGAAATGTAAAAGTATTATATATTTGCACCCCCATTGGGGCTCTTAGCTCAGTTGGTTCAGAGCACCTGCCTTACAAGCAGGGGGTCACTGGTTCGAATCCAGTAGGGCCCACAGGTTAAAAGGCTTTCATGAAAATGAAAGCCTTTTTTTGTTTTTAGACCTTTCCTAGTACAGAATTTCTTCAGTATTTAATTACATTTTTACCAGTCCAGATTTTATTTTTCTTGTACCCTCTTTTTCTATGATAAATTTTAAAATTATAGATACATCATTCATCTTTTAATTCATATTATAAATTGACTAGGTTAATTTAATATCAGTATTTGTAAAAGGATAACTATAGAGCGTTTTGCACTTAATAGTTTAAAAGACCTTTATTCTTGTGTAGAGGCATTTAAGAAGCAGCATGTTGCTTTTAAGAGACAAAAGTGATAACAATCACAAAATATACTATTCTTTTATCTTATTTCTCAATTATCTAACAATGCTATTGGCTGTTAGATGCATTTCAGCCCGTGGAATCGTAATGAAATAGGGTGTTTGATCGTGATTTGTGTAATTATGATATGAAGTTCTATTTATTATCAATTGCGCAATATAAGTAGGTTTATTTACATAAAATCACAATAAAATAGCCTTTAAATCATTAAAGTAATTTTTTTTAACAATATAATAACATATATTTGGTAAACCAGTTTGACGAACCAATTTGGTAAACCAGTTAAAAAATATAATTATGAAACAAGTAATAACTAAAATAAAAGAAATGAAACGCTAAGAGAATTGCATAAAAAAAGGACGGGTGCTCGCCCATCCTTTTAGATTAAAAATTACTTCGTTTTGAAGGGAAGTAAAGAAGAAACATGTAAATATTGCTAAATACACATTTCCTGTAAAAATAGGAATTTTCATTGATTTAATATGGAAGCTTGAGTATTGGCAAATTGAAGATCATGATGCGAAATATGTAATCGCATTTTAAGTAGATCAAAAAGATGGCTAAAGCCAATTCAATAGAACTAACTTAATTTAACACAGATGAATTTTAAACTAAAAATTTTTATGGTTGTAATGTTGCTGGTCAACATTCAATTATTTGCACAAGATACCTATGATCTATCAGGTACGGTAACAGATGCAAACAATGTGCCAATACCTGGCGCAAATATTGTTGTTGCAAATACAACAAGAGGTACTCAAAGTGATTTTGACGGAAATTTCACCATTCAGGTAACCAGTGGTGATATGTTACGTTTCTCTTATATAGGTTATACAACAGAAACAATAGCTATTGTAGCTCAAAAAACTGTAGGTGTTACTTTGAAAGAAGATGCAAGTCAGCTTGATGAAGTAGTAGTAGTAGGGTATGGTACCCAGAAGAAATCTACAATTACAGGTTCTATTTCTAAGGTGACGAATGAAACTTTGGATCAAATTGCGGTATCAAGGGTTGATGACGCTTTAATAGGTCAGGTATCTGGGGTGAACATTCAGGCAACAAACGCTGAAGCTGGTGGAGCACCGACCATTACTATTAGAGGTATTGGTTCGGTAACTGCTGATTCTGGTCCTGCATTGGTAATTGATGGGGTTGTAGTAAGTTCAGAGTTTCTTGGTAACCTTGATATGAATGATGTAGAATCTTTTGAGGTATTAAAAGATGCTGCCTCTGCTGCAATTTATGGTAGTGAAGGTTCTAACGGTGTAATTTTAATTACTACCAAAAGCGGTAAGGCCGGTAAAACTAAATTCAGCTATCAGACTTACACAGGTATTAAAAGTGCCCATGGTAGTGATGATTACAGAAAAAGTGTATCTGAATGGGCTAAAATAGAACAAGCTGCAACAGGTACTCTTTCAAATGAAACTCAGTATGCGCAATTGTTAGTGCAGGCTACAGGTGTTGATAGAGATTGGCAAGATGTTTTCTTTGACGGAGGTGCTATAACTAGTCATTCTTTATCTGCTAGAGGTGGTTCGGAAGATACTAAGTTTAGTACATCTTTAAGGTATCTTCATGATGAAGGTGTTGTTATTACAGATGACTATAAATTGTTCTCTGCTAATATGAAAGTGGATTCAAAAATTGGTGAAAGAGCAAGATTTGGTATTAGAGCTACTCCTTCTTATACAAAACAAAGAAGATTGCCAACTTCTATTCATAATCCTACACGTCAATCTCCATGGTTACCTATTTATCATACAGAAGAATCACTTCAGTTTATAAATAGAGATGTTTATCCAGATGTTGGAGTTGGTGATTACTTTTACGAAAACCATTTAGTAGAATTGGATATTAATGGTGATGGTAGTGATAGTAGACCTCGTACTTCTGGGGATTCTAACCCATATGCTCAATATGTGGAAAGAGAGCATTTTGAATATAATACTAAATTATTTGGATCTACATACTTAAGTTATGAGCTATTAGATGGTCTTACGGCTAAAACGCAATTAGGTGTTACTCTTGAGCAAAGAAAGAGAACTAGATATGATGGTACAAAACATCACGCAAGTGGTAATTCAAGAGCTTCATATTATTTAGCTAATAGATTTAGAACAAGGGTTATTTCTGATAATACTTTGAACTATACAAAGACATTTGGTGATGATCACGATTTAAACTTGTTATTAGGGGCTACTATACAGAAAAGAAAATCTGAAGAGAGTATTACTACTGGTAGTGGTTTTTCTAATGATTTACTTAAAAACTTTCAAGGAGCTACTTTAGTTGATCTTCCTACAGAAACCAATACAGAGCTTAAAAAGTTAGGATACTTTGCAAGAGTTAACTACGCATATAAAGGAAAGTATTTAGTGAATGCTTCTTTTAGACGAGATGGTAGTTCTGTATTTGGTATAGATTCTAAATGGGGTAACTTCCCTGCGGTATCTTTAGGTTGGAACGTTGCTAAAGAAAATTTCTTATTGAATAGCGATGTTGTAAATACCATGAAGTTTAGAGCTAGTTATGGTCTTACAGGGGCTGAAAACTTTAATGTAGGTGATGCTATTGTAAATGCTTGGCCTTACTTAGCGTTATTGCAGAATTCAAATTCTATAGATGATGGCAGTATTGCAGCCGGTGTATCTCCACTAAATATTGCTAACACATTATTACAATGGGAAGCTTCAAAGGAATTGACTGTTGGTTTGGATTATGGCTTCTTTAATAATAGAATCTCTGGTTCTATTGATTACTACGAAAGAACAAGTGATGAGTTGTTATTGAACAACCCGGTTTCTTATATATCAGGGTTTAATAGTGGTATTGTTAATTTAGGTGAAGTTCAAAACAAAGGTGTTGAACTTGAGTTAAGAACTAGAAATGTTTCTAACGAAAATTTCTCTTGGAATTCAACTTTAATAGCATCTACAAATAAAAATGAATTATTAAGCTTTGGAGATTCTAACAACGCCTTAATAGAAGATTCTTACGGTAGAAACTCTCAATGGATCAACAGAATTGGAGAGCCTATTTCATCTTTCTGGGGTTACGTAGTTGATGAAGAGGCTTTTGATGAGACTTCTTTTAGAACAACATATGTTGACAGTCCTTGGAATAGAATTAATGGTCAGTCTGATGATACGATTGTTAAGGATTTAAATGGGGATGGATTAATTACAGAGGAAGATAAAACTATTTTGGGTAGTCCTTATCCAGATTTGGTTTACAGTTTCACTAACGAATTTAAATTCGGAAATGTTGATTTTTCTTTTATGGTTCAAGGTAGCTTAGGAGCTCAGGTTAATAATATTGGAGATCAATATTTCTACAACTGGTTTGGTAATAGAACAAGAAGTGGTGGTGAGTTAGAAGCGGTAGCTAATGGTCTAGTATCTGATGTTTCGTTCATTCAAGAAAAAGTATTGACAAGTGATGTTATTGCAAGTGCGGATTATTTCTCTTTACGTAACGTTAATCTTGGTTATAATTTTTCAAAAGATGTAGCAGAACGTATAGGAGTAAGTGGCTTAAGAGTTTATGCAACTGCACAGAATTTACTATATATCACTGCAGATGATTATCATGGTTTCAATCCAGAGCATATAGATGGTAGTGATCCAAGAGCTTATGGTTCTCAAAGAGCAGGTACACCAATATTTAGAACGGTTACAGTTGGTCTTAACGTTGATTTTTAATCTAAAAACAAACAAACGATGAAACATATAAAATATTTAATAGTTGCAGTAACGGTATCCGTATTTGTTTCCTGTGATACTGAAGAGTTTTTAAACCCATTGCCAGATACGGCAGTTGCTGTAGACGGATTTTTTCAATCTGATGCAGATGTACTGTCTGGGGTATATGGTATATACGATGCCTTGCAAGGGGTAAATAGTAATACACAATCAAATATTGGTGATTATAATAGAGGTGTACAATTTGAGCATCTTTTAACAGAGCATAGAACCGATAATACAAGAAATGCAACACTTGAAGGTTCTAAAGCTGATTTTCACAGATACGTTGTAAATGCTAATAATGTAGAATCTGAGGATTATTATGCTTCTATGTATGAAGTAATTTTTAGAGCCAACAACATCTTGGATTTTATTGATGTAGCAGATGAAAGCAATCAGGCTAAATATGCTGCAGAAGCAAAATTTTTGAGAGCGTATGCTTACTTTAAGTTAGTAAGGATGTTTGGTGATGTGCCATTGGTTACGACTGTAGTAGGTCCTACTGATAATGAAGCGTTGTTTACTAGAATTCCAGAAGCTCAAGTTTATGAGCAGATCATAGCAGACTTACAAGAAGCTGCGAGTGTTTTAGATAATTCGTCTAAATCAAGAGCATCTAAAGCTGCGGCACAAGGTATTTTGGCTAAAGCATATTTGTCATTGGCATCTCCTAATTATGCGGCTGCACAGCAATTATGTGAGTCAATAGTTAATAGTGGTGCATTTAGTTTAGAGAGTGATTTTCACGATGTTTTTTATAGTGAATTGAATAATGAAATCATTTTTGCTATTCAGTACGAAACTGGTAACAGTGCAGAAAGTCAGAGTTTTTCATCTGAATTTACTTCTTCAACTCGTGCAGGATCAGAGGATGGCCAAAATATTGTGAATGAAAATTTAGTATTGGATTTTGCTGCATATGGTGGTGATAGAACAGCTGAATCATACATTACTTTTGGTACATCAAATGAAGTAATTAAATTTCTACCGGAAGGTTCTGATATTACGACTACACCACCTTCTTATGGTCCTAGTGCCCGTGATGCAGGTAATGATTATATCGCTTTACGTTATGCTGATGTTCTTTTAATGCATGTAGAGGCTATAATGGCAGGTTCTGCATCAACAACAAATGCCGCAGCATTAGCTTCTTTTCAAGCGGTTAGAGATAGAGCTGGTTTACCGGCAACTGTTTCAACCATTACTAAAGAAGATCTTTTAGTGGAAAGAAGAGTGGAATTAGCATTTGAGAATCAACGTTGGTTCGATTTACTAAGGTTTGGCGTTGCTGAAGCTGTACTAAGTGCTCATTCTGCTGAAATGGGATATGTATTTGATGCTAGAAAATTATTATTGCCAATTCCGGCAAGAGAAATAAATATAAGCGGCGGACTTTTGACGCAAAACCCGGGATATTAAATTTTAAAACTTTTAAACTATGAAAATTAAACAAAATATTTTCCGAAAAACAACTCTGTTACTCTTTAGTATAGTAATTACAAGTTCTTTTGTTGGTTGTGTTGGTTCAGATACTTTTAGAGATGATTTGCCAGATTCTAATTCAAAGGCAGATACGATATTTCCAGAAGCTAATTTTGATTATACGGCGGATCAAACAGATTTTACTATAATAAATTTTACTGATCTTTCAACTGAAGCGTCTTCCTATTTATGGGATTTTGGTGGCGGTGAAACTTCTACAGATCGTGATCCTACATTTCAGTTTTCTGGTGAAGGTACATTTCCTGTTACTTTGGTTTCAAGTGATGGTAATGGTGTTACATCAACTGTTACATTAGATGTTGTGGTTGTAGATGAGTTGGTAGCGGCTTTTCAGTGTCCAGATTTCTTGTGTGATCCAAGAACACCTTGGGCCGGTGTAGATAGGGGAACTACTAGTTCTTACTCTGCAAGTTCTTCGCCAACACCACCAGAAGATAATGGTGCGGCTAAACTAAGTAGCAGTTCTAACTTTCTTGATCAAAGCATCCGTGTGGTTTCTGGTGCAACTTATGAGATAACGTTCTGGTATGTAAGTAAAACTACCGGTACTTCTGCAGGTACATTATTAATAGAAGATGCAGATACAGGAGATGATTTTCTTTTACAAGAAATTCCGTTAACTGATCAAGCTTCATCATACGTTCAAACATCATTCTCTTTTACAACAGGTGATGATACAGAGAACATGAGATTTAATATTGAATATGCAGGAACAGAATGTAGATTCTCTAAAATTAGTATTGATAGACTGAATTAGTGAAAATTCTTGAAAATGTAATTTAAAAATGCCACTGCAGTTAACAGTAGTTTCATTTTTAGATTACACTTCAAGACATCATGTATATTCTTGAACAGAAATTTAAATTGTTTAAGAAGCATCTAACAAAAAATAAAAAAATATAATATTATGAGTTTAATTAAAAAAGGAATAAGTGCCCTTTTGATAACTGGTCTTATCATGTCATGTGATGAAGATGGTTATGAGCCAATTGAGCCAGTTGATTCTTCTGGTGGTTCTATTGGAAGCGTATTTTCAAGTTTTGATGTATCAGCTAGTGGAGATGGTACCATTGTTACGGTAACACCGTTAACTGTTGGTGTAGATTCGTACGTAATTGATTTTGGTGATGGTAGTACACCGTTAACAGCATTGCAAGGAGAATCCGCTACATATGATTATTCTAATGTTGAAGCATCTGCAGACTATACCATAACCGTTACGACTAAAGCTTCAGGGCAAACTGATCTGGTTAAAACTGAAGATATTACGGTAGAGCATACTGTGCAATCTATTGACAGTGCTCCTGCGTCACCAGAAGTTAAAAGATATAATCTTTTAAACATTTTTACAGACGCTAGTTCTGTTGGTACAGCGGGTACAGGTGGTAAGGCTGTAATTTTGGATTCAGGAAACAATCTATTGGAATTTTCTAGACTACATAGTGATGTAGGTGAATTTGCTTTAAGTGATGAGGTGGTTGCAGCAGACGCATTCTATAGCGGTGTTGGATCAAATGATATTCATTTTGATGTATATTCTGAGTTTGCTACAGGTATAGACAAATTAAAAATAACTTTGGTAGATAGTACAAATGGTACTAGTCATGTAATTGATGATTTAGATTTAACAGATGGTGAGTGGTCAGGTTTTGATTTAGACTTGGCTACAGATTTTTCATCTCCTGTATCGCAATTTGAAACAATCCTTTTTGAATTAGGAAGTACGGGTACAGCAAATGATCATGCAACAATTACGGTAGACAATATTTATATGTCAAGAATGACAGGTTCTTCTATTTTGAACGGTGATTTTGAAGATGGTCAAGATTTTTGGAAATGGACAACATTTACGGATGGGGAAACTAATCCTTTTGGTTCTAGTTCAGATGGTTCTAACCAAGATTATGATGGAGTTGATACGGGTAGTAAAACAAGAGGGGCAAAATGGTCATCAAGTCAATCTGGTGGTGATTTAAGAACTTCTAGTTCTAGATATGCATATCAAGAGCTTAATTTGGTTCCTGGTGCAGATTATATTTTAGAATATCAATATGCAATAAAGGACGATAGTGGTACCGATCCAATTGGTGGTAGAAAAATAGTAGGACTAATTCTAGATGGTCAGTATGATGATGGTGCAGATGCTGTTGACAACATAGGGGATAATTTAGGATTTAACGAAGGCTATGTAGCAGAAGGTAAGTTCTCAGATACCACAGATGGTGCAGGTACCTTAGTGCAGATTCCTTTTACTGCAAATGACAGTGGAGAAGTTGCTATAATGTTCTATGCGGTAACACCAAAAGATGCATACATAGATAATGTGAAGGTTCGTTCAGTGAATCCATAATTTGTAATTCATGCAAAACACCCGAAAAGGAATATTGGTATTTTTAGTATTACTATTTCTATCTGTAAACGCTACTTCTCAAAATCAGAAAAGTAGCGTTTCAGAATCGGATGTAAAACTTAAAAAATCCAAGAAAAGAAAGAAGAAAGTTAAGCTACCGGAAATTGATTTAAGTAACTGGAAGGTTACAATACCAGAAGGTAGTGGTAAAGGAGGGGCAATAAGTGTAGCACCGCCAGAGATTTTGAATTATGCTACAAATGAGGTGCTGAAACCTTACATGTACAATGATTCTACAAAAGGAGCTCTCACTTTTTATGCGTATCCAACAACTGCAACAACTGCCAACACTAAATATTCTAGGTCAGAATTAAGAGAACAAATGGCTCCAGGAAATGACAATGTAAATTGGACATTTAAGCAAGGGGGCACTTTAAAGGCAAAACTGTCAGTTGATGAGGTTTCAAGAGATAAGAATGGTAAATATCATAAAGTAATCATTCTACAAATTCATGGTAGGTTGACCAATGATCAAAAAGATTTAATCAAGCAAAAAGACAATAATGCGCCGCCGGTATTAAAGGTATATTGGCAGAATGGTAAAATTAGAGTCAAAACAAAAAAATTAAAATATGCAGATGTAAATGCTCTTGGCATATTGCATGAAGAAGCTTGGACAGATGATGAAGGATTCAATTTTGAAGAAGAAGTAGGTTTCGGTAAGTTTCAAATTGAAGTGAAAGTTACAGATGGTAAAATGGTAGTCTCATTAAATAAAACAGAATTCGCCGTTTACGATGATTTCAATATGAAAAGATGGGGTGTATTTGAAAATTACTTTAAAGCTGGTAATTATTTTCAAAGCAGAGATAAAGGTTCATTTGCCAAGGTCAGTTTTTATGAACTTGAAGTAAAGCATTAATAAGAATTATATGATTACAAATTATATTTTACGTTTTTGTAAACCAACGATAGCAAATTATTTTTTTGCTTTTGCAATGGCATTTGCCGTTGTAGGTTGTAGTAACGATGCAGAAACGGCAGAAGAGGAAATTGTTCAGGAAGAAGAAGTGGTTGAAGAAGAGGTAGAGGCAACTCCTGAACCAGAAGAGGAAGTGGTTATTGAAGAAGAACAGGTAGAAGGAGTGGACTTTTTTTTGCCGAGTATTGATTTGAGCAATTGGAAAGTAACATTGCCAATTGGTAGTCCTGATGAAGTGGAGCCGCCAGAGATTATAGATTATGCAACAGATGAAAGGTTGATACCTTATATGTATAATGATTCTACTGATGGTTCTTTGGTATTTTACACAACACCAGGTTCTTCAACAGCTAATTCATCTTACTCAAGAACAGAATTAAGAGAACAAATGGTGCCTGGTAGTAATAGTACTAATTGGACTTTTACAGAAGGTGGTCGAATGAAGGGCACTTTATCCGTGCCAGAAATTACTACAGATGCTGGTGGTGATTTTCATAGAACTTTGGTCATGCAAATTCACGGTAGATTAACAAATGATCAAAGAGATTTAATAGGGGAAGATGATAATAATGCTCCTCCAATGTTGAAAATTTATTGGCAGAAAGGCAAAGTAAGAGTGCTTACTAAAAAGCTTAAGGACCTTAATGCTACAGACGAAGAGATTTTGCATACAGATGCTTGGGAAGATAATGAAGGACATACTTTCTCAGAGAATATAGGTGCTAATACATTTACTCTAGAGATTATTTCTTCAGACGGTAGGTTGGAGGTGATTTTAAACGAAACCGATTCCGTTGTCTATGAAGATATACATATGCAAAAGTGGAGCGTTTTTGAAAATTATTTTAAAGCGGGTAATTATTTGCAAACCCTAGATGCTGGCGCATCAGCCAGAGTAAAATATTACGAGTTAGAAGTCACTCATGAGTGATATAAGATAAATATACCTAGTATAAATAAGAAAGTTGTTTGAGTTAGATTTGTTGAAATGAGTTTACCAGTCTTTTTTAAGGCTGGTAAATTTCATTAACATTCGCTGTTTTGAAATATGTAATTATCGTTAAAAATAAAACTTCTTATTTTAGCAAGTGGTTATTATGGTTTTAGGTGAACGAATTTGGTAATCAATTTTCCTTTAAAGCAAGTTATATATGAAATTAGAAATCCTCACAAGGACTGAAAATCAGGAAATACAAAATGAGATTATAGTTCAGCTTAGAGATTTAATGAATAATAAAAATCTTGAACCTGGTGATAAATTGCCGTCTGAAAGAATGCTTTCAGATAAATTCGGAGTTAGTCGAAGCAATGTTAGAGAAGCAATTCAGAAATTAGAATTTTATGGAATTTTAATTTCAAAGCCTCAAAGTGGAACTTTTGTAGCAGATATAGGTCAGATTGCTATGAACGGTATGGTGAACGATATTCTGCGCCTAGAAGAACCTGATTTTAAATCATTGGTAGAAACTAGAATTCTTCTTGAACTAAAAACCGTAAGGCTTGCGGCTAGAAGAAGAACAGATACAGATTTAAAGCAATTGAAAAGTGCTTTGGATGCTTATCGTAAAAAGGTCGAGAATGGTGAAGATGCAGTACAGGAAGATTTGCTATTTCATTTGGCTATAGCAAAAGCTAGCGGAAACAGTACTATGAACACTTTCATGCTTATTATTACACCAGAAATACTTACAAATTTTGAGAAGTACCATGTTTGTGATAAAAATATGGCATTTAGAGGGATAGAAGAGCATCAAGATATTTTTGACGCTATAGAGGAACAGAATCCGCAATTGGCGAAAGCAAAAATGAAAGTTCATTTTAAGAACTTATATCAATTTTGCTATAACATTTAGAAGAATAAGCTAAATAGTTATTGCCTACTAATCTTCGAAATCATTTTTATAATAATAGACCTAAAGAATAAATAAAATGAATAATTCAGCCAAACTATCAATTTGGAAAAAAATATTGGCTTTAGTTTTGGCATTTGGTCCTGGAATATTCGCTATTGGGTATACTATTGGTACTGGTAGTGTAACGTCAATGATTGTGGCAGGTAGTACATATGGTATGCAACTTTTATGGGTGCTACTTTTAAGTTGTATTTTTTCAGGTTTGTTAATGTATGCTTACGGTAATTTCGCTTTAGTCACGGGTGAAACTGCACTTTATGCTTTTAAAAAACATTTAAAGTGGGGTAAGTTAATTGCTATTCTTATAATTCTTGGAATTTCTTTTGGTCAGTGGAATTCATTAATGGGTATTCTTGGTATTTCCGCGAATGTCATTTATGAGATATTTTTAATTTATTTCCCAAATTTGGTAGATTTCAAATATGAGTCTGTTTTAATAATAGCAATAACTGTTATTGTTATATTTTATGGATTGTTAATGGTTGGTAAGTATGCCTTTTTTGAAAAAATATTGGTCATTTTTGTAACTATCATGGGGCTTTCATTCATAATTTCCTTATTTATGGTGTACCCATTACCTGTTGAAGTTGTAAAAGGTTTGATACCGACAATACCAAAAGTTGAAGGGGGTCAGATGATGGTTGCTGCTTTTGTAGGCACGACCATGGCTGCAGCTACGTTTCTTTCGAGACCACTTTTTGTAAAGGGAAAAGGTTGGACGATAAAAAATCGATCGCAACAAAAGAAAGATGCAATAATTGCAGCTTCGCTTGTGTTTTTTATTAGTGCATCTGTAATGGCTGTAGCTTGTGGAGCTTTATTTCATCAAGGGAAACCGGTAACCCAAGTATTGGATATGGTGAATACATTAGAACCCGTTGCTGGTAAATTTGCCCTTACACTTTTCTTTTTTGGAACATTAAGTGCTGGCTTATCATCAATTTTTCCATGTCTACTAATTGCTCCAATATTATTGGCAGATTATCAATCAGGGGAGTTAGATACTAGTTCAAAACAATTTAGAATAATTACAGCAATAGCCTCATTATTTGCGCTGATAGTTCCTGTATATGGAGCTAATCCTATTCAAATGCAAATACTATCTCAAGTGTTTAATGTGTTTGTTTTGCCATTGGTGATATTAGGAATAATACTTCTTATAAATAACAAGAATTTAATGACCAAGTATAAGGCGGGAGTTTGGCTTAATTTAGGACTCTTTGCAGCACTTTTCTTTTCTTGCGTAATTTCTTATAATGGCGTTGTAGCATTGTTGGATTATTTCTAGTTCAAAACAATTTTATAGTCTCGCTTCTGAATAAAATAGGATAAGTAGTATCTTTGTTGACTTGTTTAGAGTTTTAACGGGATATTAGCTCAGTTGGTTTAGAGCGCTGCCTTGACAGGGCAGAGGTCACCGGTTCGAATCCAGTATATCCCACAAATTTTTATCTAGTATATTTAAATTTATAGAAGGTCATTTTTTGTTTAGATTCTAGATAAATACTTGCCCTCTTTCTACAATCTATACTTGTTTCCTACGTTTATTGTCAGAGGCTTGTAGTTTATAATAAACAAGTAGGTTTATAAGTTTTATGCTAAACGGATTAATTAAATATCTTGTGAAGAATAAACTAATTGCATTTGTAATGTTATTAGTTCTTTTGACATGGGGTTTAATGAGTGTTCCAATTACTGTAGACAATGTATTGGTCGGGTCAAATCCGGTTTCGGTAGATGCTATTCCTAATCTTGGCGATAATCAACAAATAGTTTATACAGAATGGGAGGGACAATCACCTCAAGATATTGAAGATCAGGTTACCTATCCTCTTACTTCTAATCTATTAGGGCTTCCGGGTGTAAAATCTGTGCGTAGCTCTTCTATGTTTGGTTTTTCGACTATTTATTTGATTTTTGAAGATGATGTAGAGTTTTATTGGAGCCGTAGCCGAATCTTAGAAAAACTTAGTAGTCTACCATCAGATTTATTGCCTAAAGGCGTTTCTCCAAAACTGGGTCCTGATGCTACAGCTTTAGGTCAGTTATTTTGGTATACGCTTGAAGGTAGAGATGAAAATGGAAAGGTTACTGGTGGGTGGGATCTGCATGAGTTAAGAAAAGTACAAGATTTTTATATTAAAAATGCACTTTCTTCTGCACGAGATGTTGCAGAGGTAGCCTCAATAGGTGGTCATATTCAAGAGTATCAAATTGAGGTCAATCCTCAACTTATGCGCCAATATCAAATTGCATTAAAAGATGTTGTTAAGGCAGTTAGAGAAACGAATAAGAATGTTGGTGCAAAGACCATTGAGATTAATAATGCAGAGTACTTAATACGGGGCTTGGGTCTGGTTAGAAAAATCGATGATATCGAAAGTTCCGTGGTGGTTTCAAATGATTTTGTTCCAATTAGAGTAAAAGATATTGCCAATGTAACCTTAGGTCCAAAAGAACGTAGGGGTATTTTAGATAAAGAAGGAGCTGAGGTCGTAGGTGGTGTGGTGGTAAGTAGATATGGTTCAAATCCTCAAAAAGTAATAGAATCAGTCAAGCTCAAGATAAAAGAGTTGGGGAAGGGTATGCCTTCTAAAAAATTAAATGATGGTTCTATTTCTAAATTGACCATTGTTCCGTTTTATGATAGAACCGAACTCATAAAAAGTACTTTGGGTACTTTAAGTTCGGCACTGTATTTAGAGATATTAATAGCAATATTAGTTGTCCTAATAATGCTACGTAACTTAAAAATATCAATTATAATATCTGCATTATTACCTGTAGCGGTGCTAATGGTTTTTATTGCTATGAAGTTATTTGGTGTCGAAGCTAATATTGTAGCATTGTCAGGTATAGCCATCGCAATAGGTACAATGGTCGATTTAGGTATTATTTTGTCAGAAAATATTGTTAGAAAACTTGAGCAAGATAAAAGTGATAAGTCAATTGACGATGTGGTAATTGAAGGTGTTAATGAGGTGTCTGGTGCAATAGTTACAGCTGGTTTAACAACAATTTTAAGTTTTGTTCCTGTTTTTGCTTTAAGTGGTGAAGAAGGTAGATTGTTTACACCTCTTGCTTTTACCAAAACAGCTGCATTGCTTGCCGCCATGTTGTTGTCTTTATTTGTTATACCTCCAATAATTGCAAAATGGTATAGTATTGACTTCAAGAAATTTAAAGTAAAAAATATTGGTTCTTATCTAATAGGTTTACTCGGTTTACTATTAATATTGTCTGGTTTTTGGATAGGTCTGGTGCTATTAGGTTTAATGATTTTGAACTTATTAAAAGAATATGGGGTAGTCGATAAAAAGTATTTTAAACGAATAAGAGTTTTATATCTAGTATCATCAATACTGCTTATTCTAACCTATTATTGGAATCCGTTAGGGTACGATAATAATTATTTTTCAGACTTTTTGTTTGTGCTATTGGCGGTCTTCTCTATTTTGGGAGTACTTTATGTTTTTCATGAATTTTATGAAAGGATATTGCTTTGGGCAATGTCTCATAAAGCTTATTTTTTAAGCTTGCCTGTATTTTTATTGCTATTGGGTTCATTGGTATACGCATCTATTGGTAAAGAGTTTATGCCGAAATTAAATGAAGGGTCATTTTTGTTAATGCCTACGTCTACAGCTCATTCTGGTATTTCTGAAAATAAAAAAATATTGCAACAATTAGATATGGCAGTTGCATCTATTCCTGAAATCGAAACAGTTGTTGGTAAAGCAGGTCGTGTTAGTTCGGCACTTGATCCAGCTCCATTGTCAATGTTTGAAAACGTAATAATTTATAAAACTGAATTTATGTTAAACGAAAGTGGAAAGCCTCTTTCGTTTAAGGTTTCAGAAGACGGAAAGTTTGAGACTAAGGGTGGAGAATTCGTTGCTACCGGATCGGGTATTTCTCAAAATAATTTAATTGTTGATAGCAACGGTGAATATTATAGAAATTGGCGTTCACATATAAATAGTGCAGATGATATTTGGAATGAAATTGTAAAAGTCACAAGTATACCTGGTGTTACCTCTGCTCCTAAATTACAGCCAATTGAGACTAGGTTAGTAATGCTTCAAACCGGTATGCGTTCATCAATGGGTATTAAAATTTTTGGTCCCGATTTAGAATCAATTGAAAAGTTTGGTTATGAGTTGGAGAGGGAATTAAAACAAATAATAGAAATAGATTATGCCTCGGTTTTTTCCGATAGAATTGTGGCAAAACCTTACATCAATGTTGTATTTGATAGAGATAGGGCAGCGAGATATGGAGTGACTATAAATGAATTGCAAGAAATGTTGGAGTCTGCAATAGGGGGCAAAGTATTGACCCAGACCATTGAAGGAAGGGAGCGGTTCGATGTAACTATTCGATATCCTAGAGAATTAAGGTCTGATCCTAAAGACTTAAAAAATATAATTGTCTCATTACCAGATGGCAGTTCTGTGCCTTTTTCAGAATTTGCGAATATTAAATTCGAAAAAGGACCTCAAATGATTAAAAGTGAGGATGGTTTTTTAACAGGTTATGTTTTGTTTGATAAAGCAGACGGGGTTGCAGAAGTTACGGCTGTAGAAAAGGTGAAAGAAATTATTGAAAACAAAATAACAGAAGGAGATTTGATTGTTCCTGATGGTGTTCGTTATAGATTTGCTGGTACCTATGAGAATAATGTTCATGCTGAGAAAACCTTATCTTTAATTATTCCGTTGGTACTAATAGCGATATTATTTATACTGTATCTGCATTTCAGGTCTTTAGCAGTTTCTTTAATGATATTTTCAGGTGTAGCAGTTGCCTTTGCAGGTGGTTTTATGATGTTATGGCTTTATGGGCAAGACTGGTTTTTAAACCTTTCTTTTTTAGGAAATGATTTAAGAAGTGTATTTAATGTTAGAACCATAAATATCAGTGTCGCCGTCTGGGTCGGTTTTATTGCATTGTTTGGTATTGCAACAGATGATGGTGTAGTTATTGCTACGTATTTAAAACAAAGTTTTGAAGATAAAAAGCCCAATTCAGTGAAAGAAATAAGAATAGCGGTATTGAATGCGGGTAAAAAGAGAATACGACCATGTTTAATGACTACGGCGACTACTTTATTGGCGCTCTTGCCGGTATTAACAGCAAAAGGGCATGGCAAAGATATACTTATACCTATGGCTATACCTGCTTTTGGTGGAATGTTGATAGCTCTAGTGACGCTATTGATTGTACCTGTTTTATATAGTCTTTGGCAAGAATTAATTTTTAAAAAAAATAGCTAATGGGAAACTTAGCAAAGTATTCAAAATACGCGGTCTATTTAGCAGTATTGCTTTTTGGCTTACTGTTAGGGTATTTATTCTTTGGGGAGTCAAAAAATGATAAATCTATTGATGTTGAGTCACATGTTGATAAAGTCACATACACCTGTTCTATGCATCCAGATGTTGTTAGTGAGGAAAAAGGAACATGTCCAATTTGTGGAATGGACCTTGTTAAAATGAGTGTTGAAGTTAGTACGGACTCTGATAATCGTTTTGAGATGAGTGAGCGTGCAGTTGCTTTGGCAAATGTTCAAACAAGCACTATTGGTTTTAATACACAAAATGGACAAGTAACCTTGTCTGGTGAGATTACTTCTAACGATAAAACAAATGCTACTCAGACTACATTATTCGATGGTCGATTAGATAAATTAGAAGTAAATTATATTGGTGAGTATGTTAGAAAAGGTCAAGTTATAGGAACAATTTATAGTCCCGATTTGTATTTGGCTCAAGATAAATTACTGACATCTGCTTCGTATAAAGATACTCACGAAAAATTGTATGCTGCTGCGAGAAATACTTTGGGACTTTGGAAGTTAACTGATCAACAGATAGATGATTTGTTAAAGACAGGTAAACCTATTCAGAATTTTCCTTTAGTTGCTGATGTTGCTGGTACAGTGGTAGAAATTATAGCTTCTGAAGGTAATTATTTTAAACAAGGTGATCCTTTGTTTAAGGTGTCTCGTTTATCAACGGTTTGGGCGGTATTTCAAGCATACGAAAATCAAATGCCACTATTGAAAAAAGGGCAGCAAATTGAAATTAGCTCAGAAGCATTCAAAGGAACTCCGCTTAAAGCAACTATATCTTTCATAGAACCTATACTAGATAGGGGCAGCAGAGTAGTCTCTGTTAGAGCTGATATTTCAAATAAGGAAGGTAAATGGAAACCAGGTATGTTTATTGAGGGTAAGGTAAATGTTGATAGTGCGGATGATAATTTATTGATGGTGCCAAAGAGTGCTGTTCTTTGGACAGGCGAACGGTCTGTGGTCTACAAAAAAGTAAATGCTGTTAAACCTGAATTTGAACTTTTAAGAGTTCAGTTGGGAGAATCTGTTGGTGATAATTACATAGTATTAGAAGGTTTGCAAACCGGTGATGAAATTGTCACCAATGGTACTTTTGTTATTGATGCTGCAGCTCAGTTGCAAGGAAAGAATTCTATGATGTATTCTAATGATAATGAATTGAAGCAAAATAAAAAGCAGCAAGAACATCTAAATAAATTGACTTCAAATCAAAATCAGAAGTTGAAGGAAGTTTTAAAGGTTTATTTTGATTTTAAGGATGAATTAGTTGCATCGAATTCTGATAAGTCAATATTATTCGCCGAGAAGCTGAATAAGGTATTGGTCTCAGTAGATCAAACAGGAATGGATAATAATCTTCAAGGTAATATTAAATCTGCCATCACATCTCTTGTTATGATTGAAAAGAGTAAGGATTTGGAGAAGAATCGTTTAGAATTTAAGAATTTATCAAAGGCTATTATTTTTGTATCTTCTCAAATAACTGATTACGGCAATCCAATTTATATTCAACATTGCCCTATGGCAGATAACAATACTGGTGGTGACTGGCTAAGTTTAGATAAGGCTATTAAAAATCCATATTTCGGTGATAAAATGTTGACCTGTGGTAGTGTAGTGAAGGTCATAAAGTAATATTATAGATAGTCTAAAACGCGTTCTAGAGCCATGCCTCTTGAGCCTTTAATCAAGAAAGAAGATTCCGTTTGTTTAGGCTTGTTAACTAAGTAAGCTTTCAATTCTTCAAAACTCTTTAGTCTAATTGCAGTAGAGTTAGTAGAGTAAAAATTCTCTCCAACCAATATCACTTGTTCAAAATTTAAGCTTGTTGCTAAATCTGAAATATTTTGATGTTCTTCTTTTGCAGACTCTCCTAATTCGAACATGTCGCCTAGAATCAAAACTTTTTGGTCTTTTTTTAACGAATTGAAATTTTCTAATGCCACTTTCATACTCGAAGGGTTGGCGTTATAAGCATCAAGAATAATATAGTGTCCGTTATTATGTAATATCTGAGATCTATTATTGTCTGGAGTATATTCTTCAAGTTCCTTTTTTATTTCGCTTAACTCAACATTGAAATATTTTGCCATAATAATTGCTGCACAGCAGTTCGGGAAATTATAGGCTCCAATTAAATTCGTTTCTATATTAATGTTTTCTACAATTAGATTAACAAAGGGTTGAGCTTCTATTAATTTAATAGTGTAATATTTAGAATCATTACAACTAAAACCGATTTTTTTAGTGTAGGTGCTTAGTTTGTCTTTTTGAATTGGATCGTCGGCGTTTAAGAAAATCGATTTTTTATGGGAAATCAGGTAATCATATAATTCGCTTTTTCCTTTTTTAACACCTTCAATTCCTCCAAAGCCTTCTAGGTGTGCTTTTCCAAAATTAGTGATATAACCAAAATTTGGCTCTGCAATTTTACATAAAAATTCAATTTCCTTTAGATGATTTGCGCCCATTTCAACAATGGCGATTTCAGTGTCAGGTTGAATGGTTAATAAGGTTAATGGCACCCCAATATGATTGTTAAGGTTTCCTCTGGTCGCTATTGTTCTATAAGTATTGCGAAGTACAGCGTTAATTAATTCTTTGGTAGTTGTTTTGCCATTGCTACCTGTTAGACTTATAATCTGCGCTTTAGATTGTCTTCTGTGAAAATTTGCTAGTTGTTGTAGTGTTGTTAAAACGTCTTTTACTAGTATTGTTCTGTCATCAATAAAATATTTCTCTTCATCAATAACAACTAGAGCAGCTCCGTTGTCTAAAGCTTTTTGAGCATAAGTGTTGCCATTAAAGTTATCTCCTTTTAGTGCAAAGAAAATATCGTTCTTTTTAATTTTTCTGGTATCAGTACTGATATAAGGGTTGGCTAGAAAAGCGGAATGTAAATCTTGAATTTTCATAAAATCGAAGATAAAAAAAAGCCCCTTAAGAAAGGAGCTTTTTATAGTTCGTAAAAAGAAAAATTATTTAGCTTTTTTTCCTCTAACTGTTTTGTTTTTTGTTTTTGATTTAGAACCAACTCTAGACATTGCACATCTGAAACCAATATTATCAGTAGCCATGTATTGTGGCAAGTATCTTCTTTGTGCTGGATCTAACCAGTATGCTCTATCTCTCCAAGAACCACCTTTGTATACTCTAACTTCATCATTAATTAATGTAGTTCTGTTGTTTGAAGCATCATAGCCTTTAACAAGGTTTCCTAATGAATCTCTTTCAACAGAATGCTTAGGTGAGTTGTACATTTTCTTGTTTGGATCTTCTTCTTCACCGTCATTAAATCTGTCATAAAATCTTGAAGAACCAGAATCACCATCTCTGTAACCTCTGTTATCACTAGAAGAGAAGTTTGTTCTTAAATATGTTTCTTCCTCATCAACAGCTACCATTTTAATTTCACCTGGTAAGTTTACTGCAACTACTTTTCCGTTCGGTAAAGTATCATAAACAATAGAATCTCTTAATATTTTAACTTTACCATCTTCGCCTATAGCGCTTTTCATGTAAATGTTACCTCTGTAGTAGTTAAAATCACTTACTTCGTCATCAACTATTGGTCGGTAAACATCAGCTGTCCATTCGGCAACATTACCAGCCATGTCATAAAGACCTAAATCGTTAGGCTTATAAGACATTACTTGTGCGGTAATATCGGCACCATCATCAGACCATCCTGCTATTCCGCCATAATCACCTTTACCTTGTTTGAAGTTGGCTAGTTGGTCACCTCTACCTACACGTTGTCCGTTACGAGTGTAATCACCTTCCCAAGGATATTTTTTTCTACCTCTATAGTTATTGTATTCTCTCTGTCCAACTTGAGCCTGAGCAGCATATTCCCATTCAGTTTCAGTAGGTAGTCTATATTCTGGCATAATAACACCACTACTCCTTTTTGCGAAAGTAGATGTGCTATCTTTTTTCTGCTTTCCTTGTAATGAATCAATTTGTCCGTTATAAACAGATTCTGGTCTGTTTAAGTAAGCTTCAGTACTGAAGGTACCTTGAACTTCACCTGTGGCTGCTTGGTATTTCGCATCTTCAGATAAGTAACCTTCTCTTTCTAGCATAACTTCGTTTACACGGTCAGTTCTCCATTCTGCAAATTGTGTAGCCTGAATCCAGTTTACACCTACCACAGGGTATTCTGCGTATGCTGGGTGTCTCAGGTAATTATTTGTCATTGTTTCGTTGAAGCCTAATCTATTTCTCCATACTAAAGTATCTGGTAATGCACCTACATATATGTTAGTGTATTTTGGATTTTCTGGAGGATAAACACTTTTTAGGTAATCAAGGTATTCTAAGTACATTACATTAGTTACCTCAGTTTCGTCCATATAAAAAGACTGAACATGTTGCGAGGTAGGCGTGTTATTCCAATCATGCATCACATCATCTTGTACTTTACCTTTCGTAAATGTACCACCTTCAACAAACACCAATCCAGGAGCAGTTTCTTGCTCTTTAAAATCGGTATTATATTGAAAACCACCTTCTTTGGCATTTATCTTCCAACCTGTAGCTCTAGATGTATTTTTTCCAGATGAGGATTTAGAACAGCTACTTACTGTAAAACCTCCTACTAATACAGTGCATGAGAGTACAACTTTTATTAAATGTTTCTTCATAATTAGGACTTGAGTTCAATTTACATATGCTATAGTAGTTTGGTAGCTACAGAATATGATACTATAATTTCTTTTAATTTGTTTGTCACTTTCGCTCAATAGAACGGTGTTTTTATGAGATTATTTTACAATCGAAAATAATTTTAAAAATCTCACGGCGAACTGTCAATAAATTTAGGCTCGCTTAAATAGGTAAACGCTTAAAACAACTAATTAGTATGGTTTTTGATAATTCTTTTAGAAAGTATAAATAACTATTATTTTTTATGATTAAAGAAGGTAAGAAATAGATGGTTTGTTGGTCTGCTGGCAAATTCTTACAAAATTCTTGTTGCTTATGCAAGATAACGGGAAAAACAGCGTTTACATGTAAAATAATAATAGTAAATATTTTTAAAAGGTATATTTCATCCTTTTTACTAAAAGAACTAATTCTAATGCGAAAAATTTCAATAGTTTTCTTTGTATTAATTATAGGTAAGGTTTTTGCGCAAGACAACCAACGTGTAATTACAACGGCAGTGCCATTTCTAACTATTGCCGCAGATGCAAGATCTGCGGGTATGGGAGATATGGGTGTTGCAACTTCAGCAGATGCTTTTTCTCAACAATGGAATCCTGCTAAATTCGCTTTTGCAGAACAAAAAATTGGTATAGGTGTAAGTTATACTCCTTACTTAGAAAGTATTATCACAGATATTTCTTTGTTGAACGCTAGTTTTTATAATAAAATTAATAATCAAAGTGCTTTTGCAGTAGGTTTAAGATATTTTACGTTAGGTGAAATAGAGTTAAGACGAACTCCTGATGAAATAGGAACCATTGTGAAGCCTAATGAATTTGCTTTAGATGGTTCGTATTCTTTAAAACTAAGTCCAACATTCTCTATGGCTGTAGGAGGTAGGTTCATTAGTTCAAATTTAAAATTTCAAGATTCTAGTGTAGATTCGCAAGCGGCAAGTGCATTCGCGGTTGATGTTGCGGGTTACTATAGGTCTAAAGAGGTGGCTTATAAAAATTTTGATGGTAGATGGAGGGCAGGTTTTAACTTCTCTAATATTGGGGGTAAAATTCAATATGATGCAGGTGGACAAGAAAACTTTTTGCCAAGTAAGTTAAGTTTTGGTGGTGGGTTTGATTTTATTTTGGATCAAGACAATGTTATTGGTATAACAACAGAATTTACAAAGTTACTGGTACCAACACCTCAAGATTATGATGGTGACGGTGAAATAACTTCTGCGGATAATGATATTTATCAAAATGAAAGCGGATTCAGTGGTATTTTTAATTCTTTCTCTGATGCACCAGATGGTTTTAGTGAAGAGCTTAAAGAATTTACCTGGGCTTTAGGTGCTGAATATGTATATCAAGATGCTTTTATGTTAAGAACAGGTTATTTTAATGAAAGTGAAGAGAAAGGGTCTAGAAAGTTTTTTACACTTGGTGCAGGTTTTAAATTTAAAGCGGCACAAGTTGATCTATCTTATTTATTTTCAACCTCGCAAGTAAGAAATCCGTTAGAGAATACGCTTCGTTTTTCTCTTACATTCAATTTAGGTGAAGAGCTTTATAATGATTAATAGATATAGATTTTTGTAAAAAAAACTGCTTTATGCAGGTTTTTTTATGCGTTAACTTTTTATTCTCGTTTATTATTAAGGACAAGTATATATTCGTAGATTGAAAAATAAATTTTAAAATGATCAACCAAAAAAAGATAAGTTTTGATATTACGGTGTACGATTCGTTAACCGAACTTAAAAATAATGATCAAAATCTAATGTCAGCTGCTGTAAAAGCTAGACAAAAAGCTTATGCTCCATATTCTAGTTTTAATGTTGGAGCTTCGGTTTTATTGGAAAATGGAGAAATTATAGAAGGTAATAATCAAGAGAACGCATCATATCCATCTGGGTTATGTGCAGAGCGGGTTGCTGTTTTTTATGCGGGTGCAAAATATCCTAGTATGAAAATAAAAGCGATTGCTATAACCGCGGCATCCTTAAATCATGAAGTAAGTGAGCCGGCTGCGCCTTGTGGTAATTGTAGACAGGCTATTTCTGAATATGAATTTAGACAGCAAGAACCTATAAGAATTCTTTTAATGGGTGAAACCGGTTGTATAATAGAGTGCGATTCTTTGGCAGATTTATTACCACTTGGCTTTAATAGCAGTTTTCTTAATTAAAAAATTCTGCAAAAAGTATTATAAATAAACACGTTATATGCTTTATTTGTTAAGCATGTAATTTCTGAATGGATTTGCTTCTAATATTTTTATCGATTCATTTATATGTGTATTTTTGCTCTTCTGGTATACTTAGGTCATTCTGCCTCTGTTATCAATAAAGAATTTTAAACCTTTAGTTAAAATTGATGAAAAAAATCACCAAGGAAACGTATTTAAAGTGGTATGCAGACATGCTATTTTGGAGAAAATTTGAGGATAAATTAGCTGCTGTTTACATTCAGCAAAAGGTAAGAGGATTTTTACATTTGTATAATGGGCAAGAAGCTGTTTTGGCTGGTGCACTTCATGCAATGGATCTTTCTAAAGACCGTATGATAACTGCTTATAGAAATCATGTTCAGCCAATAGGTATGGGCGTAGATCCTAAAATGGTTATGGCTGAGTTGTTCGGTAAAGTAACTGGTACCTCAAAGGGTATGGGAGGTTCAATGCATATTTTTTCAAAAGAATATCGTTTTCATGGCGGTCATGGTATCGTTGGGGGTCAAATTCCATTAGGTGCAGGTATGGCTTTTGGCGATAAGTATGCAGGTAGAGATAATGTTACCTTATGTTATATGGGTGATGGTGCTGTAAGACAAGGAGCTTTACATGAAACTTTCAACTTGGCTATGTTATGGCAGTTACCTGTTGTCTTTATTTGTGAAAATAATGGCTATGCAATGGGGACTTCTGTGGCGAGAACATCTTTTTCTACAGAAATATGGAAATTAGGTTTGGGTTACGAAATGCCATGTGGACCTGTCGATGGTATGAATCCTGTAACTGTTGCTCAAGAAATGAGTAAGGCAATAGAAAGAGCACGTAGTGGTGGTGGACCAACTTTTCTTGAAATGAAGACTTATAGATACAGAGGTCATTCAATGTCAGATGCACAGCATTATAGAACTAAAGATGAAGTTGAAGAGTACAAAAAAATAGATCCGATTACTCAAGTTTTGGATATTATTAAAGAAAATAAATACGCAACTGACGCTGAAATTAAAGACATTGACAAGAATGTCAAGGTTATGGTTAAGGAATGTGAAAAGTTCGCCGAAGAATCAGATTATCCACCTATAAACCAATTGTATGATATGGTTTATGAACAAGAGGATTTTCCATTTGTTGAACATAAATTTTAATTAGATGGCTATAGTTGTAAATATGCCCCGTTTAAGCGATACCATGGAAGAGGGTACCGTAGCTAAATGGTTGAAAAGCGTTGGAGATAAAATTGAAGAAGGAGATATATTAGCCGAAATCGAAACAGATAAGGCAACGATGGAGTTCGAATCATTTAATGAAGGAACGCTATTGTATATTGGTATTCAAGAAGGTGATACTGCACCTGTAGATAGTCTATTGGCTATTATTGGTGATGAAGGTGAAGATATTTCTGCTTTAGTTAGTGGAGGTAGTTCAACAGTTTCAGTAGAGGAGACGTCTGAGGATAGTCCGGTTGTAGAAGATGAAGAAACGCAAGGCGGTGGTGAAATTCCTGAGGGAGTTGAAATTATAAAAATGCCTCGTTTAAGTGACACCATGGAAGAAGGAACTGTGGCGACATGGTTGAAGAAAGTTGGTGATGATGTTGAGGAAGGTGACATATTAGCAGAGATTGAAACCGATAAGGCTACTATGGAATTCGAGTCTTTCTATAATGGTAAGTTATTGTACGTTGGTATACAAGAAGGAGAATCTTCTCCTGTAGATGCTGTCTTAGCAGTTATTGGGCCAGAAGGTACCGATGTAGATGCTGTTTTAAGTAGCGGGTCTGGTGGTAGTAAAAAAAGTGCTGCAACAGAAACCAAAAAAGAAGCGCCGAAATCTGCAGATTCATCTGATAATAAAGAAGTTTCTAAGCCAGTTGCGGATGGAGCAAGAATTTTTGCATCACCTTTGGCCAAGAAAATAGCTGCAGATAAAGGTGTAGATTTAGCTAATGTTTCGGGTTCTGGTGATAACGGTAGAATTACTAAGAAAGATATAGAGAATTACACGCCAAGTAAAACGGCTGCACCGGTTGCTGCCTCTAACGTAAAAGCAGATAATGCAATAGCATTTCAACCAGTATCTATGGCATTGCCATCTGGTGAAGAAGGTACTGAAGAAGTTAAGAATTCTAATATGCGTAAAGCAATTGCTAAAGCATTAGGTAATTCTAAATTTAACGCACCACATTTCTATTTGACTATTGAAGTTGATATGGATAATGCTAAAGCGTCACGTGCTCAGATAAATAGTTTGCCAGATACCAAAGTGTCATTTAATGATATGGTTTTAAAGGCTTGTGCTATGGCACTTAGAAAGCATCCTCAAGTAAATACTTCTTGGAGTGCAGACGCTACTAAATATCATAAGCATATACATATGGGTGTTGCGGTAGCTGTTGATGAAGGTTTAGTTGTGCCTGTTGTAAAACATGCAGATTTACTAGGTTTAACACAAATAGGTAGCGCCGTTAAAGATTTAGCAGGTAAAGCACGTAATAAGAAAATAGCCCCTTCAGAGATGGAAGGTAGTACCTTTACGGTATCAAATTTAGGAATGTTCGGTATACTTGAGTTTACAAGTATTATCAATCAGCCAAACTCAGCTATACTTTCGGTTGGTGCAATTGTTGAAAAACCAGTTGTTAAAAACGGAGAAATAGTTGTAGGTAATACAATGAAGTTGACACTTGCTTGTGATCACAGAACTGTTGATGGTGCTGTAGGAGCTCAGTTCCTTCAGACATTAAGATATTTTGTAGAGAATCCGGTTACTATGTTAGCGTAGAACTTGATTCTAAAATAGAATTGCTAAAGCATCCTTTTATCGGGATGCTTTTTTTTTATCTTTATATTCTAAATTTGATGTTGTTATGAAATATATAAGTATTGTACTTCTAAGTACTTTGGCTCTAGGTTGTGGTGGCGCGAAAGTTGATCAATCAACAGTTTTGAACCCAACGAATCCTAAAGGTGTTAAGGGTTCGGTTCTGCCTGCATCGAAAAATGCTCAATTGGAAAGTGTAAAGTCAAAAGTTTCTGCTAAGGCGTTATCCGTTGATATAGAAGCAACCATGATTTTCTTGACGTCAGATGAATTACAGGGTAGAGATACTGGAAGTGAGGGAATTGAAAAGGCTGCGGATTATATTCAAAATATATTCAAGAACAATAATGTTCTACCTTATTTTGCATCATATAGAGATACATTGGAAAACTATAGTGACGGTATAGCTTATAATGTAGTAGGTTTTTTACCGGGTACTGATGAAAAACTAAAAAATGAATTTGTTCTAATAGGAGCACATTATGATCATATAGGTTTGATTAGTGGAGATAGTAACGATAAAATTGCGAACGGAGCCAATGATAATGCTTCAGGCACTACAACTGTTCTAGAATTCGCCAAATACTTTGGGAAGTATAAAAACAATAAACGGAGTATAATTTTTGCCTTATTCACCGCAGAAGAAAAAGGATTGGTAGGTTCTAAGCATTTAGCTAAAAAATTAAAGGCTGAAAATATTGATTTGTACACTATGTTGAATTTCGAAATGGTAGGGGTGCCAATGGTAGGTAAAGATCATAGTCTTTATTTAACCGGGTATGAATTATCGAGTTTAGCAGAGTTGAGTAATGGTTATGCAAATAAAAATTTAGTAGGATTTCTTCCGAAAGCAAAAGAGTTTAATTTGTTCAGACGATCAGATAATGCTCCTTTTCACGATGAGTTTAATGTGCCATCTCAGACTTATAGTTCTTTTGATTTCACCAATTTTGGCGAGTACCATAAAGTAGGTGATGAGGCATCGTTGATGGATTATGAATTTATGGCAACAATTGTAAATGAATCAGTACCGATGTTAGAAGGTATTATTAATGCACAGGTAAAAGAAGTAAAGTATAATTAATGGAATACGTAATTGTAACAGGTACCAGTAGAGGAATTGGTTTTGAATTAAGTAAGTTATTAGCTGATGCCGGTTATAAGGTCTTGGCGCTATCTAGAAATGAAAAACCGATTAAAAGTCTTAATCATAAAAATATTGAAGCTTTTTCTTTTGATGTGTCATCGGTAGAAGATAGAGATAACTTGTCTAATTATTTAAAAGATAAAAAGGGAAATGTTATTGCGCTAGTAAATAATGCAGGCAAGCTTATAAATAAACCATTTCTAGAAATAACAGAAGAGGAATTTAAGGCGGTATATGATGTAAATATATTTGGTGTGGCCGCTGTTACAAAACTGGCTATTCCGTTCATGAGTAAAAGCGGTCATGTTCTTACCATTAGTTCTATGGGCGGCATACAGGGTAGTGCTAAATTCCCGGGACTTTCAGCTTACAGTTCAAGTAAAGGAGCGGTATTGACTTTGACGGAATTATTGGCTGAAGAATTTAAAGAAACTGGTCCGTCATTTAACGCATTGGCTTTGGGGGCAGTACAAACAGAAATGTTAGAAGAGGCATTCCCAGGTTATGAAGCTCCGGTAAGTGCAAAGGAAATGGCAGAATATGTAATGGACTTTGCATTAAAGGGACAGAAAATGTATAACGGTAAAATATTACAGGTTAGTAGTAGTACGCCATAATAATGCAGCAAACATTAGCTAAATATCTTCCTGAGTTAGCGGTTAGTCCTTGTTTTGAACTAATTAAGGATACTCAGGTGCATTTAAAAATCGTTAATGAGCGTGTAACTAGGCATGGAGATTATAGAAGAAGAAAAGACGGTAATCATCAAATAACAGTAAATGCTTCTTTAAATAAATACAGGTTTTTAATTACTTTAATTCACGAAATTGCCCATTTAATTGCTTTTGAGAAATATGGGCGTGGTATTAAACCGCATGGTCTAGAATGGAAAAAAACATTTCAACATTTAATGATCCCGTTTATTAGACCAGAGATATTTCCATCGCAATTATTACCGTTATTAGCTAGACATTTTAAAAATCCAAAGGCAAGTAGTAGTACTGACGCTCAGTTATCTATTGCTTTAAAACAATTCGATGAACAACAATCGGAAAAAACTTACGTTTACGAATTACCAATCGGGTGTGTGTTTCGCATCTATAATGGTAAATTATTTAAAAAAGGAAATAAACGAACTAAGCGTTATGAGTGTGTAGAATTATCCTCAGGGAGGATGTTTCTTTTTCAACCAAATGCTGAAGTCGAATTAATAAAAAGCTGACATGAACAAAAATTATTATGCCGTTTTAATGGCAGGCGGAGTAGGATCTAGATTCTGGCCAATAAGTACAAGTGAGAATCCGAAGCAATTTCATGATATGTTAGGTACGGGTGATACTCTTATTCAAAAAACGTTTCAAAGATTAAACAAATTCGTACCTACTGAGAATATTTTGATTCTTACCAATGAACGTTATAATGATTTGGTGTTAGAGCAATTACCAATGGTAAAACAAGAACAAGTAGTTCTTGAACCTGCAATGAGAAATACAGCACCATGTATTTTATATGCCGCAATGAAAATTCAAAAGATGAATGAAAATGCGGTAATGATTGTTGCACCAAGTGATCATTGGATAGAAGATGAAGATGCATTTGCAAAAGATGTTACCGCATGTTTTAAAAAGTGTGAAACCGAAGATGTTTTATGTACGTTAGGTATAAAACCTTCTTTCCCTAATACAGGTTTTGGGTATATAGAGTCTAATAAAACTGATACTGCTTCAATTAAAAAAGTAAATCAGTTTAGAGAAAAACCTGATTATGAAACTGCAAAAGATTTTCTTGCACAAGGTAACTTTTTGTGGAATGCAGGAATATTTATGTGGAGTGCAAAAACTATAGTCAATGCATTTGAAAATTTTCAACCTAAACAATATGCGTTGTTTAGAGATGGTCTAGTGTGCTATAATACTGACGATGAAAAGAAATTTATCTCTGAGAACTATCCAAAGGCTGAAAATATATCCATCGATTACGCTATTTTAGAAAATTCAAAAGCGATCTATGTGAAAGAAGCTACTTTTGATTGGAATGATTTAGGTACTTGGGGTTCGTTATACGACAAGCTAGATAAAGATGAGAATAAAAATGCTATAGTAAATGCTAAAGTGTTGACCGAAGATGCTAATGGTAATATGATTAGATCTAAAGCTGGTAAAGTTGTTGTTGTAGACGGACTTAACGATTATATTATAGTTGATAAAGATGAAGTACTTTTGATCTATCCAAAGACCAAAGAACAAGATATTAAACAAGTTTTAAATAAGGTAAAGGATACCTTTGGTGATGAATTCGCTTAAATATGGAGAACAATCTTAATCAAGATAATATTACCCCTAACAATAATGAGGGTAGTGGTAGTGAAGAAGTGAAAAAAGATTTTCAAGGTCTTTTAGGTAGTGTAAAAAAGTTTCTTTCTGAGTTGTTGGACATTAGAACCAATACAGATCAACAAGCAACTAAAGAAGCTATTATTGCAGATATTCCTTTTAAGGGGCATACTTCTTGGATTTTGATTTGTTCTATTTTTATTGCATCTATTGGTCTTAATGCCAATTCTACTGCGGTAGTAATTGGCGCCATGTTAATATCGCCACTTATGGGGCCTATTTTAGGAATAGGGATGTCAGTTGCAATTAATGATATAGATACATTAAAAAGATCATTAAAGAATTTTGCTGTAATGGTAGTTCTTAGTGTCATCACAGCGTATTTGTTTTATCGCTTTTTTCCTTTAAGGGATGAATCCTCAGAGCTTTTGGCTAGGACAGAACCAGATATTAGAGATGTTTTAATAGCATTTTTTGGTGGTTTAGCATTAGTGATAGCCCGTGCTAAAAAAGGTACAATTGCTAGTGTAATTTTTGGTGTTGCAATTGCCACAGCTTTAATGCCGCCTTTATGTACGGTAGGGTTTGGTTTAGCTATCGGAAACTGGGAGTATGCAAGTGGTGCAATGTATCTGTTCATTATTAATACAATTTTTATAGCCTTGGCAACCTTCTTGGTTATAAAGCTCTTGAAATTTCCCATGGTTCGTTACGTAAATTCGCAACGAAGAAAATTAATAGCTAGGCTAGCTTCTTTATTGGCTGTTTTGGTTATGATACCTGCAGGTTTTACATTCTATAACGTATTTAAAAAGTCATTATTTAATAGGGATGCAGAGTCTTTTATTACAGAAAAAATAGAACCATATCAATTCACTGGCGAAGGTAGATTTCTTAGAGATTTTAGTGAAGTAGCTTACGATGATAAGGGTAATTCTAAAATTGAATTGTTCTTTATGGGTAATGAGGGCATACCTGAAAATGTAATTGCAATGTGGCGTACGCAAATGGCAGGTTATAAACAATTAAATGGTACTGAGCTTGCCGTTGTTCAGGGTTCTAGAAGCGATGAGGCGAATGAACTTAAATATGTAAATGAGTTATATGAATCTCAGAAAAGTATTCTAACCAGTAAAGATGAGAAAATACAGGTTCTAGAGACTGAGTTGATGCGCTTAAATCAAATTTCATCAAATCAAATTCCTTTTCAAGAAATTAGTCTTGAGGCAAAAACAAATTATGAAAATTTAGAGCGAATAGGTTATGCTTATTTAATTTCAACAGATTTTGCTAAAACCGATAGCATACCATTATTTGAGGTGACATGGAAAAAGGAAGCCAAAAGAGCAGAAACGGTTAAAGATATGACCAAGCTACAAGATTGGTTGCGTCTAAGATTGAGTAATAAGAATATTCAGATTAAAGAGGTGCCTATAGAGTAGGCTTAGTTTTGTTCTTTAATATACATTTGGCGTACTTTCTTGAAAAGGTCAGATGAATAAACAAAATTAGTTACCGCTTCATTGTCCGTTTTGAAGATTTCGTTTTTAGTCCCTTCCCATTCTAGGAGTCCGTCTTTTAGGAAGGTTATTTTTTCACCTATTTGCATTACCGAGTTCATATCATGAGTATTTATTACTGTAGTGATATTATACTCCTCGGTAATTTCTTTGATAAGGTTGTCAATAAGAATAGCGGTCTTAGGGTCTAAACCAGAATTTGGTTCGTCACAAAAAAGATATTTAGGATTCATAACTATCGCACGAGCAATAGCCACACGTTTTTGCATACCTCCAGAAATCTCAGATGGAAATTTATGATGCGCATCAATTAGGTTTACCCTTTTTAGCACTGCATCTACACGGTCTTTCATTTCAGATTTAGACTGTTTGGTAAACATTTCTAAAGGGAACTTTACATTACCTTCAACTGTCATACTATCAAAAAGGGCGCTACCTTGAAAAACCATGCCCATTTCTTGTCTAAGGTCACGTTTCTCTTCATCGGCAAGATCAGCATATAATTTTCCGTCATATGCAATACCACCTTCTTCAGGTTCAAAAAGACCCAATAAACATTTTAGAAAAACGGTTTTACCTGATCCACTTTGCCCAATGATTAAATTAGTTTTCCCTTTTTCGAAAGTGGTCGAAATCCCCTTGAGGATATGAGCATCGCCAAAAGATTTATGTATGTCTCGTACTTCTATCATTATCCTAGTAAAAGTTGGGTTAATATGTAGTTGAGTATGATAATTACAACACTCGTCCAAACGAACGCGGTTGTACTTGCCTTACCAACTTCTAGAGCTCCGCCGCGCATATAAAATCCATGGAATGATGGTATCGTCGCAATTGCAAAAGCAAAAATCAAGGTTTTAACAAATGCATATGCAATATGAAAAGGAACAAAATCTGATTGCAATCCTGTAATAAAATCTTCACTAGTTAAAAATCCGCCGAAAACTCCGGCCATCCAACCTCCGAATATTCCAACATACATAGAAATTGCAATGGCGAATGGGTAAAAAAGCATTGCAATAATCTTAGGAAATACTAAGTAATTTAATGAATTAACACCCATTACCTCTAAAGCATCTATTTGCTCGGTTACACGCATAGTGCCAATACTAGATGTAATATAGGATCCTACTTTGCCAGCCATGATAATAGATACAAAAGTTGGTGCAAATTCTAATATTACAGATTGTCGAGTTGCAAAACCAATTAAATCTCGCGGTATTAATGGGTTGGTAAGATTAAGTGCTGTTTGTATGGCTACAACGGCACCGATAAAAAACGAAATGAATATGATAATGCCCAGTGAGCTAAAAATCAACTCATCTATTTCCTTGAATATAAGGGACTTCATTATTCTCCATTTCGTAGGTTTTTTAAAAACCTCGCGGATCATAATTGCATAGCTCCCTACAGATGCTAAATAGTTCATTGATTGAAAATATATTTCTTACCGTAAAAATAACAATAAAGGACCTGATTTAACCTCCGTTTAATCTTTAAAGATGTAAATTATTTTACATTTGTGTTACAATCCTATCCGTATGAAAATGAAAAAATATTTTGTCGCTTCTTTATTTGTAAGCACGATGTTATTGGTAAACGCTTTAAACGCTCAAAAGAAAAATAAGGAAAATTCAAATGATGACCTTTTAAGGGTGAAACCGAAATTGGTAGTTGGTATTGTAGTAGATCAAATGCGTTATGATTATATAACACGTTTTTACGATCATTTTGGCAATGATGGATTCAAAAGACTTGTAGAACAAGGATTTAATTGTAAAAACAACCATTTCAATTATGCGCCAACAAGCACAGGACCGGGGCACACATCTGTATATACTGGTACAACACCTGCAGTGCACGGTATAATCGGTAATAATTGGTATGATAAAGAGATTGGTGAAAGTGTGTATTGTGCCAGTGATGATACGTATACATCTGTAGGGACAACGGCAGATGCAGGAAAAATGTCACCACACCTTATGGGCGTTACCACGATAACAGACGAAGTTCGTTTAAATAATCAAATGCAAGGCAAAACCATCGCCATTGCCTTAAAGGATAGAGGTGCCGTTTTACCTGGTGGTCATACGGCTAACGCGGCTTATTGGTTTCATGGTGCAGATGAAGCAAAATGGATAACAAGTTCTTATTACATGAATCAACTTCCAAAATGGGTTAATGATTTTAATTCATCTGGAACAGCACAATCTTATAAAAGAGAATGGAATACGTTAAAAGATATTAAGGAGTACAAAGAGAGCGGAACTGATAATAATCTTTTTGAAGGAAAATTTGAAGGGGAGTCAACAACTTCATTCCCTCACAATACTCCTGTTTTACTAGATAAGACAAAAGATTTTGATATTATAAAGGCAACGCCATTTGGTAATTCTTTAACTGCAGATTTTGCTATAGAGGCATTGAAGCAAGAGGGTTTGGGTAAAGACGATATAACAGATTTTCTAGCGGTAAGTTTTTCAAGTACTGATTATGTTGGGCATATGTATGGCGTAAATTCAAAAGAAGTTCAAGATACTTATTTAAGGTTAGATGCAGATTTAGAAAGGTTTTTCAAAGCTTTGGATAAGAACGTAGGAGAAGGAGAGTATACGTTATTCTTAACTGCAGATCATGGAGCAGTTGAGGTGCCAACGTATTTAAAAAGTGAAAAAATACCGTCAGGTTATATAAACACAGCGGCGAACAAAAAAAGGTTGGCGGAGTTTTTACAGTATAAGTATGGTACAGAAGAAATTATTAAAAACTATTCTAATGATCAAATATTTTTAGATCATAAAATTGTTAAAAACCTAGACCTTAGCTTGGCTGAGGTGCAAGTCGAAATAGCTCAAGAAGTTTTAGGTTACGATGCAATAGATAGGGTCTATACTGCAAATCAAATGTGGAGTACTAATTACACACATGGTATTCCTTATATCTTGCAAAATGGCTATAACCAAAAAAGATCGGGTGATGTATTGGTAGTTTTAAAACCAGGATTTATTTCTTATAATACTACAGGGTCTACACATGGCTCACCACAAATTTATGATACACATGCGCCATTATTGTTTTATGGTATGGGTGTAAAACCGGGTTCGACAGTTAACAGAACAGAGATTCCTGATATTGCACCAACCATTTCGGCGTTGTTAGGTATATCTTTTCCAAATGGAGCAACTGGTAAGCCTATAACAGAAGTGTTTAAATAATATGGACGATAGGCAAATAGGTATTTTTGATTCTGGTATTGGCGGCACATCTATCTGGGGCGAAATTCAAGAGCTTATGCCTAATGAAGATTGTATTTATTTAGCAGATAGTAAGAATGCACCTTATGGTGAAAAATCTGAAGAGCGAATTCTAGAACTGAGTATAAAGAATACTGAATATTTATTAAGCCAGGGTTGTAAGATTATAGTCGTTGCCTGTAATACGGCAACGACAAACGCTATTGATTATTTAAGGGCAAACTATACTGTTCCTTTTATAGGTATTGAGCCTGCATTAAAACCTGCGGCTATAAATACCAAATCTAAGATTGTGGGCGTTTTAGCTACTAAGGGGACTTTGTCGAGTAGTTTGTTTCATAGTACCTCAAAAAATCATGCTGCAGGTATAACAGTTTTGGAACAACGAGGTACCGGTTTAGTAGAGATGATTGAAAACGGAAATCTTCAAAGCGATGAATTATACCAATTGTTAGAGGGGTATATAAAGCCTATGCTTGAAAAGGGAATGGATTATCTTGTTTTAGGCTGTACGCATTACCCATATTTAATTCCGCTATTGAAAAATATGCTACCAGAAAATGTAACTATAATTGACTCTGGACAGGCGGTGGCTCGACAAACTAAAACAGTTTTAGAGAAAAATGAATTGTTGACAGGTGCTGCACAGCAGGGTACACATCAATTTTACACAAATGACGATGAAAAAGTACTTATTTCGATTTTAGAATCGGCTAAGCCTAAATACACTGTATCTTTTAAAGACTTTTAAGGATATTCTCTTTTTTAACGTAGGTTAAATAAGTGAATGATAACTTGTGTTTTTCGTCTGTTGGGTGAAACTCTTGGTTTGTTAGCATCCAATAGTTCTCGTCAATTTCTGGAAAAAAGGTATCCGCATCTTCAAAAGTGGCATGCACACGGGTTAGTTCTATTTTGTCAGAACGTTTTTCACCTTGCTTATAAATTTCTCCGCCACCAATTATAAAGGCAATTTCATTGTCTACTAAATCTATTGCTTCATCTAAAGAGTGCACAACAATACATTCATCATAGTCTACCGAGTAATTTTTATCTCTGGTAATGATAATGTGAGTTCTATTTGGTAAAGGCTTAGGGAAACTTTCATATGTTTTTCTACCCATGATAATTTTATGACCAGACGTTAATTTCTTGAATCTTTTAAAATCATCTGGCAAATGCCAAAGTAAATCGTTGTCTTTGCCAAGCGCGTTGTTTTCTGCTGCCGCAGCAATCATTATGAGTGTACTCAAAGTAGTTTTTTTTTAGGTTCGGGTTCAATTGAGGTAGGTTGTTTTATTTCCTGTTCAATTTCTTTTTCCATTTCAGCAATACGTTGCTTTTGCTTCGCTACTAATTTTTCTCTTTGAGCGCGTTCCCAGTCATTACCCATGAATTTATTGGTAATAAAGACATTAAAAATATGTAGCACAAACAGAAATCCCCAAAAGGTAATTGCCCAAACAAACCAATTATATTCTTGTCCGTATTTTAATATTTTATTAATAAGCACCAAGAAAACACTACCAACTAAAAATACTACGAAATGCGTGTAAAGGCGTTTTTTTTGTTTAACCCTTTTTTGAGCATTCTCTAATAGCTCATGCTGCTCTAAATCTAATTTGGAGGTATTTTTATTTCTAGAAAACATACTCTTCCTATCTTTGGTATAAAGATACAGGAAATGTATTATACGCTATAATCAATGGAAAAATTTAGAAAAGAATTCCCAGTTTTAAGAAAAGGTATTTATGCGAACACTGCAGTATATGGTTTGCTGTATGATTCTTTGTTAGAATGGCGACAAGAACATGATCTAGACTTTTTAATAGATGGTAGCGATATGCGCGAGCAATCGTTAAAGGTAATTTCAAATACGCGCACTAGCGTTGGTAAGTTCTTTAATTGTAAACGAGAGAACGTAGCTTTAGTGAGCAATTTTTCATCAGGACTTAATGTGTTGTTAGAGGGGTTAAATTCCAAGAAAAAGGTGCTACTTGTTGAGAATGATTATCCTTCTCTTAATTGGAGTTTTGAGAATAGAGATTTTGAGGTTGCCTATATATCTATGACTGCTGATTTAGAAGAGCGTATTCAAGAAACAATATCAAGTCAGAAAATCGATGTGCTTGCTTTGAGTTTGGTACAGTGGCTAGATGGTTTTGCCATTGATTTAGGATTTTTGAAAGATTTAAAAAAACAACATCCTAATTTGATTATCATGGTAGATGGTACTCAATTTTGTGGTAGTGCTAGCTTTGATTTTGATAATTCTGGAATTGATGTTTTAGGAGCTAGTGCTTATAAGTGGTTGTTGGCTGGTTATGGTAATGGATTTATGTTGTTTTCAGATCAAGTAAAAAATGAGTTTGCGATAAATAATATTGGTTTTAATGCTGCTGACGGAGATTTTGATAAAAAAGATGAAATTAGATTCGCTAAGAAACTTGAGCCAGGTCATTTGTCATCGCTGATTTTTGGGAGTTTAAAGTTTTCTCTAGATTTTTTTGAAAGAATAGGGATGGATAAAATAACAGCACATAACCGTAAGTTATCAGAGAAGGCAAAGGCAGAATTTCAAAAACTAGGACTATTATCTGATGAGGTTTTGGGAAGAAAGCAGCATAGCACTATTTTTAATATAAAAGCAAATGAAGCTACTTATCAAAAACTAATAGACAATGATGTGTTTTGTGCTCAAAGAGGTGACGGAGTACGTTTAAGTTTTCATTTCTATAATACCGAAGCAGAAATAGATGCAATTGTAAAAATCTTAAAAACAGGAAAGTAGCTATTCATGATAAAGTAATTTTTCAGGGTTAAATTTCGTTGTACATCTATAAAAAGCATAAATTTTAAGGATTTGATAAAAATCTCTTAAGTGTTGTAAATGAGTATTTTATTATACTAGTTTTGCTTTAAATATTAAATCTAATATCATGGCAATTGCAAAAAAATATTTAAAAACTAAGCCAGTATGTAAGGTTACTTTTACGGTACCTACAGACGATGCAAAAAAAGTAGCTGTTGTAGGCGATTTCAATAACTGGAACGCAAAAAAGAGCGCATTGAAGAAACAAAAAAATGGTTCTTTTAAAGGTACTTTTGATCTTCCAAAAGAGAACTCATTTGAGTTCAAGTACATTGTAGATGGAGAATATGTGAATGATGGTGAGGCTGATCGTTATCAATGGAATGATTTCGCTGGTTCTGAGAATGCCGTGTTAGAATTGTAAAAAGAATAATACTGAAATATACAAAGCCTGCTATTTAAAATAGCAGGCTTTTTTTATTCTATTTAGAAGTAGAATCTAAGCTTTTTTAAAGACACAGTTTTTATAGCCATATGTTTTTGATTCATACGAGGTAGTCATTTTTAAACCAGATTCTTTTGCAAGCCAATTAATTATTTCATCATCATACTTTTGTGAAATTTCGGTATGTATAGTCTCCCATTGGTTAAAGTTGACTGTTAACTCTAAATTTTCAATTTGTACGCTTTGTTCAATTTTCGAAACTAAATAACTCTTTGCAGTTCCTGTTTCGGGGTTATACACTTCCCAATGTAAAAACTGTTCTAAGTCAAAATTTGCACTTAGTTCGGTATTTATTCTAGCAAGAACATTTTTGTTGAATGCTGCGGTAACACCTTCTTTATCATTATAGGCATCTAATATGGTCTGCGGATTTTTCTTTTGGTCAAACCCCATGAACAATAAGTCTTCTGGTTGCATTAGCTTTTGAATCTTATTCATAAAAACAACTGCCGGCTCATGCTCTAAGTTGCCAATATTAGAACCTAAAAACAAAATTATTTTTCTGTTCTCGCGATTGTTTATTTCTTTAAGAGCTTCAAAATATGTTCCTTGAAAAGGTTGAACTTGTACTTCTGGCAGTTCTTTTTCAATAGAATTCTGTAATTGATTTAATGCGTTGTCACTAATATCGATAGGTACATAAGTGAAGTCGATTTTTTTGTCGCTGAATTCTTTTAATAGAATTTTAGTCTTTTTACCATCTCCAGCACCAAGTTCAATTAAGTCAAATGATCCAAAACCGGTAAACAGATTTGAGATTTCTTCTTTATTGCTTTCAAGAATTTCGTACTCAGAATCAGTTAGATAATAAGTAGGCATTGCCATAATATCTTGAAAAAGCTTATCTCCTTTTTTGTCGTAAAAATACATTGAAGATAAGTGCTTAGGGTTGTCGGTCAAGCCTTGAGAAACTTCTTTTTCAAATTCACTTGTATTGGTAAGTGTAGTTTTTGTGTCTTGCATACGTAATCTGTCGTATTTATTTAGCTAACCTTATTCCGGTAAACTGCCATTTTAAATCAGTTGGAAAAAAGTTGCGATAGGTGTGTCTTGCGTGTTTGGTAGGTGTTGCTATTGAGCTGCCTCTAAGTACCTTCTGGTTCACCATAAACTTGCCGTTGTATTCACCTAAAGCGCCATCAACTTTTTTGTAATTAGGGTAGGGGAGGTAGGCACTTTCTGTCCATTCCCAACGTTGTCCCCAATTAAATTGTTCCTGCGCAGCTTCCCACTCAAATTCAGTAGGTAGGCGACATTCTTTATATTGAGCAAAGGCAAATGCTTCAAAATATGAAATATGGGTAACAGGTGCGTCTAAATCAACTTCAGTCAATCCGTTAAGGCTATAGTAATACCATATTCCATCAATCTCGTGCCAATATAATGGTGATGTTATTTGGTTTTGTTGTACCCAATCCCATCCAGCGGCATGCCAAAGGTCGAAACGTTTATACCCGCCTGCCTGTATGAATTCAATATATTCGGCGTTAGTAACAAGTTTGTTTGATATTTGATAATCATGTAGATATACTTTGTGTCTACCTAGTTCATTATCAAAACAGAAGTCAGTAGAATTATGACCTATTTCATAAACGCCTTCGGTCATAGAAATCCAGCTTTGAGTACCTTTCTCAATGGTAAATTCTAGAAAAGTATCTGAGTATTTAGGTAATAGCGGGTTGTTTCCGAGAATATATTTAATATCTGTAAGCAATAATTCTTGATGCTGCTTTTCGTGATGAATACCAATTTCAAGAACAGCTAATAATGTGCTGTCTTCATTAGATTCTAGTAGGCTCTTCATTGCTTGGGTTACATATTGTCTGTATTCATACACCTTCTTTACTGAAGGTCTAGACAGATTACCGCGATCGGCACGAACAACACGTTTGCCTACGGTTTCGTAGTAGCTGTTAAATACAAATGAAAAATCTTCATCAAAAACCGTATAAGATGTATCGTATGATTTAAGGATAAATTCTTCAAAAAACCAAGTTGTATGACCTAGATGCCATTTTGGTGGAGAGACGTCTATGATAGGTTGTACCACATAATCTTCAATTTCTAGAGGCTTGCAAATAGCCTCGGTGTGTTCTCTGGTTTCTAAAAAGAAATCTAAGAACGTATCAGTACTAACCATGAAAACAATTTTTATGGAAAGTTAAATAAAAATGATCAATTGAGTTTAACCTGATAAATTAAGAAATTGATACTATTAAAGCTTGAATATAATGGGAATGGAAAATGGAATCTTTTTTGGGGCACCATTTTGACGACCAGGTTGAAACTTTGGGAGTAAAGAAATAATTCTTCTAGCTTCATTTTCTAAAATAGGTGCAGAGCCTTTTGTTTTAATGTTGCCAACATTTCCTTCTTTGTCAATATAGAACATAATACTTACTCTACCGCTCACTTTTTTTGCAATAGCTTCTTTAGGATAAATAAAGTTAGAACCAATATGTTTTTGCATAAGCGATGTAAAGGTTCTTCTATCAGTTAAATCATCTACTCTTGGTTGATTGGGGAATAGGGGCGTTTCTTCAATGACACCACCTTTGAAAATGAAATTACTATCTAAGGGAATTTTGTTTAATTGATTATTGCTAGTTAAATAATCGTAATTCAAAAAGTATTTTGGTCTGTAATTATCGGGTTTTTTATTATCGACTCTTAAAACATGCAATTCAGCAATTCTTTGATTGAGCTCTTTAGTGAATTTTTTATTCAGTTTTTTATCATTGATGTAAGTATGAGTTCTTTCATCATTAATCTGATTTAAATCATTTAATTCAAAAGTGATTCTTGCTTTTAACGTATCAATTTCCTGGTTCCTTTTTTTAAATAAACCCTCTAGAATATCAAGTACTTCGTCTTCAATTTTATGACTTAAGCAGTCATTTTTATCTAAAGCATCGGCACACTGATCAATAACGATTTCTTCTTGTGGAAAGTAAATAGAATCGTCTTGCGAAAAACAATTCATTGAAATGAAGGTGCAAACGATAAGTAAAATTGATGCTTTTATTTTCATAGTTTAGATAGCTACTTTCCCTTTTATATGAGGATGCGGGTTGTAATCTGCCAATTCAAAATCTTCAAATTTGAAATCAAAAATATCTTTCACATCAGGATTTATTTTCATTTTTGGCAATGCTCTAGGCTCTCTGCTTAGTTGCAATTCAACCTGCTCCATATGATTATTGTAAATATGGGCATCACCGAAAGTATGAATAAAATCGCCGGCTTCATAACCACAAACTTGAGCCATCATCATGGTGAACAATGCGTAAGATGCAATATTGAATGGTACGCCTAAGAAGATATCTGCACTACGTTGGTACAATTGGCAAGATAATTTGCCGTCTGCAACATAAAACTGAAAGAATGCATGGCAAGGGGGTAAAGCAGCTTTGTCGTTAGAAACATTCTCGGAAAAGGATTTAGAAGTATCTGGCAACACGCTAGGGTTCCAAGCAGATACTAACATTCTTCTACTATTGGGGTTCGTTTTTAAAGAGTGTACTACTTCTTTGATTTGATCGATTTCATCATCGTTCCAATTACGCCATTGATGACCATAAACAGGACCTAAATCTCCATTATCATCAGCCCATTCGTTCCAGATTCGAACACCGTTTTCTTGTAAATACTTGATGTTGGTATCACCTTTTAAAAACCAAAGTAATTCATATACAATAGATTTTAAATGTAATTTTTTGGTGGTAACCATGGGGAAACCTTCGCTGAGGTCAAATCTCATCTGATACCCAAAAACACTTTTAGTTCCGGTTCCTGTACGGTCACCTTTTTGGTTTCCTTCATTAAGAACATGTTTTAAAAGGTCGTGGTATTGTTTCATAGCAATAGAATTATGTATACGCCAAATTGATTCATCGACGTATTGCAAAAATACTATTTAGATGAATTTTTGAGCAGAATTTAAAGTATGGGTTATGAAAATCTTATTAACTAAATTAAAGTCGAAAATATAAGCTACCCTAAAATCATACCTGCAATAGTTGCAGAAAGTAATGATGCTAGAGAACCACCAAGAACAGCTTTCATTCCAAATTCAGATAAAGTCTTTCTTTGTCCTGGTGCTAGTGATCCAATACCACCTATTTGAATACCAATAGATGCAAAGTTTGCAAAGCCACATAACATATAGGTAGCCATAATAACAGACTTGTTAAACTTTAAATGTGGTAAGGTGCTAAGATCTTTAAGTTCTGCTAATTGTATATAGCCTACAAATTCACTTGCCACTAATTTAATGCCTAGCAATTGACCCATAAGCATGATGTCTTCATTGGCTACGCCAATTAACCACATTAAAGGGGCAAATATAGTGCCTAGAATTGCTTCAAGAGAGAATTTAGAATACGAGGTATTTTCAGCTATCCAGCTATTTAAGTGAGTAAAATCTCCGGTCCATTCTAGAATACCGTTGACCATCGCAATAATGGCTACGAAAACTAAAAGCATAGCACCTACATTAACAGCTAGCCTTAGTCCTTCTGTAGTACCATTTGCTATAGCATCTAATACGTTGGCGCCAATCTTTTCAGAAGAGACATGAACTTCAGTATTTACTTCTTCTGTCTGTGGATATAGTATTTTAGAAATTACAATCGCTCCAGGAGCAGCCATAACGGAGGCAGCTAATAAATGTTTCGCAAATACCAACTGTAGCAATTCATCTTCACCACCTAAAAACCCAATGTAGGCAGCTAAAACAGCACCGGCAACGGTTGCCATACCACCAATCATAACCAGCAGAATCTCTGATTTGGTCATTTTTTCTAGGTATGCTTTTATTAAAAGAGGTGCTTCTGTCTGCCCAAGAAAGATGTTTCCGGCAACAGAAAGACTTTCAGGTCCTGAAATACCCAAGGTTTTAGAAAGTGCCCAAGCAAGCCATTTTACTACTTTTTGTATTAATCCTAAATAAAATAGTAAGGATGTTAGAGCTGAGAAAAATATGATTGTTGGTAGTACTTGAAAAGCAAAAATGTATCCGAAAGTACCAGTATCAACGACTAAACCTTCAAAAAGGAATTTACTGCCCGCACGTGTAAATTCTAGTATGCTGACAAAGATTCTTCCTATTTGTTCAAAAACTAATTGTACGAAAGGTATTTTTAGTACACCAACGGCAATAACCAATTGAAGCGCCAGACCTATACCTACAGTTTTCCAATTAATGGCTCTTCTGTTAGAGCTGAATAAAAAGGCTAAAAATAATAAGACTACCATGCCTAAAACTCCTCTGCCGAGACTGTTGAAAGAAAATCCTTCATTGATTTCCATTCCCATAACACCAGCAGTAGCAACATCTTCAGCCAAAGTAGTGTCAGTTGTACTTTGTAAAGGTTGAGTTACGTCTACGTCTTGAGCAAAAGTAATTGTGGTAAGAATCAGTGCAAAAAATAGCAACCATTTGCCCTTTTTCATAAACTATAATTTAATGTTTAGTTGCGTTTAGAGATTTCATCTCTCAGTTTTGCCGCCTTTTCGTAGTCTTCGTTGGTGACTGCCTTTTTTAATTCTGCTTCTAATTCATCTATAGTAAGTTCTGTGTAGCCATCGCTTGCACCAGATTCTATTTCTATAGTTTCCCCTTCTTGCAAAATTTCATCGACCATAATACTATCGTCGTTATCTTTTTGATCTTTCTCTTTAGATGAGAATTTCAAGAAAATACCAGCTTTGTCCAATATAGTCTTATAGGTGAATATAGGAGCGTTGAAACGCAATGCCAAGGCAATTGCATCACTAGTTCTTGCGTCAATGATTTCTTCAATACCGTCTCTTTCGCAAATGATGCTAGAGTAAAATACGCCATCCACCAATTTATGTATAATCACCTGTTTGATAACAATATCAAACCTGTCGGAAAAATTTTTAAATAGGTCGTGAGTAAGTGGTCTTGGGGGCTTTATCTCTTTTTCCAAAGCAATTGCTATGGATTGAGCTTCAAAAGCGCCAATGACTATAGGTAATTTTCTATCGCCTTCAACTTCGTTCAAAATAAGAGCATAAGCTCCGTTCTGAGTTTGGCTGTAAGAGATACCTTTTATTTTTAATCGTACTAGACTCATAGGTTTTTAACTAAAAAAGGCTGTTCGAATACTTGGGGTTCCAACTATACGAACAGCCCTTTAAGGGGCACAAAATAACAAAAAATTACCCGTTTTGTGCTTTAAAATCCTTTAATTTTTCAATCAATTGAGGAACTACTTCAAAGGCGTCTCCAACAATACCGTAATCAGCAGCTTTAAAGAAAGGCGCTTCAGGGTCATTATTGATTACAACTTTTGTTTTAGAAGCACTTACCCCTGCTAAATGTTGGATTGCTCCAGAAATACCGATGGCAATATAAAGATTACTTGCAACAGGCTTTCCTGTTTGTCCAACATGCTCACCGTGCGGTCTCCATCCAAGATCAGACACTGGTTTGGAGCAAGCTGTTGCAGCGCCTAAGATATCTGCAAGTTCTTCTATCATTCCCCAGTTTTCTGGTCCTTTCATTCCTCTTCCTGCAGAAACAACAATATCAGCATCTGCTATAGTAGCTTTACCGACAACTTTATCTATTTCAACAGATTTGGTATCATTCGTAGCAGCATCTGCAGCGCCACTAATTTCTTCAACAGAAACTTCTGTCTTGTTTTCGTGAGCACCAAAGGCATTATTAGATACACCCACTATTTTAATATCTGTATCTATTTGAGTGTGTGCAAAACCTTTATTACTGAAAGCAGTTCTTTTAACCATAAATGGTGCAGTGCTATCTGGTGCCTGAACTACATTTGGTGCGTAACCAGCAGATAGTTTGGCAGCTAATAAAGGAGCTAAATACTTTGTATCTGTACTTGAGCTAAGTATCACCACTTTTGCATCTGTACTTTTTACTGCTTCAGCAATAGATGCTGCGAAACCGCCAGCGTTAAAAGTTTCTAATGAGCTGTCTTTAACGTTCATTACTTTAGAAACTCCGTATTCGCCAAGAGATTCACCCTCAGTAGTGTTGAAAGCTATTGCGGTAACAGTTGTACCCATCATTTTGGCAACTGCAGAAGCGTAAGAGGCGACCTCGAACGCATTCTTTTTAAATTTTCCTTGTTCTGATTCTGTATATACTAAAACTGACATCTTTTTTGTTTTTAATTATTACCTAATAAATAGGTTATTAAATGACTTTGGCCTCATTATGTAATAGATCAACTAATTGATCTACACTATCGGCAAGTTTAACTTGACCTTTTGGAGCTGGTTTGTCGAATTTTTTGTCTTCGGTAGCTTTGATAGCCTCAACCGGTTCAAGAACAGAAAGACTTTTCTTTCTTGCCATCATAATGCCACGCATATTAGGTATACGTAAATCACTTTCTTCAACAAGACCTTTTTGTCCACCTACTACTAAAGGTAGTGAACTACTTAATTTTTCTTTTCCACCATCTATTTCTCTAACAGCAGTAACATTGTTTCCGTCAATTTCAAGACTAATACAAGAATTGATGAAATTCATATTTGTTAAAGAAGCCAAAATACCTGGTACCATACCACCATTATAATCAATAGATTCTCTTCCGCCGATTACTAAATCGTAACCACCGTTCTTAACAACTTCTGCAAGTTGTTGAGCAACAGAAAATCCGTCAGTAGGCTCTGTGTTGATTCTAAAAGCTTCATCTGCTCCAATGGCTAGTGCCTTGCGCATTGTAGGTTCAACGGTTGGACCGCCAACAGTAGCTATGTGTACTGTAGCACCTTGTTTTTCTTTAAACCACATAGCTCTTGTTAACCCGAATTCATCATTCGGGTTAATTACAAACTGTACACCGTTGGTGTCAAATTTTGTATCGCCATCTGTGAAATTTATCTTAGACGTAGTGTCTGGAACATTACTTATGCAAACTAATATCTTCATGTTTAAAAAACTTTATATCAATGGTGACGAAGATAGCTATTTAAATCCTAATTTACTATGCATGCATAGTAAATTTTATAACTTTTTTTAAATCTGGCAGTCTATTTTTTGATATTATATTTCATATTTTTGCTTGCTTTATAGCGTATAACAAAGAATAATATTTACCATACATGAAAACACTACAATTTAGGCAAGCAATAGCCGAGGCCATGTCCGAAGAAATGAGGAAGGATGAATCTATCTATTTGATGGGTGAAGAGGTAGCGGAATATAATGGCGCATATAAGGCTTCCAAGGGTATGTTGGATGAGTTTGGCCCAAAGAGGGTTATTGATACTCCAATCTCAGAACTTGGTTTTGCAGGTATAGGCGTTGGTTCGACAATGACCGGTAATAGACCTATTATAGAATTCATGACCTTCAACTTTGCGTTGGTAGGTATTGATCAAATTATAAATAACGCTGCTAAGATCAGACAAATGTCTGGTGGACAATTTCCTTGTCCTATAGTATTTAGAGGTCCTACAGGTTCTGCTGGTCAATTGGCGGCGACGCACTCACAAGCTTTTGAGAGTTGGTATGCCAACTGTCCGGGTTTAAAAGTAGTTGTACCATCTAACCCAGCAGATGCAAAAGGATTGTTGAAAGCTGCAATTCGCGATAATGACCCTGTAATATTTATGGAGTCTGAGCAAATGTATGGTGATAAAGGTGAGGTGCCAGAAGGTGATTACACTATTCCATTAGGTGTTGCAGATATTCGTAGAGAAGGTAAAGACGTAACTATTGTTTCTTTTGGTAAGATTATTAAAGAAGCTGATAAAGCTGCTGATGAATTAGAAAAAGAAGGTATTAGTTGTGAGATTATTGATTTACGTACGGTAAAACCTTTGGATTACGAAGCTATTTTGAAATCTGTTAAAAAGACAAACCGTTTGGTAATTTTAGAAGAAGCTTGGCCATTTGGTAATGTAGCAACAGAAATTACATATCATATACAAGCACATGCATTTGATTACTTAGATGCACCAGTTGTTAAAATTAATACAGCAGATACACCAGCACCATATTCTCCAGTACTTTTGGCAGAGTGGTTACCTAATCATAAAGATGTGGTTGAAGCTGTTAAAAGAGTTTTATACAAATAAAAGATTTACTTTTGTAAAGTACTTTAGCTTCTCCGACCAAGTCTGGAGAAGCTTTTTTTATTAGGATGTTATTTGTTAAAATAATTTTTATTGAACGACGAATTTTAATGAGAGGGATAATTTTCATATTCTTAAGTCTATGTGTCTTCATAGGGCAAGGTCAGACCAAAATTGGTGGTATTGTCATTGATGAGCAGGGTGAGCCTGTATCCTTCGCTAACGTATTCTTTAAAAAATCTACAGAAGGTACCATTACAAATGATGATGGTCGGTTTTATTTAGAGTCTGAAAATGAATATCCTACAGTAATTATATCTTTTATCGGTTATACAGATTACGAACTTCAGTTAGATTCTAAAGTTGCATATGACTTAAAAATAACCATGGTTGAGGCTGCAGAGCAGTTGAACGAAGTGGTGTTGATAGCCGGTAAGCAATCCAAAAAGAATAATCCTGCGGTAGATATTCTTCGAAAAATTTGGTCAAAAAAACGCCAGAACGGTGTTAGGCAGTTTGATCAATACGCTTTTGATAAATATGAAAAGGTAGAGTTCGATTTAAATACAATTGATAGTGCACTTATAAAAAGTAAGGTGTTTAAAGGGCTCGAATTTGTTTTTCAAGATTTAGATACTTCTCGTATTACAGGTAAAACCTACTTGCCAATTTTCTTAAACGAGACTTTTTCTAAAGTTTATGGAGATAACAAAATCAGCGAAGAGAAAGAGGAGGTTTTAGGAAATAAGAATTCCGGATTCGAAAATAACCAAGCTATTATTGCATTCGTAAAAGATTTATATCAAGAGTACGATGTGTATAATAACTATTTAAAGTTCTTTGATAAAAGTTTTACGAGTCCGCTATCAAAAACCGGAGTAGATGTTTATAATTATGCGCTCCGAGATAGTGCTTTTATAGACAATAAGTGGTGTTATAATATTGTATACTATCCGCGTCGGAAAAACGAATTGACCTTCAAAGGAGACTTTTGGGTAAATGATTCTACTTGGGCGGTGAAAAACATTAATCTTCAAGTTACCAAAAGTGCCAATATCAACTGGGTAAAAGAAATCTACATTGAGCAAGATTTTGAAGTAATGAATGATTCTGTGTTTCTTTTGAAGCGCGATTATATGTTAAGTGATTTCAGTTTTAACAAAAAAGAAGAATCAAAAGGGTTGTATGGTAAACGAACAAGTGTTTATGATAATTACGACTTCAACAAGGTTAAACCCAGAGAGGTCTATAAAAAAGATAGAAACCCTTTAGACGTAACGCAGATTATTAAAGACGATGCCTTTTGGGAACGGAACAGGTTAGAGAGCCTAAATAAAGATGAGCAGGGTATTTACAAATTGCTCGACACTCTTAAGACCGTACCCAAATTTAAAACCTATTATAATTTTGTAAGTATTTTAGGGTCTGGGTATGTTGAGGTTGATAAATGGAACCTAGATTTAGGTTCTGTCTATGATTTTTTTGGATATAATAGTGCAGAAGGCGCAAGGGTTAGATTGGGTGCAAGAACCTATTTTGGACAAAATGATCTTTGGCGATTAGAGGGCTTCACTGCTTACGGTTTTAAGGATCATAAATTTAAACATGGTTTAGCAGGTAAAGTACTTTTAGATAAAAACAGTAGATTAATTGTTTCGGGAGGTAACCGAAGAGATATAGAGCAACTTGGTGTAAGTTTAACCGCAACAAATGATGTACTTGGTCGTAGTATTGCTTCATCTGTAATATTTACGGTTGGTGCAAATAATAGATTAACGAATATTAATCTAAGTGCGCTTAATTTAGAGATTGAACCAATAAGGAATTTAAAACTATCTGTTGGTGGTACTTTTAGAACCTTAAGTTCTGCTTTGCCAAATGATTTCAGTTTAGATTATGTTGATCCAGAATCTCCAACGGGCGTGTCCTCTGAAATACGACAATTTGACTTTAATGCTATTGTTTTATATACACCTGGCAAAAAAACTATAGGTTTTGGTGTAGAGCGCAGAGATGTTAATGATACATATAGTACGCTATTATTAAATTTTACGAAAGGAACAAAAGGAGTTCTTGATAGTGATTTTGATTATAGTAAACTTCAGTTTTCATACAGTCAACCTTGGCAATTAGGTGGTTTTGGTAGGTTATTAAGTACGGTTGAACTTGGTAAAACATTTGGTGAGGTCCCTTTGGGTCTGTTGAGCGTTGTACCAGGTAACCAGACATTATTCTCTAATTATGGATCCTTCCCAAATTTAGAGTTCTATGAATTTGTGACCGATACCTATGCTGCAGTGCATCTGCAGCATAATTTTAATGGTCGGTTTTTTTCAAGAATACCATTTCTTAGAAAATATAATTTGAGGGAGATTATAGCTTTACGTGGTGTTTGGGGGGAATTGTCTGATGAGAATATAGCTTTAAGCGCACCCGCAGCGGTAAATACGCCGTTACTTGCGCCTTCAGATAAAATATATTATGAATATTCTTTCGGAATAGGGAACATATTTAAAGTATTCAGATTAGATTTCAATTTTAGAGGAAATTATTTAGAAAATCCCGATGCAAGAAAGTTCGGTGTAACCGGTACGTTTGGATTTGTCTTTTAATTCGATTAATTTTTACAATTATAACAACTTAGTAACGTTTCATAAGAAACTATAAATTAAACAATTTTTAATATGGCAGCAGAAAAAGGCTTAACCTTTGATGTTTTAATAGAAATTCCGAAAGGAAGCAGAAACAAATACGAGTACGATTTTGATTTACATAAAATTCGTTTTGATCGTATGTTATTTTCTTCAATGATGTATCCTGGTGATTACGGATTCATACCTGAAACTTTAGCGTTGGATAAAGATCCATTAGACGTTTTAGTAATGGGAACAGAACCAACGTATCCAATGACGGTGATGGAAGTAAAACCTATAGGTGTATTTCACATGACAGATGAGAAAGGTCCAGATGAGAAAATTATCTGTGTACCAGTTTCAGATCCAATCTGGAGCAATAACAATGATATAAGTGATTTGAATCCGCATAGATTAAAAGAAATCGAACATTTCTTTCAAGTATATAAAGATTTAGAAGAGAAAAAAGTTGATACAGGTGGGTGGAGTGATGCTGCTAAAGCAGTCGAAATTTACCACGAATGTGTTAAGAGATATGATGATAGTGAGCACAAAGCGAAGCGCACTTTTGTGATATAAATAATATTTTACATCATTTAAGCCACTTTTTTTAATAAAAAGTGGCTTTTTTTATTCTATTCTAATTTACTACATTAGTCGAACTAACAACTAACAATAGATTAAATGGAGTCAATGATGATTTACATGCCAATTCTTATGGCAGTATTAGGCCTAATTTACATGGGCATTAAAAGATCTTGGGTATTGAAACAACATGCCGGAGATGGAAAAATGAAAGAAATATCAGATCACATTTATGAAGGCGCCTTAGCCTTTTTAAGTGCAGAATATAGGCTTCTGGCTATATTCGTGGTAGTTGTAAGTATTCTGCTTGCAATCGTTTCTTTCGTAGTGCCAACAACACATTGGCTAATTGTAATAGCATTTATTTTTGGAGCGGTATTTTCTGCCTACGCAGGTAATATAGGTATGAAAATAGCAACCAAGACCAATGTAAGAACTACACAGGCAGCACGTACAAGTTTGCCTAATGCATTAAAAATATCTTTTGGTGGCGGTACTGTTATGGGACTTGGTGTTGCTGGTTTAGCAGTATTGGGACTTACGATATTCTTTATATTATTCTTTCAGTTTTTTATGGGAGGTGTTTGGACATCGACTATGGATATGACAATAGTTTTAGAAACCCTAGCAGGTTTCTCTTTAGGTGCTGAGTCTATCGCACTATTTGCTCGTGTAGGTGGTGGTATTTATACCAAAGCAGCCGATGTAGGTGCAGATTTAGTAGGTAAGGTAGAGGCAGGTATACCAGAAGATGATCCACGTAACCCAGCTACAATTGCCGATAATGTTGGTGATAACGTAGGTGACGTTGCCGGTATGGGTGCAGATTTATTTGGTTCTTATGTTGCAACAGTTTTAGCAGCTATGGTTTTGGGTAACTATGTAATTAAAGATATGGGTGGTAATATTACAGATGCCTTTGGTGGTATCGGACCAATATTATTGCCAATGGCAATTGCTGGTGCAGGTATTATTATATCTATCATCGGTACCATGTTGGTGAAAATAAAAAGCAACGATGCCAAAGAAGCTGAGGTAATGGGTGCTTTGAATATTGGTAACTGGACATCAATTGTTTTGGTTGCAATCTCATGTTTTGGTTTGGTTACTTGGATGTTGCCTGAAACCATGAAAATGGAATTCTTTGGTGAAGGACTTTTAGAAATATCTTCCATGCGTGTATTCTATGCCACTTTGGTAGGTTTAGTAGTAGGTGCAGTGATTTCTTCAGTAACAGAATATTATACAGGATTAGGGAAGTCTCCGATCTTAAAAATTGTACAGCAATCTTCAACAGGTGCGGGTACGAATATTATCGCAGGTTTGGCTACGGGTATGATATCTACATTCCCATCAGTTTTATTGTTTGCAGGTGCTATTTGGGCATCTTATGCATTTGCAGGTTTTTACGGTGTTGCTTTGGCTGCTTCTGCAATGATGGCAACTACAGCTATGCAATTGGCGATTGATGCCTTCGGACCAATTTCTGACAATGCAGGTGGTATTGCTGAAATGAGTGAGCAAGAACCTATCGTAAGAGAAAGAACAGATATATTAGATTCTGTAGGTAATACAACTGCAGCTACAGGTAAAGGTTTTGCTATTGCTTCTGCAGCATTAACATCTTTGGCATTATTTGCCGCCTATGTAACTTTCACGGGTATTGATGGTATTAACATATTTAAAGCTCCGGTATTGGCCATGTTATTTGTTGGTGGTATGGTGCCAGTGGTATTTTCTGCATTGGCAATGAATGCTGTTGGTAAAGCAGCAATGGAAATGGTACAGGAGGTTAGACGTCAGTTTAAAGAGATACCTGGTATTATGGAAGGTACAGGTAAGCCAGAATATGATAAATGTGTAGCAATTTCTACAAAAGCTTCTTTGAAGGAAATGATGCTGCCAGGTTTGTTGACTATTGGTTTTCCATTGGTAATTGCATTCGTTCCTATGTTATTCGGAATGAATAAATTGGCTATCGCAGAAATGTTAGGTGGTTATATGGCAGGTGTTACCGTATCTGGTGTATTATGGGCAATTTTCCAAAACAATGCAGGTGGTGCTTGGGATAATGCAAAGAAGTCATTTGAAGCGGGAGTTGAAATTAATGGTGAAATGACGTATAAAGGTTCAGAAGCTCATAAGGCAGCGGTAACTGGTGATACTGTTGGTGATCCTTTTAAAGATACTTCAGGTCCTTCAATGAACATCTTAATTAAATTGACTTGTTTAATAGGTTTGGTAATTGCGCCAATATTAGGTGGTCATGCAGATGAAGGTGTTGCAACGTTAAATGATACAAAAGAGGTTACTATAGAAATGAATGTAGAAAGTGCAGATTTGGCGGAAGCTATTGTTACGTATTCTACAACGGTAAATGGTGAATCTATTACTGAAGAAGTAGTTTATAATGGTACAAAAGCTGAGGTTGAGGCACAATTGCAAGCATTTGAAAATGCAACAATTGCCAAGAAAGGAACCGCTACAGAAATTACTATAGAAAAAGTGGAGATTAATAAACAGTAATGTTTTACTTGAAATATAAAAACCATCAGCATTGCTGATGGTTTTTTTGTTTTATAACTATTGTAGTTTGAATGTGATAGGAATTGCGAAAGATACTTTTACAGCAGAACCTCTTTGTTTACCAGGAGTCATTTTTGGTAATTTAGATAAAATTCTTACGGCTTCTTTTTCTAATACATCGTGTGGACCTCTTTTTCGAATAGCTCCAATAGTGCCATCACTATTTATCATAAATTGAGTATTCACTCTACCTTGTATATTCATTTCTTGAGCTAATTCTGGGTAACGAAAGTTTTTACGAATATGCTTTTGCATCATGTCATTAAAGCAAGCCCTTTTGTCTTTTTCATTTTCACAACCTGGGAATACCGGAACTTCTTCAATTGTTGTCCAAATAACTTTTACCTCTTCCTCTTCTTCTATAACCTCGAAATCTGATGCGTTTATCACCTCGGTTTCCGTGTTTACTTCGATGGCGATAACTTCAGTTTCTTCAGTTGGATCATCATCAGCGATAATTTCTATCTCAGTTGGTAAAACTGGTGGTTTTGGAGACGGAGTTACTTCTATTTCGAAAATTGGAACTTCTTCATCGTCAATTGAGTCATCAACATCGTTCAAGGCTACATCAATATCATAGATAGGGTCAAATGATTTCCATTCTAATGCGGTGTACACCATACCTAATACTAATAGTAGTCCGATTACAAAGAACGTTCCGCTCTTTTTGTTCAGGTCTTTCTGTGGATTTTTTTTTGGTCTCATAATGTTTGAATTTTAGACTTGCATAAACAAGTAGGGTTATTATTTATTTGCTTGTCTAAAACTATAGTAAACCTAAAGGCTGTGAAACGAGTAATGAGTTAACGCTGCTTTTGAGTGAGTGAAAGAGACATTCATTTGAAACAGGCTCTTATAATTGCTTATAGGTGGTAAAATCAATAATTCTTGAAATAAAAATTTTAAAGGTTGTTGAAAGACCGTAATTTTAACGTCATGGGTATTTTTAAAAAAGATAAACTTCAGATTATTAATTTTCAGTCCTACGGTAGCGCTAATCGTTTGTATGTAAGAGGTAGGGCAATTGAAGATGAAAATATCGATTTAGATCAAAAAGGTTTTTTCAATTTGATTAAAAATACATGGAAGCGTTTTGAAACCGATGAAATTAAAAATGCTCCTTTAAAAATTACATTTTCTAACGGTGAAACAGTAGAAGGTACTACTGATGGTGATGGTTATTATCTAATTGATGAGAATATAGAGGGGCTTCAAGATTTGGCAAATGATGAAGGTTGGGTAAAATTTGAGCTATCGTTTGGCAATACAAATTTAAAAAGGGAGATACTTCTGCAAAATCGTTTTCCCGGTGAGATGTTGATACCTAGTGAACATGCCAAGTTTGGGGTTATCAGCGATATTGATGATACTATTCTGCATACAGGCGTGGTTTCTTCGCTAAAATGGAAAGTGATTTTGAATACCATGTTCAAACGAGCAACCAAGCGATTACAATTAGAGGGAACTTCAGATTTTTACACAAAACTACATCTAGGTAAAACGGGTAATGAGGCAAACCCAATATTTTATGTAAGTCATAGTCCGTGGAATTTATACAGATATCTTGAACTCTTCTTGAAAACGAATAATTTCCCCAAGGGTCCTATTCTATTACGTAGTATGGCGAGCTTTAAAGTGAGAACAAAAAGTGATGAGAAACCGCAGAAGCAAAAAGAGATATCGAACTTATTAAAATCCTATCCAGATTTGAAATTTATACTAATCGGTGATAGTGGTGAAAAAGATGGCGATATTTATCAGGAAATTTCCACACTTTTTCCTGGTAGAATAAAAGCTATTTATTTACGAAGTGTAAATCACTCAAAACGAATGAAGAGAATAGAAAATCTATTTGTAGATTTTAAAAACATTCCCTTTTTAATGGTCAATAAAACAGAAGAAGCTATAGACCACGCCAAGAAAAACGGATTCATTTAGACCTTTAGTCCCTTTTGATGTTCTGAATGGGATTCCACCTGTTTTCATCAAAATCATTGAGTGCATTAACCAACTGAAAACTTTCAAAATTTTGCAGCTCATCTACCGAAATAGATTTCTCGATAATACTATTTTTAGCTAAAAGTCTCGCTCTGCAAGTACCTTCAAGTAGTGGAGTAGAAGGCGTTACTATTTGTTTGCCATCAAAGAAAAGTACGTTTGAGTAAGATGCGTCTGTAACTTGTCTGTTTTTAATAATCAATACATCATCAGCTTCTCCTCTTTGTAAAAAAAGGGCATTTAACTTTTTGCGATTGTTCTTTTTTAAGGCGTAAGAAATGGTGTCGTCACTCACCAACTTTAGTGAGGTCGCTATGTTATTTTCATATTCAGAAAAAGAGAAGCGTGTACCGTTTTGTTTGTAGCCAATGCGCAACTTATATTTTAAGGTATCGTCTAAATTTGTTAGATGTATACCATCGAACAAAGTGTAGGTTGGGTGTGTTTTATACTGCTGCATATAAGACCTATTGAATCTAGCCTCATGGTATGCTGCATTCTTAATTTGGCTATTCTCAATACAAACAGATTCAAATAATGGGTACATATATTTTTTCTAAAAGTTCTTGGTATTCCTCTTCCATCTCGCTCAAGTGAGTAATGCCACCGCCACTTTTGTAAAAAAGCCTTTTATTATTTTTTTCAATAAATCGTATACTTACGGCACTGTCAATTTGGTCTCCATCGAATACACCAAAGATCCCGGTATAGAAACCACGTGGTTCAATTTCCGCTTTAGAAATAATTTCTAAAGTTTTCTTTTTTGGTGCTCCGCTTATCGATCCTGCCGGTAATGTTTTTAGTAATAAAGAGGCGAAGTTATCTTTCCAGTTCTCAGGTAATTCTCCTTGAATTTCGGTACTGGTCTGTAATAGTTCTTGATCTCCTTTTTTAATTTTATCTACGAATCTAAATTTATTTACCCTTACTTTTTTAGCAATCATAGAAAGGTCGTTTCGTATAAGGTCAACGATAGTGTTATGCTCGTACAGTTCTTTTTTATTCGACAATAATAGTTCTTCAGCATTTGGCACATCACTGTTGATAGTGCCTTTCATTGGGTACGAGAAAATGCTTCCGTTCTTTATTTTTAGATAGCATTCTGGTGAGAAAACAACGAATTTGTCTTTGTAAAGAAGCTTATATGGGGCATGGGCTTTTTGATAAATCTCATTTAAATCTACCGCTGTATTGAGAGCAGTAGGGAACGTAAGATTTAGCAAAAAGCTATTGCCATTATTCAATTCTTGCTTGACGGTGTTGAAAGCTCTTTCGTAAATTTCTTTAGAAACCAATGTTGGTTTTAAATCAAAATCGACACCTTCAAGATTAGTTTTAGCAAGATTTTCATCATTACCGTTGCCTTTGATATTGAAGAAGATATTTTCGTTTGCAGCTTCTTCAAACGTAAAAACCTTTTTTACCTCTTTTTCAAAATCTATAATAAAGAAAAACGGAATTTCATCTTGAAGAAAGCTTGTGACTTTTTTTTCAAAATTTTCCAATGGTTTCGGACTTTGCGAAATTGAACTTAAAATAGACCGTTAATTTGAGCGTCAATTTTATTAAGGATACTACCTAAATCTTCAGGATTGTCAACAAAATCTAAATCGTCAACATCGATGATCAATAAGTTTCCTTTTTCATATCCATGAATCCAAGCTTCGTAACGTTCGTTCAATCGGCTTAGATAGTCAATAGAAATAGTGTTTTCATATTCTCTACCTCTCTTGTGAATTTGCTTCACCAAATTAGGAATAGAGCTACGTAGGTAAATCAAAAGATCTGGCGGGTCCACTAAGGTCTCCATCAAATCAAATAAACTAGAATAGTTCTGAAAATCTCTATTGGTCATTAGACCCATAGCATGTAGGTTGGGTGCAAAAATATGTGCATCCTCATAAATAGTTCTATCCTGAATTATTTCTTTACCACTTTCTTTAATTTGAAGAATTTGGCGGTACCTACTGTTTAAAAAGTATATCTGAAGATTAAAACTCCAGCGTTCCATCTGATTGTAAAAATCATCTAAATATGGGTTCTCAACAACATCTTCATAATGAGCTTCCCATTTATAATGTTTTGAAAGTAATCTAGTTAGGGTTGTTTTTCCGGCACCGATATTTCCGGCAACTGCTATGTGCATAGAATTAAATTGATTAATGGTTGTGTTCTTATTTCAGAATAAGATTCTGATGGTACAAGATACAAGATAACTACAGGAAGTAAAAACATATTTGTTGTATGGCATAAAAATAATTATCTGAATTCATTTATTAACAGATATCGATTAAACCAAAAGCGAAAAATAATGTCATACTTCTATATTTAATTCTAGAAAATGAAAAGATTTAATTGGTTTATAGCATTTGCAATTGTTTTTATAGGTGTTACCGGGCAAGCACAAGATTTTCAAGGTAAGGCAGTTTATCAGAGTAAAACTCAAGTAAATTTCGATTTTGGGAACAGAAATATTCCTGAGGATAGAAAAAAAGAAATGTTGGAGCGTATAAAAAAGGCAAATGAAAAGACCTTTGTACTCAATTTCAATCAAACAGCATCAATTTATCAAGAAGAAGAAAAATTAGAACAACCAGGTGAAAGAGGTGGAGGTCGTGGTCCGCGTTTTGGAGCTATGGCCGGTACTGATGGTGATTTGTATAAGGATATTAAAGAGCAACGTTATTTGATAAAAAATGAGCTGTTAGGTAAAATATTCTTGATCGATGATGAACTGGAAGCCTTAGAGTGGAAAATGGGTAGCGAATCTAAGAAAATTGGAAATTACACTGCCTTTAAGGCAACAGCAACTAAAACCATTAAACGACCAAATATGAGTGCTATTTTCAGAAGACCGGGTAGGGGAGAAGAAAATAAAGATGAAGAGAAGAAAGAGGAAGAATTTACGATTAAGGAAGTAGAAATTGTAGCGTGGTATACACCAGAAATTCCAATAAATCAAGGTCCTGGACTTTATTGGGGGCTGCCGGGTTTAATATTAGCGGTAAATGATGATATTACTACAATTGTATGCTCAGAAATCACAATGAATCCTTCTGAGAAAATGGAAATAAAAGCACCAAGTAAAGGTAAAAAGGTATCCCAAGCAGAGTATGATGAAATCTCTCAAGAAAAGATGAAAGAAATGCGAGAGAATTTTAGAAACAGAGGCGGTCGTGGTGGCGGTAGACCAAACTAAATATTGTACTACATAATTCATTCTTTTTTATTGCTATCACATGAGAAATAAAGTATTTATTACCCTGCTTTTATTGGCTGTTGCTATTGGTTCAGCTCAAGAAATAGCATTGTCGGGTACTGTAAAAGATAGTCTGGGCGTTGGTGTCGATATGGCAAACGTAATTGCTATAAATACGGCCACACAAGGTTTGGAATCTTATGGGATAACCAACCATGCAGGTTTATTTAAGCTGAAGCTAAAGTCTGGTCAGCAATACACGGTTAAAATCAGTTATCTCGGTTTTAAACCAGAATCGTTCACATTTACGGCTGGCGAAAACGATGCTGTCAAAGATATTGTATTGCAAGAGCAAGCGGCGCAATTAGATGAGGTAGATGTTACCTATGAAATGCCGGTTTCTGTAAAAGGAGATACAATAGTTTATGATACCGATTCGTTTGTATCGGGTACCGAAAAGAAATTAAAAGATGTGTTGGAAAACCTTCCGGGTATTGAGATAAACGATGATGGTCAAATAGAAGTAGAAGGTAAAACCGTGAATAAGATCATGGTAGAAGGCAAGGATTTTTTTGATGGCGATACCAAATTGGCGGTAGAGAATATTCCGGCGAATGCCTTAAGTAAAGTAGAAGTGTTACGTAATTTCAATGAGGTTTCTCAAATGAAAGGGTTGACTAATGACGATGACAATGTGGCTTTGAATATAAAACTGAAAGAGGGGAAAAAGAACTTTTGGTTCGGAGAAATAACGGCAGGATATGGTCCTGATGATCGCTATTTAGCACATCCTAAATTATTCTACTACAGTCCTAAATACAGCATAAATATTATCACCGATTTAAATAATATAGGTGAAGTACCATTTACACGTAATGATTACAGAAATTTTACAGGCGGATTCAGGAATTTGAATTCTAGAGGAGGAAGCTCCATTTCTACAGGTGCAGATGCGTTAGGACTTTCTTCTGCACAGAATAATAGGGCAAATGATATTGATACCAAATTCACGGCAGCTAATTTTAGCTATGCGCCGATGGATGGTTTGGACCTAAGCGGATTCGGAATTTACTCGTACACTGGTACACTCATGAAATCTGAAGGAACCACATCATATATTGCAAGTAATGATATCGAAAGCACCACAACCAATACAAACCAGACCGTACATTTAGGTTTAGCAAAGTTAAGTGCCAAGTACAAGCCTAATGAAGATTTTCAATTAGATTTTGATGCACTGCTAAAACAGTCAGATGATAATGAAGAGGTAGATGTACTTTCTATATCTTCTATTACCGATCAAATTGCAGAGGTAAAAAAGCAGAAGCCGTTATCTGTAAATCAGAATTTAAATATTTACTATACTTTAAATGAGAAGAACATTTTTGCAGTAGAAGCACAATATTTATATCAAGATGAAGATCCTTTTTATGAAGCAATACGAAACGAATTTGCCTTTGTTGATATTTTTCCGGTAGATGAAACTCAAGACTTATATAATATCAATCAGGCAAAAACCGTAGTAACCAATAAGGTCGATGCCAAGGTAGATTATTATAGGGTTCTAGGTACAAAGAGTAACATCAATCTAACGTTAGGTACAACGCAAAGTAATCAGAATTTCAATTCTAACATTTTTCAGATATTAGATAATGAAGATGTTTTGAATTTGAGCGGAGATGAATTTGGTAATGAAGTAGCGTTTCATGTTTCTGATATTTATGCGGGTCTACATTACAAAGTTATTTCAGGGATATTCACTTTTAATCCTGGTGTAACCTTGCATCAATTTAATGTTAAGAATGAACAATTAGGTACTGTGGTAGAAGATAACTTAACGTCTTTGTTGCCTGATTTGTATATTAATGCACAACTGAAGAAATCAGAAAACCTTCGCTTTAATTATCGTGTATCTCGTTCGTTTACAGATGTCAGCAATTTTGCACAAGGGTATGTGCTCAATAATTACAATTCGTTGTATAGCGGTAATCGCGATTTAGAAAGTGCGTTGAACCATAATGTATCGCTTAATTTTTTCAGCTTTAATATGTTCAATTTCACTAACATTTTTGCTAACGTAGCATATACCAAAAGAATAGATGCCTTAAAAAGTGGAGTGAATATTATAGGTATTAATAGGGTGAGTAGTACTATTAATTCAAATTTTGACGATGAGTCTTTAACCGCAAGCGGAAAGTATGAACGTACCTTTGGTAAAATAAAAGCATCTGTTCAAGGTAATTTGGGGTGGTCCACTACCAATAACTTGGTTGACGATACGCAGCGTACCTCAAACTCTTTAACTCAGAATTATAATGCAGCACTTTCTACTAATTTAAAAGACGCTCCTAATCTAGAATTAGGCTATAGATACACTGTAAATAATTATGAGAATGGAGATTTAGAAACCACATTCTATACGAGCAGACCCTATGCTCGTTTTGATGCCAGTTTTTTAAAGAACTTCATATTTACGGTAGATTATGATTATTATGATTATACCGATGACGCTGATACCATTTCTAATACCTATAGTTTCTTAGAATCTGACCTAACATACCAGAAAAAAGATAGCCGCTGGGAATACGGAATAAAAGGCACTAATTTATTAAACACTACTACGTTAAATAGAGATAGCACCAACGAATTATTCTTTAGTACACAAGCCTATTTTGTACAACCTAGATATCTATTAATGTCTGTGAAGTATGATCTTTAATTCTAGCAGATTTATACTTAGAATTATCAATTCATTTAATTGAGTCAATAAATAACACCATATTAAGAATTGAACAGAACATTTTTTCTATTTTTGCATCTGAATTAAAAAAGTGAGGAGGGATTTGACTGATTGCAACCTCTGTTTTAGCCTTAGGGTATAAAGCGAAAAAAATGCTAAAGCAGTTGATGTTGATATCACTTCGCATCATACTTCTTTTCGGCATTCATTCAAATCCTTTGAAAAAAAAAGATTGTTATGCCATATTTATTTACATCAGAATCTGTTAGTGAAGGACATCCGGACAAAGTTGCGGATCAAATCAGTGACGCGTTATTAGATAATTTTCTTGCCTTTGATCCAGAAAGTAAAGTTGCTTGCGAGACATTAGTAACAACTGGTCAAGTAGTATTAGCGGGAGAAGTGAAAAGTGATACCTATTTAGATGTACAGAACATTGCTCGTGAAGTCATCAATAAAATAGGATATACAAAAGGAGAATACCAGTTCAGTGGAGATTCTTGCGGAGTGATATCGTTGATACATGAGCAGTCTCAAGACATTAACCAAGGTGTAGACCGTGGTTCAAAAGAAGAGCAAGGTGCCGGTGATCAAGGTATGATGTTTGGTTACGCAACTAGCGAGACCGAGAACTACATGCCATTAGCATTAGATATTTCGCACAAAATTCTACATACTTTGGCAGAAATGCGTCGTGAAAATAAAGAGATTTCTTATTTAAGACCAGATGCAAAAGCACAGGTTACTATAGAATATTCAGATGCCAATGAGCCAATACGTATAGATACTATTGTAGTTTCTACACAGCACGATGCTTTTGATGCAGATGATGAGAAAATGTTGGCAAAAATTAAGTCCGACATTATTTCAAAATTGATACCAAGGGTAAAGGCACAATTACCTGTAGATACTCAGAAATTGTTCGATGATCAGATCAAGTATCATATTAATCCAACAGGTAAATTCGTAATCGGTGGTCCGCATGGCGATACCGGTTTAACAGGTCGTAAGATCATTGTTGATACCTACGGTGGTAAAGGAGCTCACGGTGGTGGTGCTTTTAGCGGTAAAGATCCAAGTAAGGTAGACCGTAGTGCAGCTTATGCAGCACGTCATGCGGCTAAGAACTTAGTAGCTGCAGGTGTAGCGACTGAGATTTTGGTGCAAGTTAGTTATGCGATTGGTGTGGTAGAGCCTACCTCTATTTATGTAGATACCTACGGAACATCAAAAGTAGGATTGAGCGATGGTGATATTGCCAAGAAAGTAGCGCAGTTATTTGATATGAGACCTTTTGCTATTGAAGAACGTTTAAAATTAAGAAACCCAATATATTTAGAAACCGCTGCATACGGCCACATGGGGAAACAGCCAACAACTGTTACTAAGGTTTTTGAATCGCCATATAACGGTCGTATCGAAAAAGAAGTGGAATTATTCACTTGGGAAAAATTAGATAAAGTTGCAGAGATAAAGTCAGCGTTTAGTTTGTAATTCATTGCGAGCGAAGCGAAGTAGCTGTTTATGATGAAATCATATTTCAATATGTCATATTTAGCGCAGTCGAAATAGATTGCTGTTAGAAAGTATATTTGATGTAGTATGAGTATTGTATTTCAAGTAATTAGAATATAGGTGCCTCGTGTTTCACGGGGCATTTTTTTTGTCTCAAAATTACTTCACAAGCCAATTAACACCCATTCACAACAAGTTGGCATACTTTGACCACATAATCCATTTTGTAGGAAAAGGATTACATATATTTGAAATGTAATAATTAGAGAATCCCTAATCTCGCCACCTACCAAGATGAAATAGATACTAGTAGTACAAATAAAAATAGACAGGAATAAGTTCAAGTTGAAGCCCCAAAATTCAGCTTAATTTTAAATCTGTTTAAGGTATTGAATCTTTGAAAAACCTATTAAAGTAATAACTTAACCTACGAATGCCATGTCATTAACCCACAGAATTTCTCTTGCATAATATTACAATCTTGCTCAAAAGAAACCGACCTGATTTCTGAGTATGTTGTTTTAGATGCAGACAAAACCGAATATCGTTCGGTGAAAATTTACTCGGATTTTGAAATTGAAAAATCTGAAAAAACAGTTGCATTAATTCCTTTTTCTGATTAAATTCCAACACACTAAACATTAACTTAATGAAAAAACAATTACTCCAAGAAACTACTGTTCAAGAATATAAAGGAGATTTTTTTTCGGGCATACTTATCCTTGTTAGAAAGTTGTTCATGGTATAATCTTGTTCACAATTGCTTCATAAATGCTATCGTCGATAGCATTTATGAAACATTTTCCCCTTCTAAATAACACCGCTTATTTTGTAAATTATATTGAGTCCGCCTATTAATTTGTATTGCGTAGTTGATAATCTATGACGTAATTTGGCAAACTTCAACTTAGGTATTCGATAGGTCAAAATTTTACTGCGTCTACCTATCTATAAATCTTCAAAAATCGAGTAAACTTTCTTAGCTTTAAGAATTCAAATTCTTAAGACATGCCGAAGATTACCATCAAACACTTTTTTACCTTTATTTTACTGGCTACAGTACTTGTTTCCTGTAGAAAAACAGCACCTAAAGTAGCAGATGCAGAAGTTTCTGATACCTACGTTGCAGACAATTACACGAAGAAAGAAGTCGATATCACCATGCGTGACGGCATTAAACTGCACACTACGGTCTATTCGCCAAAAGATACTTCAAAAGAATACCCGATTATCATGCAACGAACTCCCTATAGTTCACAACCATACGGAGAAGGTAAATTCAAGACAAAAATTGCTCCGAATATTCACATGATGCAAGATGGCTATATTGTCGTTTACCAAGATGTTCGTGGGCGTTGGTTAAGTGAAGGTCATTATGAGAACATGCGTGCTTTCAATCCGAACAAAAAATCAGAAAAAGATATTGATGAAAGTTCAGATACCTATGATACGATTGAATGGCTGGTAAACAATGTTGAAAACAATAATGGTAATGTGGGTATTTGGGGAATCTCCTATCCTGGTTACTATTCTACGTATTCCGTTGTAGATGCACACCCGGCATTAAAAGCAGCTTCGCCACAGGCGAGTATTGCAGATTTCTTTTTCGATGATTTTCACCATAACGGAGCATATTTGTTGAGTTATTTTAGGGCAACATCATTATTTGGTACTCCTAGACCAGATGGCGATAAGCCTATTGATACGGCATGGTATACACTACCAGATTTACCTACAGAAGATCAGTACCAATTCTTTTTAGATGAAGGTTCGCTGAAAAATTTAGATCGCTTCTTTGAATATGAAACTACAGATACGCCACGTATGGCAAAAGAAGGTGTAACCGACGATTATTTCTGGAACGAGCTAAAGCAACATCCTAATTATGATGAAATGTGGCAGAGCAAGGGATTAATTCAGCACTTAAAGAATGTAAAACCAACAGTAGCGACTATGGTTGTTGCAGGGGAATTTGATGCTGAAGATTTATACGGACCATTAGAAACCTACAAGAATATTGAAAAGTACAATGCCGATAATTACAACACTTTGGTTTTTGGACCATGGGATCACGGCGGATGGGCACGAAGAAAAGGACAGAATATTGTGGGTAATTATTACTTCGGTGATAATATTTCAGAGTTTTTTCAAGAGAATATAGAAGCCAAATTCTTTGACCATTTCTTAAAAGGAAGCGGAGATAAAAATAGCGGATTACCGGAAGCCTACGTTTTCGATACAGGAAGAAAAGATTGGAAAACTTACGATACCTGGCCACCAGCAGGTGTAGTCAAAAAAGATATGTATTTATCTCCAAATCAAGAACTGACTTTTGAGCCAAAAGGCGTTGAGGAAGTCAAGTTTATAAGTGATATTAAAAAACCAGTACCTTATTCAGAAGATATTAAAACGGTATTTACCCCAAGAAAGTACATGACGGACGATCAGCGTTTTGCGGCTCGCCGTGGCGATGTATTGGTGTTTGAAACGGAAGTGATGGAAAATGATATGACTTTGGCAGGCGATATTCTAGCAAAGCTAAAAGTAGCAACTACAGGTACAGCTGCAGATTGGATCGTTAAAATCATTGACGTTCATCCGGCAGATGAACCAGCCTACGAAGGTATGCAAGACCACTTGAAAATGAGCAATTATCATTTAATGGTTCGTAGCGAGGTGTTGAGAGGACGATTTAGAAATAGCTTTTCAGAGCCAGAGCCATTTGTAGCAAACCAAAAGACAGATGTTACTATTAAGCTGCAAGATGTTTTTCATACCATTAAAAAAGGGCACAAGTTACAAGTGCAAGTACAGAGCACTTGGTTTCCGTTGATAGATTTAAACCCGCAGACCTACGTAGATAATATCTTCGAGGCAGATGAGTCAGATTTTAAAACCCAAACCCATACGGTTTTTACAGATTCTAGTATTGAGTTTTCTGTGTTGGAGTAGGGTATATTTTGATATTATTTATAATTGAAAACAATGAAGAAATGGCTAATTAAGCAAATGGAAAAATTTGGACTTGACGCTTCGAATTTAAAAACAGATGTAGAACTTAAAGGTCGTTTTCTTGAAGTTGGGGAATCGGAAAAAATTATATTTCCAAAAGAATTGGACATAAGTACTGAATGGAGGATTAAAGAATGATTTTTTGAAAAAGGACAATTAGTGAATCCAGGTGATATTGTCGGAGCTGTTGAGAATCAAAAACAAAGGTTCGAGTTTGAATCTCTTGTTGGCGGAAAGTTGAATTATTTTATACTAGTTGGATGCAAAGTTGAGGGCGGCTCAGTTTTGGCTGAAATCACTGGAAATTAAAATTTTGAAACAAAAACATTTTTCGAATTTTCATATATATTTATAGAATGGATAAAATTAATATTACTAACAGTTGAAACATGTGTTTTTTAAAGCTGAATTTTATCCAATCAGAGAAAAAAATTAAAATCAATAATCAATTACAATGTATCTAGCTTAACCTCTTTACCCCTCTCTTTTTGTTTATATAAATTATAGTAAATTCAAATTTAGATCAAAATATATGAGCTCAAGCTTTGTAGAATATTTTACAGATTAAGGCAATTGATTTAATGATTCTTCAGAAATAGCTCTGATAAAATCACCAAATACCATTTGCGGTCTTATAATCAAAATATTAAGTGCTATAGTTTAAAATTTCCCTACTTTTAATACTAATCAAACTCACCAAACAACCAAAATGAATAAACTAATCCTAGCCATAGTAGGTTTACTTTTCCTGTTGCCAATTAGTAGTGAAGCTCAAAAAAGTAAAAATAAAAAGCCGAATATCATTTTCATCATGTCAGATGATCATGCTTATCAAGCCATTAGCGCGTATGATGATAAATTGTTGAATACGCCCAATATTGATCGTTTGGCAAAAGAAGGAATGCTATTTACCAATGCGAGTGTTACCAACTCCATTTGTGCACCATCACGTGCAACAATACTAACAGGTAAGCATACGCATATCAATGGAAAAGTAGATAATTACTTTCCGTTCGATACTACACAAGTCACCTTTCCGCAAATATTTCAAGAGAACGGCTATAAGACAGCCATGTTTGGTAAACTTCATTTTGGTAACAACCCGAAAGGGGTAGATGAGTTTATGATACTTCCGGGTCAGGGCCATTATATCAATCCCGATTTCATTGTCACCAATGGCGATACCATTACCAAGCAAGGTTATGTTACCGATATCATCACAGATGTATCTTTAGATTGGTTAAAGAAAGAAGCTGCAGATGACGAACCATTTATGATGATGTATTTGCATAAAGCACCACATAGACCTTGGTGGCCAAGAGCTGATAAGTTTAAGGAGTTTATACAGAAAACATTCCCAGAACCAGAAACACTTTTTGATGATTATAGCAATAGAGGTTCTGCGGCGAAAACGGCAGAAATGAATTTGCTAACCCACATGATGTATAGTCATGACAGTAAAATAAGACCAGAGACCTTAGCTAAAATGGAAGGTAAAGTATTGCCTGTGGTCGAAGAATTTCCGAATAGTTTTTATGGTCCGTACAACCGTGCTAGGGCAGAACAAAAGGCATTGTATGATCCGGTTTTAGATTCCATCAACGACTTCTTTTATGATAATTGGTCAAAGATGACCGATACCGAAAAAATGAAATGGAAATACCAGCGCTATATGCAAGACTACTTGGGCAGCATTTCTTCGGTAGATGATAATGTAGGTCGACTATTAGACTATTTAGATGAGTCTGGTTTAGCAGAAAATACAATAGTCATTTACACCTCTGACCAAGGATTTTATTTGGGCGAACACGGTTGGTTCGATAAGCGATTCATTTATGATGAATCTTTTAAAACTCCATTATTGGTGCGTTGGCCCAATGTGGTAAAACCAGGTTCTGTTGAAAATGAAATGGTTCAGAATTTAGATTTTGCACAGACCATGTTAGAAGCAGTAGGCATCACGCCGCCAAGTGATATGCAAGGGGAGAGTTTAATTCCGCTACTGAAAGGCGAAAAAGACAAGTGGACAAGAGATGCGGTGTACTATCAGTATTACGAATATCCATCGGTACATATGGTAAAACGCCATTATGGTATAGTAAACAAAGAATTTAAGCTAGTACATTTTTACTATGATGTTGACGAATGGGAACTGTACGATAGATTAAATGACCCCAAGGAAATGAACAATGTCTACCATGATCCAGCGTATGCAGCTACGGTTAAAAAATTAACGGCAGATTTAGTAGAAATGAGAAAATACTACAAAGATTCTCCAGAGCAAGATCAGAAGTATATTGATAAGTATAAGAGTGCTGGTATGATCGATTAGTTTCTGGTTGTTGGTTGTTGGTTGTTGGTTGATGGTTGATTGTTGATGGATGAAAATGTCAGTTCGAGTGTTTTTGACCTAATTTTTCATTATGACAAAGGTGTATCGAGAACTTCAAGGGTCAGCATGATTGTAATTGTTCCTAGTTCAAAAAATAACCTTTAGCAAGCAAGCTTCTCGATACTTGCACGACCTGAAGGCGGGCAATTTTTACTCCCGAAAAGGTCGTAAAAACCATTCGAAGTGACATCCGTACTTAGTTTAGTGAAGTTTTTAAAATTCAAATAGCCGTATTGTCAGTTCGAGTGTTTTTGAGTGTAGTGCAATGGATACTCAAAAATGTATTGAGAACCTCGTAGTTGATGAGGTTTCTCGTTTCCTTGAAACCCGCAGAAAAATAACAACACAACCTCAAATTATATTTTTTTCTTAAAATCTTAGGTTATTAGAAACTTCTGCCCTTATATTTGCTAACTCAAAGTTCAAACACTTATTGAATAGTTATCAAGAAAGGTGGAGGGATTAGACCCTTTGAAACCTTAGCAACCCTTTGTTCAATACAAAGAAGGTGCTACATTCTACCCTTAGGGGATGGATAACAGTAATCGAATTTTCTTCGATATTACTTTCTTATAACTTTTTGATTTTACCTACCCGCATAGTATGCTGGTCAAGGTTTGGCTTTTAATTTTTAATATCCTTAGGATTAACAATTTTTAAAAACAACAAAATCATGAGTAATTACAAACTAGCAACAAACGCATTACACGCAGGTCACGACACAACTACCAATGGTGGTACAAGGGCAGTGCCTATTTATCAAACATCATCGTATGTGTTCAATGATACCGACCATGCTGCAAACTTATTTTCGTTAGCAGAATTAGGTTTCATTTATACAAGATTGAATAACCCCACCAATCAAATTCTACAAGACAGGTTAGCTGCGGTAGAAGGCGGAATTGGAGCGGTGGTTTTTGCATCGGGTACAGCGGCAATCTCAACAGGGTTGTTGACATTGTTGAAAGCAGGTGATCACATTGTGGCATCGAGCAGTTTATATGGTGGTACGTTTAATTTATTGAACGTAACATTGCCAAGATTCGGTATTACAACAACGTTCGTAGATGCATCTGATCCTGAAAATTTTGGAAAAGCTGTACAGGGGAATACAAGAGCATTCTTTGTGGAATCTTTAGGGAACCCTAAATTAGATGTGTTGGATCTGAAAGGAATTGCAAAAGAATCAAAAGCAGCAGGTGTTCCATTTATAGTAGATAATACTGTGGCTACTCCGTCATTATTGAATCCTATTGAACACGGAGCTAACCTAGTAATACATTCATTGACAAAATATATCGGCGGACAAGGAACTTCATTAGGTGGAGCAATTATTGATGCTGGTACTTTTGATTGGACCAACGGAAAATTCCCAGAGTTTACTGAGCCATCTGCTGGGTATCATGGTTTGGTATATAGCGAAGCATTAGGTGCGGCAGCATTTACATTTAAATTAATATTAGAAGGCTTACGTGATTTTGGTGGAGCTTTAAGTCCGTTTAACGCATTCCAAATTATTCAAGGTTTAGAAACATTACCGGTACGTATCAAGCAGCATAGTGCAAATGCATTAGAGCTCGCTACATGGTTAGAAGGTAGGTCAGAAGTGGAATGGGTGAATTACCCAGGACTTAAAAGCAATAAATACAACGAGTTGGCTAAAGAGTACTTGCCAAAAGGACAGAGTGGATTAGTTACCTTTGGCGTTAAAGGCGGATTTGAAGCTGCTAAAAAAGTGACCGATGCGACTAAGATATTTTCGTTGTTAGCGAATATTGGTGATACCAAATCATTAATAATTCACCCAGCAAGTACCACACACCAGCAATTAACTGCAGAGCAGCAAGAAAGCGCTGGTGTAGGTCAAGATTTAATTCGTTTGTCTGTTGGTCTAGAAGATATTGAAGATTTAAAAGCCGATTTAGAACAGGCATTTGCAAGTCTTTAATCTCGGTTACCGTTATAAAGCAAAATTGAAATAATTGGTCATTGATCTAAAACTAAGTGACCGGTTATTTAAAATAGGAAAATAGTACTGGCTGAGTGAAGTTGAAGCCATAAATTGATTTTGAAATAGATGCTACATCAATTACAGATAAAAAAATACAAAACCTTAAGTGGTGCCTCTCAAGATATTCAATTGTCTTATCAGGTATTTGGTAAAGAGCTACATACAGCGCCTATTATTTTGGTGAACCATGCTTTGACCGGTAACTCTAATGTTACTGGAGAAGATGGCTGGTGGTCAGCACTTATCGGTGATGAAAAATGTATCGATACCCAAAAGTATACCATTCTGGCATTCAATATTCCGGGAAACGGACATGATAAATTCGTGATTGAAAACTATAAGGATTTTGTTGCTGGCGATGTAGCTAGAATGTTTTTATTGGGTTTGCAGCAGTTGAAAGTAGACCGTTTATTTGCTTTGATCGGTGGTTCTTTAGGTGGTGGTATTGCTTGGGAAATGGCAGCATTGCAACCAGATTTAACCGAGCATTTAATACCTGTGGCATCCGACTGGAAATCGACCGACTGGTTAATTGCCAATTGTCAAATTCAAGAGCAGTTTTTGGTGAATTCTAAGCAACCGGTACACGATGCACGTATGCATGCAATGTTGTGCTATAGAACACCCGCTTCCTTTAAAGAGCGCTTCAAAAGAAGTACAAATGAAGAGCTAAAGGTTTTTAATGTAGAAAGTTGGTTAATGCATCATGGCGATAAGTTGCAAGAGCGTTTTCAATTATCTGCCTATAAATTGATGAATCAGTTATTGAAAACGATTGATGTCACTAGAGGTGGAGATGAGAATTTCATCAGACTGCAAAATAGTGATACCAATATTCATATTATAGGTGTCGATTCTGATATGTTCTTTACCGCACAGGAAAATAAAGATACGTTTAAGCAGTTGGCGCAAGCGAAGAGTAATGTTACTTATGGCGAAGTACAGTCGCTACATGGGCATGATGCCTTTTTGATCGAGTTTGATCAAATGGAGAAATTGCTTGGTGGTATTTTTAATACCAACGGTAATATCAAGAAAATAAAGATTCTGAAGTTTGGTGGTAAGTCCCTGAGTAATGGAGAAGGACTAGAGCGTGTTTTAGATATCGTTGCCAATAAGGTAAAGAACGATGAGAACATTGCCATTGTTTTATCCGCTAGGGAAAAAGCTACGGATCAGCTAGAAGATATGTTGCAGAAAGCTGCAAAGGGTAAAGACTATCAGTCCGATTTTGTAGCTCTAGAAAAATATCAAAAGCATACCTATAAGAATATCAATTTATCGGCAGAGTTTAAGGGCTTAGCGAAGTTATATGAAGGTGTTTCTTTATTGGGTGATTACAGTGCTAAAATTAAAGATGAGGTACTGGCTTATGGTGAATTGATTTCTGCAAAATTGGTTACTAAATTACTAATAGGTAAAGGCATCAATGCAGTACTGGTTGATACACGTAAGGTGATAAAAACCGACAATACATTTGGTGATGCCAAGGTCTTGGAGGCAGAATCAAAAGAGCAGGTATTACTGAAGTTTGCTGAAATACCGAAAGATACCGTAGCCGTAGTTACGGGCTTTATTTCATCTACATTAGATGGAGAGACAACTACTTTAGGTAGAAATGGCAGTAATTATTCTGCAGCTCTATTGGCTAACTTTTTAGATGCTGAAGAATTACAGAATTATACTCATGTTGACGGAATATATACTGCGAATCCTGATTATGTACCAGAGGCTAAAAAGCTAGAAAATCTGTCGTATGAAGAAGCGAATGAGTTGGCTAATTTCGGAGCAACAATTTTACATGCGAAAACGATTATTCCGCTTATAGAAAAGAACATTCCGTTGCGTATTTTAAATACGTATAATGATGATAGTGAAGGAACTTTAATAAGTGCAAAATCAAGCAAGGAAGGTATTAAGTCGCTTTCTGTAATTGAAGATGTAGCGATGATCAATATTGAAGGTCGCGGATTATTAGGTAAAGTAGGTGTAGATGCCAGAATATTTAAGGCGTTAGAATCAAGTAATATTAGTGTTAGTATAATATCTCAAGGTTCTTCGGAAAGGGGAATCGGTCTTGTGGTGAAGAAAGACAAGGCGAAAAGAGCAAAATTGGCTTTAGAGAATGAATTCAGTAATGATTTCGAATCTAAAGATGTAAATATGATTACGGTGATAGATGATGTTTCAATTATATCTATTGTCGGTCAAGATTTAAGTACGTTCCATAATCCGTTTAACGCATTGATTAAAAACCAGATTGTGCCGTTGTTGTTCAATAACACGGTATCGGGTAACAACGTGAGTTTGGTGGTGAAGAAATCTGATTTGCACAAGGCGGTAAATGTCATGCACGGACAAGTATTTGGTATCAGTAAAAGGATAAATATTCTTGTCTTCGGACATGGAAATGTAGGCGGAACACTGATCGATCAAATTCTGAAATCAGCAAAAACAATTAAGGATCGTAAAAAATTAGATTTGCGCGTATTTGGAATCGCCAACTCTAAAAAGATTTTGTTGAATGAAAAGGGAATCACCAAAAACTGGAAAACGAATCTAAAGCAAAAAGGAAAGGCGTATAAAGTTGAAGATGTTTTTGATTTTGCAAAACGTCATCATTTAGAAAACCTGATAGTCATTGATAATACGGCAAGTAAAGATTTTGTGGCAAATTACTTTGAATTCGTAGAACGCGGATTTGATATTGTTTCATCAAACAAAATAGCCAATACCTTACGATACGATTTTTATCAGCTATTGCGAGAAGAGCTGCAGAAAAATCAAAAGCAATACTTGTATGAAACTAATGTAGGTGCAGGATTACCATTGATAGATACCATAAAGTTACTCCATTTGTCCGGAGAGAATATTACCAGAATAAAAGGAGTGTTCTCGGGGTCATTGAGTTATATATTTAATACCTTCTCAGAAGTAGATGTGCCATTTTCGTCCATTTTAAAAGATGCGATGCAACAGGGATTTACAGAACCAGATCCGCGTGAAGATTTATCAGGAAATGATGTAGGTAGAAAGTTGTTGATTTTAGCAAGAGAATTAGATTTACATAATGAGTTTGCAGATATAAATATTGACAATCTAATTCCGAAGAAATTACAAGACGGCGAAGTGGCTTTCTTTTTAGAGAATTTAGATGTATTAGATGCTAAGTTCAATGAGATTAAAAAGAATCAGAAGCCAAATCATGTATTACGATATGTAGGTGATTTACATGGTAACCTTCAAAAAGAAAAAGGAGTATTAGATGTGAAGTTAATATCCGTACCAAAAGAAAGTGCCTTAGGGCAAGTAAAGGGGTCGGATTCCATTATAGAAATTTACACGGAGTCTTACGGAGAAAATCCGTTAGTAATTCAAGGTGCAGGTGCAGGCGCAGCAGTTACGGCAAGAGGTGTATTTGGAGATATTTTGAGAATTGCGGAGAAAGGGTAGTGAAAAGTACAAAGTCAAAAGTACGAAGTTTATGAAAGTAGAAATTGGAATAGAGAAGAATTAGTGCAATGAAAAAGAACAACAATAAATTTGAAACGAACGCTATACGACAGCAACTAAAGCGTACAGAGAACTTAGAGCATTCTGTACCGTTGTATTTGACATCTAGTTTTGTGTTTGAAGATGCGGAAGATATGCGTGCATCGTTTGCAGAAGAGAAAGAGCGTAATATATATTCTAGATATTCGAATCCGAATTCAACTGAATTTATAGATAAAGTGTGCCAGATGGAAGGCGCAGAGAGTGGATTCGCATTTGCATCGGGTATGGCAGCAGTTTTTTCTACATTAGCGGCATTATTAGATAGTGGTGATCATGTATTATCGGCAAGAAGTATTTTTGGTTCAACGCATTCATTGTTTACGAACTTCTTCCCGAAATGGAATATTGACCATACCTATTTCAAGATAGATGCATTAGAAGAAATAGAAAGTTTAATCACTCCGAAAACAAAAATCATTTATGCAGAGACTCCCACGAATCCCGGTGTAGATGTTTTAGATTTAGAGGAGTTGGGTAAGATTGCGAAAAAGAACAATTTGATTTTGGTTATCGATAACTGCTTTGCATCACCTTATTTACAGCAGCCGATAAAGTTTGGTGCAGATTTGGTCATTCATTCAGGTACAAAACTAATGGATGGTCAAGGTAGAGTATTGGCAGGTATTACGGTAGGTAGTGCAGAGTTGATGGACAAAGTATATCGCTTTTCAAGAATTACAGGTCCCGCTTTATCGCCATTCAATGCATGGGTATTATCTAAAAGTTTAGAGACATTGGCAATACGAGTAGATAGGCATTGCGAAAATGCTTTGAAACTGGCGGAGTATTTAGAAGCTCATGAAAATATAAATTGGGTAAAATACCCGTTCTTAAAATCGCATCCAAAATATGAGATAGCCATTAAGCAAATGAAAGCGGGTGGCTGTGTAGTAGCTTTTGAAGTTAAAGGCGGATTAGATGCAGGTAGAGAGTTTTTCGATTCCATTAAGCTGTTGTCCCTTTCTGCCAATTTAGGAGATTCAAGAACTATAGTTACGCACCCGGCATCAACAACACATAGTAAGTTGAGTATAGAAGAACGTGCTGCAGTAGGTATATCTGATGGCACAGTTCGTATTTCGGTAGGGTTAGAACATATAGATGATATTATCGCAGATATTGCTCAGGCACTAGGGTAGTGTAAAAATAAAAGAAACAAAAAATGCCCGGTATATACCGGGCATTTTAGTATGTATAAATGTTGTTTTATTTACTTAACGTCATGTTGTAAGTAGCGCTAACAGTAGAAGTCCCGAAGAACGATTCAACAGTTTCGTTTAACTCGTAACGAAGCGACATTTTAGAATCATTAAGTTCAACAATAGTGTAGCCAATTTCTTCTTCGCCAGAACCAAAGTATAACGTACTGCCATCTAGTCTCCATTTTTCAGATGCAAAAAAGTCTTCGCCTTCTTGCTCTTGTGTGTCATTTTCTCCTGCTATAGTAGTACTTAATACGGTAGTATAAGAACCTTCGCTAGTGACTACCTGAGGATCTTCAGAAAAAGTTACAATAGTTTGAAAATCTTTACCTACTGCTTTAAAAGTAGCAGGAATTGTGGTTCCTTCAATAGTCGTATCTGATCTACCATCGGTAGCTTCAAGTGCTGTTAGGTTCCATGTGCCTACAACTTCTTCTTCAGTTGCGCTAGATACTGCGCCATCGTCATCATTAGAACAAGATGTGAAGACTAAAGTAAAAACTGTGATAATCGATAATAAGAATACTTTTTTCATAATTAATTTAATGGTTGTGACTGTATAACGACGTTTTGTTGGTTCAAGTATTTAACACATATTTTTTATTTGGCTATCTTAGCATCATGCTCTCGAAAAAGACAAAATATGGGTTGAAAGCACTGGCGTACTTAGCGGCACAATCCGATAAGAAACCAGTTCAAATTTCAGAAATTGCTGAGAAAGAGAATATCTCCCAGAAATTCTTGGAGAGTATACTCTTGAGTTTAAGAAAAACAGGATTCTTAGGTTCAAAAAAAGGCAAAGGAGGTGGTTATTATTTAATAAAATCTCCCGAAGAAATATCTATGACCGATATTATGAGAGTTTTAGAAGGACCAATTGCCATGGTACCTTGTGTAAGTCTTAATTTCTATGAAACCTGTGATGACTGTCCTGATGAAAACACCTGTTCCGTTCATAAGTTAATGCTGCAAGTGCGTGATAGTGCATTAGATGTATATCGTAACAATACATTAAAGGATATCATCTCGTAAATCCCCTTATTTTAATTAATCTTCATTTTGCAGTAACTCTATTCATTGCGAAATATTAATTTTTCATGCTCTTTTGTTAATAATCTACTAAATCTATAGGATAAATGAAATTTATCTAAAATATGGGCGACTACTTTGGAAAATAATACTATTTTTGAAAACTCTATTAAATTAGTAGGGTAATAAAAATTGAGTAAAAGATGATTGCAGATCAACTTATATTAAATAAAAAGGAAAACAAAACTACGTATCAAGATGATAAAACATCTGAAAAGCCAATTCGTAGTATTGCCAAGGCTTTCAGTTGGAGAGTAATAGGTACGGTAGATACGTTAATCATATCTTATATACTTACTGGCGAGTTTTCGGTAGCAGCATCAATAGCCTCTATAGATTTTGTAACAAAAATGATATTGTATTTCTTTCACGAGCGTTTTTGGAATTTAGTAAAGTGGGGTAAATAATAAAGAAAAGGATTATGGCATTGACAGAAGCACAAGTTCAGAAGTTGAACATTCAATTTAAAGGTATACCGCCAGAAGAAATTATTTCTTGGGCGGTAAAGCATGCAGAAACTCCCGTAGTAACAACAAACTTCAGACCATATGAAGTAGCTATTTTACATGCGGTATCTGGTGTAAAAAAAGATATTCCTGTAGTATGGTGCGATACGGGTTATAACACGCCGAAAACGTACAAGCATGCAGATGAGATAATCAACAAGTTGAATTTGAACGTAAAATTGTTTGTACCAAAACAAACTACTGCACATAGAGATGCTGTAATGGGTATTCCGCAAATTGATGATCCAAGACATGCATTATTTACTGAACAAGTAAAGTTGGAACCTTTTAAAAGAGCTATGGCAGAATTTAAGCCAGATGTTTGGTTTACGAACCTGAGAAAAGGGCAGACTGCACACCGCGACAGTTTAGATATTTTAAGTCTAAGCAAAGACGGCGTTTTAAAGGTGAGTCCGTTTTACCACTGGAACGATACGCAATTAGATGCCTATTTAAGAAAGTATAAGTTACCGAACGAGCATAACTATTTTGACCCAACTAAGGTGTTAGAAAATAGAGAATGCGGATTGCATAGTTAATCAGCGGTTGTAGAAAAGAATAAGATAATTTATCTAAGAAAATATAGAATGAGTAATACAAGTACGGAATTGGAAGTAACCCCATCCATAGAACTTTTAAAAGATACCTCTCATATAAATGCCCTTGAAAATGAGGCGATTTATATTATAAGAGAAGTTGCTGCTCAGTTCGAGAAGCCGGTTCTTTTATTCTCTGGAGGAAAAGATTCGATTACATTGGTTCGTTTGGCACAAAAAGCATTTTGGCCATCGAAAATTCCTTTCCCATTAATGCATATTGATACAGGTCATAACTTCCCTGAAACTATCGAATTTAGAGATAGATTGGTAGAAGAGTTAGGGTTAGAATTGATTGTGCGTAATGTGCAAGATTCAATCGATCAGGGTAAGGTAAAAGAGGAATCAGGTAGATACTCAAGTAGAAATAGTCTTCAGACAACAACATTATTAGATGCAATCGAAGAATTTAAGTTCGATGCTTGTATCGGTGGTGCACGTAGAGATGAAGAAAAGGCTCGTGCTAAAGAACGTATTTTCTCTGTTCGTGATGATTTCGGACAGTGGGATGAGCGTAACCAACGCCCAGAGTTGTTCGATATGTTAAACGGACAAATAGAATTGGGTCAGAATGTAAGAGTTTTTCCAATATCTAACTGGACAGAATTAGACGTATGGTCTTATATCAAAGAAGAGCAAATTGAAATTCCTTCAATTTACTTCGCACACAAACGTAAAACTTTCTTAAGAGATGGTATGATATGGTCTGCAGAAGACGGTATCGTATTTAGAGAAGAAGATGAGGTTGTAGAAGAAAGGTTAGTTCGTTTCCGTACGGTCGGCGATATGTCATGTACCGCAGCAGTACTTTCAGATGCAGAATCTATTGATAAAGTAGTAGAAGAAATTAGAGATTCATCTATTTCTGAACGAGGAGCACGTATAGACGACAAGCGTTCAGAAGCGGCAATGGAGAAAAGAAAACAACAGGGATATTTTTAGAATTTTCTTTAGAAAATTCTGCCCTTAGCTTTTGGCTATCGGCTATTAGCCTTATTTAATAATTTAATAGCCAGAAGCTAAAAGCAAATGGCTAACAGCATAAAAATGGAAGTACTAAAAATAGCAACGGCAGGTAGTGTAGATGATGGTAAAAGTACCTTGATTGGGAGAATGCTTTACGATACAAAATCTTTGACCAGTGACAAGTTAGAAGCAATAGAAAAGACTAGTAAGCAAAAGGGATACGATTATTTAGATTTCTCTTTGGCAACAGATGGTTTGGTAGCAGAACGTGAGCAAGGTATTACTATAGATGTGGCTCATATTTATTTCTCTACCGCCAAGAAAAGTTACATTATAGCAGATACTCCTGGGCACGTAGAGTATACCCGTAACATGGTTACAGGTGCATCTACATCTCAGGCAGCAATTATATTGATTGATGCACGTAAAGGCGTAATCGAACAAACGAACAGACACTTTTTTATCAATAATTTATTGCGCATTAAAGATGTTGTAGTAGCTATTAATAAAATGGATTTGGTGGACTATTCAGAGGAAACTTACAACGCTATTAAGGCTGATTTTGAGGAATTGATGGCGAAAAGAGATTATCAAGATCAGAAGATAACCTTCATTCCGGTAAGTGCATTGAAAGGTGATAACGTAGTAAATAAAACAGACAAGACACCTTGGTATACAGGTCCGACTTTGTTAGAACATTTTGAAGCGTTGGATAGAAAAGATATTTTCAATGCAGGTACCCCACGTTTCCCGGTGCAATATGTTATCCGTCCGAAGACAGATGAGCACCACGATTTCAGAGGATTTGCTGGTAAGGTTTACGGTGGTGAGCTAAGTGTTGGTGATGAGGTTGTAGCGCTTCCATCGCAAACACGTTCAAAAATAAAAGAAATTTATTTCCACGATAAAAAGTACAAAACAGCATCAAGACGTTCTTCGGTAACCATAACGTTAAACGATGAAATTAATTTAAGTCGTGGTGATATGTTAGTGAAGGTTGATGATCTACCAACCGTAGATAAGCAATTTACTGCTACTATTTCTTGGATGGATTCATTGCCGTTAGCTGCTGGAAATAAATATATAGTACAACACGGTGTCAATAAAGTATTGGCAAAAGTGGAGCAGGTACATCATAAGATAGCTCCTGATTATTCGGGTATCGATACAGAAACAGATTCGTTGGGTATGAATGATATTGCCCAGGTAAGTTTCCGTTTAAATAAACCAATTTTCTACGATCAATTTAAAAATCATAGAACTAACGGTTCATTTATTTTAATAGACACCAAATCTAATAGTACCGTAGGAGCGGGATTCATTAGTTAAATAGAAAAGGTCAATTTTAATATTGGCTGTTTTAATTAAGTCTATGAAATCTATAGGCAAAATAGAGTAAAAGTTAATTTTAGTACTGAATATTTAATACCGAACGATGCAGAGTTTTAGAACAGAGATAGAGAATCAAGTAGTTGCGAATGATATTTTAGAATTGGAACGCAAGATTCATGAGTTCCATGGCGGCAAATTAGATGAAGAGAAATTTAGAAGCCTTCGTTTAGCTCGTGGGGTATACGGTCAGCGTCAAGAAGGCGTTCAAATGATCCGTATAAAATTGCCATATGGTAAGGTGACTTCTCAGCAATTGCTTCGTATTTGCGATGTGTCTGACGAGTATTCTACAGGTAGATTGCACATTACTACACGTCAAGATATTCAAATTCACTATGTAGATTTGAACAGGACTCCAGAGTTATGGTCGGAACTTGAGAAAGACGATATCACGTTAAGAGAAGCTTGTGGTAACACCGTACGTAATGTAACGGCTAGTGAAACTGCGGGTGTAGATGTCGATGAGCCTTTCGATGTTTCACCGTATGCACATGCATTATTTCAGTATTTCCTTAGAAATCCTGTAAGTCAAGAAATGGGACGTAAGTTCAAGGTTTCTTTCTCGGCAAGTGATGCTGATACCGGATTATCATACATGCATGATTTAGGTTTTATCGCCAAAATCGAAAATGGAGAAGTAGGTTTTAAAGTGATGTTAGGTGGCGGTTTAGGTTCTCAGCCAAGACATGCAGATGAATTATATAGTTTCTTGCCTGCAGATCAGATCATTCCGTTAATGGAAACGGTAATACGTGTTTTTGATCGCTACGGTGAGCGTAAGAGTAGAGCAAAGGCAAGAATGAAGTTCTTATTGAAAGATTTAGGCTTGGACGGGTTCAAAGAATTATTGGCTGCTGAGAAAACGGCTGTGCCTTTTGATACTTTTCCTATTGATCCAGAAGACTATCCGAAAACTAAAGTTTCAGATTTAAAAGTTCCTGCAGTTGAAATAGCAGATTCAAAGGAATTTGAAAAGTGGAAATTAACTAATGTTGTTCCGCAGAAACAACCAGGTTATGTTGCTTTGGGTATAAAAGTTTTATTAGGAGATTTCTATACGGATAAAGCACGTTTGTTAGCGAACCTGGTACAGAAATATGCAGCAGGTGAGTTAAGGTTGTCATTACGTCAAAATATTTTGATTCCGTTTGTAAAAGAAGAGAATGTTGAATTTTTCTATACGGAATTAAAGAAATTAGGTTTTGCAGAAGCGGGTTACAATAAAGCACTAGATATTACAGCTTGCCCAGGTACAGATACCTGTAACTTAGGTATAGCAAGTAGTACAGGTATTGCAGAAGAACTAGAACGAGTTATAAAAACAGAATACCCTGATTATATCAATAACGAAGATGTTGTTATAAAAATCAGTGGTTGTATGAACGCATGTGGTCAACACAATATGGCAAATATTGGTTTCCAAGGAATGTCCGTTCGTACAAAAGATAAATTAGTTGCTCCGGCATTACAAGTATTGTTAGGCGGCAGCACAGATGGTAACGGTCAAGGTCGTTTTGCTGATAAAGTAGTAAAGGTGCCAAGTAAAAGAGGACCTGAAGCATTACGTTTAATTTTGAATGATTTTGATGCTAACGGTGGCGAATTGTCGTTCCCAGATTACTATGCGGAAAAAGGGCAAATGTATTTCTACGATTTTCTGACACCACTATCATCTGTAGATGATTTAACGGCGGAAGATTTTATCGACTGGGGAAATACAGAACGTTATGAAAAAGCAATTGGAGTAGGTGAATGTGCAGGTGTGGTTATTGATTTAATAGCAACGCTTCTTTTTGAAAGTGAAGAGAAAATACAGAATGCACAAGATATGTTCGATGCAGAGAAATGGTCTGCAAGTATCTACCACGCATATTCTTCAATGGTAAATTCAGCGAAAGCGATGTTAACCTCAGAGAATACAAAAGTGAATACGCATGTAAGTATCATTAAAGATTTTGATGAGAAGTTTGTTGCCGATGGTAGAATTGCTGTTGCGGGCGGATTCGAAAAATTGGTACTTCAATTGAATCAGAATGAACCAACAAAAGAATTTGCCGAGTCTTATATAAAGGATGCTAAAGTATTCTTAGAAACGGTTGCAAAGTTTAGAGAACAAGAATTAGCAGAAGCATAACATGCATACTAATAATCTATCCAATCAAAAAACAATCAATTCAATAGTTGATACTCCCTCGCAGAGTCAAGGGAGGTTGACTGTTGTTGGTGCAGGACCTGGTGATATTGAGCTCATCACTTTAAAAGCAATTAAAACTCTTGAAAATGCCGATGTGGTTTTGTATGATGCTTTGGTTAACGAAGAGTTGCTGAAGTATGCCAATAATGCAGAGTTGATTTTTGTGGGTAAGCGCAAAGGATGCTATGCATATCAGCAGGAACAAATAAATGAGTTGATTGTTAGCAGGGCAAACTCTGACGGACACGTGGTAAGATTAAAAGGCGGAGATCCTTTTGTATTTGGTCGTGGTTCAGAAGAGATGGAATATGCAGCTTCACATGGTTTAGAAGTGGCCATGGTGCCAGGTATTTCTTCAAGTTTAAGTGTGCCGGCTTATCAGAATATTCCAGTAACAAAAAGAGGGGTATCAGAAAGTTTTTGGGTAATAACAGGCACTACCAAAGAACATAGGCTATCAACAGATGTTGCTTTAGCTGCAAAAAGTAGCGCAACGGTGGTGATATTAATGGGAATGTCAAAACTACCCCAAATAGTAGAGCTGTTTAAAGGTGAGGGCAAAGCAGAAATGCCAATAGCCATTATTCAAAACGGAACTCGTAAAAATGAAAAAGTAGGTATAGCGACTATTGAAACTATAGCTGAGGTTGTGGAAAAAGAAGAATTATCGAATCCTGCAATCATTATTATAGGTGAAGTGGTAAAACATCGCGAAGCATTAGTAGCAGCGAAAAATCAGTATTCAAAAGAAAATGTTAGTTTGAGCGAAGTCAAAACCTCATAATAGGAAGTATATAGTACATAAACTAAGTGAAATAAAAAGAAGCTAAAAAGTAGTTGTATAGTATGATGTCAACTTTGTACTAATTACTTTTTACTAAAAAGAAGATTATGATTAAAACAGATATGCTCATTATAGGAGCGGGACCAACCGGATTATTTACGGTGTTTGAAGCAGGATTATTAAAATTAAAAACGCATTTAATAGATGCATTGCCACAGCCAGGCGGACAGTGTTCAGAGATATATCCTAAGAAACCTATTTATGATATTCCGGCTTTTCCAGAAATTTTGGCGGGTACTTTGGTAGATAATTTAATGGAGCAAATTAAACCTTTCGAGCCAGGGTTTACCTTGGGTGAAAGAGCAGAGACTTTAGATAAGTTAGAAGATGGTTCTTTTGTAGTAACTACAAATAAAGGAACTCAGCACAATGCGCCAGTTGTAGTTATCGCAGGCGGGTTAGGTTCTTTTGAACCAAGAAAACCGCCTATCTCGAATATTGTAAATTTTGAAGATACCGGTGTTTCTTATATGATTAAGGATCCAGAAGTATATCGAGATAAAAAAGTGGTGATTGCCGGTGGTGGAGATTCAGCTTTAGACTGGGCTATATTTTTAACCGATGTAGCTTCAGAAGTAACTTTGGTGCATAGAAGAGATGAATTTAGAGGAGCTTTAGATTCTGTTGAAAAAGCTGCTGAGTTAGCTAAGTTGGGTAAAATTAAATTGATAACGAAAGCTGAGGTTAAAGAATTGCATGGCAAAGATCATCTTGAAGCTGTTGTTATCAAACATACAGATAAAGAGAAAGACGATACGTATTTAGAAGTTGATAATTTTATTCCGTTGTTCGGTTTATCACCTAAATTAGGTCCGATAGGTGATTGGGGCTTAGATATTCATAAAAATGCGATTAAGGTAAACAATGCAAAAGATTACCAAACAAACATACCTGGAGTATATGCTATTGGCGATGTAAATACATACGAAGGTAAATTAAAATTGATATTGTCAGGTTTTCATGAAGCTGCGGTAATGTGTCAGTTTGCATACCAACAAATTAATCCGGGTAAGCGATATGTAATGAAGTATACTACCGTTGGAGGAGTCGAAGGATTTGATGGTTCTAAGAAAGAAGCTAAGAAAGAAGTAGTACAGAGTATAGCATAAAACACTTAAGTAATATGGCAGAAACCTCTGGTTCTTTAATGATTCAGAGGTTTTTTTATGACAATTCCCCAGAATTTCGTTAACTAAATAACCTATTGAAGTTTTGGATAAGAGCATACTGTGCCGTTACTTTGCAATTAGTTCATAAATATATTGAAACGTTATCAAGAAAGGTGGAGGGACTAGACCCATTGAAACCTTGGCAACCCTTTCCAATATGGAAAAGAAGGTGCTACATTCTATCTTTATTCTGCTTACTTCTGCAGAATGTGTTATTTTAAATAGCATTAAAAAAGACAGATAACTTAAGAAAAGGCATCTAGCCTAACTTTCCTTACTTGATTTCGAATTAGTTTTTTATTGAATGTAGAATCTTTTTACAACGTAAAATGAAGGATATAAAAGAAATTTTAAAAGAGCGAATTCTCATATTAGATGGTGCCATGGGTACGATGCTACAACGCTATAAATTTACTGAGGAAGATTTTAGGGGAGAGCGTTTTAAAGAATGGGAACACCCTTTACAAGGCAATAATGATTTATTGTCTCTAACTCAGCCTGAAGCAATTGCTGAGGTTCATCGTAAATACTTCGCTGCAGGTGCCGATATCGTAGAGACCAATACATTTTCAGGTACTACTATCGCTATGGCAGATTATTACATGGAAGACTTGGTGTACGAGTTGAATTATGAGTCTGCACGTATCGCTAAAATGGTAGCAGATGAATTCACGGCTAAAGAACCGAATAAGCCAAGATTTGTAGCCGGTAGTATAGGACCTACGAATAAAACGGCAAGTATGTCTCCTGATGTAAACGATCCGGGATATAGAGCAGTTTCTTTTGATGAGTTACGTATAGCATATAAACAACAAGTAGAAGCCTTGTTAGATGGTGGTTCAGATTTACTTTTGGTAGAAACTATTTTTGATACGCTGAATGCAAAAGCTGCTTTGTTCGCTATTGAAGAAGTAAAAGAAGAACGAAATATTGATGTTCCTATAATGGTGAGCGGTACAATAACCGATGCATCAGGTAGAACGTTATCTGGTCAAACCGCAGAAGCATTTCTAATATCGATATCTCATATTCCGATTTTATCAGTCGGGTTTAATTGTGCTTTAGGTGCGAATCAATTGGTTCCGCATCTAGAGGTACTGTCAACCAAAAGTGAGCATGCGGTTTCGGCACACCCCAATGCAGGACTACCAAATGCATTCGGAGAGTACGATGAGACTCCTGATCAAATGGCAGAACAAATTAAAGAATACGCAGAAAAAGGATTAGTAAATATAGTAGGTGGTTGTTGTGGAACAACGCCTGAGCATATTACGGCGATAGCAGAAGTAGTGGAAAATTTTGCTCCGCGTCAATTTTAGTTGTTGGTTGTCGGTTGTTAGTTGTTGGATAAAGAAATAGTAATACTATGAAAGTCTATACAGAATTGGATGTTTGGAAGGAGTCAAGAATTCTTGTGAAGGATATTTATACTTTGACCAAGTCGTTTCCAAAAGAAGAGATTTATGGACTTACTAATCAACTTAGGCGATGTGCTGTATCTATTCCTTCTAACATAGCAGAAGGATGCGGGAGAAGGACAGCTGCTGACACGATACAGTTTTTACATATTTTAAGAGGTTCATTGTATGAGTTGGAAACTCAAATTTATATAGCCCTTGATTTGAATTATATTGAGAATGATGATTTTAAAGCTATTAATAAGAGAATTATTAGCTGTAAGAAATTGGTAAATGGATTTATCAATTATTTTAAAAAGTGATATAGATTAAATGAGCAATAGGTCTGAAATACTAACAACCAACAACCAACAACCAACAACCAGATATCTACGGTTGAGCGGATTAGAACCCTTAATAGTCACTCCCGAAACCAACTTTATCAACGTTGGTGAACGGACAAACGTTGCTGGTTCAAAAAAGTTTCTACGTCTTGTAAAAGAACAGAAGTTTGAAGAAGCATTAGCTGTTGCTAGAGAGCAGGTAGAGAATGGAGCCCAAGTTATTGATATTAATATGGATGATGGTTTGATTGATGGTAAGGAAGCCATGGTCAAATTTTTGAATCTAGTTATTGCCGAGCCAGATATTTCTCGTGTTCCCATTATGATTGATAGCTCTAAATGGGAAATTATTGAGGCGGGTCTGCAAGTAGTTCAGGGTAAATGTGTGGTAAACTCTATCAGTTTAAAAGAAGGAGAAGAACAGTTTTTACACCATGCCAAATTGATAAAGCGATATGGTGCGGCGGTTATTGTCATGGCGTTCGATGAGGTAGGTCAAGCAGATAATTATGACCGACGTATTGAGATAGCCAAGCGTTCGTATGATGTTTTAGTGAACAAAGTAAATTTTGCGCCAGAAGATATTATTTTCGATTTAAATATTTTCCCTGTTGCTACAGGTATGGATGAGCATAAACTGAATGCCATCGATTTTATTGAAGCAACAAGATGGGTGCGTGAAAACTTGCCACATGCCAGTGTTAGTGGTGGGGTAAGTAATGTTTCTTTCTCTTTTAGGGGTAACAACCCGGTTCGTGAGGCAATGCACTCGGTATTTTTATATCATGCAATAAAAGCAGGTATGAACATGGGTATCGTAAATCCTAGTATGCTTGAGGTTTATGATGATATTCCTAAAGATTTATTAGAGCGTGTTGAAGATGTTATTCTGAATAGAAGAGACGATGCAACAGAGCGCTTACTTGATTTTGCAGAATCTGTAGTAGGTAAAACAAAGGAAAGTAAGGTAGACTTATCATGGAGAGAAGAACCATTACAAAATAGAATAACACGAGCGTTGGTAAAAGGTATTGACCAATATATAATTGAAGATATAGAAGAAGCTAGGCTTGCCGCAAGTAAGCCAATTGAGGTTATTGAAGGTAATTTAATGACCGGTATGAATGTAGTGGGTGATTTATTCGGAAGCGGAAAAATGTTCTTGCCACAGGTGGTAAAATCTGCCCGTGTAATGAAAAAAGCGGTAGCCTATTTATTACCATATATTGAAGAAGAGAAATTGCTTAATCCACAGGAAGGTGATGATAAGGGTGCAGGTAAAATTTTAATGGCAACCGTAAAGGGCGACGTTCATGATATTGGTAAAAATATTGTAAGCGTGGTGCTTGCGTGTAATAATTATGAGATTGTTGATTTAGGGGTAATGGTACCGCCTGAAAAAATAATTGCAGCTGCTATTGAGCATAATGTAGATATAATAGGACTTAGCGGATTGATTACGCCATCTCTAGATGAAATGGTTCATTTAGCAAAAGAAATGGAGCGTAAGAAATTTAAATTTCCACTGTTAATTGGTGGTGCTACAACAAGTAAAGCGCATACGGCCGTAAAGATAGATACCCAGTACAGTGAAGCGGTAGTCCATGTAAACGATGCCTCTAGGGCGGTAACCGTTGTGGGAGATTTACTTAAAGAAGAAACATCACAAGGTTACAAAAAGAGTATTAAAGATGATTATGATGTATTTAGGGAGAAGTTCTTAAATCGTTCATCAAGCAAAACATATAAGCCTATTTCTGCGGCACGTAGAAACAAGTTTAAAATAGATTGGAAAACGTCTGAGATAGTTAAACCGAATACCTTAGGTATTCAAGTAATTGATGATTTAGATTTAAATCTTTTGCTGCCTTTTATAGATTGGACTCCATTTTTTAGAAGTTGGGAATTACATGGTAAATACCCCGCAATATTAACTGATGATGTTGTAGGTGTTCAAGCAACTGAGTTATTTGCAGATGCTCAAGAAATGCTAAATACCATTATTTCTGAGAAGAAATTAAAGGCAAAAGGTATTTTTGGACTCTTTCCTGCAAACTCCGTCAACGATGACGATATTGATGTCACCTTGAACGCAGTCCAAGGGCGAGATAAAGAGCAGTATACTTTTAGAACCTTACGCCAACAATTAGAGCGTAGAGAAGGTGTAGCAGATTATGCTCTGGCAGATTTTATAGCACCGAAAGAATCTGGAAAACAAGATTACATGGGTTGTTTCTGTGTGTCTACAGGTTTTGGTACTGCGGAATTAGCGGCAAAATATGAAGCCGATTTAGATGACTATAATTCCATTATGGTAAAGGCTTTAGCGGATAGATTGGCAGAAGCTTTCGCAGAATATTTGCATAAGGAAGTCCGGCTGAAACACTGGGGCTATGCGGCAAATGAAGAGTTAAGCAATGAAGATTTAATTAAGGAATCTTATAAAGGAATTCGTCCTGCACCAGGGTATCCTGCTTGTCCTGATCACTTAGAGAAATTGACTATTTGGGATATTTTAAATGTAAAAGAGACTATTGGTGTTGAACTGACGGATAGTTTGGCTATGTGGCCAGCAGCATCTGTAAGTGGGTATTATTTTGGAAATCCGCAGGCACGTTATTTCGGATTAGGAAAAATAAAAGATGATCAGGTTAAAGATTTTGCCGAACGAAAAGGCATGCCATTGGAGGATGCCGAAAGATGGTTGGCACCGAATATAGTTGACTAGTGCGTTAGGGATTGAAGCGGCATCTTTTTCTATTTTAGCAGTGAGGATGAAGTTTTGCTAAAGTTTTTAAATAGAAAAAATAAAGCTGAAAGCCCGCTCGAACGCCACAATAATTAAATTATAACTAATAATGCCTCATTGAGGTCTGCTCACAAAAAGAGTAATAGTATAGCATATGAAAGTAACAGACCATATCATTAATGCAAACGGAAAGACACTTTTTTCATTTGAAATAGTGCCTCCGGTAAAGGGTAAAAATATTCAAGAATTGTATAATAATATTGACCCATTAATGGAATTTAAACCTCCGTTTATTGATGTGACCACATCTCGTGAAGAAACTATTTATATTAAAAAAGAGGGTCTTTTAGATAAGAAGACTACACGTATGAGACCAGGTACTGTGGGTATTTGTGCCTCTATACAGCATAAATATGACGTTGATACGGTACCTCACGTAATTTGTGGTGGTTTTACAAAAGAAGAGACCGAGTACATGTTGGTAGATTGTCATTATTTAGGTATACAAAATGTAATGGCTTTACGTGGTGATGCCCGTAGCGAGCAAAAATATTTTGAACCTACCGATGGCGGACACCCTTTTGCGATTGACTTGGTAAAACAAATTCAAGAATTAAATTGCGGTAAGTATCTGCATGAAACAATAGAAAGCGAACACTGTAGCGATTTTTGTATCGGTGTGGCGGGTTATCCGGAGAAGCACTTAGAATCACCTTCATTACAATCAGATTTAAAACGATTGAAAGAAAAAGTAGATGCAGGTGCCGATTATGTGGTAACACAAATGTTCTTCGATAATAAAAAGTATTTTGAGTTTGTAGAAGCTGCAAAAAGTATGGGAATTACCGTACCAATTATTCCGGGAATAAAGCCTATTGCAGTTAAAAGACATATGCAATTATTACCACAGGTATTTAGAATTGATATGCCACAAGATTTAATAGAAGCGGTAGATGGTTGTGCAACCAATAGAGATGTGCGTAAAGTAGGTATTGAATGGGCAATTCAGCAATCTAAAGAGCTGAAAGCTGCTGGTGTGCCTGTGTTGCATTACTACTCTATGGGGAAATCTGATAATATTAAGGCGATAGCGGAGGCACTGTTTTAGTTTCCGTGAAGCTAGTTTGTCAGTTCGAGTGTTTTTATATCGTAGAGTAACGGAGATGTAAAAATGTATCGAGAATCTTTGGAACATGACAGCTTCTCGATAAAAATTTATTCGTACCTCATAAATTCACTCGAAGTGACATTGTTACTTTTGTAATCACATAATTTGTAAGAAAGAACTTTGTACTTTGTATATGGTACTTCGTACTTATAACTATTTTTGCCCCCGATGAATTTTAAGTTTCTATCCATTTTACTGATTTCAGTAAGTTGTTGTTTCGCACAAGAATCTGGTGAGCAAAAAAAGTATACCCTAGATGCTAGTCAATTCTACGGGTCTATCATTCTGCATAATCCAGATATATCGCATTTGATAACTTCGCATCCTGCGGGAGTGATTTTGAGCTATAACCGAAAAACTTATGGCTTAAATGAGTGGGAGGAGTTGTATAATTATCCTGATTTTGGATATTCTTTCATATATCAGAATTCTAATAATAGTACATTAGGTGATAATTACGGACTTTACGCTCATTACAATTTTTATCTTTTTAAGCGTAACGTGCAGCTTCGCGTTGGGCAAGGGGTCTCTTATGCTACTAACCCGTATGATAAAGTAACAAATTTTAGAAATAACGCATACGGATCAGATGTATTAAGTTCTACGTATTTAATGTTCAATTATCATAAGGAGAATATTATTAAAGGACTAGGATTCAAAGCTGGTATCTCTTTAATACATTATTCAAATGCTAATTTTAGGGCTCCGAATACCTCGACCAATACCTTGGCTTTCAATGCCGGTGTTGTATACGATTTAGATGGAGGTAAAGAAATAGAATATATACATCGAGAAAAAGAAAAAGTTACAGAGCCTTTACGTTACAATTTTGCTTTAAGAACAGGTATAAATGAAAGTGATGTTATTGATTCTGGTCAGTACGGGTTTGTTGTACTCTCTGCCTATGCCGATAAAAGGGTAGGAAGAAAAAGTGCGTTACAATTTGGGGTAGATGCCTATTTCTCGAACTTTTTAAAGGAGTTGATTCGCTATCAAAGTATAGCTTTTCCAGAAAATGGTGTTGATGCAGATGACGATTATAAAAGAGTAGGTGTTTTTGCTGGGCATGAGTTGTTCATAAATAGAACGTCGGTAATTTCTCAGTTCGGTTATTATGTTTATTATCCGTTTGATTTTGAAGGGCGTACATATTTACGTGTAGGGTTAAAACGTTATTTTGGAGAAAAGATATTTGGGGCAGTTACCTTAAAGTCTCACGGAGCAAAAGCAGAAGCAGTAGAATTCGGGATAGGAATACGATTATAAGATGATAAAAATGATAAATAATTCACTTAGTTGTCTGGTCGAGCGCAGTCGAGACCTTATAGTCTTGACGGTAATTTTGGTTTCCCTATTTATTTCTTGTGATTCTGAAAATGCTTCGGATTGTTTTCAAAGTGCTGGTGAGATTATGAGACAAGAAGTTTCGGTTGCCGAGTTCTCTTCAATAACAGTTTTTGAGAATGTAGCTCTAATTATTAAACAAGGAGATACACAAAAAGTAGAAATTGAAACCGGTGAAAATTTGCGTAATGAAGTAGCTGCAGTGGTGGAAGATGGGCGATTACTGCTTACAGATACAAATGACTGTAATTATGTACGTGATTATGGAACCACGGTAGTTTATGTGACCACTCCAAATTTAACCAGTATTCGTAGTAGTACCGGTTTTCCTGTTCAAAGTGACGGAGTTTTGGCTTTTGAAAGTTTAAGCTTGCTGTCAGAGAGTTTTACAGATCCAGAAGCAGAAACTACAGATGGGGAATTCAATTTAGAATTAGACGTTACTAGTTTAAGTATTACAAGCAACGGAATATCATATTTCAATTTAAAAGGAAATGCTGAAAGCTTCAATATTAGCATTGCAGCAGGCGATTCTAGGGTAGAGGCAGAAGAACTGATAACCCAGCGGGTAAATTTTAACCATAGAGGTTCAAATGATATTTTAGTAAATCCGCAAGAAAGTTTAATTGGAGTTTTAAGAGGTCCAGGAGACCTGCAGAGTTTTAACCGACCGGCAACAGTGGATGTTGAAGAATTGTATAACGGACGCTTGATCTTTGTGGAATGAACCCTATACTTAAATATCTGAAAAACATGTTTGCTGCTAAACGTATTTTGGCGGATGATACTGAGTTAACAGGATTGGTAAAAGTAGATTACCTACTTCAACAATTAATAATAGAAGATAAAGTACCCGGAATTGCAATTACGGTTTTAAAAGAGGGAAAGTCAGTTTTCCAAAAAGGGTATGGGTATGCCAATATTAAGGAGAAACAATATGTAGACCCTAAAAAATCTATTTTTAGAATTGCTAGTGTCTCAAAGCCTATTGCTGCAACAGCATTGGCTTATATGGTGCAAGATGGTCTTATAGATTTAGAGGAATCTTTCTATACATATCTTCCAGATTATCCTAAGAAAGAATGGGATTTTACTATTCGTCAATTAGCTAGTCACACAGCAGGCATAAGAGTTTATAAAGGCAAGGAATACGGATTGAACGAACCTTTGTCAATAAAAGAAGGTTTAAATGTATTTAAAGATGATCCTTTGGTATATGAACCGGGTACCGAATATTTGTACAATAGTTTTGACTGGGCAATGATTTCTGCGGCAATGCAAGAAGCAAGCGGAATTCCGTTTGAGGAATATGTGCAAAAGAAGGTGCTGAATCCGCTAGGGATGAATTCTACTTATTGTCCCCAATGTTATTATGAGTCAGACTCACAAGGCAGTAGTGAAAACCCTGATGCTCTTGAGGTAAAAGATATTTCGGCATTGAAGGAGCAAAACCTTGTTACTGCATTTTACACAAAGAGCATTTCAGGATTTAGAAAGGCGATACCTGTAGATAATTTTTACAAATTAGCTGGCGGTGGTTATTTATCTACGTCAGAGGACATCGCAAAATTCGGACAAGCATTTTTAGATAAGAAAGTTAATGTCAAAGAGGCTATTCTAAATCAATTTTTAACCGCTCAGCAAGTTGATGGTAATTCTACGTACTACGGTTTAGGTTGGCAGGTAAGCGAAGATGCAAAAGGCAGAAAGTTCTTTGGGCATGTTGGTAACGGAGTAGGAGGGTATGCTAATTTCTTTGTCTACCCCAAAGAGCAACTTGTTTTTTCAATTTTTATTAATTGTACAGATCCTAAAATACAAGAAGATTTGGATGCTGTTATTGATAGTATTTTAAGTGCAAAATAAACTTTAATAAAAAGTTACCATTCCTGCTAAATGTGATACTGCTACAATTTTGACTTCTTTTTTCAGTTAGTGCTTAATATTTGTAATGTAAATATTAACAAACAACCAATCGTAATTATGAAAAAACCGAATTTATTTATCCTGTTCTTTTTAAGTCTTATCATTTTTTCTTGTTCAAATGATGATAGTAATGAAAGCCTCTCTGGTGATATTGATCCAGATGGAGTTAATGTAAAAGAAGAAGTTTTATTAGATGTAAATGCAACCTCTTCTGGTATAGTAATAGATGGGGCAACAATGAATGATGGCGGGGTAACGCCAACAGGAGGTGTAGATTTCAGCTTAGATTATACTACTCAAACTGCATTTCAAGATCATGGATTTGAAATAATATTTGATGCACCAACAGATTTTGCTGGAGCATATATTCAGTTGTTTGATGAAAACGGAATGGCTGATAGTTATATAGATGTACCTTCAAGTGCAACGGAAACTTATTACGGAGGTAAATTTTTATCAAAAGAAAGAAAAGATATTTTCGCTAAAAAAGAAGCATCTACTCAAAAAGATGAAGATACGGTAATAGATGTTAATTTTTCTAACGCTATTCCTGCCGGTACATTCTGTTATGCTATTTGTGTTTATGACAACCAAGGTAATATTAGTCAGCCAGTAGAAGTTTGTGTAACAGTTGAATCTTGGGGAGGTAATGTAAATCTTGTAGGTGAATGGGATTTTACAAAGCAAATTGATAACGGAGAAACAATTGAAGTGGGTGAGGAGTCATGTGAGAGCTACGACTCTACATTATACTGTGAAAATGGAAATCAAGTAGATGTTGAATTGGATGAATGCTATGCACTTAACGAACTAGCAATAACATTTAATGAAAACGGAACCTATTTCTTTAGCCAAGAATCTGATTATAAAAGTTTGGATTACACTGCATCTAATGAAGCATGCGAAGTTGTATATGAAGAAGATGGTGGAGAATCTTATACTTCAACAGGTAACTGGGCTTTTAACGAAGAGGAGGGTATTTTGACCTTGGTAGAATTTGAATATACTGAAACTGAAGATGGTGAAACTTATACTGATGCAGAGCCAGATGGTTATTTATTGTTAGAAGGTGAAATTAGTCTTTCACCTAGTGAATTGATCATTTCTGAATCAGATACATTTTCTGGTGAAACATATCTTTACGAATATTTTTTCAGTAAAAAATAAAGTAGTGTCCTTTAACTTATTCAAAAGACCTCTTTCTAGAGGTCTTTTTTTATTTCTAATAGTAATTCATATTTCATTCAATTTTTAACACAAAACCTTCGCTTTTTGAGATAGAAATTGATTTTTTTAAAATAATAAAAAGGAAAACATCCATTTTTAAATATAATTACTACTTTAGCCAAAGTTTACAAGCACAATGACAAAACAATATTTCTGGAACGGTTTTTATTTTTACTTCTTTTTTAAGAGAGGTACGGGACTGTTGTAGTATATTTTAAATATAAAATAGAATCTAAGTTCCGATATATATCGGAACTTTTTTTTTGTTCAAAAATTGAATTCATCCTGAACGTAGTCGAAGGGTGTTGCAGAAAGTTGAAATGTGAATTATGAGTTTAAAAATAGCCATACAGGGAATTAAGGGAAGCAACCATCATCAGGTAGCAAAAGATTGTTTTGGTGACGATATCGAGTTGGTAGAATGTCTTTCTTTCGATGCTTTGGTAGACAAGTTATTGTCTAATGAAGCGGATCAAGGGGTTATGGCAATCGAGAATAGCATTGCGGGTTCAATAATACCGAATTATGCATTGGTCAATCATAATAACTTGCACATTATAGGTGAGTATTACTTAAATATTCATCATAATTTAATGATGTTGAAGGGGCAGAAAATTGAAGATATAACAGAGGTCAGTTCCCACCCGATGGCTTTGTTGCAGTGTAAAGAATATTTTAAACAATATCCACATATAAAACTGGTAGAAGATGTTGATACAGCAGAGACGGCTAAACGTATTCAAGAGAAGAAATTAAAGCATGTAGCCGCTATTGCACCTCAAGTCGCGGCAGAATTATATGGGTTGGACATCGTAGCGAATGACATACAGACGATACAAAATAACGCTACTCGTTTTATCATTGTAGAGATAAAAAATAATGTGTTGCCAGAGGCTGATATTACAAAGGCTTCATTACGGTTCATAACCGACCATAAAAGGGGAAGTTTAGCGGCTGTGCTTAATGTTATGAGCGATTGTAGATTGAATTTGACAAAAATACAGTCGTTACCAGTAATAGAAACACCATGGAAATATGCATTTTTTGTGGATGTTACTTTTACCGATTATGCAGATTTTACTAAGGCTAAAAGTCTATTGAACATCATGTCAGAAGACTTTAAAGTTTTGGGCGAATATAAAAATGTAAGACAATGATACGTACAGCCGAAAGGTTAAATACCATACAGGAATACTACTTCTCAAAAAAGTTGAGAGAGGTACGCGGCTTAATGGCACAAGGTAAACCAATCATAAATATGGGTATTGGTAGTCCGGATCTGACTCCGTCTCAAGAAGTATTAAATGCAATACAGAACGCGGTATTAGAAAACGGTGCACATCAATATCAAAGTTACCAAGGGTTACCTCAGTTAAGAGGTGCAATTGCTGATTTTTATAAGAACAGGTTTAATGTTGATGCCAACCCTGATACTGAGATTTTACCATTAATGGGATCAAAAGAAGGTATAATGCATATTAGCCTTTCTTTTTTGAATGAAGGAGATGAGGTTTTAATTCCTAATCCGGGATACCCAACGTACACTTCTGTAACTAATTTGGTAGGTGCAGTGCCTACATATTATGATTTGACAGAAGATAATGGCTGGTTTCCAGACCTAGAGGCATTGGCAAAGCAAGATTTATCTAAGGTAAAGATTATGTGGTTGAGTTACCCACATATGCCAACAGGTGCTTCGGCAACTAAAGAGCAGTTTGTGAAAATAGTAGACTTTGCGAAGCAGCATGATATTCTGTTAGTAAACGACAATCCGTATAGTTTTGTCTTAAATGACGAACCTGCGAGTATTTTGAGTATACCGAATGCAAAAGAGGTGTGTTTAGAATTGAATTCATTGAGCAAAACCTTTAACATGGCCGGTTGGCGTGTAGGTTTTGTATTAGGTAGCGAAGAGCATATCAATGCTATTTTAAAGGTGAAGAGTAATATGGACTCTGGTATGTTCTACGGAATTCAGAAAGGAGCCATAGCAGCATTAGAAAGTACCGATGAATGGTTCGAGAACTTGAATGCCGTATATAGTGAGCGTAGAGAGTTGATTTTTGAATTGGCAGACACGCTTGGGTGTACATATGATAAAAATGCCGTTGGCTTGTTCGTATGGGCAAAATTACCAGAAGGCAGTGTGTCATCAGAAGAATTTATAGATAATGTATTGTATACAAAAGATTTGTTCATAACTCCAGGAACCATATTTGGTAGTAATGGCGAAGGTTATATTCGCTTTTCTCTTTGTATCACAAAAGACAAAATAAAAGAAGCAATTAAAAGATTTGATTAGTTAAAAGAAAAATAACTAAAGCGTAGCTTTAATAATGAATGTATTTGTAATAGGTATCGGTTTAATAGGAGGTTCTTTAGCGAAAGACATAAAGTCGGCAGTCGACAATGTTACCGTTTATGGCATAGAATCTAATGAAGCAAATTTAGCTGAGGCATTGTCTTTGGGTATAATCGATAAGACGGCTACCTATCAAGATTTACAATTAGCAGATATGGTCATTGTAAGTATACCTGTTGATGTTATGGTTACAGAGCTTCCGGTAATATTAGATGCTGTTCATGAAGACTGTGTAGTTTTTGATGTGGGATCCACCAAATCTTTAATCTGTAAGGTTTTAGAGAATCATCCTAAGAGAAGAAACTTTTTGGCATGTCATCCCATTGCAGGAACAGAATTTTCTGGACCATCTGCAGCAATAAATAATTTGTTCAAAGACAAAACGAATATTATTTGCGAGGTAGAATTAACAGCATTTAAGCTTCAAGAAAGAGCTTTGAAAGTTTTTCAGGCAGTTGGTATGAGAATCAGGTATATGAATCCTATTGCTCATGATAAGCACATTGCTTACGTTTCTCATTTATCGCACATAAGTTCATTTATGTTAGGTAAAACAGTGATTGAAAAAGAGAAGAACGAGCGCGATATTTTTGATATGGCGGGTAGTGGATTTGAAAGTACAGTGCGTTTGGCAAAGAGTTCACCAGCCATGTGGACGCCGATTTTTAAACAGAATAAAGAGAATGTAGTCGAGACATTAGAAGAGTACATTCAAAATCTTACGGCATTTAAAGAAATGCTGCAGAAAGATGATTACGAGGGCATTTATAATGAAATGAATAATACGAATAAGATTAAAGGAATACTAAAAAGAAATACCGTTAAACAAGAAATAGAATAAGTAAAAATGGAAAATTCAAAACAAATGAGAACATGGTTGGATGATTTAAACCTTGACCATCCACTAGTAATAGCAGGGCCATGTAGTGCGGAAACAGAGGAACAAGTGTTAGGTATAGCACACTCTCTAAAAGATACCGATGTAAATTATTACAGAGCCGGTATTTGGAAACCTCGTACTCGCCCAGGAAATTTTGAAGGTGTAGGCGCTTTAGGGCTTAAATGGCTTCAGAAAGTTAAGGCTGAAACAGGTATGAAAACAGCAACAGAAGTTGCTAACCGTGCACACGTTGAATTAGCTTTAGAGCATGATATTGATTTATTATGGATCGGAGCAAGATCAACGGTAAGCCCGTTTATCGTTCAAGAAATTGCCGATGCATTAAAAGGAACCGACAAAGTGGTGTTGGTAAAGAATCCTGTAAATCCAGATTTAGCTTTATGGTTAGGAGCCGTTGAGCGTTTGGCTACTGCAGATATTAAAAATTTAGGAGTAATACATAGAGGTTTCTCTACGTATGAGAAAACTAAATATAGAAATATTCCAGAATGGCAAATGGCTATTGATTTACAGACTAAATTTCCAGATTTACCTATTATCAATGATCCATCGCACATTACAGGAAATAGAGAAATGATTTTTGATGTATCACAAACTGCTCTTGATCTTAATTTTGACGGATTGATGATAGAAACACATCATGATCCAGATAATGCATGGAGTGATGCTGCACAGCAAGTGACGCCAAGCAAATTGGTTCAGATCATGAGAGATCTTAAGATTCGTAAAGAGGATAATACCGAGGCTGAGTATAATGCAAAGCTGAACAACCTTAGAGCCAATATTGATATTATTGATAATCAATTAATTGAAACTTTAGGTAAGCGTATGAAAACTTCAGATGCAATCGGAGAGCTTAAAAAGGAGAAAAACGTAGCAGTGTTGCAAAGTACACGTTGGAACGAAATTTTAGGAGCTATGATACTTGAAGGAGAAAGCAAGGGGCTAAGTGAAGAGTTTGTTCTTCGTATGTTCAAAGCAATTCACCAAGAGTCTATTCGTCATCAAGAGAAGATTGTAAACGCTTAAGATTCGCTTAACGTTATAAAAACAAAACATCCGTATTATGCGGATGTTTTTTTTGTTTAAATTTTAATAAATAAGAAAAGTAGTATATTGATTATCTTTCTAATGTTTGTGTCAATAACTTCAAAAGCATATTAGTTAGAATTTTATAAATTAAAATCACGGCAATTAATTCAAAACTAAATGACCATGAGTAATAATATAGCGACCTTATTTGTTATCAAAAATAGGTTGTTCTATGATAATTAATTTTTGTTACTAGGGGGGTAAGTTGTTAATACGTTATAAGAGAATATACTTAATAGATTTTTTTTTGAAAAGTTGTAGAACAAAGAGTGACGTAAAAAGTATACAGTCATTAAAAGCTATTGAGATAGTTGTAGACAAAAAAAGACCCGATGCTAAAAGCAACGGGTCTATAATATAAAGTGAATTTTCTATTGAATAGAGAAATCGAAAACAGATTGGTTTTCTCTACCCTGAGGTACTTGACCTTGATAAATGAAGCAATACTCGCCTGGCTCTAAAACGTCGGGAGTAACCTTAAATTTATTCCCTTCAATTTCTTCGATAGAAAAGTTAAGTGCGTATTCCGGGTCAATACCACTAGTGCTACTTATTCGACTTTTTTTACCGGTAATTACTTCTCTAAGGTTTTTCTTTTCTTTTACTGTAAGTTTTACCAAAACAAATTCATTTGGGTTGCTAGCAATTCTAAACCACCAGTTAAACATACCAGTATCGCCACCTTGATTGTTTTGCATATTGTCAACTTCGGTGACACTTGGGTCAAAAATGAAGGTGAACTCAGGTTGGTTCTGACGAATAACGTTGTTCGATTGTGTTTTTGGTAGTTGTGCTTTCTGTTTAGAATTTAAATAGTTAGAAACTAGTACCTGGGCAATTGCATTAGAATTCGAGCCAGAAAAAACACTTGGCTGAACTAATTGGTCTTCACCGCTAGCATCGGTATAATAAATTCCAGTTTTAGATTTAGTATTCTGTTTTGATTTATCCATTATTAAGGATAAAATTTCAGAAGATACGCCCGCTTTTTTCATTTGTCCGAGAGCTGAAATAGAAGCATCGAATTTAACATCTGAAGTGTTTATTTTATCGATAATCATATAATCGTCAAAACCAAGTTCGACCATTTGTACTACAGATTCGTTTGTGATAGTTTCTTGTGCAGACCCAAAAGTAAGTGCAAATAATGCAAGAATCAGCAATGATATATTAATGAATTTCATTTTCTTGTTTTCGGTTATTATTTAATGTTATATTTCTAATTTCTAATTTCTAATTTCTAATTTCTAATTTCAAATTTCAAATTTATGTTAATTTTTATATTTAAAGCAGTTACTTTGTATAAAAGGAAGGTATTTTGGACAAATGGTAGGAATTGTTTATAAATCTACGGGAAGTTGGTACACTGTTAAGGCAGAAAATGGTGATTTCTATGAATGTAGAATAAAAGGGAAGTTTAGAATAAAAGGAATAAAAAGTACGAATCCCGTTGCTGTAGGCGATAGCGTTCGCTTTGAGGTTGAGACCATCGGCGATGATACCATCGGTATTATCAATGAAATTGAAACCCGTAAAAACTATATTATTCGTAAGTCTGTAAACTTATCAAAACAGACACATATCATAGCTGCAAATTTAGACCAGGTATTTTTATTGGTTACATTGAATAATCCGCCTACGTATCCTGTTTTTATAGATCGCTTTTTGATAACGGCAGAAGCATACGAAATACCTGCGGTTTTACTTTTTAATAAGGTAGATACTTACTCCCCAGAAGAGCTGGATGAAATTAAATTCTTGGCTGCATTATATCGTAATATCGGTTATACCTGTTTAGGTATTTCGGCAGCCACAGGTAAAAATGTAGATAAGGTCAAAGAAATGATGGTAGGTAAGACCTCTATGTTTTCTGGTCATTCTGGGGTAGGTAAATCGACACTGGTAAATGCCATAGAGCCTAACTTAGATATTAAAACAAAACAAATTTCTCAACAGCATGCACAAGGTCAGCATACCACTACGTTTGCAGAAATGTTCGATTTAAGTTTTAATGCTAGAATAATAGATACACCCGGCATAAAAGGATTTGGAATTGTAGATATGGAAAAGGAGGAAATAGGGAACTATTTTCCAGAGTTCTTTAGGCTGAAACAACATTGTAAGTTTAATAACTGTATTCATGTAGACGAACCAAAATGTGCTGTAAAAGATGCCTTAGAAACTGGCGATATTGCATGGAGTAGGTATAATAGTTATTTGCAGATGATAAAAGGCGAAGATGAGCATTATAGGGTAGATATACATGACGAGAAAAAATGAGAGCAGTAATACAGCGCGTTTCCAAAGCTAGTGTAACGGTTGATGGAAAACAGATTAGCGCCATCGAACAAGGTGTTTTAATACTCATCGGCATTGAAAATGAAGATACACAAGACGATATCGATTGGCTTACGAATAAAATAGTCAACCTTCGTATTTTTAATGATGACAACGGAGTAATGAATATGTCACTTTTAGCTACAAAAGGCGATGCAATTGTGGTTAGTCAATTTACGCTACACGCTAGTACTAAAAAAGGCAATCGCCCATCATACATAAAAGCAGCAAGACCAGAAGTAGCTATTCCACTATACGAAGCTTTTATTGCTACCATAGAATATAAAATGGATAAGAAAGTAGGTACAGGCATATTTGGGGCAGATATGAAGGTAGAATTGTTGAATGATGGACCGGTTACAATTTTAATAGACACGAAGGATAAAACTTAGGATTCAATAATATTTCCACATATTTTGTAAGAAAAATTATATTTCATCGTTAGTATTGCTTAGCCAAACTAAAAATAATGCGTTTTTTTTTATTACTGAGCTTGATCTTTACCACGGTCCTAAGTGCTCAAACAAACTACTCTATTCTATCAATAAATGACTCTTTAAAAGAAAATGCCAATGCGGTAGTTCGCTTAGATGAGACAATTGTTGAAATCACTGCAAAAAATAAAATGGAGGTAACCAATCATAGGGTTATTACCATCCTAAAAAAAGCTGGTGAGAGTTCAATTAACCCTTATGCATTTTATAGTTCCAAAACTAAGATAACAGATATTTTAGCGCATGTTTATAATGAACAGGGCGAAGAAATTGAAAAAATTAAACGAAAGGATTTTATTGATATTAGTGCAGTTGATGGCGGTACATTATATGGTGACTCTAGGGTTAAAGTATTTCGGTATACACCAACTTCTTACCCATATACCGTTGATTTTTCTTACACATATACAACACCTAACACGGCATTTTTACCAAGATGGATGCCTATAGATGATTATATGGTTAGTGTTGAGAAAAGTGTTTTTAATATGCAAATAGCTGAATCATTAAAATGGCGGAAAAAAGAAAAGAATTTTGATAATTATGTTATTATAAATCGATCATCCGAATCACTTGTAAGTTATGAGATGAATCAAATTCCGGCACAAAAAAGAGAAGCATTAAGTCCTTCTTTTTATTATTATGAGCCTCAGCTTATGGTTGCATTAGAGGAGTTTCATCTTGAAGGAGTAGATGGCTTCGCTACAGATTGGGAGTCTATGGGGAATTGGCAGTATAATAGTTTGCTTTCTAACCGTGATAAACTACCTGAGAGTACTGTAAGTCTTATGAAAGAAAAGCTTACAGGGATTACTGATAGGGAAGAGAAAATAAAGAAAGTATATGAATATGTTCAAAACAATACCCGTTACATTTCAGTACAACTTGGTATTGGAGGTTGGCAACCAATTTCTGCCGAAGAAGTAGATAGAGTAAAGTATGGGGACTGTAAAGGGTTGACCAATTACACAAAAGCACTTTTGAAATCTCAAGGAATAGAGTCGTTTTACAGTGTGGTACATGCAGGTCAAACAAAACTAGATATGGAAAAGGATTTTGCGATCATGCAAGGTAACCATGTTATTCTGAACGTACCTAACGAAGAAAATGATATATGGCTAGAATGTACAAGTCAAAAAATTCCATTTGGATTTTTAAGTGATTTTACTGATGATAGGGATGTGTTGGTAGTTACGCCTGAAGGGGGGAAGATAAAACATACTCAATCTTATTTGAATGATGAAAATTCACAGATAACCACAGGTGATTTAGTGCTTGACAATGTTGGGGATATTAAGGCAAATTTGGAAATTAAGACCTACGGGTTACAGTATGATAAACATTCTCAGGTAGTAACAATGTCTGGCAAAGATCAGAATGATTATTATACGGAATATTGGAATAATATTAATGCCTTAGAATTAGAGGGTGTTGTTTTTGATCATGACAAGAAAAATGTCTATTTATCTGAGAAAATAAAGGTGTCCGCTCAATCTTATGTAACGAAAATCGGCGATAATTTACTGTTTAAACCTAATGCTTTTAATGTAAGTAAATACGTTCCGAGTAGGTATACGGATAGAAAATTGTCTTTTGAAATTGATAGAGGCTATACAGATAGCGATGAGATCAGTATAAAGCTTCCCGTCGATTTTAAATTGGGAAAATTACCCGATCCTGTCGTGATTACTTCTGAATTTGGTAATTACGAAATGGCGATTCAATTAATCGATAAAAATCGATTGAAATATACAAGAAAAATTCAGCTAAAAAATGGATTATATGACAAAAGTAAATATGATGATTATCGAAATTTTCGTAAAAAAGTTAAAAAGTATGATAACATTAAAATAGTACTAAATAGATAAACTTTAAATATGTCCCAAACTAAATTAATTATTTTAATATTCCTGTTTTTTTCAGTAATCAGTAACGCTCAAGATTATGAATTTGGAAAAATATCAAAACAAGAATTAGAGGAGAATCTATATTTACCTGATTCTTCTGCTGTTGCCGTCTATCTTTATAAATTTAGAAAAACTTATTATGTGTATAGCCAAAATAGTGGATTATCACTTATTACTGAGATTCACGAACGTGTAAAAGTATATGATAAAGCCGGCTTTGATTACGCTACAAAAATAATAAACTTAAGCAAAGGTGTTGGTAGTGCAGAGACTATTTCTAAAACTAAAGGCTATACCTATACATTGGTGGAAGGGGAAATAGTAGAGACTAAATTGGAAAAAGACGGTATATTCAAATCTGAGTTCTCAAAAGGAATTAATCAAGTGAAATTAACTATGCCAAAGGTGAAGGAGGGTAGTATTCTTGAGTATAAATATAGGATAGCTTCTCCATACTATACTAGTTTAGATGAGTTTCGTTTTCAGGAAGAAATACCTATTAAAAAGCTTCGGGCAAGTATGGCTATTTTTGATTATTTCAGGTTTAATCAGCGCCAAAAAGGCTTTTTGATTCTAAAACCTACTACAAAAAGGGTAATGAATAATCAAGTAGGTACCTATGATATTATAACCTCTTATGATTTAGAAAATATTCCAGCGTTAAAAGAGGAAAGTTATGTAAGTAATATTAATAATTATAGAGCAGGAGTAGATTTTGAAATTGTATCTGTTCAAATTCCCGGTGAGATCACGGAAAATTTTGCAAAATCCTGGGAAAATGTTGTGGAGACAATTTACAAAAATACTTCATTTGGGAATGAGTTGAAAAAGAAAAACTTTTTTGAAGAAGATTTGGACAAAGACCTGGAAGGGATTGCAGATGAGAATCGACGAGCACAGGCCGTTCTAGCATTTGTAAAAGAAAAGGTCAAATGGAATAAAAATTACGGTGTTGGGACTGAGGAAGGTGTAAAAAAGGCATATAAAGAAGGTATAGGTAATACTGGTGATATAAATTTATTTTTAGTGACCTGTTTAAAATATGCAGGTCTAGACGCTTATCCTGTAATTTTAAGCACTAGGGATCATGGCGTTCAATTATTTCCCACTTTAAAAGGGTTCAATTATGTAGTCGCTGGTATAAAAAATGGCGATTCTTATGCTGTCTTAGATGCAACTGCAAAGTATAGCGCTGTTGATGTTTTGCCAATGCGAGATTTAAATTGGTTTGGTAGAGCGGTTCAAAAAGATGGTACCGGGGTGATGGTGGACATGTCTCCGGAAAGAAAATCTATTGAGACTACCATGGTGAATTTGGTTCTTGGTGATGATTTAAATTTTAAAGGTTCTGTGAAACAGCGTTATTCAGATTATTATGCAATGCTTTTAAGAGAAAAGTATAATAATGTAACCGAAGCTGAATATATTCAAGATTTAGAAACAAAATATGAAGGGCTTGAAATATCAGATTTTAAAATAAAGGATGCAGCTCAATCTGGCAAAAAATTAAACCAAGCTTATAGCGTTAGTTTAGAAGAAAGTGTTGATGATACCGGAGACAAATTATATTTTTCCCCATTATTATACTTATCTCAATTAGAGTCACCTTTTAAAGCTGAAAAAAGGGAGTTTCCAGTTGATTTTGGTTATCCATGGGAAGATCGTTTTATAATTAATATTGAACTTCCAGAAAATTATCAAGTAGGAGCTTTACCGGAGAATAAAATACTTTCTTTACCAAATAAATTAGGACAATTTCACTTTCAAGTAACTAATTTGAAAAATACACTTCAAATTTCTTCTAAAATCAGTTTTAATAAATCTTTGGTTTCTAGTGAAAATTACGAACAATTGAAAGAATTTTATCGCCAGATTATTGAGAAGCACTCGGAAAAAGTCATGTTAGAGAAAATTTAGGAAACTCAAGAATCAAGTTTGAGGATAATTCTTTATCTAATAATATTCATCAATTTATTACTATTTATTTATGCCCTATTTTAGAGTAACAACAATTTTTTGCGCATTATTTTTTTACTTTCAAAGCGGTATCTCTCAAGAAAAACCAGAGTTTGGTGCTATTTCACAATCAGAAAGTGCATTTACATCTTATGAAAAAGATGAAGAAGCAACAGCAGTTTATCTGTATGAGTACGGAGATAATTATTTTGAAATTAGAGATGATTATATATTACTAATTACAAAATACCATGCTAAAATTAAAATACTAGAAAAAGAGGGTTTTGAATATGCGAATATTGAAATTCCTCTTTACCGTTCTAAGACAAGAAAAGAGAAAATAGTTAATATAAAGGCACTCACGCATAACGGTGAAATTAAACATTCAGTAAATACGGGTGAATTTTTCAATGAAGAAGTCAATGAAAAATGGTCACAAACAAAATTCACTTTTCCTAACGTTAAAGTTGGGTCTATTATCGAATATGAATTTGAGATGCAATCTCCTTTTTACTTTAATTTTACAGGGTGGGATTTTCAATCTGATATTCCTAAGGTATACTCTGAATTTAATGCTAAAATACCCGGTAATTGGCTATATAATAGAAGTTTAAAAGGAAATTTGGGCCTAGATGTCAATGATGCTAATGTTGTAAAAGGGTGTTTTAAATTTCCAGGGACCAAAGATGATAGCGATTGCGAGTCTTTAAAATATGTAATGAAAGATATTCCTGCATTCAAAGATTCTGAAGCATATATGTTATCATCCAATAACTATAGGTCAAAATTAGAATTTGAACTATCGGAGTATAAAAGTTTCTATGGTGGTACCGAAAAGTATACGAAATCATGGAAAGATGTAGATAAAGAATTTAAAACGGATAAGGACATTGGTAGTCAGCTTCGTAAAAAGAGTTTTTTTGAAAAAAATGTAGATAAAAGTTTATTGACGGAAGGCGATGAAATTACCCGTGCCAAGAATATTTATGAGTTTTTAAAAAATCATTTCACTTGGAATGAAAAATATAGTATTTGGCAAGGTAACAAGGTTAAAAAAGCTTTTGATGAGAAAAAAGGTAATGTAGCCGAAATAAATATTGCATTAATAAACCTTTTAAATGCAGCTGATATAGAAGCGAACATGATGGTTATGGCTACTCGAAAAAGAGGATTACCAAAGAAGACACATCCGGTTATGAATGATTTCAATTATATAGTTGCAAAAGTTGATATTGATGGCGAGTCATATTTGTTAGATGCTACTGATAAATATATGCCTTTTGGCATGTTGCCATTTCGTTGTCTTAATTACTATGGCAGAGTTATGGATTTTGATAAAGAAAGTTATTGGTACGATATTGTAGCCGAGAAAAAGAATTCAATTATGCTACGTGCACAAATGTCTATAGATTCAAATGAAAAAAAGTTAGAAGGTGTATTTGACTTAATTAATACAGGTTATAAAAAAGTTTCTCAAGATGAAGTGTTAGCAACAATAAAAGAAGATAGTTATATTGAGAAATTAGAAGAAGAGATTTCAGATGATTTCTATATTATTTCTCACGAAAAGAATTTAAAATATTCTAATGAGAAAAAGTTGACTGAGCGATTCAATTTTGAAATTGAAAACTTATTTCAAGGAGATAATATTTATCTTAATCCGTTTGTGATTAAATTCTTTGATAAGAATCCTTTTGTAGCTTCAGAGAGAAACTATCCGGTAGATTTTGGTTATCCAATGAAATATCAATATGTCGTAAATATTAAAATACCAGATGGGTATAATGTAAAGTCGATACCCGAGAATAAAAATTTTAGTATGCCAGATAATGGAGGTATCTTAAAACTAAATGTATCTGATAATAACAGTGGTGCCCTTAATTTATTTTTTACTTTTGATTTGAATTCTGCACATTATAATAATGCATATTATGAGGGGTTGAAACAACTTTTTAATGAAGCTGTAAAAAGTCAGAGCCAATCTTTAATTGTTTTTGAAAAAATTTAGAATAACATATGAATATCGAAAACGCACAACTAGAAGTAGATAACTGGATCAAGGAACATGGCGTTCGTTATTTCAACGAGCTTACCAATATGGCACAGTTGACAGAAGAAGTAGGCGAGGTAGCTAGAATTATTGCTAGACGCTATGGTGAGCAAAGCGAAAAGGAATCTGATAAGAACAAAGATCTGGGCGAAGAATTGGCAGATGTAATGTTTGTGGTATTATGTTTGGCAAATCAGACAGGTATCGATTTACAACAAGCTTTTGATAAAAAGTTAGATTTAAAAACAAAGCGTGATCATGACCGTCATCACAACAATAAAAAGTTGAAATAGGCGTATATTTGGCGTTCTATTTTTAAAACCATACGCTTTGAAACTTCACTTAACCGGTCCGTCAAATCATCAATTAAAAGATACTATAACTATTACAGGTTCTAAAAGTGAATCTAACCGTAGTTTATTATTGGCGGCACTATACCCAGATATTAAAATTGAAAATATTTCAAATTCTGATGATGCTCAGGTAATGGCAAAAGGTTTGGAAATTTCAGAGGGTACGGTAGATATTCATCATGCTGGTACGGCAATGCGTTTCTTAACAGGGTATTTCTCTTCTCAAGAAGGTAAAGATGTAATTCTTACCGGATCTAAAAGAATGACCGAAAGACCTATTAAAATTCTTGTGGAAGCTTTAAGAACATTAGGGGCAGAAATCTCTTATGTACAAGATGAAGGGTATCCGCCTATAAAAATTAAAGGTCAACGTATTGAAAAAGATAAAGTAAGTCTGCCTGCTAATGTGAGCAGTCAGTACATTTCTTCTTTGTTATTAATTGCACCAAGTTTAGAAAACGGACTAGAATTAGAACTGGTCGGTAAAATTACTTCGGTACCTTATATTAAAATGACTTTAGCATTGCTTGAAGAAATAGGTGTAGAAACCTCTTTTGAAGGTAATATGATTAAAGTTTCACCGAAAGTAAAAGTAGTACCTACAACCTTGGTGGTAGAATCTGACTGGAGTTCGGCATCTTACTTCTATGGTATTTGTGCACTTGCAGCACCAGGTACTGAAATTACCTTATCTGCCTATAAAAAGAAAAGTCTTCAGGGCGATAGTGTACTTGCAGATATTTATAAAGCCTTCGGAGTAGAAACTACCTTTGGTGAGAATAAAGTCACCTTAAAAAAGACCGATAAAAAAGTATTGGTAGCAAATGAATTCGATTTAGCCAATGCGCCAGATATTGCACAAACTATTGCAGTTACTTGTTTCGGATTAGGAGTTGGTTGTCATTTAATTGGTCTACACACTCTAAAAATCAAAGAAACTGATCGATTGGAAGCATTACATACAGAGCTTTCTAAATTAGGTGCGAATATTTCGGTAACTGATAAAACACTTACTATAGAGCCAACGACTGAAATTAACGCAGATGTAGCTATAGATACCTATAACGATCATAGAATGGCAATGGCTTTTGCACCGTTGGCAATGAAAACTACTCTTTTTGTGAATGATGCAGAAGTGGTTTCTAAGTCATATCCTGATTTTTGGAATGACCTAAAGCAACTAGATTTCAGTATAAAAGAATTATAATTAACGTTTTACTTGACAAGGCCTATCTGCAGATTGTATATTTGCAGCCGCAATTTGCTACAATAAATATAACAGCTACATGAAATTATCAAATTTTAGTTTTGAGCTTCCAGACGAATTATTGGCGGAGCATCCATCTGAAAATAGAGATGAGTCTAAATTAATGGTTATCCACAGAGAGACCGGAAAAATTGAGCACAAGATGTTCAAAGACATGATCGACTATTTTGATGAAGGTGATGTTATGGTTCTTAATAACACTAAAGTTTTTCCTGCTCGTTTATACGGTAACAAGGAAAAAACAGGTGCACGTATAGAGGTTTTTCTTTTACGTGAGTTGAACGAAGAACAACGTCTATGGGATGTTCTTGTAGATCCGGCACGTAAAATACGTATTGGTAACAAGCTATATTTTGGTGATGATGAAACGTTGGTAGCTGAGGTTATTGATAACACTACTTCTAGAGGTAGAACATTACGTTTCTTATATGATGGTGCTTACGTAGATTTCAGAAGAAAACTAAGAGAGCTAGGGGAAACGCCGTTACCTAAGTATATTAAAAGAGATGTTGAGCCAGAAGATGAAGGTCGTTACCAGACTATTTATGCAAAGCATGAAGGTGCGGTTGCAGCCCCTACTGCTGGTCTTCACTTTTCTAAACACTTATTAAAGCGTTTAGAAATTAAAGGTGTTGATTTTGCTGAATTAACTTTACATGTTGGTTTAGGTACATTTAACCCAGTAGAAGTTGAAGATCTTTCTAAGCATAAAATGGATAGCGAAGAGCTATTTATTGATGAGAAAGCTACAGATATTGTTAATAATGCTAAGAGAGAAAAGCGTCGTATTTGTGCTGTAGGTACAACTGCAATGAGAGGTTTAGAAAGTGCGGTTTCATCGAAGCATACTTTGAATACTTATGAAGGTTGGACAAATAAGTTCATTTTCCCTCCTTATGATTTTAGTATCGCTAATGCAATGATTACTAATTTCCACTTACCAAAATCTACATTATTGATGATGGTATCTGCATTTATGGGTCATGATTTAATGAACAAAGCATATAAAGAAGCAATACTGGAAAACTATAAGTTCTATTCTTATGGTGATGCCATGTTGATTATATAAGTTCAAAATATATCCTTTCTAAAAAGGACAAAATAATAAAATCCCGCTTTATCACATATTGAGAAAGCGGGATTTTTATCACTAGTAATACCTACCTTTAAAAAGATGGAAGAAATAAAGAAAAAAGATATTCGGGCACTAACGCGAGAGCAGCTTAGAGAATTCTTTGTTTCTAACGGTGACAAAGCTTTTCGTGGTAACCAGGTGTATGAATGGTTATGGCAGAAAGCAGCTTATTCTTTTGATGTGATGACTAATCTATCAAAAGAAACTAGAGAAATGCTAGAGGCTAATTTTGTAATCAACCATATTAAGGTAGATTTAATGCAGCGTAGTAGCGATGGTACCATTAAAAATGCCGTTCGTTTACATGACGATTTAATTGTAGAGTCGGTCTTGATTCCTACGAAGTCAAGAACCACTGCCTGTGTATCTAGTCAGGTAGGTTGTAGTTTAGACTGTAGGTTCTGTGCAACGTCTCGTTTAAAACGTATGCGAAATTTGAATCCTGATGAGATTTATGATCAAGTTGTTGCTATAGACAATGAAAGTCGCTTGTATTTTGAAAGACCATTGAGCAACATTGTTTTTATGGGGATGGGAGAGCCTTTGATGAACTATAACAATGTCTTGAAGGCAATTGATAAGATTACTTCTCCTGACGGATTGGGGATGTCTCCAAAACGAATTACGGTTTCAACTTCTGGTGTGCCTAAGTTAATTAAGAAAATGGCAGATGATGAGGTGAAATTCAAATTGGCTGTTTCATTACATTCCGCAATCGATGAAATTAGAACATCTATTATGCCGTTTAATGCTAAGTTTACATTGAGTGACTTGCGAGAGTCTTTAGTGTATTGGTATGAGAAAACAAGAAGTAGAATTACTTACGAATATGTAGTTTGGGACGGAATTAACGACGCTCAAAAAGATGTTGATGCCTTGGTAGAATTCTGCCGTTTCGCACCATCTAAGGTAAATCTAATAGAATATAACCCTATTGATGATGGCGAGTTTAAACAAGCTTCTAACGCAGCCATAGACCGCTATGTTAATACATTAGAAAAGAATAATATAGTTGTAACCGTTCGTCGTTCTAGAGGAAAGGATATTGACGCTGCATGTGGACAGTTGGCAAATAAAAGTTAGAAGTACAAAGTATTAAGTAAGAAGTAAAAAGTGGAATAGGGAAAATAGAATATTTAGTAAAACGAATTACTAGAGCTATTGCTAGCATAATATCTAAGTAGTTTATACTTAATACTAAAAAACGCGAAGCGTTAAAGCCAAAAGCCAAAAGCATTTTTGAGCTTGAACTTGAACTTATTTTTTTTCCAACAACCAACAACCAACAACCAACAACCAATCCCTTTAAACCATTATCTCTTCTCGGAGTACTGTTAACTGCTTGCTTTTGACTAATTTTGCCGTTCTAATACAGAGCAACTGAAAATAGTAGCACAAATAAAGGAACCTGTCTATCAGGAAATGGAGCTGTTTGAATCTAAGTTTAGAGATTCAATGACCTCTAAGGTTGCGCTACTCAATAGAATTACCCATTACATCGTAAATCGCAAGGGGAAGCAAATGCGCCCTATGTTCGTTTTTCTAACAGCAAAACTGTTGAATGACGGAGAGGTGAATGAGCGTACCTACCGTGGTGCTTCGGTTATAGAATTGATACATACGGCAACATTGGTTCATGATGATGTGGTCGATGAAAGCAATAAACGCAGAGGATTCTTCTCAATAAATGCCCTTTGGAAAAATAAGATTGCCGTTTTGGTTGGCGATTATTTACTGTCTAAAGGCCTTTTATTATCCATAGATAACGAAGATTTCGATTTGCTCAAAATTATCTCTGTCGCCGTTCGCGAAATGAGCGAGGGCGAATTATTACAGATAGAGAAAGCAAGGCGTCTAGATATCACTGAGGATGTCTATTACGATATTATCAGACAAAAAACGGCAACGTTAATTGCAGCATGCTGTTCTCTCGGTGCTTGTTCAGTAAAGCCCGAAAGCGAAGATGTAGAAGCTTTCAGGAAATTCGGAGAACTTTGCGGTATGGCATTTCAGATCAAAGATGACCTTTTTGACTATGGAACTAAACAAATAGGAAAGCCAACCGGTATTGATATTAAAGAGCAAAAAATGACTTTGCCATTAATATATGCGCTAAACCACTGTACCAAAAAAGAGAAAAGCTGGGTCATTAATTCTATCAAAAACCATAACCAGGATAAAAAGCGCGTCAAAGAAGTTATCGCTTTTGTAAAGGATAAAGGCGGATTGGATTATGCGGTAACTAAAATGCTGCAGTATAGAGATGAGGCGTTAAATCTGCTAAGTACATATCCTGATTCTGAGTACAAAAGTGCTTTAGAGTTGATGGTGAATTACGTGGTGGATCGTAAAAAGTAATTCCCTAAAACAAAATATAATCTTTTTTATTTTTAAGTAACTGTATTTCAGTATTTTAAAAATTAATTTTAATTTTTGTTTATCTTCAGGCAACTATATCTGCTTCTTCTGCGTCTATGCTAATAGAAGACCAAACCAATATTTTGAAAATTATACCTTTTTATAAAAACGAGAAGCAGCTCATTAAAAAAGCAACATCGGGTAACCGCGATGCGCAAGAGCGTTTGTATAAAAAACATGCTCCAAAAATGTTGAGTGTCTGCCGTCAGTATATTAAAGATATTCATTTTGCGGAGGATGTAATGGTGCAAGGTTTTCTGAAAATGTTCAATAAGCTAGATACGTTCAAGTTCGAAGGTAGTTTTGAAGGATGGTTGCGGCGGATAATGATTCGAGAAAGCATCTCTTATTTAAGAAAGCAGCAGTTTGTGGTTTATGACGATGAGGTGTATGAAAAGAATCAATCTGAAGAAATATCGCAAAGTACCGATTTAGATACCGAGCATATTCAACAATTAATAGATGCTTTGCCGCAAGGTTATAAAATGGTATTTGTGTTGTATACCGTAGAAGGGTATAAGCATAAAGAAATCGCAGAAATGCTTTCCATAACGGAAAGCACTTCAAAAACACAGTTATTAAAAGCCCGAAAATTGCTTCAAGAACAATTAAGGCAACAAAATATTATAGGGTATGGAAACCGATAAATTCGAAAAACATATAAAAACCAAGTTGCAAGAGCGGGAGATTAATCCGTCAGAAAATGGGTGGTCCAAAATTTCATCAGAATTAAATACTGATACTGCAAAAAAGAAACCTGTGTATTTATGGTTGGGCGTTGCAGCAAGCATTGTAGTGTTGCTGGGTGTTGCATTATTTTATTTTAATGGTACTAATGAGTTGAACGAATCAACAATAGAGTTGGTAGATATCGAAAATGAAAATAAGGTTGAAGAGGTAATCACTGAAGATCTAAATCAGCTTGAAAAAGAACACATAGTTGTTTTGCAAACAGAAACAAAACCGGAGAGTATAGCTTTAGAAGAGGTAGAAATTGAAGTGCCTGATGCAAAAGAGAATATCATTTTAAATAAAGCTATAGAAGTAGCAGCTGTAGAACATGTCACTTCAGATAATTCCAATACTAAATTAAAAATATCAGACGAAATCATAAATTCTAAAGTAGTAGATATAGTCGCTCAAATAGATGTTTTAGAGCAGTATAGTACGGTTACCGATGCAGAAGTAGATTCGTTATTAAGACGTGCTCAAGATGAAATATTAAGAGATAAAATATTTAATACAGATAAATCTGTCGATGCAATGGCTTTGTTGACAGAGGTTGAAGAAGAACTTGATCAATCTTTCAGAGACCAAATTTTTAATTCTTTAAAAGCCGGTTTTATAAAAGTGCGAACTGCAGTGGCAGACCGCAATAATTAATCAAACACAAATCGTTTTATCCTACATCTCTATAAATTTTATAGGGACAGGGAGCGGAGTTTTATTCATCAAAAAAATCAAAATCGAAATGAGAACAATTACAATGTATTTAATAGTGGTGTTGACACTTTTCATGGTGCAATATTCAGCAGCACAAGAAGATTATCAAAAGAAAATTGAAACTTTAAAAGAACAAAAAGCTAAAATTACCCAGCAAGAAAAGGAAGCTTTAAAATACGAAGTTGAAAACATTAATGAACGACTCCAAAACGGAAGTATAACGGTTGACGAAGCAAATTCAAAAAAACAAGAAGCGGCTGAAAAAAGGGCTTTGAATATTGAAAATAGAATTTCAATCATAGAGAATCAAATTAATCTATTAGAACGTAATGAAGGTAAAACATTAGTTTTAATTGAGTTTGATACTATTTCAGATAAAGGTCTTCGTTTGGGTGTGGATATTAACGGAAAACCTGCGGTATTTTTTAAATCTAAGAATTGGAAAAGTGAAATTCGGTATGACAGAAGAACGTATTCGGATTTTGTAATGGCCGTAGGTCTTAATAACGCAATTGTTGAAGGTCAATCTCTTAACGATTCACCTTACAAGATAGGTGGTAGTAGATTTTTTGAAATGGGATGGCAATGGCGAACTAGGGTGTTTAAAAACACCAATTTTCTTAGATTTAATTACGGATTTTCATTTCAGTTTAACGGATTAAAACCTAAAGATAATCAGTATTTAGTTTCGCTAGAGAATGGACAGTCTGAACTTCAAGAGTTTGAATATGAGTTAAATAAATCTAAGTTTAGAATGGATAACCTGGTTTTTCCTATTCATTTTGAATTTGGACCTTCCAAGCTAAAAACCACAGAGAAGACAATTCGCTACTCATTAAAAGATCAATTTAGGTTGGGTCTTGGAGGGTACGGTGGGTTTAATTTGGGTACACGCCAAAAATTGAAATACAACCTTGACGGTGATAATGTAAAAGACAAACTAAAGCGTAGTTACAATACCAATGATTTAATTTACGGTTTAAGTGCTTATGCAGGTGTTGACGGTTTTCTATTATATGTGAAATATGATTTGAATCCTATATTTAAAGATGCCGTTGTAGAACAGCACAACATTTCCTTAGGCCTTCGTTTCGACCTTTAAATAAGAAATTCATCAATCAAATTAGCTGTGGTACCGTGTTTAATTACCGGTTACTACAGCTAATTATTTGTTTTAGAAAGTTCCAAATTCATCTCTTCGGTAAACTCATTCTCATAATAACCACTTTTACAGTAACTACATTCTATCGTAGTAGTACTGGAAATTTTAAATAGCTTGATCCAAAAGATATGAAAATAGTTCTTTTGGATAATAGCACTTAAAGTTCCGCGTTGCTGGCAATACGGACATGTACTGTTAAAAAGTTTTTTAGTTTCTGGCTTTCCTGATCTAGTGCCAAAGAATAGAATCATTATTACTATTTTTGATAGTTCTAATTTACCAAAATTATTTATCTCCTTCAGAGGGGTTAAGGTCGAAATATGATTTCAAAAATTACCATCGATAAAGTATATGAATCCGCTCGACTAGAAGAGGTTATTGGTGATTTTGTACAGCTAAAAAAATCAGGGTCTAACTTTAAAGGACTTAGCCCTTTTTCTGATGAGAGATCGCCAAGTTTTATGGTATCGCCGGTAAAGCAGATTTGGAAAGATTTTAGTAGTGGTAAAGGCGGTAATGTGGTAGCTTTTTTAATGGAGCATGAGCATTTTACGTATCCTGAGGCTATTAAATACTTAGCAAAGAAATATAATATTGAAGTAGAGGAGACTGAGCAATCTAACGAACAAAAAGAACAGGCCAGTGAGCGCGAAAGCATGTACTTGGTGTCTGAATTTGCCCAAACGCATTTTAAAGAAATGTTGTGGGAATCTGAGTTGGGTAAGGCAATAGGACTTAGCTATTTTAAAGAACGTGGTTTTACAGATGAAACCATCAAGAAATTTGAGTTAGGGTATTGCCTGGATCAATGGGACGGATTTACAACTGCAGCGCTAGATAAAGGGTATAAACTAGAATACCTTTCAAAAACAGGATTGACCATAGTAAAGGACGACCCTAACAACCCTAATGGGTCTAGAAAATTCGACCGATTCAAAGGTAGGGTGATGTTTCCTATCCATTCTTTAAGTGGTCGTGTGCTTGGTTTTGGTGGGCGTATTTTAACGAACGATAAAAAGGCAGCCAAGTACCTAAACTCCCCTGAAAGTGACATCTACCATAAGAGTAAGGTGTTGTATGGTATTTACCATGCTAAGCAATCTATCGCTAAAGAAGACAATTGTTATTTGGTAGAAGGGTATACCGATGTTATTCAATTTGTACAACGCGGTATTGATAACGTAGTATCATCTAGTGGTACTGCCTTGACACCAGAGCAGATTAGGCTTATTAATAGATTGACCAAAAATATTACGGTATTATTTGATGGTGATGCGGCAGGTTTACGAGCGTCGCTACGTGGTATCGATCTTATTTTGGAGCAAGGCATGAATGTACGTGTTTGCACATTTCCAGAAGGCGAAGATCCAGACAGTTTTGCTAAGAATAATGAGTTAGAAGATGTCATGACCTACCTTAATGACAACGCTAAAGATTTTATTCAGTTCAAGGCGTCGCTTCTGGTAAAAGAGGCAGATAACGATCCAATAAAGAGAGCAGATACAGTAAGGGATATAGTGAACAGTATTGCTAAAATTCCCGATCGAATTCAAAAAGAAATCTATATTCAAGAGTGTGCTCAGATCATGAATATATCTGAAGCGGTATTATTTAATACCCTTGCGCAGATAGAGAAGAAAGAAGATAAGGATGTAAAGAGCCAGCCTAAAGAAGAGCAGAAAGCTTTTGATGTAGTTCGTGGTAAAGATGTAGATGAGCAAAAGCAAGAGAAAGTTGATGTACAATATGTTTTAGAGCGAAAAATTATAGAATCGCTTATGCTTTATGGTAATCTTAAAGAGCAGTTTGAAGATTTAGTATTAAAGGAAAATGATGCCGGAGATTTGGTATTAGAGCCAGAATTATCAGAGATTAAGGTGTACGAGAAAATTTATTTAGATCTGCAAGAAGATGAAATAGAATTGGCGAATGAAGATTTCCGTAAAATGTATGCTAGATTGATAGAAGCCTTAAATGAAAAAGAAGATTTTTCGATCACCAATTTTGTTAATGGTTTAGAGCAAGAAATGGCAAACCAGATTTCTTCTATTTTAATGGAAGAGGAGCGGTATATGTTACATGATTGGGAGCGTAAAGAGATTTTTCCGAAGAGTAAAGAAATTGGTGTTGCGCAGTTGGTAAGTGAGACGATACTTACGTTGCGTTGTTTTTTGATTAAAAAGAGAATGAATACTTTGCAAAATACAACTCAAGATTCTACTACAGATCATAGAGAAGTTCTTGAAGAGATTATGAATTACATTCAGTTGAATAAATTACTAAATAAGAAATTAAATAGAGTGTTATCTTAATATTGAAAAGATGTCATAAAATAAAAAAAGACCTGCTAAAAGCAGGTCTTTTTTTATTTTATTCAGTTGTAAGAATTTAGTACAATTCTAAGGCTTTTGCCTGTTGTAATAAATCTACCATGTTGTCTACATTTAATTTTTTCATTAAACGAGCTTTGTAGGTACTAACTGTTTTTTCATTTAGGTTCAAGCCTAATGCAACTTCTTTGTTACGTTTACCACTAGCTAAAAGTTTTAATACTTCTATTTCTCTAGTTGATAATTTTCTAAAGAACCTTCTTGGTTTTTTAGTTCCTTCATCGAAAGCAAGACGTTGTGCAAGTTCGTTTGTAATGAACATGCTACCTTCACTTACTTTAGTTACTGCTGCAGTAATGTATTCTACACCAGAAGATTTCGATAAATATCCGAAAGCACCAGCTCTAATGGCACTTAAGGCGTAAACATCTTCAGATTGACCGCTGTACATAAGGACTTTTACGTCCGCGTAATCTTTTTTAATTCTGCGTAATGCCGCTATTCCATTAACATCAGGAATATCCATTTCTAGCATGACTACATCGGGGGTTGTGTCTTTAAGTTTTTCAAAAAGATCTTCGGTAGTAGCTACCTCATCGATCAGTTCAAATCCCTCAGCGGATTCTAGAACCTTCCTAACTCCCATTCTTATGATAGGGTGGTTATCCGCTATTAAAACTTTGATCATTAATTGTTTTTTTATATAGATTTTGGAACCTTTTTGTCTGAAAAGACAACATGCAATGTAAGGCTTAAAATTCTAAATTAGAAGTCAAAGTTGCATTATTTTACTTTTAATGTAAAATTTTCGGCTTTATTTTCGATTTAATACCTTGATTCTTAGTTGAGTTGTTATTTTAACTCTTTTGGTATCTCACAAACCGGTATAGGTAGCATTTTATGCTGGTTCATTGTATTTAACCTTGTAAAGATAGTATAAACTTCCTTTTTTCTACCCTCAAAATCATCAATTTTTTTACCCTCGTCTTTCATGTTCATCGCCCATTCTAGCTCAGGGTAAGAAGCACCGATTTGATCTTCATCTGTTCTATCATCGCCCCACAATCCATCAGTTGGTGCAGCGCCGATTATCTCTTCGTTAATGCCTAAAACCTTTGCAATGGCATATACTTCAGTTTTCATTAAATCTGCGATCGGACTCAAATCTACTCCACCATCTCCGTATTTAGTGTAAAATCCTACGCCGAAATCCTCCACCTTGTTACCAGTTCCCGCTACAAGGTAGCGTTCAAGTGCTGCAAAATAGTATAAGCTGGTCATACGTAAACGAGCTCGTGTATTTGCCAAAGACATAAATCTGTCCTCTTCATTATCAACAGCTGGTAAAGTAGCAACCAAACTATCGAACACCGGTGTAAGGTTTACCGGTTGTCTTTTTACATTTTTGAAATTCTCTTGTAACCACTCAATATGGCGAGATGCACGGTCGCTTTGATTCTCGGCTTGGTGAATCGGCATTTCTAAACAAAGAAGTTCTAAACCTGTCTTTGCGCATAGGGTTGAAGTGACCGCAGAATCAATTCCGCCAGATATACCAATGACAAAACCTTTCTGTTTTGCGTTTGTGGCATAATCCTTTAACCAATTAACAATGTGCTCAATTACCTTTTCCGTTTGCATACCGCTCTAATTATTTAGTAAAATCAATTAACTTTGCCATAAAAATAAGTTGAACACTGTGAATAATAAAATGTATTCTAAAATACTTACCAAGGTCAAACCTATTTTTATACTATTATCAGTTTTTTTCATTCTTTCTAGCTGTAATGATAGTGATAAGGTAGCTGAAGAGATTTCTGCCATACCGATAGATCTAAAGATTTCGCGATTTGATCGTGAGTTTGCCGCTTCTGGCGAAAAAGGTTTACCGGCATTGCGTAAAATGTACCCGTATTTGTTTCCGGCACCAGATAGTGTTTGGATCGCCAAGATGGAAGATTCTCTTCAAATAGAATTGTTTCAAGAGGTGGGTAATGCCTTCCGTAGTTTTGAAGATGAGGAAGAAGGGTTGGTACAACTATTCAAGCACATCAAATATTATTTTCCAGAATACAAGGTGCCAAAAGTACTTACGGTAACCAATGATGTAGATTATAATAATAGAATCATTTTAACCGATAGTTTATTATTTATTAGTCTTGATAATTACTTGGGTTCTGAGCATAAATATTATGGCGGATTTCAACGATACATAGCACAATCTTTAGATCGCAATTATTTAGTGAGTGATGTAGCAAGTGCATTTGCCAAGCAAGTTGTGCCAAGACCTAGAGATCGTACATATCTTGCCCGTATGGTTTATTTCGGTAAAGAATTATACCAGAAAGATAAATTAATGCCAGAGGCTGCTGATAGTAAAAAAATAGGATACTCTGAATCTGAAATGGAATGGGCTATAGCAAATGAAGAGCCTATGTGGAGAAATTTTATAGAGAACGAATATTTATACAGTACCGATAATAAATTGAATCAGCGATTTTTAGATCCTGCTCCGTTTTCAAAATTCGGATTAGAATTAGACAACGAATCGCCGGGGAGACTAGGTCGTTACATAGGGTGGCAAATAGTACGTGCCTTTATGGAAAATAATGATGTAAGCATGATGCAATTAATGCCGATGCCTGCGGATGAAATATTTAAAAAATCAAATTACAAACCGAGAAATTAGATGGCAGATTTACATACTTCAGAAATTACACTGCGCGTAGGATTAGATGAAAATAGAATTCCTGAAAAATTAAACTGGTCTGCACAAGACGGTGGTATTGAAAATGAGGAAGTCAAAGCTATGTTATTATCTGTTTGGGATAGTAAAAACCAAGAGTCTTTAAAAATTGACTTGTGGACAAAAGATATGCCTGTTGATGAGATGAAAACATTTTTTCACCAGACATTGGTTTCTTTGACCAATACTTTTCAAAAGGCGACACAAGACGATAAAATGACGGCTACCATGAAAGATTTCTGTGATTACTTTGCTGAAAATCTAAATCTTAAAGAAAAAGACTAAGCTGTTTTTAACTTCTTTTTTCCTTTCGTTTTTTTAATCCAGTAGATAATATAGACAGTGCCTAAAACAGATGGGGTAATCCACGCCCATAAGGTGTCTTGGTGCATACCTGCAACTATAAATGCGGTAACCGAGGCTATAAGTGCACCTAACATTCTACTAAGGTGATTTATGAGCCAAAGCTTCCTGTTTTCTAATGTGGTCTTAAATAGTTTATAATCTCCGTAAGGTAGAAATAGACCTATTATTCCGAAGAACAGAAAAAGAATACTGTGAGAATAGCCGTTTAGGAGTCCGGTGACACCAAAGCCAATCATCAATAAAGCTGATAAAGCCATAATACCTGAAACCAATTTATCGGTCAAATTTGCTTTTGTTTTTATGACAGATTTAAATGTGAGCGCTCTATTACCAGCGAGCACCATATAAATAGTAAAAATACCAATCAAGAATAAAAAGGTATTGATGTGGTTGGGCATTCTCGCAATCACCAAAGAAATTGCAGAACTAATAATCATAGACCATGAAAACCATTTGCCCAATCGTTTATGGTTTAGCCTTCCTTTTTTAACAACAATACTCGCAATGCCGGTAAGTAGTCCCACACCGCCAAAAAAGGCATGTATGAAAATGAAGATTTCAATGATATTTTCCATGGTCAGTTGGTTTTATATTACTCAAAGATGGAGGAATTATTCTATGGAAAATAAGTTAAGTTACTCAATTGTAAGTTTTGGGTGCTGAATTGTTTTGGGAAGTTTTAAGTACAAGGTACAAGGTAAGAAGCACAAAGTCTTAAGTAAAAAGTATACGTCATTGCGAGGAGAATTTCGCAACGAGGCAATCTGTGGTCTTAATATTATCAATGTCAGTTCGAGTGTTTTCTAAAAGAAAATGTATCGAGAACAGGTTTGTAACACGCAAAGGTTCTCGATACAAATTTTCTCATCCTTCAAAAATTTACTCGAACTGACAATACGTTTTGCTATGGTAAAGAGTATTTAGTGTTTAGTGAAAAGTATGTGGCATTGCGAGAAGTTTTTCACATCGTGGCAATCTGTGGTCTTAATATTATCAATGTCAGTTCGAGTGTTTTCTGAAAGAAAATGTATCGAGAACAGGTTCGGTACACGCGAAGGTTCTCGATATAAATTTTCTCATGCTTCGAAAATTCACTCGAACTGACATTTCGTTTTGTAATAGTAAAGAGTATTAAGTAAAAAGTATACGTCATTGCGATGAGAATTTCGCGACGTGGCAATCTGGTTGCTAGAAGAACAAAACTACTCTAACAGAAATTTCATTTTTCATTTTTCATTTTTCATTTTTTAACTTTTACTAATTACTAATTACTAATTACTAATTACTAATTACTAATTACTAATTACTAATTACTAATTACTAATTACTAATTACTAA